>JAFSUU010000020.1 GCA_017445115.1 Clostridia bacterium | reverse complement strand
GCGATTACGCACTGCCGTGTGCCGAACTTTTCGGTGTACGCTTTCAGCGGATCGGGTCTGCCGTCTTTCAGAAAAAGAACGTTCATAGTGCCGTTGCCGATGTCACAGAGAACCGTCATTCCGTTCATCGTAGCCGTCTTTTCCTGAATAGCGGCAAAGCCCTGCGGGAAGATGTTGACGCCGGTAATGCGAACGTGGTATTTTTTACGGTTGAACGTGAATCTTACGTCCGGTACCCTCAAAAGATAGTCGGAGAACGCTTTTTTCTGCTGCGATACCCATTTTAAGGGCAGCCCCACCGCGATATGCACGTTCGCTTCCGTCAGCCCGTAGCTGTTCAGCTCCATGGCGATGCTGGCAAGGGTAAGGATAAAATACTCCCCGTCGGTGATCTTGTCGGCGCTGAACTCCTTGTGATTCTCTCCGATAAGATAATACTTCCCGTTGTAGCGCAAAATGATCGTCCCGAAAACAGGTTCCGTTTCACTTTCGGCGACGCCGGTCTTGAATACGTGGTTTGCAGTTTTGATGTTGCCGTAACCGTGGTCGATACCGATGATGAAATTGTCTTTGAATTGTTTCATGGTTTTTACCGCTTTCTGTCCGTCTCTCCGGACTGTCGATTTTTCAATTTATTTTGCACATACGTTGCTGTCGTTGCTTGGCTTTTCAGCCGGATGCCCTCATAGGCGTCATCTCCTTTCGAGTTTTTGGGCATAAAAAAAGACCGGCGGTTTCCCGTCGGTCTTGCCTGTGCTTTGTAAAAAGTGCGTGCAGTTATCAAAATGTTATGCGGCTTTTTATAAAAATGAATACTTATTCCATTATCGCGTCGATCAGCTGACAGTATTGATAAGCTTCTTCCTTATAGGTGTCAAATATGCCTACCACGGTTATTTCCGCTCCCTTTGACGGGTATTCGTCCGGGAATTTCCGTTCGTCTTTCAGGACAAACTCGATCCCCTGCGCGCAGCAGGCGGTGGCGTCGGCAATGATGCAGGCAAAATAATATCTGCCGTCACCCTCCGCGTAAGCAAACGACCCTTTCATTCTGACCCGCTTGCCCATATAGCTTTCGGGAGAGGACATCATATTGTAGACCTCGGAGTAAACCATTGTTGAACTGAGCTTTGTCAGATCGACGTCGACGGGACCCGCGTCAACAGGCTGAGTGACGGACGATGCATCGGTCCGGCTCTGATCCGGCGAGGTTTCCGTCTCTCGACTGCTTTCGTTCATTTTCTCATCCAGCACGTCGTTGACTGTTTTGCCCTGATTGCCCTGAGCGGGTCTTCCTTCCTGAGAATTTCCGCACCCGGCGACGGCGAGGCACATCACGGCGGCGATCAAAATACAAATAACTTTTTTCATCCCTTTATACCCCCTTTTACGGAACCTGTAACGAAGAATATGAAGAATCCGGCGATATCCACCGCCACGATCGTTGAACCGACCGGCGTGCCCGCGAGAATAGAGATCAATATACCGAGCAAAGCGCAGCTTACCGAGAATACGGCGGAGCATATCGTAACCGCTTTGAAGTTTTTGAAGACTCGCATCGCCGAAAGCGCCGGAAAAATGACAAGTGCCGAGATCAGAAGCGATCCGACAAGATTCATGGCAAGCACGATGATCACGGCGACCACAACGGCGATCAGCAGATTGTAAAGCCCCGCTTTCGTTCCGGTCGCGCGGGCGAAGCTTTCGTCGAAAGTAACCGAGAAAATCTTGTTGTAGAAGAATAAAAAGACGGCAACGACGAGAACGGACAGAACAGCGCAGATCCATACCTGCGTTTTCGTCAGCGTCAGAATGGACGTCGAGCCGAACAGAGTGGAGCATACGTCGCCGGACAGGTTGCTTGATTTTGAGAAAAGATTCATCAAAAGATACCCGATAGCCAGAGCCCCTACCGAGATCATGGCCACGGCAGCGTCTCCCTTGATTTTCGCGTTCTGCCCCGTGCGCAGAAGCAAAACCGCGCTGACGATCGTGATCACGAGCACAAGCGGCATTTCGCTTGTAAGTCCCACGACCGCCGCGATCGCCATAGCGCCGAAGGCAACGTGTGAAAGACCGTCACCGATGAAGGAAAACCTTTTCAGAACGAGCGTAACGCCGAGAAGCGACGAGCAGAGCGCGATCAGCACGCCGACGATAAGCGCATAGCGCACAAACGGGTATTGCAGATACAGCGAGAGTTTATCAAACAGTTCAGCCATTTGCCTCACCGCCTTTCAGAAAAGTCCGCGAGGAAGCGCTTTTCAGATACTCCTCTTTTGTGCCGAAAAAGGCCTCGTGCCCGATATGGAGAACATGATCCGCATATTTCACTGCGGCCTCAATATCGTGCGAGATCATAATGACGGTGATGCCGTCTTTTTTATTGAGCGACTCTATAAGATCATACATTTCAGAGGTGACCTTGGGGTCGAGCCCTGAGACCGGCTCGTCGAGCAAAATCATTTTCCGTGTGGCACAAAGCGCGCGGGCAAGCAGTACGCGCTGCTGCTGACCGCCCGAAAGCTCGCGGTAACACCGCTTGGAAAGCGGCGTCAGCCCCATTTTTTCGATTTTTTCTTTTGCGATCCGCTTTTCTTCCTTGTTATAGAAGGGACGCAGTCCCGTTCTGTTGCCGCAGCCGGATAGAACGATCTCCCAGACAGACGCGGGGAAATCCTTCTGCACAACGGTCTGCTGAGGAAGATAGCCGATCTCATTCGGTTTCAGGCCGTCACCGGTCAGGATCTTGCCGCCGATTGGAGCTTGCAGTCCGAGTATTGTTTTCATCAACGTGCTTTTTCCGGACCCGTTCTCCCCGACGATACACAGGTAGTCGCCGGAATCGACTTTGAAATTCAGTCCGGAAACGATCTCGCGCCCTTCATAACCAAGCGAAAGATCCTGACAGGTGAGCAGTGCCATTTTCGAACCGTCCTCCTTACTTCAGCGCGTCTTTGAGAACCGCCAGATTCTTTTCCATGATCGAAAGGTACGAAGCGCCGTTTTTCATGTCCACAGACGTTGTCGACTGCATGGAATCCAGCGTCAGGATCGTCTGATCCTTCGTTTTCGTGGTGTCTTTTATCGTTCTTGCGATCTTTCCGTCCGCGCTCTCGATTTGTATGATCGCCTTCAAACCGAGTTCATCGACCTTGTTTGCAAGGAACAGGATCGTTTCAAAGCTTGCTTCGCTTTCGGCGGAGCAGCCGACGAAAGCCGCGTAATAGTCGAGCCCGTAGTCGTCGGTAAGATAGCGGAACGGGAAACGGTCGCCGAATAAAAGCGTCTTTGCTCCGGCTGAGCCGACGGCATCTTTGTACTGTTTGTCAAGAGCGTTCAGCTTTGCAATATATGCGTCGGTATTTGCTTTGTACGCATCTTTGTTATCCGGGTCGATCTCGCCGAGCTTTCCGGCGATATATCCGCAGAGCTTCGCGGCGTTTTTCAGCGAGAGCCAGACGTGCTCGTCGTATTCCGTTTCTTCTTCATGGTCATGGTCTTCATCTTCGTGATCGTCGCCGTGTTCGTGTTCGTCCTCCTGCATGCCTTCCTTGACTTCCTCCTCTTTTACGTCGTCTCCGAGCGCTTCGAGAAGGTTGATGACTACCATATCTTTATTCGTCGCCTCTTTCAGAGCGTCTTCTACCCATTCGTCGGATTCTCCTCCAACGTAAATGAACATATCGCAGGTCGAGATCTTGATGATGTCGTCAGTCGTGGGCTGATAGCTGTGAAGGTCGACGCCGTTATCGAGAAGCATCGTAACGTCCGCCTGACCGGCTTTATCCCCGATGATCTGCTTTACCCAGTCATATTCAGGAAAGATCGTGGTGACGATGCTGAGCTTATCGCCATTTGTCGCGGGAGTTCCGCAGCCTGACATGATGCCGGCAAGCATCATGAGGCAGAGAGTGATTGCAATTATTTTTTTCATAATAAAAATCTCCGAAATTAAAACAAGAATTTGAAAATGGGCATAAAAATACAAGGGATACGGCATTGCCGATAAAGTCTGCCCCAAAAAAGGGCAGACTGCTCCCTTGTATCATCTTATTTTAATCCAGAAGCTTGACTTTTAATGAAACGGGCGTTTCGCCGTGAAAAGACGCGTTAAATACCGTAATGAAAATTTCGGCGAAACAAACCGACGCGGCTATTGCGGCAAATACCGCGAGCGCCCCGGAAAGCGTTTTCAAAGTATTCTGACAGACCGCGACGATCGCGCAGACCGGGCAGCCCTCGCCGATACAGTCGTGATCGGCTTCATGTACGACGATAAACAGAAAGGCTGTCACGGCGACAAGGATAAGAGCCGCGAGGATCGCAGCCGCAAAACGACGCTTTGTCACCATGATAACACCACCTTTCCGCTTTCGTTAAATCAGTTTTTTCTGCAATTTTCACATACTCCGTATAAAACGGTACTGCCGCTGTCCACCTCGAACTTTGATTGCTGCATCACGTTCTCGATCAGGGCGTTTGTGGACGGAGCGTTCATGTGATACGTCCTTCCGCATTTGAAGCACTCCAAATGCAAGTGGGATCTGCATTCTTCCGAGGCGGTGTAACGAAAAAAGATCCGTTTTGTCCCGGGAAGAGTGATGCGTTTGACGCATCCTTGCTCTTCAAGCGCAGACAGGTTGCGATATACGGCGCTCCTGCTGATCTTGTCTTCACCCATGAGGTCCACGATCTGATCGGCGGAAAGCGTTTCGTCCCGATGACGCTCGAGCATTTCGATCAGACCTTTTCTTTGCTTTGTCGAATAGCCCATCTAAAACACCGCCTTCGCACAATTTGCGATACCGTCGCAAATTCATTTTATCACAACCGGGCCGGTTTGTCAATAGTGATTTTACGGTTTTTGTGTGAAACCAACATCGAAAAAGTGCGTGCAGTTACCAAATTACCACATCTTGACTTTTTTCGACATTTGTGATATAATGCTCTCCGGTAATTTATCGGGAGGCGCTGTATGGCAAAACAGAAGTACGTGATCAGACAAATATCGGCGCTCGGCATCATTTCCGCCTCGAAGGGGGAAAACAGTGACCGGCGCTTTTTCTTTGACGCCACCGATACAACAAAGGAATATTTGGTGGAAGAGACCAAGCAGGACGACTGCGAATACGTGGTTTTCCCGGCGGCGAATTTCAACGCCTATTACGGATCGACCACCTTTTCAAAGAAAAAACTGCCGCAGCCCCCTCAGTCCGTCTTTGACCGCGAGGAACGCCGCGGGCTTTGTCGGCTGAAGGTCAAGCTGTAACGGGAATAAGGTTGAAATATTCATAATGAAATGGTAAAATGATCCCGACAAATCGGGAGTTGTGAGGTAATCAGAGTGAAACGCAAAACAGCAAAAGAGATACTTGCACAGGCTTTTCGCGAGGTGGCGGAGAGCAAAAACATAGATAAGATCACGATACAGGATATCGTGGACAACTGCGGGTATTCTCCTGCGACCTTCTACCGCAATTTCAAGGACAAATACGATCTGATCGCGTGGGATCACACGCGAAGCG
>JAFSUU010000019.1 GCA_017445115.1 Clostridia bacterium | reverse complement strand
GGGAAGCCGGATTTCGCGAAAATGGCGTAGTTACGGGCTTTTCGGGCGTTTTTGCAATGCCGCACAACGCCGCGAAAAGCGGAGCATTAGAGCAGGAATCTTATGTTTCAGGTTCTAGTCGGGGCAACTCGGTGAAGGTTCAAGTCCTTTTATCCGCACCATATCGAGTATTCATAACTGACTTGGGTTATGGATACTCGATTTTCTTTCTCAGCACAGCTGCACCATTATTGGTGGTGAGTAAGTGCGCCCTTGTAATAAGCATATACCTATGATATAATTTGATATGTTACAGCGAAGTCTTCCGGATCAAGAGCATAGTAGAACACAATAATAAAGGAGAACGTATTCCATGCGAAATTTGACTATTAAAAGAACAAAAAGTTTTGTGGGCTGTCTTGCAAAATTAAAAGTATATGTAGAAAATCCATCAGGTGATTTCACAATAAACAACACGCTTTGCAGCAAGCTCGGAGAACTGAAAAATGGAGAAGAAAAATCTTTTCCGGTCGAAGAGCACGCATTAAAGGTTTTTGTGATCGCGGATAAACTCAGTAAAGATTACTGCAATGAGTTTTATCAGCTTTCCGATGGACAAGAGGATGTTTTTCTTACAGGTCAAAACCGATTCAATCCCGCTAATGGAAATGCGTTTCAATTTGACAATAACGAAAACAGTTCAGCTTTATCAAACCGTAAGCGCGGTACGCGAAAAGGATTGATTATTCTTATTCTTGCCGTTGTTGCAGGGGCTGTTGCCGGTTTTTTTATTGCCAACAGTTTCTTCTCAAAAGCTCCCAAGGAAAAAACTTTTTCTTCCAACGGAATGAACATAACACTTTCTGAAGAATTCAAAGAGACGACAGTCAAAAACTATACCGTTGTATTTGATTCAAAAAAAGTAGCGGTATTTGCTTTGAAAGAGCCATTCGCGTTAGTTGACGGCTTTGAGGATTATACATTAGACCAATATGCTGATTTGGTTATTCAAAGCAATGGCTTAAGCCATTCCCAAAAGAAAACTGATAACGGGCTGATTTCGTTTGAATATGATTTTGATAATCCGGAGAACAATAACACATATCGATATTCTACCTATGTTTACAAAGCAAATGATGCATTTTGGATCGTGCAATTTGCGACACTGAAATCAAATTTCGAAAAAGTCTCTCAAGAAATTGCAGTATGGGCAAAGTCTGTAACATTTTCCAATTGACTGTACCAAGTCCGTTTTCGATACCCGCACCAAAAAATCGGAGATGCATTCATACATCTCCGATTTTTTAACTTATAAGGTATAGTAGTGTACTTTCAGGAGATCTTTCACATGAAAAATTGTCTTTTGTTACAAAAGGCACTTTATTTCAATGATATTCGATATGCTTCTGCAGCGTAGTAATAACGAGTACTGTATGAGACAAGTGAACGCAAAGGATTCTCACAATTAAAACAGCATTTTATGTTAAAAAAATTACAGTTGACAAGATTTTTTTATATGGTAAAATTAAATTAAAGTAAATTCTTTATGGAGGGTTCTATGAAACGCTTTCTATTACTTATAACAGTAATTGTTCTGGTACTCAGCCTTGTATCGTGTTCATTCGGAAACATTTCTATCGTCAGCGACACTTCGTCATCCGATGATACGAGCGCTGACACGTCAAAGAGCACGGACACCGGAAAGATAACAGAGTCTGACAGTACGCCCGAAACCGAGCCTGAATCTCCTGCAGATCTTCCGTACACAGTCAAGGAATTTTCACCCGTTAAAGCTGACAGAATCCAGTTTTATCCGAATGATATCGGTATGAACTGCTTCGTGTTTGTAAGCGGCAGTTCATACGGCACGATAGACTCTGAAGGAAGAATTATAACCGAGCCAAAGCTCAGCTCGATCGACTATCAATTTCTCTGCAGCGATAAGACGTTTAACGAGCGCAGATTTGTAGGCGGCTACACAGGAACGAATATTGAAAAGTTCCTTGCGATAGACAAGTACGGCGAACTGAAGGAGATCGAAGCTTACGGATTCGGCATAGAGAGCTTTGCTGACCTTTACTGGTATAACGGCATGCCGCTTCTCTGTGATAACTGGGAGGGAGTTATCCCGTATACTGCTGAAACTATGCTTATGTATTCGTACGTAAGAGGCCTTCTTGACAACTACGTTTACTTTGCAAGACCGGCTGTTAAAGCGGTCAAAGAGTTGAGCAGCTATAAGATAGTTAAAGACGAATACGGTAACGACGTTTTCACCAAGACTTACAAATCCGACAAATACGCTCTGCTTGATATCAAATCCGGAAAGCTTTTGACAGAATTCATTTTTGACGATGTTTATTCTGATATCGACGTTGACGGCGTAATTGCTGTTATGCGTGACGGTAAATGGGGTTATGCCGATTCCAAAGGAAATATGCTGACTGCCCTTATCTATGACGCTCCGGATACTATCGACGAGTATGATTACGATAAGAATGACGGATCGTTCAGAATTCGTGAACGTCTCTACCTGCCTTCGAACGGATATATTACAACCTATACGATAAACGGCGGATACGGCCTTATAAGCGCCAAGGGCGAGACTGTTGTTGAGAATAAATATGAGTTTGTTTCTCAGGTCAACGAATACGGAGAATTCTGGATTTGTGAGGGCGGTTCATGGTCTCTCGCAAAGATCAAATGATCTATTAGTATCAGAGGTCGGCAAGCATATCTTGCCGACCTCTTTGAATTTTAGCTATATACTGCATTTATTTGACAAAATAAGAGATTTCTGACATAAGTAATCATCATACTGTTTGAGGTAATTATGGAACTGTTCGATTCAAAAATAAAGTCAAGTCCGAGATGGGCAAGCTTTGAAAACCCTGCAGGCGAACGCGGCGCCGGGGGTATCTGCAACAATGGCGCAAAAGGTTCGCCGTCAAAGGTGATCAGAAGCGGTGACGACTGCTTATTGATGCACGCAAAAGGAAGCGGTGTTGTCAGACGGATCTGGGCTGCGCTTGATAAATACACAGATACAGAGGTGCTGGAGAACTTATATATTCTTATGTCTTGGGACGGCTCAGATTCACCTGCCGTCGAATGTCCTCTCGCCGAGTTTTTCGGCTTCGGACTTTCAAAAATGTGCTCTTTTGATTCTGAATTGTTTTCATCTCCCGAGGGACGAAGCTTCGTGTCATTCGTACCGATGCCGTTTTACCGCGAAGCGAAAATAGTGCTTTCAAACAGGTCAAAGCGTGATATTCTGTTCTTTTATGACGTTGAGTACACTCTTGAACATCTTGAAAAGGGAAGCGCGCTTTACTTCCATGCAATAAGGCGGCGCGAATCTCCGAACGCCCTCGGTGTTCCATACACAATTCTTCCGAAATTACACGGCAGAGGCAGGTATCTCGGGACTTCGTTCGGAGTTATAACCGATACTGAAAATTATAAAAATACGTGGTTCGGTGAGGGCGAAGTAAAGTTCTTCCTTGACGGTGATAACGAATTTCCGACTCTTTGCGGCACAGGCACCGAAGACTATATCGGTGACGGCTGGGGGCAGGGCGTTTTTGTAACCTGGACGGAAGGATGTCTTATCGCATCGAACGGTGAGTATTCGTTTTACAGATGGCACACCGTTGACCCGATATGTTTTCAGTCGGACATTGAAGTTACAATAGACGTTATGGGGAACGGAACAAGAGAAACAGTATCCGGATTTCAAAAACACGGAATACCTCTTCTGGTGACGGCAGTTGCAGGCGTCTGCGTATACGATCCGGCTTCGCCGCATATAGTCGGCGACGGCGATCCTCAGGACAGCGTGCTTTTCTTCAGACAAGACGATTACCGTTCCGTTGCGTATTTTTATCTTGACAGACCATAAAAGAGGCGGTTTGAACCGCCTCTTTCTGTATCAGAATCCCAAATAATCATTTACTAAGATCACGTGCATCCTGCCTTCGTGCCGTGAAAATCTTGTGATCAAAAACTGACAGCATATTGTATCCGGGCTCTTGCAGTCAAAGCAGGAACCTGTTTTTGAGCACGGAGTCGAAAGACCGAACCGCTGTGCGTTGATCGGCGCTGCAACGTTTCTCGCTCTTTTCATTGCGCTGTCAAGATCCGCGCAGACCTTGTTGATCCCCACTATAAAGATAACTTTTTTCGGTCCGTTTGCAATAGCGGAAACTCTGTTGGCGTTTCCGTCAATATTTACGATAATTCCGTCCTCCGTTATTGCGTTAGCACTCGTAAGGAATACGTCGGCGTCATAAGCGTCCAGCATTGCGCGGCGTCTGTCACTGTATGCGTTTCTGTCCAAAAACTTGTAATTGCCGTTCTTTACTGCGTCGACAAGCCCTATTTCAACGGCGCTCATACATCCGCCCATTGTAACAGTAGAGCCTTCGGGTATCAGCGACAACGCGATCTTCAGCGCTTCTTCTTTGTCTGCAGCGTAGAATCCGCTCATATTGCGGGACTCAAGCCCTTTGATTAATTTTGATGAGAGCTTTTCATATCTTTTCGTAATATTGGCGTCCATAATTCTTACCTCATTTATTAATTTCTTCTATTCCGCGTTTCAGCCTTTCAAGGCCGTCGTATAAAAGCGATTTCGGACAGGCGACGTTGATCCTTACAAATCCGTCTCCGCATTTGCCGTAAACTGATCCTGCAGTTATGAACAGTCCGGTCGTTTTCCTGATGAACTTGCATACGGTCGCCGAATCTTTTCCCAGCGACGATATGTCCACCCACACGAGATAAGTGGCGTCTCCTTTTATGACTTTAAGCTCCGGGATATTGCTCGCCACATAGTCTTCAAGGATCTTTCTGTTTTCAAATACGTATTCTCTCATCTCGTCGATCCACTTCTCGCCGCGTTCAAATGCGGCCGTTGCCGCGATACAGGCAAATGCATTCGGCTCGGCGACTTCGTCGGTATTTATAGCGCGTTTGACTCTGTTTCTCAAATGTTCGTTTGGTACGCATATTGCCGCTGTCTGTATACCCGGTATGCTGAACGCCTTTGTCGGCGCAATGCACGTTACGCTGACGTCCCGGCAATTTTCCGATACCGATGCAAATGGAATGTATCCTTTTCCGGGAGCGGTAATATCGCAGTGTATTTCGTCTGAGATCACGGTGACGCCGTGTTTTCTTGCGAGATCTCCTATTGCGGCGAGAGTATCTCCGTCCCATATCTTGCTCACAGGATTGTGAGGGTTGCAGAGTATCATCAGAGTCGTCTGCGGATCTGCAAACTTCTTTTCGAGATCTTCGAGGTCCATTCGGTATCCGCCGTTTTCGTAAACAAGAGGACTCTCAAGCACACGGCAGCCGTTGTTGATCACACTGTTGAAAAATACGTTGTAAACCGGAGTCTGTATCACTACGTTTTCGTTTGGAGTCGTCAGCTTTCTGACCGTTGACGAGATCGCGGGAATAACTCCGGTGCAGAACATCAGCCATTCTTTTTTCATGGAGAATGAATGGCGCCTTTCCCACCAGCTGATATATGCGCTGTACCATTCGCCGGGTACGTCCGTATATCCGAATACGCCGTGAAGCGCTCTGTTTGTTATGGCTTCGGTTATTTCCGGCGCGGTTTTGAAATCCATATCGGCGACCCACATCGGAAGTTCGCCGTCTGCAACATCCCACTTGATCGAGCCGGTGCCGTGCCTGTCGACTACAGAATCAAAATCGTATTTCAAGCTAATTCCTCCTTCCAGTCAGGGCGATCCGAGTGTTTTTCTACTTTTTCACATACAATTTCGGTCATTTCGGGATCTATCCTGCCGCTGTCTATGATAAGTTCGGAAATACAGTCAGCCTTGATCCTGCCCGACAGCGGATTGAAAACGCTTTTTATTGTACCCGAAACGTCGGCTTCGACGGACGAATACTCGAATGCAAGATTCGTGCTTTGAAGTTTGCAATTCACGAGCTTCAGGTTTTCAATATAGCATAACCCCTGCAAGCTGTCTATCGTACAGTTTATAAACGTTACGTTCTTTGAGTTCCACGCCAGATATTCTCCGGAAATATACGAATCGTAAACGGTCACGTTTTCGCTGTTCCAGAACGCATCTTTTGTCACGAGCTTTGAATTTCTTATAACAAGATTTTTTACGCTGTCAAAAGCGTAATTACCTTCAACCGTTAAGCCGGCCGCTTCTATATCCGAACTGTTCATCGCGAAATAATCGCCTTTGGCATATACGTAATCGAGTTTTATCTTTCTGCAATTCCAAAAAGTTTCGGCAGCATTAGTGAACTTTACGCCGGTAAGCGATATGTATTCAGCTCTTCTGAAACACTTCGGCGCTATTATTTCCGAGCCGATGATCGAAATATTGCTTGTGTACCAGATACCGGCGCGAGCTCCCTCATAAAACGTACTTCCGCTCACATCTATACCGCTGCAGTACCAAAGAGGGTATTTTCCCTTAAAGATCGATCCGTTTACAGAGATGTTTCTGCATTCTTTAAGCGGGGACTCGCCGATATCAAAAGCGCATCCGTTGACCGCAAGACACTCTGAACCGAAAAGAGCCCTCTCCTCCGTGAATTCTGTTCCGTTGAATTCTCTCATAATAATTGATTTCTCCGGTGATTTTGATTGTTAGATTTAGTACATTATATCACATAATTGTTAACAAAAATAGAGTATATCGATCGGTTGACAAGATTTCTTCATTATGATAAAATCGAACCGGAGGTATGATATGGATCCGTACAGAAACACTTATATAAATCCGACGCCTCTTCCGGATTATCCGTTCGGAAGAGAAGCTTCAATAAACGGCAGCGGCATTGACTGGAGAGAGACCGCTGACCCGACGGTCCTCTTTGAGAACGGAAAGTGGTATTTGTTCTCGTCCTGTCGCGCGGGTTACGAGTCTGACGATTTTCGCTCCTGGAAACGGCACGACATTGAACCGCCGGATATCGGTTACGCGCCGACTGTCGTCAATCATCGCGGCAAGTATTATCTCTGCGGCAGTCTGTCTGATCTTTACGTATCCGACGAGCCGCTGGGCAAATATACTTCGCTCGGAAAATTCAAATATAAAAACGGCGAAGATATTGGTAATTACTATGACCCGATGCTGTTTTCCGACGATGACGGAAGGCTGTATATCTATTACGTCGTTTTCGATCCTGAGATCGGCTCAACGGCGATCAACGGCTGCGAACTCGATCCGGACGATCCGACTGTCTTTACCGGAGCTCCTGTCAGACTGATAAATTACGATCCCTCTCACGTGTGGGAAAGAACCGGCGAGCACAATGAGGATCCGTCATATTCCGCGATAGAAGGTCCGTGGATGTTAAAGCATAACGGAACGTATTATCTCATATATTCAGGCCCGGCTACCGAGTATTCCACTTACGCTGACGGAGCATATAAAAGCGATAAACCGCTTTCGGATTTCAGATATATGAAAACAAGCCCGTTTACAAGAAAAACGTCGGGCGTTGTAAGAGGTCCGGGACACGGCTCCGTAGTCAAAGGTCCCGACGATACTTTCTGGGTGTTTTATACCTGCACTCTGTGTCACCGGTATCATCTGGAACGGATGATCGGTTACGACAGAATATATTTTAATGAAGACGGTGATATTGTTTGCCCGGAGATAAGCGAGAACCCTCGCTTTGCGCCGGGAGATAAAGGCTTTTCCGAAAATAACGGCGACACGCGGCTTATCTCTCTCGCAGACAGAAGGAGGGCTTCAGCTTCAAGCGAAGAACCCGGCAGGGAAGCACTATATGCGCTTACCGACGACCTCACTTCATTCTGGCAGCCGGCGTCGTGCGATGAAGAAGCAACGCTCACGATCCCTCTCCCTCCTCATGGAGCTTCCGTGTTTGCAGTGAGAATAATCTTCTCGGAGACCGGACTTTCACTTGCAAAAGGCGATCTGCCGCGTCCCGTGAGATATCGAATTCAGCTCAGAAATGCAGAGAGCAAAGAATATGTTACTGTAGTCGACAAGAGTATGAATAATGAGGACCGCATCGTTGATTACGTCACGTTTGACAGCGCTTTTCTTGCGGACTCGGCAAGGTTTATAATGTATACCGATCCGAAGCCTCCCTATTACGGCATACGAAATATCTCATTTTTCGGTACGATTCGATAAAAAATTAATATATAATTACAAAATAATTCAAATTATTCTACTATTCATACTTGATATTAGTAGAAAATTGTGGTATATTATTTTCGATAGGAATGTCCTATTATAATTATTTGGAGGTTATAACATGAAAAGAACTCTGAGTATCATTGTTTGCATCGCACTCGTGATCAGCGCAGTCGCTGTTCTCGCTTCCTGCAGCAATGAAAAGAAAACACCTGAGATAGCAGTTGTCACTGACGTAGGTCAGCTTATGGACAAGGGCTTCAACCAGGGAACTTACGAAGGCGCACAGGCTTATGCTGAGGCTAATGGTATCGGTTACAAATACTATCCGCCCGCTAACGGCAGCGACGCTACCGACAACGACCGTATCGACGCTATGAAGCAGGCTATCACAAACGGCGCGAAGATCATTGTTGCCCCCGGTTTCCTTCAGGCAACAGCAATGGAATCCGTCGCTAAAGAGAACCCCGACGTTAAATTCGTTTTCGTCGACGGTTGGGCACTCGGTCTTGACAACGTAACGGCTATCGTTTACAAGGAACAGGAATCCGGTTACCTTGCAGGCTATGCAGCAGTTATGGAAGGCTACACGAAGCTCGGCTTTACGGGCGGCGGCGGCGGTTCTAACCCCGCAGTCAACCGTTTCGGTTACGGTTTCCTTCAGGGAGCTGACGCAGCAGCAAAGGAAAAGGGCGTACAGGTTGAAGTTAAATACAGCTTCAAATACGGTGAAACATTCTCCGCTTCCAACGAGCTCCAGACTCAGATCGCCGGCTGGTATGCAGCAGGCACAGAAGTCGTATTCGCTTGCGGCGGTTCTATGTTCCAGTCTGTCCTCTCCGCTGCTAAAGAGTATGAAAACGCTAAGATCATCGGCGTTGACGTTGACCAGTCCGGTGAATCCGACAGAGTCATCACTTCCGCTGTAAAGGGCCTCTCCGCTTCCGTTGAGAAGGTTCTCGGTCAGTTCTATGCAGGCAAATGGGATGCTGAACTTGCAAACGTAGCTCAGAACCTCGGCGCTGCTGACGACGCTACAGGTCTTCCTACCGAAACATGGCGTCTTGCAAACTTCTCCGTTGACGATTACAACGCTCTCTTCGCACAGATCAAGAGCGGCGCGATCGTTCCCGTTGCTGATGTTCCCGCGGACGTTACTGCCGGCTGGAGCAATCTCGCAGTTACTGTTGAGGAGTAATTTTCCAAATGCAGGGATGGCGGTAACGCCATCCCTTTTTGGTATAATCAGATTTCTACGTGCAGAAAGAGGCCGCAATGAACGATGAAATTGTAAACGACACTGTTTCTCAGAGTAACGGAGAAAGTGAATACGTCATTGAAATGCGGAATATTACCAAAGAGTTTCCCGGTATTATCGCGAATGATAATATTACGCTTCAACTTAAAAGAGGCGAAGTACATGCGCTTCTCGGAGAAAACGGAGCAGGGAAATCAACTTTGATGTCCGTCCTTTTCGGTCTTTATCAGCCTGAGAAAGGCGCGATCTATAAAGACGGAAAAGAAGTGAAGATCAATGACCCGAACGACGCCAACGCGCTGGGTATCGGAATGGTACACCAGCATTTTAAGCTTGTTGACGTATTTACTGTTCTTGATAATATCATTTTGGGCGTTGAGCCGAACACTCTCGGCTTTTTGAAGAAAAAAGACGCGAGACGCCGCGTACTTGAACTATCAAAGAATTACGGGCTCAACGTAAATCCCGATGCTCTTGTGGAAGATATCACGGTCGGTATGCAGCAGAGGACAGAGATACTTAAAATGCTTTACCGGGACAATGAGATCCTTATTTTTGATGAACCCACTGCGGTTCTTACTCCTCAGGAGATCTCGGAACTTATGCAGATCATCAAAGGTCTCGCTGATGAAGGGAAGTCTATCCTGTTCATCTCTCATAAACTCAACGAGATAATGGAAGTTGCCGACAGATGCACTGTACTTCGCAAAGGCAAGTATATCGGTACTGTAAATATCAGCGATACCACCAAAGAAGAGCTTTCTAACATGATGGTCGGGCGTGACGTTAAATTTACCGTCGACAAAAAAGAGGCTGAACCGTCTGACACCGTGCTTGAGATCAAGCATCTTTCCGTAAAGAGCAAGGTGCATAAAAAGAACGCCGTAAACGACGTTTCTCTGACCGTCAGACGCGGCGAGATCGTATGTATCGCCGGTATCGACGGTAACGGCCAGAGCGAATTCGTCGCTGCGGTTACCGGCCTTGAAAAGCCCGAACCCGGAACCGAGATCATTCTGAACGGTGAAAACGTCACAAAAAAAACGATTCGCTATAAGAACACACACGGTGTAAGTCACATTCCGGAAGACCGACATAAACACGGACTCGTTCTTGACTATACACTTGAACAGAACATAGTTTTGCAAAGATATTTTGAACCTGAATTTCAGAACCACGGATTTATTCGCTTCGACAAAGTACGTGAGTATTCCGATATGCTGATAGATAAGTTCGACGTTCGTTCCGGCCAGGGCTCGATCACTCCGGCAAGAAGTATGTCCGGAGGAAACCAGCAGAAAGCGATCGTTGCGAGAGAGCTTGACCGCAAGCACGAACTATTGATAGCTGTTCAGCCGACTCGCGGACTTGACGTAGGCGCTATCGAGTATATTCACGAACAGATCGTCGCATCGCGCGACGCCGGCGCAGCCGTACTTCTTGTCTCGCTTGAACTTGACGAAGTAATGTCTCTTTCCGACAGAATACTCGTGATGTACGAGGGCGAGATCACCGGCGAGCTCGATCCGAAGACGACGACGGTCCAGGAACTCGGCTTGTATATGGCAGGCGCTAAGAGACAGGACGGGAAAGGAGTTGTGGAAAAGTGAAAAAGACAAATTCAATTCCCGATACCGGCAAAAAGTCGTTTTGGAGACGTGACGGCGTAACATCCGTTATCGCGTCGCTTATTTGTATCCTCGGCGGTCTTCTTGTCGGATTCATCGTTCTTCTCCTTATGTCGTTCTTCTCCGATGATATTTCGATCTCGGAGGCTTTTTCCGGCATATTTACTGTTCTCGGAGGACCTTTTGCAGCCGGATCGTCTGACAACATTCTTTTCCAGATAGGAAATATGCTGTTCCAGTCGACACCGCTTATCATGACCGGTATGTCTGTCGCCATTGCGTTCAAGACAGGACTGTTCAACATAGGCGCCCCCGGTCAGTACCTTATGGGCGCCATGGGTGCGCTTCTCGTTTCACTGTCGATTCCTACAAGCGTTGTTCCCGGCTGGATCGTTTGGATCCTCGCTCTTCTTGCCGGCACGTTGCTTGGCGTTCTCTGGGGCGCGATACCCGGTTTCTTCAAAGCGAAGTTCAACGTCAATGAAGTCATCGTATGTATCATGACTAACTGGATCGCGGCGAACGTCGTTTCGTGGGTGTTCAAATCCACAGGCGACACATTCGTGAACGTTGCGGAAACGAAGGTCAATTTTATACGCAAGACAGTGACTAACAACGTCGCGACACCGACACTCGGGCTTGACAAACTGTTCGGCAATTCTTACATGGACATCAGCATTTTTATAGCTTCAGCGATAGCCATAATCTTTTATGTCATCATGAATAAAACGACTTTCGGCTATGAACTGAAAGCGTGCGGGTACAATAAGAACGCATCGAAATACGCCGGAATGAACGAGAAGAGAAATATCGTTCTTTCTATGGCGATAGCCGGCGGACTTGCTGCCTGCGGCGCAGCTCTGTGGTGCTTGAACGGTTCGCAGGACTTCAAGTGGGACACATATCTCACTCTTCCTGCCGACGGATTTAACGGAATACCCGCAGCGCTGCTTGCAAGCAACAACCCGATCGGCGTCATATTCTCGGCTATATTCCTCAAGTTTATAGGTGTGGGCGGCTCTAACCTTGCCGCACAGACTTCCTTCAATGAGTACGTATCTCCGCTTATTGTCGCTGTTATAATATATTTCTCGGGCTTCTCCAAATATATTAAGGATAAGATCTCGAAGTTAAGGAAAGATAAGGTCGCTCCGAAGCTTGGTTACGAGCCGGAAGACGATCCGGCGGAAGAGACGGCGAGCGAGGAGCAACCGGTTTTGCCAGTTGAAGAGAATAATGACAAAGGAGGCGATGAGAAATGATATTTCTGTTACAGAAAACTTTGATCTATACTATACCGCTTCTGATCGTTGCTCTCGCAGGTATGTACGCTGAAAGATCGGGTATTATCAATATCGCACTCGACGGTATTATGATCTTCGGCGCTTTTGCCGGCGCTCTTACAGCCTTTTTCCTCAGAAAAGTACCTTTCTTTGTAGATAACAACCAGCTGACGTTTATAATTTCCATGGCAATAGCGGCGCTGCTCGGAGCCGCGTTTTCGCTGCTTCTGTCATTCTCGGCTATCAAGCTGAAATCCGATCAAACGATCGGAGGTACGGCTCTTAATATGCTCGCTCCCGCTATAGCTCTCTTCGTGATCAAGATATTCTTTACAAAAGACCAGCTCGAAATGGGAAGAGCAGTCGACAGCGAAGGCAAAATGCAGGACTTCGGCTACGTTATTCTTAACGACGATGTCGATGGCGTCGGCAAGATCTTCTTCGACAAAGCGTACATTTCTACGTTTATCGCTCTCGGCTTATTCGTTCTGCTGTCAATATTTATTTACAAAACCAAAACGGGACTCAGGCTGCGTTCCTGCGGTGAACATCCGCAGGCTGCTGCCAGCGTAGGTATCGACGTAAATAAGATGAGATACCTCGGTACAACGATCTCAGGCGCTCTTGCCGGTCTCGGCGGTTACATTTATATTGCAACAGTTGCAAACGGTACGGCTTCCGGCGCTGTCGCGGGCATGGGCTTCCTTGCTCTCGCAATTATGATATTCGGTAACTGGAAACCGCTCGGTATCATTCTCGGCGCGTTCCTCTTCGGATTCCTGAAATGCCTCGGAGTTGTTTATTCACAATTCGACTTCCTGAAGAATTTGAATCTCCCGATGTATTTCTACAATCTGATCCCTTATTTCGCGGTATTGATCGTGCTTGTGTTCACTTCAAAACGATCCCGCGCTCCGAAAGCAGAAGGTATACCGTACGACAAAGGGCAGAGATAACTTTTTACAAAACAAAAACCGCAGGTTTTTAACCTGCGGTTTTTGTTATCTTATCTCAACCGATATTTTCTTATCGTCGAGTTTTCCCGCCGCTTTTACAACTGTGCGGATTGCTCTTGCGATATTGCCGCGCTTACCGATGACCATGCCCATATCGTCTTCTGCGACACTGAGAGTAAGGACGATCTCGTCATCCGAATCTTCTCTTGTTACGCTTACCTGATCAGGATGTTCGACGATAGCTTTAGCCATATCTTCAAGAAGTTGAGTATAGCTTATCATCTCGTCACCTCGAGGGGCAATTATTTGATAATGCCGTTCTTTGTAAGGATTGCTTTGACTGTCTCTGTCGGCTGTGCGCCGTTAGCGATCCATTTCTGAACCTTTTCGCTGTCGACTTTTACTTCAGCGGGATTCTGCATAGGATCGTAGTAACCGATCTCTTCAATAAATCTTCCGTCTCTGGGGCTTCTTGCATCCGCAACGACAATGCGGTAGAACGGCGCCTTTTTCGCGCCCATTCTTCTGAGTCTGATTTTTACCATTTTTGATTCCTCCGAATATAAATAATTATTTTATAAAATTCCGTTTAGAACGGGAGTTTCATATGCTTTAGTTTTTTCATTCCTTTGGCGCCGGAAAACTGCCTCATCATCTTGCTCATCTGCTCAAACTGCCTGAGCAGCTTGTTAACTTCTTCTACTGAAGTTCCGCTTCCCGCGGCGATCCTCTTTTTTCTTGAGCCGTTTATGACATCCGGTTTTTCGCGCTCGCGAGGCGTCATTGAAAGTATTATAGCCTCTGTACGGGCAAGAGCTTTCTCGTCGACCTGCGCGTTTTTCAGCGCGCCCGGTTTTACACCGGGTATCATTCCGATAAGGCTTTCGATATTGCCCATCTTCTTGATCTGTCTGAACTGATCAAGATAATCGGAAAGGGTAAACGTATTTTCTCTTATCTTTTTTTCAAGTTCAGCCGCCTGCTTTTCGTCGTAAGCCTGTTCGGCTTTTTCGATAAGCGAGAGCACGTCGCCCATGCCGAGGATGCGTGACGCCATTCTGTCGGGGTAGAAAGGCTCGATCATATCGAGTTTTTCGCCGGTCCCTACAAATTTGATCGGCTTTCCCGTAACGTATCTGACGGACAGAGCCGCGCCGCCTCTCGTATCACCGTCCATTTTAGTCAGAACAACACCGGTGATATCGAGAAGATTGTTAAATGATTCAGCGACGTTTACGGCGTCCTGGCCGAGCATTGCATCGATGACGAGAAGTATTTCCGTCGGATTAACTTCGTCTTTTATTTTATGAAGCTCTTCCATCAGAACTTCGTCGATGTGAAGACGTCCGGCTGTGTCAAGGAATACCATATCGTATCCCTTTGCAGTCGCGTATTTTATCGCTTCTTTTGCTATCTTGACAGGGGATTCGGTGCCCATTTCAAACACGGGGACGCCGATTTGTTCGCCGACTACCTGAAGCTGTTTGATCGCAGCGGGTCTGTAGATATCGCATGCGGCAAGCAGAGGATTTTTGCCCTGCTTTTTATACATAGCGGCGATCTTGCCGCTGTGAGTCGTTTTACCGGAGCCCTGAAGACCGCACATCATAACGACCGTCGGGGGTTTTGACGCGATCTCAAGCTTTGCCTGAGTTTCTCCCATCAGCGCGATCAACTCTTCGTTGACGATCTTTACGATCTGCTGGGCGGGGACAAGGCTTTCAAGCACTTCCGATCCGACGGCGCGCTCTGTAACGCTGTTTACAAAGCTTTTGACAACTTTGAAGTTGACGTCTGCTTCAAGAAGAGCGAGCTTGACGTCGCGCATTCCTTCTTTGACGTCTTTTTCGGTCAGCTTGCCTTTGTTTCTGAACTTTTTGAAAGCATTGGCAAGTTTTTCGGTCAAACTTTCATACATTGGCAAACCTCCTATATATCAAGCCCGTCTATTTCAACGATAACTCTATCTATTATTCCTTTGCTGTCTTTACCGCTGACGTCCGATGCGGCTCTCAGTTCATTTTTTATCGTATCAAGATCGTGCTTTAACTTGTCGAATTTTTTGACAAGACCGAGAGTATTTTCAAGATTTGAAAGCTCCGATTCGCTTTTCTTTATGATCTCGCGGACAGCCTGCCTCGAGATTCCCACCTGTTCGGAGATCTCTGCCAGAGACATATCCTCATCGTAATACATCTCCATAATACCGCGTTTGTGTTCGGACAAAATGTCACCGTAAAAATCAAGGAGCAGGGAAACGGTCATATCTTTTTGAAACATAATATACTCGCCTCCCACAGGTGTAAAGCAAATTACTTTACAAGTATATCAAATAGATGTTGATTTGTCAAGTCTTTTTATAAAAATAATACCGGTATTGAAAAATTCAACCGTTGGTTGTATAATAATAGACAAAGAGTATCTTTACAATACTGTTGTTATGAATTAGAATATAGTTGATAAGAGGGAAGCGATATGCTCGGGAATAAGCTCAAAACGCTCAGAAAGAACAAAAACATAACTCAGGAAGAACTTGCTTCCGCGCTCTCCGTAACTTATCAGGCGGTGAGCAAGTGGGAGAGAAATCTCTCAACTCCAGATATTTCCATGCTGCCCGTGATCGCAAGATATTACGGTATCACGATAGACGAACTGATGAACTATAAACTCGACTCTCTTTCGTATAAGGAGCGGTTTATAAAGTTTTTATCCGACAACGGAGCTCTGAAATTCGGTTCATTTATACTCGGGAACGGGAGAGTATCCCCGTATGAGATACATATGGAAAAATTCTCGTGCGGCAGTCAGATAGCTAAAATCGGCGAGTTTTATGCCGAGTGTATCAGAGATAACGGTCTTCGCCCGGACTTGCTGTTTGCCGACACTTATAAAGAAAGCCATATTGTATCCGCGGTCAGTATGGTCTTGTTTCAGGAATTCGGCATTGATATCAGCTTTTGCGTTGAGAATAAAAGCGGCGTTTCCCCTTCTTCTGGTGATACTGTTGCCGTGATAAAAGATACGATCGCGACCGGTAACACCGTCAGATGGATCGCCGATGATATCAAGAAAATACGCGGCAGATATCCCGAATATATAATACTTGCCGTTGACAGATCTGAGCGCGGCGTTTCAAAGCTCACGACGATCTATGAAATTGAACGCGATATAGGAGTAAAAATATATTCGATCGTTAATGTTGACGATATAATTACGGCGGTAGAGAACAGAGTGATATCCGGATATGAGTATCTGACAGAGCTCAAAAAATTCAGGGAAGAGTACAGAGGTATCTGATATGGCTTCATGGATGGTACACTTGCGGATCGCCGAAAAGCTTTCGTTGATGATTAATGATATTTCGGAACGAGAATTTGTCATTGGGAATATCGCACCGGACAGCGGTGTTCCTAACGAGGACTGGTCAAAATTTGACCCGCCGTATGAAGTATCGCATTATATTGTAACTGACGGGAACGGAGAACGCAGACGAGACGTCGCAGCATTTGTCTCGGAGTATTTATCTGACGAAATAATTGACGGTTATACGCCCGATCGGTTTTCTTTCTATCTCGGATATCTTGCTCATCTTATAACCGATGATCTGTGGATCGAGCGCGTGATCAAATACTGCGCCGAAAAGTTCCCCGATGATTATGCCGCGGATAAAAAAGCGGCGATATGGCGCTGGAAGAAAGATTTTTACGATCTTGACGCAAAGTATTTAAGAGATAACCCGGAGTTTCACGCATTCAATTTATACGCTTCGTCCGTCGGAGTTGAAAACAAATATCTTGAGTTCTTTTCCCGCGATGCTTTTGATAACAGAAGGGAATACATCACACGTTTCTATCTTGAAGAGCGCGACGACTTAGACAGAGAATACGCCTTTTTCACCGAAGAAGAAATGAATTCGTTTGTTGAGAATGCTCCCGACGAGATACTTAAACGTTTGAATTCATTTGTTAAAAAATTGTAAACAGAGTTCAAAACGTTTGTAATTAAATAGCGCTTGATGTAGAATTGTTTTGTATTAAATTTTATATTATATAAGAGGTGTGATATGACATTACTTGTACTTGCAGCCGGTATGGGATCCCGCTACGGCGGACTTAAGCAGATCGACCCGATCACCGAAGACGGTGAGTTTATCATCGATTTTTCCGTTTACGATGCGATCAGAGCCGGATTTGACAGAGTGGTCTTCATAATAAAAGAGGAAAACTACGAAGACTTCAGATCGACTATCGGCAAGAGAATAGAGGGTAAGATCAAAGTTGAATACGCTTTCCAGGCTCTCGACAAGCTTGTTCCTGCTGACAAAATCCCCGCTGAACGTGTAAAGCCCTGGGGGACCAACCACGCTGTTCTTTGCGCTGAGAAAGAAATCGCAGGCGACAGCTTCGCTGTCATTAATTCCGATGATTTCTACGGTCGTGACGCTTACGCAAAAGCGGCTGAGTTTATAAGATCCGCCGAAAAAGAAGAAGGCAATCATTTCTGCATGATCGGTTACAGACTCGGCAACACGCTCACCGACAACGGAAGCGTTGCCCGCGGCATTTGCCAGACAGAAGGCGGAATGCTCACCGATATCGTCGAGAGAACAAAGATATTCAAGACAGATGGCGGCGCATACTTTGAAGACGAGAACGGCGAAAAGCAGACACTCGGCAACGAAACTCTCGTTTCGATGAACTTCTGGGGATTCACGTCCGGTCTCTTCAAGGGCGCGTCCGATGAATTTGTAAAATTCATTAACGACGATACAAGAGAGCCACTCAAATCAGAGTGCTATCTTCCCAACGTTGTCGGCGCTCTCAACAAGCAGGGCTATTGTGACGTAAAAGTTATCGAGACTTCCGCAAGATGGTATGGTGTAACGTATCATGACGATAAACCCGAAGTCGTTAAGAAGATCAACGCTCTTATCGAGAACGGCGAATATCCGAGAGGTCTCTGGAAATAAGAATAATTAATTATCAAGTGGGCTGATGTTGATTCAGCCTGCTTCTTACCGAATAAGGAGGAACTGAAATGGCTATTTTGGTAACAGGCGGTACCGGATTTATCGGTTCACATACCGTCGTTGAACTTACTGCTGTGAATGAGGATCTCGTTATCCTCGACAATCTGTGCAACTCAAAAGAGTGCGTTCTCGACAGGCTTGAGAAGATAACAGGCCGCCGTCCCAAGTTTTATAAATGCGATCTTCTTGACAAAGAGGCTTGCAGAAGAGTATTTGAAGAGAACGATATCGAATCCGTGATACATTTTGCCGGGCTTAAAGCTGTCGGAGAATCGGTTGCAAAACCGATGATGTATTATCACAACAATCTGACGGGAACGCTGAATTTATGCGCTCTTATGGCTGAATACGGCGTAAAGAAAATCGTCTTCAGTTCCTCTGCAACTGTTTACGGACTTCCGAAGTCCGTGCCGATAAGAGAGGATTTCCCACTTTCCACAACTAATCCCTACGGTGAGACGAAACTTATGATAGAGCGTATCCTTGCCGATATCTGTGTTTCAGATCCCGAATGGAGCGTTTCAATACTCAGATACTTCAATCCGATCGGCGCGCATCCGAGCGGACTTATCGGAGAGGATCCGAGGGGCATACCCAACAATCTGCTTCCTTACGTTTCAAAAGTCGCTGCAGGAAAGCTTGAATGCCTGTCCGTATTCGGAAATGACTATGACACCAAAGACGGCACAGGAGTTCGCGACTACATCCATGTTGTTGACCTTGCAAAAGCACACCTTTGCGCTCTTAAGTACGCAAGAGAGCATAAAGGCATCGAGTATTTCAACGTAGGCACCGGCACCGGTTATTCCGTGCTTGAAATAGTTAAAGCTTATGAAGCGGCGTCCGGAAAGAAAGTCAACTATAAGATAGCGCCCCGCCGTCCCGGAGATATTGCCGAGTGCTATGCCGACCCCGAAAAAGCGTATAAAGTCCTCGGTTGGAAAGCTGAAAAGAACATCTCTGATATGTGCGTTGACCTCGCAAGATGGCAGGAAATGAATCCCGACGGATACGTTGAATGAGGTAAGGATATGATCGAAAAGAAGTATTTCGGTAAAACTCCCGAAGGCAGGGAAGTATATACATATACTCTTAACAACGGCAGCGGAGTAGTACCGGTAATCAGCGACCTTGGAGGGACAATAGTCAACCTCTTTGTAAAAGACAAGAACGGTGCTGTAACTGACGTTGTTTGCGGTTTTGATAAAGCTGAGGATTATTTCACGGCATACGGATATCAGGGCGCGATCATCGGCAGAGTTTGCAACAGGATCTGTAATTCAAAGTATACTCTGAACGGCGTTGAATACACACTGTACGCCAACGACGGTCCTCACTCCGCTCACGGCGGTAAGGTCGGATTCAACAAGCGTGTCTGGGACGTAATTGAGACCTCGGATGGTGAAGAACCGTTTATCGTACTAAAATACGTCAGTCCCGATATGGAGGAGAATTTCCCCGGTAATTTAACGGTATACGTTACTTATACTCTTATTCGTGAAGGCGGTATTTCAATCAGATATGAGGCTGAAACGGATAAAGATACGTTGATCAATCTTACGAATCATTCGTATTTTAATCTCGGTGGCTGCGGAAGCGGTTCGATAAAGGATCACATCTTGTGGGTCAATTCCGACAAGATCAATGAACAGGATTACGAATACATTCCGACCGGCAACTTTACAAACGTTGCCGGTACGGTTTACGACTTTAACAAGCCTAAACCTGTAGGACGAGACTTTGATTCTAAGGATATGGATAAACAGCTCGGAGGGTACGACAACAATTATATCGTTAAGAACTATGACGGCAGTATAAAACTTGTCGCAACGCTTGAGAATCCTTTGAACAATATCAAACTCAGCGTGCTGACAAATCAGCCGTGCGTTCAGGTGTATACGTCAAATCTGATTGTCGAGGAAGATATACCGTTTAAGGGCGGAAAACCTCAAAAGAAAAGATGTGCGGTATGCTTTGAAACTCAGCATATGCCTGATTCCATCAATCATCCGAATTTTACAAACACAGTCCTGAAGCCCGGAGAGAAATACGACTTTACAACTATCTATAAATTTAATTGAAAACCGTTCAACTAAAACAGGCGCGGAGATCTCCGCGCCTGTTATTTTTATTTGATAAAATCGGTCAGCTGAGCCGAATGTTTCGCCGATCATAATTTGGTTTTTGTTAATCCATAGAAAGGATCTCGGTATTGTAATTGTTCTTATTTATAGCAATGCTCGCTTGAAGACTTATTCGATATTCAGAATATCCGAAAATCCGGTGACCTCAAAGACTTCCATGATCGCCTCGTTCACGTGAGTCACCTTCATTTCACCATGTTTGTTCATGATCTTCTGGGTGGAGAGCAGCACGCGCAGTCCGGCGGACGATACGTACTCCAACGCTTCCATGTCGACGATCAGTACGGTCAATCCATCTAAAGACTCTTTGATCGCAGCCTCGAGTTCCGGCGCGGTCGTGGTGTCAAGACGCCCGGAAAGGGCGATGGTAAGCTCGGTTCCATTTGTTTTTCTTTCGATGTTCAGCATGGCATGTTCCTCCTAAAAATATTTATATAAATTTGATTTTATATAGTTTTACATATCCGATTGAGGTATCGTTATCTTTACCGACGTACCTCCGCCGTCACGCGGGGCGATAGTCAGTTTTCCTTTACACATCATTTCAAGTCTCTCGCGGATATTGTTCAAAGCGATATGAGGATCGTTGTTATCGGTGTTGCCGGCGGGATCGAAGCCGACTCCGTCGTCTTCCACAACGATCTCGACCGACTTATCCGTCTGTCGCGTGAGTACGCGTATATGTATCGGATCCTTGCTTGAGCTCATACCGTGCTTGACGGCGTTCTCCACTATCGGCTGCAGCGTTAAAGGCGGAATGCGGAACGCTCTGTACGGAGTATCGAAGTCGGTAAAAAGCGTATCTTCAAACTGCGCCTGCTCAACCGCAAGATAGGCGCGCGTATGCTCAAGTTCATCGCTGAAAGGAACAGGTTCTTCGCTCGCGATGGCTGCAAAGTTCTTGCGCAGATAAGAGGTAAAATCAAGAGTGACCTGCTTTGCTTTTTTAGCGTCCTGATCGCAGAGATAGTATATTCCCATCATTGTATTAAAAATGAAGTGAGGCCGCATCTGCAGCACCATGATTTCTGCGTGCTGATGCGCAATCTGATGCTCCTTTTTCATATTGTTTTCCGTGTTATCCGACAGTATCAGAACAAACGACACCAGTGCGAATAGTGACATACCGAGCACGACGGGTGTCTCAACGGAAATAAACATATGTAAGAGTATCGCCGCGGTCATATATAGCAAATAGATCAAAAGAGCGATAAAATACTTTTTCGGGAGTTTTTTGACTCTGTAGAATAAGCCCGTTGTGTTAAAGACCATGCATACTGCGAGCGGAAGCATAAAGAACGCCCACAACGGGCCGCGGATAAACTGATTATCCGGCGTGACGTAGTAGAAAACGTCCGTGAACTGAGCGAATATATTGATAACGAAGAATACGCCGATAACCGCCGTCACGAGCCAGAACAGCGCGCTGCTTTTTATCCTGTCACCGCTGTAATGCAGAAGGAAGATCGTCGGCATAAATATCGGCGTCACAAGTAACAGACTTTCCAGAAAATAAAATATTCTTGACGCTGCCGCCATTGAAGGATCATACCAGAAGATCAGTGCCAGGAAGCAGACGACGGTGCAAAGAAACATCATGGAAAACAAAGCTATGAAATATCGCTTGCTCCACTTGTCGAGCGTTGGCATGGAAACGGAAAACACTATTCCGAGCAGCATCGTGATGATGATCGCCCCTCCGAGCGAAAAACCGATAACGTCAATGAGTCCCATTATACGCTGTCGCCTCCCGTCCAGAAAGGGTATCTCAGATTTTCAAGCTGCTCACGGACACCTTCAACCGTGATCGGTTTGAGCATAAAGCCGCTTGCTCCCGTGCTCCACGCATCGAGAGCGTAATTGCTGTATGCGGTCAGATAGACGACGTTTGTGTGCGAATTTATGTCGAGCAACGCGCGGCACAACTCCAGGCCTGTCGTTTCTCTCAGTTCGATATCCAGAAAAGCGAGAGCGACTCGGTTCTTTTCGGCGTATTCAACGGCCTCATCGGCTTTGGTAAAGCCTGTTATCGTCGCGTTAGGTATGACTTCTTCGAGGACGGAAAGTCCCCCGGTCAAAATCAGCTTTCTGTCGTCCACTATGATGACGTTGGGACATTCGTCGCTTTCCGCCGCCGCGGACAGCAATAAATTAACGTCCACTTCCAGAACCTCAGACAGCCGCGTTATCATCATAGCGTCGGGCAGGCGTATGCCTGATTCCCAGCGCGATACCGCTGCTCTGGTAACGTACACCTTTTCAGCCAGAGCCTGCTGCGAAAGTCCTTTGTTTGTTCGTATTTTTTTCAAAGTATCTGAAAAATACAGATTCATCAATGTTTTCTCCAAAACACGCTTTAAACACTTATTATTATTGATATTATAATTTATAAATTAGTAAAAAACAATATTTATAATGTAAATTATAAGTTTCCAATCCGTCACCCCGCTTGACAGTTTTAAAGTTAAGAGGTAAAATGAAAAAGCAGAGGGATAATGAACCGACGGAATATATCGGGATCATTTCCGCTATGGATAACGAGATCGACCTTCTGCTTAAAGAAACAGTTATAGATCTCGTGGATACCGTGGCGGACGTAAAATATCACGTTGGCAGGTTGCATGGACAGCCGGTGATTATCACTCGCGCCGGTATCGGATAGAACGCGCGGCGTCGGGCGTCACTGCTATGCTGAATACGTATCCGATCTCAAAAGTTATATTCACGGGCATCGCCGGTGGAGAGACAGAGCGGCAGACAATTCAAGCCGTATCGTCATGAAAATGCTGGACGCGATCGGAGAATGAAACCGCTTTTCTGCCCGGAACAATCTAATTTAATCAAGCGAGATTTATAGGGTGAAGTATATGGATGATAACGTAAAAATCAATTGGAAAGTAAAATTTTTCTACGGTATGGGGGATCTGTCCGCCAATATTTTACTTGCCGCGTTTTCTTTCTACCTGCTGTTTTTCATGGTCAGCGTCGGAGGCCTCAAACCGGCTCTTGCATCTCTTGTCTTTTTGATCGCAAAAATCTGGGACGCGGTAACGGACGTGTGGATGGGACGGATAAGCGACAACACAAAATCAAGATTCGGAAAAAGACGGGTATATATGATATTCGGAGCCTTTCCGTTCGGACTGATGTTCATCATATTATGGCTCTGCCCATTCTCTGTCGAGACTTCTCAATTCATTAAGTTCGTTTATTATCTGATGGCGTATTGCCTGTTTAACACCACATATACGATCGTGTACGTTCCGTATAACTCGCTCACCGCAAATATTACGGACGATTATGACCAGAGAAGCAGTTTGACGACCGTAAGGATCGTGCTTGCCAACGTAGGGCTGATATTGGGCGCGGCTTTGTTCGGACTGTTTGCCGGAGACAATACGGTATTCTCGGATCTGTTTATAGACGCCGGATACACCCGGTTTGAAGCGATTAAATACTCGTATCTTGTCTCGAGCGCTATATTCGGTCTTCTTGCCAGCGTGACTATGATGATCTCCGGTATAAAAGTAAAAGAAAAGTATACGGGCAATGAAGAGAAAAACCCGTACGGACTGTTAAAGACTCTGTCTCAGTTCATTAAAATGAAGGAATTCAGATACACGACGGCGTATTATCTGACCAGTATGCTGGGATTCGATATAGTCCTTGCGCTGTTTATGTTTTATATCCAGGACAGCCTCGGATATGCGCCCGACGGCATCCTTTCAATGGCTTTCGTCGCCACACCCTTGCTTGTGGCGATGGCGACATCTGTAGTTTGGGACAAACTATCTGCGAAATTCGAAAAACACAGAGTGTATTTGTTCTCGGTGATAGTCACCTCCATCGGGCTGATAATTGCTTTGCTCGTCCCTCCGTTCAAAGGCGAAATGTATCAGTCTTCCTCCGCTTCGATGGGTGAATTGCTTTCATCCGGCACTACGATAATTCTGACGCTGGCGGTATTTGTAGTCGGGTGCGGAATGAGCGGCATTCAAATCCTCCCATACGCTTCTATTCCGGATATCGTCGAACTCGACGAATATACATACGGGATCCGGAGAGAGGGCGCATATTACGGTGTGCAAAGCTTTATATACAAGCTTTCAAACGGCGTCGCGCTTGCGCTGGTATCGCTTCTTCTGCAGCTGTTCCAGTACAAAGAGACCCCCTTCCTGGATGAGGGAACGGGCGAAGTCGTTTACTCATTCATACAATCTCAAACGGCACAATATGCAGTCAGAATCATCTTCTGTGTTCTTCCGGTAGCAATATTCGTTGTTTCAATCATCTGCGCTTTCAAAGCAAATATGGGAAGAAACAGATTTAATGAAATTAAAGAAGAATTGGCTAAAAGAAGATAATAACAAAAGCTTAAAGGAGAACAAAATGAAAATCACAACATTCAATCCGCAGATCTTCACAAAGAACGCCGATCCGATCGTAGCCCTGTTTGAAGAATTTGGCTTTGACGTTCGTCACGACCAGGACGGGATAGGTGAGCTTAACGTGGAAGGTATCAGAATGAAGAACGCTGACGGCTTTTATCTGGACGTTTCCTGTCCGAAAACAGATCTTCCGCGCGATATGATCGGTATCCGTATGAACGTGGATGATTTCGACAGCGCGTATCAGCTGCTTCTGAAAAACGGCTTCAAAAACGTCTACGGTGAAAAGACCGTTGACACCGCGACAGGCATATCGGCAGTGATGATCTCTTCCTCGGGACTCGGTATCAATCTTATTCAGCATAAAAAATAATACAAAAGGAGACAGCACTATGAAAATAACGAGCTTTAACCCTCTGATAGTTACTAAAGACGCGGAAAAGACGATCAAGCTTTTCGAGGAACTGGGGTTTGAAAGACGTCATGAAAAGAGTCAAATCAGCATAAACAACGCTACCGACGTCAGAATGAAAAACGCCGACGGCTTTCACGTGGACGTTACGCAAGGCACCGGCGAATGGATGATGATCCGTATGAACGTGGACAATTTGGAGGAAGCGATCGCGTTTCTGGAAGCGCGCGGATTCCATAAGGCAAGACACGACGTAGCAAAAGATACTATCGACACCGGAACTTCCAGATTCAATATTATGGTTTCCGACACCGGATATATTCTTGCTGTCTCGCAGCACACCAAAGATAACGATATGTAATTTTCACAAAGGCAAAGAATTCCGAATCTGAATCAGTATAACTGTCCCCGCTTTTGGCTGAGCTTTCAAAAGCGGGGACAGTTATTGTATCTTGAAAACCACCAGCGGTGCTGGTGGTTCCAAAAAGCTTTAGCTATGAGGAGAAAAAGTATCCTCCTTTGGTATAATGGAAGGCGGGAATCGCCAACCGCAGAAAAAACCAAAGGAGGAGTCAAGTAGTGAGGCTCGACACAGAAAGTTTAGCACACACGCAGTGGAATTGCAAGTACCATATAGTGTTTGCACCGAAATACAGGAGGCAAATAATATATGGGAAGATAAAGAAAGACATAGGAATAATGTTGAGGAAACTGTGTGAGTACAAAGGAGTGGAAATAATAGAAGCAGAGGCGTGTAAAGACCACATACATATGTTGGTATCGATACCGCCGAAGTACAGTGTATCGCAGATAATGGGATATCTGAAAGGGAAAAGCAGTTTGATGATATTCGAGAAATATGCGAATATGAAGTACAAATATGGAAACAGACATTTCTGGTGCAGAGGGTATTACGTAGATACGGTGGGAAGGAATAGAAAAGTAATCGAACAGTACATACGGAATCAACTGCAGCAGGATCATGAAGATGAACAATTAAGTTTGAAAGAGTTCATAGACCCGTTTACGGGTGAGCCAGTAAAAGGCGGCAAATAAAAAGCCCCTTTAGGGGTAGCCCGTGAAATCCGCGCGGTTGGCGGTTTCTTCGGCGAGCCTATAGGCTCAGCCGGGTGCTATGCCCTAAGGGGGCTTGTGCAAGCCACCGGCACGGCCGGTGGTCATGACTAAATTATACAGGGTATCATAAGCGTCAAAACAAGAACCGGTGGGTCCCGTTAATCGAGATCACACCGGTTCTTGTTAAAACACATCTTTATGACAGCAGGGAATTACCGCTCCTGTTTTTATAATAACTCGAAATAATTAATTAGCTGAGCCGAATGTTTCGTCTATTATCTTCTGAACCCAGTTTACGATATCGCGGCGCTCTTCAAGAGAGATCTTCTTACCGAAGATACCGCCGCCGTCAACAGTGTAGACCTCCTCAATGACGTTTGTACCGGCTTCTTTGAGGATCTCTTTGACCTGATTAACTCCCTTGGAATTGGGCTCGCCGTCTACAACAAGCACGGTGTTGAGCGCTCTTGTTTTGTTGAGCTCTCCGCAGAACCTTCTGAGCTTGTCGTTCGCTTCATCTTTGATGGACATAACTATAACAACGAGTTTTTCCTTGTCGCAGGGGAAGGCGGGCGGAACATCGTCCGACTGGCACTTAAATGCTTCTGCAATGGCAGTTGCAAACGTGAGAACTTTCTTTTTTGTTGTCGAGTAAATAACTCTCATTTTAACGTTCTGCATTTTTAATCCTCCAAAACTATTTTATCAATATATAATATATCACATTTCAACACGAAATGGAATAGATTATCGAAAAATGATGAAATTACTTCTTATTAAGATATTTCTTGCCCATATCGGTCAGCTTGATGATCACGGGAGCCAATACGACGTTTAGTACAAGCTCGAATACAAAATTCAGTCCTACAAGAACCGTTATAACAAATGTAAACGGATTGATAATATCCGGCAGACCGATCGCGGCGCCGATATCGGGAAGATAGTTGTAGAAGAACGTAAAACAGCCGAGTATAAATACTCCGGTATTAACAACGGGACAAATAATTGCCGATATGATCACTGCAAGGTATTTATGCTTTGAAGAAATGATCTTAAATACGGCGCCTGACGCAAATCCTGCGAATACGCCTTTGAGTATGACTGTAACGATCGTCCATAAAGGTGAAAAGCCGAGGAAAAGGGAAGCGTCTCCGGACAGAAGGACTGTGACTCCGAACACCAAGCCGAGCCACGCGCCGACAAAAGGTCCGTAAAGAATTGCGCCGAAAACGATAGGAACAAGCACAAGGGAAATAGAAAACGTTCCGAAATGAATAAAGGAACCGAGCAGCTGGAAAACGATGACGACAGCAGTCACAAGTGCTATCTGTACCAGCTTGATCAAGCGCTTTCTGTCAGTTTTGAATGCCATAATAGAATACCTCCCGGGTTTTGCCCGATACTGCCGTCCGTGAAATCACACGGTAAGGCGTATGTAATAATATTGAAAAATAGACGAATTATACAAAAATGCAAGAGAAAATAAATTTTGTATAATTCATATACCTTTTACGTTCAGACGAAAGAGAATAAGGGCGCCTTTAAGGGTGAGATCACAGTCAACGTACTCTGAACAGCTGCAATAAGGCGCTAAAATGCTTGAATAATCACCGGTAAAGAGGACGTGTAAGCTGTCGGAAACCCCACAGATCTCTGATTTGATTTTTGAAACCAGTCCGTCGATCATGCATGAATGGCCGAAAATCAGCCCGCTTTTAATGCTTTCATCGGAATTTTGTCCAATAAGTTTTCCCGGCCTTGTAATACTTACGTCATACAATTTTGCTGCAGAGTTTGACAGCGCGGAAGCAGACACAAATAAGCCCGGGTGTATGATAGAACCTATAACGTCGCCTGATTTATCGACGACTGTAAGTGTAGTCGCCGTACCGGTGTTAACTATGACAAATGGTGGATCTGCGATCAGCTTGCTCGCCGCGACGTCTGCAACTATATCAGATCCAAGCTCTGAGCAGTTATCGATTTTGATTCTGAATCCTGTGTGTGTTCCCGAACTTATAATAAATGGACGCTTGCCGACAATATTGTACAGGGCTTCCGATACCGCGGGGGTAAGCGCAGGAACTACAGAAGATATAACTGCATATTCAAGTGCGAGCTTGCAAGCAAATTTATTTTCATGTTCCGCAAGAAAAGAATTGATGAGAAGACGATATTCGTCTGAACTTTTTGCAGGAAACGATGATATAGAGAATTTAAGCAGTATCCGGTCATCATCACCGAAAACAGCGTGATTTATATAAGTATTACCGATGTTGACCGCCAGTATCATATTTTCACCCGCTTTTTATTCCCTTAATTATACAAAATTTGCATTTTATATAATTAAGTATATAGATTTGTTAAGGTCTGAACAGGTCTGTGTTCCCCTTTCAGCCGTTACACAGTTAAATATTATAGATAATTATATCAGCGCTTTACTACACCGGTATTGTTATCCGAATGCTTTAACAGTAAAAATTTATTCTTTGTTGCGATCCCGCCGCGTATGTGACGTTCTTCTTTGTTTTTACTTAAAATCTTTACTGCTTCATCGTATAGATTTTTATCGACCTTTATCAGCTTCTCTCTTATATCCTTATGTACCGTTGATTTGCTGATTCCGAATTGTTTTGCGGTTTCGCGTACGGTTGACGATTTTTCGACCAGGTATTCGCCGATCAGTCTGCATCTCTCTTTTATTGAATCATATTTGCGCATACTATCACCTCACCATATATACTGTCGTATTATATGATGAAGCTCAAATACTGATTACTTATAATATAGCGCGATAATAAATATGAACAAATTGTGAATCGTTATTTCAGCATTACCTGACCGCCGGTTACGGGGAGAGCCTGCCCGGTCTCGTATTTCTGATCTATTATATAGGATATCGCAAGGCACACGTCTTCTGTTCTGCATCCGCGGCCGAGCGGCACTTTTGCTTCATAGAAACGTCTGACGTCCTCTACGGTTTCGGCTCCTGGGACTTTTCCCGCTCTCAGATATTGAACGAACAATCCTTTTTCGGGGTCCGACCATAACGGACCGTCAAGAAAGTTTCCGGGGCATATTGCATTGACTTTAATACCATAGGGCGCAAGCTCAAGCGCAAACGACTGAGTAAGGCCGATCCCTCCGAACTTGCTTCCTGCGTAAGCAAAGTTCTTGTTGCTACCTTCAAGCCCGGATTTGGAGTTGATCTCGATTATGTCAAATGTCTGATCCGGAGCCATTTTACGTTGTATTTTCATTATCATCGAAGAATACTTAGCGCAAAGGAAGTACGCGTTATAATTTACGTTCTCTACGAGAGTGAATGCTTTAAGAGTCATCTCTTCAAGACTCCCCGCGCGCACGATACCGGCGTTATTGATGAAAACATCTATACCGCCGAACTTAAGAACGGTATTCTCTATAAGCGCTTCAACCGATTCTTCTCTGGTAACGTCGCAGGACACGGCAAGTGTCTCGACGGAATTCTTTTTGCAGATAGATTCCGCCGCTGCGAGCGCTCCTTCTGTATTCATATCCGCAACGACTACCGAGGCGCCGAGCGAAGCTAAATAATCTGCAATACCGTATCCGAATCCTTGAGCGCTTCCTGTAACGACCGCTGTCTTTCCGGCGTATTTTCTGTCGTCTTTTATCGGCGTGATCTCAAAAGAACCGGCTCCTTTGACACAGACTGTTTTGAAAAACAGTCCTTTAAGCGTGTTCAGATCTTCTTCAGCGATGGTGATTGAGCTTTCGTCTGTATCAGGTCTGAATTTTACTTTTACTTTGCCGTCTCCGTTACCATAAAGGTATCTGAGCTTTGGCGCAATTAAAGCGGCGTATTTCATAAGCCCCTCCTCTTTGATTCGATAAGTGAAGAATAGTAATCTATTCTCGTTGCGAGCGGATGACGCTTGTTACGAGGTGAAAACATTGAATCGTCTATATTCTCTGTTGCGGACATTTCGTGCCCGATCAATGCAAACGTGGCTTTTTTGAGATGCTTGAAATCCGGACTTGAAAGTGCCTCGCAAATAAATGATTGACGCGGCTGATTTATATCTTCGCCGCTGATTTGAAAGAGTCCGTGCTCACGGCAAAGTCTCATAACGCGCATCAACTGTTCGGGTGTGTTTCTCGACGGCATATACGTAACGGCATTAAAGCCGAGTGATTCGAGCTCATCAAACAGCATATTAAGATAATCATCCTCAAATTTCTGAGCTTTTTTATCGCCTGTAGGGCTTTCTTTTACGTCGCCCAGATATGCGTATGCGGATATTCCGCCGATCATTGAAGTCAAATTGATATAGTCTTTTATGTTGAGAAGTTCATCATCGGCGTCAACGTATATGTGCTCTATCAGGCTGCTCTTCATTACTCCGAGAAGATCGTACGGATAGAACTTTTTCGGCGCTGTGAGAAGAAATTCGCGTTTGCTGTCCGAAAGCTTCGCAGACGAGATCTTTTCAATCAGGTCGAGACACTCTTCACGGCTTCTGTCGGCGATCAGCTTGTTAACAAGAGCAAATAAGATATGGCGCTCGGTGACACTGCCTCCCTGTTCATACATTGACAGAGGGAGTACGTCGCGGTAAAACGAAATGCAAAGGCCAAACGGCTTTAATATGTCGTTAAGTTTATCGCACATCTTAACGTTTCTTGCGTTTCGAAGCTCGCGCTTTTTTTTAAGAACTGTTTCAAGATCTTCGAGACATTGGTGCGGTATTCCGTGTATTGCAACGTAAGCGCAGGAGAGCTGATCGGGATTGTTCAGCCTCTTTCCCAAAAGCCTTGTTCCTTCGACCGAAACTCTGAGCTCACATCCGACCGTAACAGGCAGATCGAGTATTTTGCCGGCTTCTATAAATTCAAGCGCTCCGCCGACACTGTCGTGATCCATTATCCCGGCTGTAGCGAGGCCCGCTTTCCATGCTTCATACACCGCTGCAGAGGGAGTGTACGGCGAAAAAGAATATGTGGTATGAATATGATTATTTACGTAGTTTGATCGCGTAGGCATTACGGAAACACCGGATAAATGAAGAATATAAATGCTTTTCAATGCTTCAAGGCGCTCTTCTGCCGAAGCTGCGGGATCGTATAAAACTCTCTTATTGTTTTCAAGTTCGATCAATTTCAGGCAACTCTCCTGTCATAAATTTATAATACTTTGCGTATTCATCATATTTGGACTTCGCCTGCGCTGAACCCGGGTCGAAATTATCTTTCAGTATTCCCCTTAACAATACGTTTTTGGGAGTATCATCCGGATCGATAAGCTCGATGGCATCAGTTTTGTATCCGTGAGCTTCAAGTCTGGCAAGTCTGAGCGCGTCTGTTGCAGCAGACGCTATTTTCTGTTTAAGAATCGAATATTTTGAAATAAATGAAAGCTCGGGGCAGTCCATAATATTGAACATTTCGCGCTGACAGCAAGGCGTGGAAAGAACTATCTTAGCACGGCTGTTTACAGCGAATGAAAGGACCGCGTCGGTTGCCGTATCACAGGCGTGAAGCGACAACACAAGGTCGGGAGGGGACTCCGGTATCAGATCGAATACGTTGCCTGTTATAAAAGACATTCCTTTATAACCAAGCCTTTCCGATATTTCGCCGCACTCGCGCATAACGGACTCTTTCATATCAACGCAAATCATCGATACTTCTCTGCCCGATCGCTCTGTAAGATAAGAGTAAAGCGCAAAGCTGAGATAGCTTTTGCCGCAGCAAAGATCGTAGACCGAAAGAGGACCTTCTTTCGGCAGATATTTCATAACATCTCTCACTTGCTCGGCGAAGCGATTAATCTGACGGAATTTAGACTGTTTCTTATCGTGCACTCTTCCCTCTTTGTCCGATATCCCGAGTTCGATCATAAACGATTCTTTGCCGTCAAAAATATATTTCTTATTTCTGTCGTTTGTATTGACCGTTTTTATAAGATCTTTGATCTGCTTTGCAAGCTTGTAAGATACATTTACGACTCCTTTTGAAGATACGAGAAGCGTTGCAGTACCGTTTGCTGCCGTAAGCTGACAGTTGTGAGCTCCGAGTGAGATTATTGACGGAATCACAGAAGACAGGTCATTTGCGGATGCATTTTCGTGTCTGACTCTGCCTTCCGTAAGGAAATACTCAAATTGTATTACGTTTTTACCGGAGATAAGCTTCGGCGTGCCCTTGACCTTGCTTATTTCTCCTTTCGGAAAAGAGGAGAAAGTAATATTTTTGAGCCTGTTTTCGGAGGCTGCCAAGGTCACTGCATTTGCAAATTCAGCGATTTTAGTTTCGTTCATATTCATAAAAGATCAGTTTTTCCCGTCCGTGCCTTTTTTTGAGAACTTTATCTTTGATTCCTGATGATTTATTAATTTTATGATATTTGTGCGGTGTTTGCATATTACCAGAACAGCGATAAACACGGCAAATATAATTCCGAAATACTCATAGCTCTCGGATGCGGAAAGCTTCAGGACTATGAACAATACCGGCGGATAGACTCCGACAGCTATAATAGAGCCGAGCGATACGTATTTTGAAGCGATAACGACGATAAAGAATAAAGTGAAGCAGATAAAGAAAGCTTTAATATTTGTCAGTGCTATAAACATAGCGACTGTTGCAACGCCTTTACCGCCCTTAAAGTGAAAGAATACCGGAACAATATGACCCACGATACAAAAGAAACCAGCAACGTAAGCGCCAATGAGATTGTATATCTGCGCTCCGATGACTACAGCTATCGCCGCTTTTCCGATATCCCCGGCAAAAGTCAGAAGAGCCGGAACGGTACCGTGAGTTCTCAGCATATTTGTAGAGCCTGCGTTTCCGCTTCCGTGAGTTCTGATATCATCCTTGTAAAATACTTTTGAAATGATAATGCTGAAGTTGATACTGCCGAGCAGGTATCCGATGAGGGCGCACACAAAACATCCGAGTGCGATCACAAGAATGGGATTCCCGGGATATTTCGGCATTATGACCTCTTGAAGAAAATTGTGGTTATACATTTTTCAGTCCCCGTTTCTGAAATCTAATCAGTTTTCTTCGTCTCCTTTTTGACGGACTATTATACGCACCGGCGTTCCTTTAAAACCGAAAGTCTTTCTCAAACAGTTCTCAAGATAACGCTGATATGAAAAGTGAAACAGCTCGGAGTCATTGCAAAATGTTACGAACGTCGGAGGCGCGACAGATGTCTGTGTCATATAGTATATTTTAAGCCTTCTGCCTTTATCGGACGGCGGCTGAACGCGATTCACGGCGTCGGAAAGTACGTCGTTCAGCATACCGGTCGTTACCCTCATTGTCGTTTGATTCTGCACGTAATTAATGAGCTCAAACAGTTTGTCTACTCTTTGTCCGGTCTTTGCGGAAATAAACAGAACAGGAGCCCACGTCATATATGAGAGGGATTCGTAAACGTCTTTTGTAAATGAATTGACAGTGTCGTTATCTTTTTCAACGCTGTCCCATTTATTGACCGCAATGATCACGGCTTTGCCCGCTTCAAAAGCTATGCCGGCGATCTTTTCATCCTGCTCGCTTATTCCCTGAGACGCATCGATCAAAAGAATACAGACGTTTGCACGTTCAACGGCTGCCTTAGCGCGCATAACGCTGAACTGTTCTATTCTGTCGTTAACTTTGCTCTTTCTTCTGATACCGGCGGTATCAATGAAATTAAATTTGCCGTATTCGTTCTCAAATTTAGTATCGATAGCATCGCGTGTGGTACCGGCTATATCGGAAACGATAAGTCTGTCGTCTCCGAGAATGCGGTTAATAAGAGAGCTCTTCCCTGCGTTCGGCTTTCCTATAACCGCAACACTGATATAATCGTCCTCGTCGCCCGACTGATCGGGAAGTGCAGGAAGCGCATCTATTACAGCGTCGAGCATATCGCCCGTTCCGGTTCCGTGTATAGAAGAAAGCGCTATGAGATCATTTTCGAAGCCGAGCTCGTAAAATTCATAGAATTCGGGCGGAAGATTGCCTATTGAATCCGTCTTATTGATACACGGTATCACGGGCTTGCCGCTTTTTTTGAGCATGACTGCGATCTCTCTGTCATCGGCAGTAACGCCGGTGCGCACGTCACACATAAACAGTATCACGTCTGCTGTATCGATCGCGATCTGAGCCTGATCCCTCATCTTTTTCAAAATAATATCATCGGTTTTAGGCTCAATACCTCCGGTGTCGATGACGGAGAATTTGATCCCTCGCCATTCGGTCTCGCCGTAGATCCTGTCTCTGGTTATACCCGGGACGTCTTCAACTATAGCGCGCCTCTCGCCGACGAGTTTGTTAAACAGCGTGCTTTTACCAACGTTCGGACGTCCGACGATAGCAATTACCGGTTTGTACATAACAGTTATTCTCCAAGAATTGAAAATAAGAAATCGGCACCGTCGTTTTCGGTAAAACGAATCGGTATTCCGAGCTTTTCGGAAAGACCTTCCGGCGTCTCTCCGCAGAGAAACAGATCCCCTTCGGAGCGGAGCATTGATCTTGACAGCAGCAGTTCTTCTCCGAGGTCTTTTCCGCTTAATTGCTCATAAAGATCTTTCCCGGTCAAAAGGCCGGTGACGGTGACTTCTCCGCCGAAGAAATTGTTTTTGATTTTGTGAACGTGCACGCTGATATTTTTACATACCTGCATGAGCTCCTGCGAGATCTTCAGGATCATCTCATAAGAAGCCTCTCCGGTCGCAACCGACACTTCCCTGCACGTTTCTTTATCGCGTTCATCGAGCGTCAGAAGCGCTGTCATAAACTCATGTTCAAAAGACGAGAGCATACCGACACCGTTTTCTATCTGAGTGAATTCTTCCCAATATTCATAAGGAGGAAGCGGCTTCCCGGACTTCACGTAAAACTCGTCAGAGGCGAAGAATATACGGGATCCGTATTTTTTAAGACACTCATCTGAAAAAGCAGTGACGTCGTCAATAACCGCGGCACACTCTTCCGGGGTGAACGGTTCAAGCTGATAAAGGCCGTCCCGATACGCGGTAAGACCTGCTGGAACTATTGACACGCTCTCCATTTCAGGATACAGCCCTGCAAGGTCGGACATTGTTTTTATCAAATTCTCTTTGTCATTTATCCCGCGGCAAAGAACGATCTGACCCCTCATCTTAACACCTGCGTCGTGAAGTACGTCGAGATATGACAGCACTTCACCGGCGCGCGGATTGAGCATCATTTTGCGCCTCAGTTCCGGATCTGTAGTGTGAACTGAAATATTTACAGGAGATATGTGCATCTCAATGATCCTGTCAATATCGCGCCGCTCAAGATTTGTCAGCGTGATATAGTTACCGTGCAAAAACGAAAGCCTTGAATCATCGTCTTTGAAGTACAATGATCTTCTCATACCCTTCGGAAGCTGATCGATGAAACAGAAAATACATTTATTCACGCAATGCATCTTATCATCCATCAAGGGTTTTTCGAACTGAAGTCCGATATCATCGTACGTATCTTTCGTGATCGTGTAATTGTGGATCACTCCGTTTCTGAGAACTGAAACGGTAACGATACTGTCTGCAAGATAGAAGCGAAAATCAAGCACGTCATTTATCTCACGTCCGTTGATCGAAACAAGATCGTCTCCGGATCTTATTCCGGCTTTGTCGGCTCTTGAATGCTTTTCAACATCGGTGATCCTGACCATCGACTTCTCTCCTTCCATGCAAATACAACTATTATATTTATATTATAAATTATATCACACAATATATTAAAAGGCAATAATAAAAGTATATATAATTAAATTGACCGACGCCTCAGCGTCGGTCAAAATGTATTAAGTTATTGAATTTCGTCGATCATTCCCGCGATATATTTTCTGATGATCAATACATCCGAGACGGTTATATAGCCGTCATGATTTGTATCAGCAGAATCAAGGTGTATACTTTCTTCGCCGATAATAGCGGCTATATACTTTCTTATTATCAGCAGATCTGAAATGGTGATCGCTCCGTCACAGTTAGCGTCTCCGAATGATACGTCATTTCTTTTTATACTGATCTTGCCGCTGTCCACAGCGGGAAAAACAAGTTCGTCGCTTGAGGTGCTGAAAGCATTTAACGCATACGTTGGAGTTACAGTCAAATTTCCGTATACATTTGATTTTACGCTGAACGTAAAGTTAAAGACAATATCGGTCGCGTCAGATTTAGGAACTTCAAAGTATACAGTCGAACCGTTGCTCATGAAATTCGCAACTTTTCCGTTTGACGTTGTTATACTTTTCAAAGATACCTTGGAATCGTCAAACGCCACACTGAACATACCGAAAGAGATCCCTTTTGCATTCTTCAGCGTAACAGGTATGACAGAGCTCTGCCCCGCCTGGATATCGGCGTCGGAAACGACAATAGCGGTAGAAGTTGCCGATGCCATCGGGAGTGTTTGCTCAACTACCGTGTCGCCGCAGACGTCACATACTTTTTGTATCGCGCCGCTTGAAGAATACGTGGCGGGTATGAATACAGTAGAATACGTATGCGGAAGTTTCGGCGTTTCTACAGTCATATATTGACCGCATTCCTCGTCAGTGCAGAATACTTTCATAAACCCCATCTGAGAACAAGTCGCTTCCGACAAGGTCTCGATTATACCCGTAAAGCTGTGAGAATGTCCCCCAACTACAGTAAAGCAGACCTCAGGTCCCTCTGTAACAAGTTTTTGAGAATTTCCGAGATTATTTATTGAATTAACAGTCGCAGAGTATGTGCCTGCCTGTAATGCAATTTTGAACGAGGTACCGGTCAACGATTCATTTGCACAAAGCGTACCCGTTGACGTGTCATAAATATTGATCTCGTACTCGTTTGCATAAGCAGCTTCCGACCATGAGAATTCGGTATTACTTCCGGCGGCGCCCGTCTTTACGGTAGGTGTTACCGCATCCGGCGGAATCGCAGGCGTTTCAAGTGAAAACAGATTCCACACCTGGCTTGAAGAACTGCTTGAATAAGTGATCACTTTTACAGTTCCGTCAGAAATATCGAGCACACATTCGGGCTTTTGTGCGCTGCAGATTATATATCCGTTTGCAGTTGCTTTGAATACCCATTCCTGCGAACTGTTCCCAGAAGCTTTCCACAGCGTAACGTTCTTTCCGCTTTCAACCAATGCGGCTGTATAAATGTTTACAACGGAATTATCGGTATAAGTAGGTTTGATAACGTAGCCGTAGCTGCCTTTGCGAAGCGTAAACTTAAAATATCTCGAATCGGAAAGACTGCTGACAGAGACGTCGTCACCGTTGGCTTGACCGTGGCTCGGAACCGTCAGATAAAGGCCGTTTGCATTGTTGATAATGTAATATGTACCTTCGGAAACTTCCGCGTACGGTGAACCGCCCTGCGAACCGTATTTCGGCCAGAACATTGTCTTTGCAAGGTTTCCGCGAAGTTCGTATAAGCTTGAAGCTCCGCGTCCGAAGTATCGGCTCCAGTTATATCCCGCTTGATATGCGCCTTCTTCCGTATTCGGAAGTCCGAGGATCATCGAATAAGCATATTGCTCATATCCTAACAGCTCATACTTCAAAAACTGCATCTGACCTTTGACGGTAGTATAATCCAGATCGTTCATTTCACAGTATGATTTTAACGTTTCATAACGGGAAACGTGCCACTGGCAAAGTCCGTAGCTCGGATATCCGTCAACATCTATACAGTATGCCTGGGGATCGAATCTTGATTCGCCGTAAATATTTGCAAGTACTCCGCACGCTTGCGCGTCGTTCAAGCCGAGATCGTTTTTCAAAAATCTATAAATGATTTGCTCGTTTGATTCGGCGGCAAAAGAGACATTTCCAAGTGCCGGAATCAAAACGATCAGTGAAACGAATATCAAAGCTAAAGCGCGTTTAAAACTCATCTTTTGCCCTCCTCTCAAATTAACTTCAATTATTATAATATAAAATTATAAAAAAAGCAATATATTTTTACGCTACTTTTTGACGCCGCCCTCCAGATAGTCCCTCAGCTTCTCAAGAGCGCTTTTCTCCAATCGGCTAACGTACGACCGTGAAATGTTCAGTTTTGTTGCCACCTCGCGCTGCGTAAGCGGCTTTCTGTTTCCGAGTCCGTATCTCAATACGATGATCGTTTTTTCTCTTTTGTCAAGATGATTTGATATGTAATACAGAGCTTTCGATGAGTTTATCTTGCCGTCTATCTCCTCTGCTATCGTATCATCGATCTTGATTATGTCCATGTAAGTCAACGGGTTGCCTTCTTTGTCGATATCGATAGTTTCGTTTATCGATACTTCTTTTGCAAGTTTCTTTTGAGATCTGAAATACATCAGTATTTCGTTTTGAATACATTTTGCCGCGTACGTTGCAAATTTTACTTTGCAGGAAGGATCATAGGAATCGATAGATTTTATCATTCCGATCGTACCTATCGATATCAGATCTTCCGCGTTCTTTTGAGCGCCGTAATACTTTCTTACGATGTGTGAAACCAGCCTCTGATTATGTATGATAAGTCTGTCTCTTGCTTTTTGATCTTTGAATTTTATATACCTTTCAAACAGTTCTCTTTCTTCTTTTGCGCTCAATACGGGCGGATAGTTCTGCACGGAAGAAGCGCTGAGAATAAAGAATGATGCCGCAAATGCAGCAAGAAGAAAATAAATCATATATACCTCCGTTTTAATCAAATTATATTCTTTTATCATCGAAATACTGCTTGACCGGAGTCGATTTTTTTGGTAAAATCTCATTATAACAAAGGAGATCATAATGAAATACGACCTTATAATCTGGGATTTTAACGGAACGATATCCGATGACGTACAAATCGGCATAGACGCAGCAAACGTGGTCCTCTCGAGGAGAGGGATGAAAACGATCGACAGCTTTGAAGAATACAGAAAGATTTTTTGCTTTCCTATCATCAAATACTATGAACGGCTCGGATTTGACTTTTCAGTTGAGCCGTACGAGATCCCCGCAAACGAATGGACTGCAGAATATATCAAACGCGAAAGCAACATGAAGCTCACTAAAGGATGTCTTGAAGCTTTGAAAGCCATAAAAAAGTCCGGCGTGACTCAAATTATCATATCTTCATCCGAGATAACGATGCTGCGCCGTGAGTTGAAGATCCTTGGAGTTGACAGATTCTTTTCAGAGATACTCGGAAAGCCTGACAATTACGCGTACGGAAAAGTTGAGATGGCGAAGGAATGGGCCAAAGGCAAAGATTACACTGCGTTGTTTATCGGTGACAGTGTTCACGATCTTGAAACCGCCGTTGCCCTCGGCACTGATTGCGTACTGTATTCCGGCGGACACGATTCGATAGAACATCTTGAATCATGCGGCGTCCCCGTTATTGACGATCTTTCATTGATCCCGGAATATCTTAACTGACAAAATAAAAACAGTCGGAATTCCCGGCTGTTTTTATTCTTTATACTTGATTATTCACTCGTGGACCTCGGTCTTTTCCCTGCTTCTGAAAAGAAGAGATATGCACCAGACACCCGCAAGCGCAACGATCGTATAGATTATACGAGCGATCATCGTTTCAGCGCCCCCGCATATCCAGGCTACAATGTCAAAGCGGAACAACCCGACACTACCCCAGTTCAAAGAACCGATTATCGTGAGGATAAGCGCGATTCTGTCAACTATCATAAAAACCTCCGTTTTGCGTTATTATGCTGTGATCAGCACTATTATTGTTTCCTGTACTTCGGTCTTTAATTCTTCATGTTATGGAAAATATGTATTTTTTATGAATTTTCGGTGTTTACCGTTGATTCTAAAAATTATATAGTGTATAATTACAAAAAAAATATCGGAGGCATTTCAATGGCAGAATTTTTCAGTAGCTACGGTTTTATTATCATTCTTGCGGTAATGGTCGTATTTTTCTATTTCTTTATGATAAGACCTCAGAAGAAGCAGGAAAGAGAATATAAGAATATGCTGAACGACCTTCAGCCCGGTGATGAGATAACGACAAAAGGCGGCATAATCGGCAAGGTAGTTTCTATCAAAGAGGAAACAATGGTAATAGAAACAAGCCGCAACGGAACTAAAATCAGGCTTCTCAAATCAGCGGTTTCTAAGGTTGACGTTAAAGCTGAAGACGCAGAAGACTGACAGAGCACATTTGTCGGAATAAAAATCAAACCTTCGCATACGATTTATTAAAAAGTATGCGGAGGTTTTTATATGTCTGACGGCATATTCGGAAAATATCTGATCAAAAAATATGCTATTGCTTTAGCAGTAACGGTCGCGATTTCGCTTATAACACTATTTATTTCCGCGCTGATACTTCTTATGATCGAAGACCCCGATCCTTATTACCGGACGGCAGCTTATATATCAATGACTGTATCGGCAATTATATCCGGCGGTATTACATCAAAAATCGTCGGCGTTAAATCAGCGGCACCTGTTATCGGATGTGTGATGTCGATTATCCTTTTCGTAATATCGCTGATATACTTCGACGGTACTGATAGCCCGCTGCTCTCTCTGATACTGCATATTTCTTACGTCGCCATGTTCTTTCTCGGCGGTATCATTCTTGACAGAAAAAAGAATAACAAGAAAAGACGCCGCAGAAGAAAAAAGTGATAACAATTCCCTGCCCGGCGAATACACTGTTATTGCAGAAATGATAATAAAATACGGGATGATAAAATCGGATGACAATAACAGTAATCGGCGGCGACGCGCGATCAATCGCCGCATCGCTTCAATTTTACGGTATGGGATATGAAACGTATGTATATGCCATAGATAAAAAATATTTGCGGGAATTCAACGCGGAAAATTTGTATTCCGACGTATTGACTTGCTCAGACGCTGCGGTTCTTCCGCTGCCGCTGTCACAGGACGGTGAATCGGTCAACTGTCCTCTTTCAAGTGCTGAAATGAAAGTAATTGACGTTTTTCATTCGTTAAAGGATACCGGCGTCGTCTTCTGCGGAAAAGCATCTGAGTTTCACAAGAGATCGGCAAGCGAGTTCGGACTGGATCTGATCGACTATTACGAATCGGAAGCGTTTCAAATCAACAACGCGCTGACGACGGCGGAAGGCGCGGTAAGCATTTTCATGTCAAAGAAGAAGATAACGGTATGGGGATCTGAATGCGCAGTTTCGGGATACGGAAGGATCGGGAAATGCCTTGCCGACAGACTGAATAAACTTGGCGCGAGAGTCACTGTAACTGCCAGAAGTGAACGAGATCTTGCATGGGCGAAAATTAACGGCTGCAGTGCAAAATATATCAATGAATTCTTAGAAGATCCCGCTCAGTACGATTGCATATTCAACACTATACCGCACAATATTTTTACCGAAGACTGTGTGAAAAAGATGAAAAGCGACTTGATCTGTATCGAGCTTGCTTCAAAACCATACGGAATGAGCGCGGAAGCATCAATGATATTAAAAGACAGATATATCAAGGCAAGCTCTCTTCCCGGAAAATACGCCCCGATAACGGCAGGGAAAATAATCGCCGATACGGTTTGCAGTTATTTATAACAAGGTGGATTTATGATAGGTTACGGCATTTGCGGTTCGTTTTGTACTCACAAGGAGTCTGTTAAAACGCTGACGGTGTTGGCTGAAAAATATGACATTGTTCCGATAGTAACTCCAAGCGTTAAAGAAACTGACACAAGATTCGGAAACGCGGCTGATCTGATGAAAAAATTAAAAGAAATATGCGGTAGAGACGTTATCAGCACAGTGAAAGACGCGGAACCTCTCGGACCGGCAAAGCCGCTTGAATGCCTTGTGATATGCCCGTGTACCGGAAATACGCTTGCCAAAATGGCGTGCGGAATCACCGACACTGCGGTTACAATGGCGGCAAAAGCGCACTTAAGAAGCGGTGGTAGACTGATCATAGCGCTGGCTACGAATGACGCGATGAGCTCGAATTTAAAGAACATCGCTGCTCTTCTGAATAAAAAGAATGTGTTTTTCGTACCGATGAAGCAGGATGACCCTATGCAGAAACCTCATTCTCTGGTAGCCGATTTCAAACTCGTAGAAAAATGTATTGAATACTCGACCGATCATCTTCAGATGAGACCGTTGTTTATTTGAAAAACCGGCGGAAATACCGCCGGTTTTATCGTTATTTCAGATCGATCACAGTCACTCCGTAATCGCCCTCGCCGTACTGACCGGCTCTGTATGATTTGACTCTTTTGTCACCTTTGAGCATCTTCCAGATATGGCTGCGAAGTGCTCCGGTGCCTTTACCGTGTATGACGGTCACAGACTTTACAGACGCCATTTGAGCTTCGTCAAGATACTTGTCTATCTCAAGCCACGCTTCGTCGCCGTTTTGTCCTCTCACGTCAAGATTTATACTGAATCCCTTTGAAACGGACGCCGTGTAGCTTTTAACTGACTTGCCGTCGCCGACAGAAACTTTTTCAGAGTCGTCGAGAATCAGATCATCTGACGAAACACGCGACTTGATAATGCCCATCTGTACTTCCACGTTTCCGTTTTTGTCCGGATCCGAAAGGACCGTGCCTTTAGAGCCGAGCGTTTTATGGATAACGACATCGCCTTTTTTCAGCGGCCTCGGCAAAACGTAGTCGTCAAAGGATGGATCCGAGACCGGATCTATAACGTCGCTTGCCTCGCGCAGCTTTGACCTGATATCACGTTTTGCTTTGGCGAGCCGTTCTTCGAAATCAGAAGAGCTGCGGTTCCGTTTGATCTCGTCAAGCTCGGCGAGAATATAGTCGCTCGTTGCTCTTGCGCCGTCGAGAATGGATTTTGCTTTTTTCTTCATACTCTCGGCTTCGGCTTCCGCTTTTGAAAGTTTGGATTTAAGCTTTTCCTCGGCTTCTTTTGACTTTATCTCCGTGTCGAGACGAATCGTTTTAACTCTTTCCTTCTCTTCGGAAAGTTCGAATCTCTCGCGGTCGAGCTTTGAGATAACTTCTTCAAAGTTTCTGTTTTCGCTGTTGATAAACTGCTCTGCTCTGGCGACGATATGATCCTGCAGCCCAAGCTTCTTTGAGATCTCAAACGCGTTGGATTTACCGGGTGAACCGATGATCAGTCTGTACGTCGGCATCAACGTATCGACGTTGAATTCACACGAAGCGTTGCAAACGCCGTCAGTCTCAATAGCGTATGCTTTCAGCTCCGCGTAATGAGTAGTTGCGGCGCATATCGCCCCGCAGTTTCTCACTTCTTCGAGTATAGATACGGCAAGCGCGGCACCCTCGACGGGATCGGTGCCGGCGCCGAGCTCATCGAACAGCACAAGCGAACGGTCCGTCATTTTGTCGATAATACTTACTATCCCGACCATGTGTGCGGAAAAAGTCGAGAGAGACTGCTCTATGCTCTGCTCATCGCCGATATCGGAATAAATATCATCGAACATACATACGGAGCTTCCCTCTTCACAAGGAATGTGAAGCCCTGACTGCGCCATTGCCGCGAATAAACCGATTGTTTTAAGCGTTACGGTCTTGCCGCCGGTATTAGGTCCTGTAATAACGAGAAGTCTGTAGCCGTCTCCGATCGAAACCGTGATCGGGACAACTTTATTTTTGTCGAGAAGAGGATGCCTTGCGCGTATAAGATCGATCTCTCGCTTGTCGGTGATAAACGGCATGTCAGCATCCATTTTGAATGAAAGATCAGCTTTCGCGAAAATGAAAGCGAGTTCAGTGATATTCAGATAATCAAGACATAAAACGTCCGACCTGTCGGCAACAGCCGCGGAAAATTCGGATAATATCCGCTCTATTTCGTGTTTTTCAAGGCTTTCGAGAGTCTTTAACTCATTGTTGGCGTCAACAATGGCAGATGGCTCAATAAACAGCGTTGCGCCTGAGGACGAAACGTCATGGACAAGTCCTTTGACTTCGTTTTTATATTCCGACTTAACGGGAATTACGAAACGCCCGCCGCGAGTCGTGATGATATTTTCCTGAAGATATTTCGTCATTGAAGAGCCGGAGACATACTTCTGAAGCGTTTCGGTGATCTTGACGTGTATGTTTCTCATTTTACGGCGAATATCCGCCAGCTTGGGGCTTGCCTCATCAGCGATCATATCTTCGCTGATTATAGCTCTTGTTATTCGCTCCTCGAGGTCGCGGTCCGGTATTAGCCGCTCAAATATCTCTTCGATGGAAACTCTGTAGTCTCTGTCTCCTCTGATATAGTCAAGAAGTCCGCGAGCGACCTTCAACACTTTTGCCACGTCAAGCAGTTCTCCGGGAGTCAGCACGGCGCTCTTTTCCGCTCTGCCTGTTGCTTCTCTGATATCGGATATGTTGCCGAAGTACGGCATACCCTTTATACCGGAAAGCTTTTTAGCCTCGGTCGTTTGCTCAAGAAGTCTTCTTGCAACGACTTCGTCAGAACTCGGCGACAGAGACAGCGCCATTCTTTTCGCGCCATCCGTCATACAAAGAGAGGCAAGTATTTCCCTGATTTTATCGAATTCAAGTATTCTTAAAGCTTTTTCGTTCATAGTAATCAAGACAGTGATTTATAAAAATTGAGTGTAAACAGTTCTTTTTCGAGATGACATTTTAAATATTTTTCGCAAACGTTATAAAATACCGAAAGATCATCGTTCAACTTAAATGACAGAAATTTCTGAACCGGAGCTTCTTCAAGAAATCTGAGAGCCGAAAGGACCGCATCAGTTACAGGTAAAACTATTGAAGAAGACGTAATACCTGTCATATCCTGTGTTTTTGTAACGCAGTCGGAGCAGATCAGGGTTCCTTCCGAAGCATTTATAAACGAATCGCCCAACGGTTCTTTACCGCATACCGAACAAGAAGACAGATCCGGCATAAATCCGGAGATAACAGCAGATTTGAATTCAAACGCAGCTTTTATGATCTTTTCGTGAGTCTCTCTGTAGGCAAGAGCATAGAGAGAATTCAAAGTAAGTTTCAAAAGATCGTAGTCTGCAATACCTTCGAGACATAGTTCGTCGGCAACGTCGCAAATATATGAAGCGAGCGACATCTTAGTCAGATCTTCTCTTATCGGATAGAAATCGTCGATAAGTTCGGCGTCAAACAAATAAAAGAACTTTGAGGTCTTTCTGAGACCGAAGTTTGCGTATACAAACTGTTCCGAAACGGAAATAAACTTGCTTTTCAAGCTTCTTCCGCCTTTTACCGTCGCCGTGATCTTCCCTTCGGATTCAGTCGCTATTGTAAGCAGTTTGTCGTTGTCGCCGAAATCGGTCGCTTTAAGAACAAGTCCTTTGACCTTAATCTCTTCCATACTTACAGATCATTCTTCTTAGGATCAAATCCAAAGTCGGCGAGATTAAACGAATTGTCGCGCCATTTCTCTTTAACTTTTACCCAGAGATCAAGAAATACTTTTGTGCCGAAAAACGCTTCCAAATCCTCTCTTGCGAGAGTGCCGATCTTTTTCAGCATGGCGCCGCCCTTGCCCAGGATGATACCCTTATGTGAAGCTTTTTCACAGAATATTTCTGCTCTTATGCGTAAAAGTCCTTCTTCCTCTTTGAATTCTTCAACGACTACCGCCGTTCCGTGAGGGATCTCGTCAGACAGGAAACGAAGAAGTTTTTCCCGTATGATCTCGGACGCGATCTGCCTCTCTGTCTGATCAGTCACAATATCATCCGGGAACATCCAATCCGACTCATAAAGAAATTTCGAGCACTCTTCTATTACGATATCAACGTTTTTATTCTTTGCGGCGGATACCGGAACGTAAGAGTCAAAATCATAAAGAGCACTGTATTCAGTAATAGTCTCCGCGAGCTTTTCTCTGTTGACAAGGTCAATTTTGTTGAGAACAAGAATACAGGGGAGCTGTGATGCTTTGACGCGCTCAATGATCTTTTTTTCGATCTCTCCGGGAGAAAATCCCGCCTCTACGATAAGAATAACAGCGTCGGACGCGCCGAGTGACGTCTTGACAGACTTAAGCATAAAAGAACCGAGTTTTGTCTTCGGATCGTGAATACCCGGCGTGTCAAGAAATACGTATTGATCTTCGCCAACTGTATGAATACCTTTGATCCTGTTCCTTGTAGTCTGCGGTTTTGAAGAAACGATCGCGACTTTTTCCCCGAGAATGGAGTTCATAAGCGTAGATTTTCCGACGTTAGGACGTCCTATAATTGAAAAAAATGCAGTTCTTTTCATAAATCTGTGATACCTTAAAGTTTTATTTCCTTCATGATCTCATCCTGAAGATTGCAAACGAATTCGTCTTCTTCCTCTGACCTTTCGTGATCAAGTCCGAGTAAATGAAGCGTTGAATGGACTGCAAGGAAAGCGACTTCTCTTTCGAGAGAATGGCCGTATTCCTCCGCCTGCAGAGCGGCTCTGTCAAGATTTATAACAATATCCCCGAGCTCGTTCAGTTCTTCATCCGGCTCATCGCCGTTTCTGAAATCGAGAAGCGGAAATGACAGAACGTCGGTCGCCTGATCGCGTTTTCTGTATTTATTATTAAGCTCTTTAATGTAGTCGTCATGGCAGAAAGTCAATGACACTTCACAGTCATACGGAAAATTCATATATGTGAGTGCCGCTTTGACAGCTCTGTCAACAAGATATACAAGTTTTATCGTCCTTGAAGTTTCTTTAGTCTTATTGCAATAATAGATTTTTAAATTCATTTTGTCTCTCCTCCGTCATCTTTTCTCTTTGCCTTATATGATTTAGACGGCTTATTCTGATTTGACGAGTATTTGTCGTACGCCGCGATGATCTTTTGAACAAGTCTGTGACGAACTACGTCGCTTTCCGCGAGTCTGAAGATCGCAATATCGTCGACGTCTTCGAGAATATGGACTGCTTGTACAAGTCCGCTTTTGACTCCGCGAGGCAAGTCGGTCTGCGTAAGATCTCCCGTAACAACGGCTCTTGAACCGTTGCCAAGCCTTGTCAAAAACATTTTCATCTGTTCGGAAGTGGTATTCTGAGCTTCATCGAGAATGATAAACGAGTCGTCAAGCGTCCTGCCTCGCATATATGCGAGAGGGGCGATCTCGATCACGCCTTTTTCAATAAGCTTTTGACAGTTTTCAAATCCGAGCATATCGTACAGCGCGTCATATAACGGACGAAGATACGGATCGATCTTGCTTTGAAGGTCTCCAGGCAAAAAGCCGAGCCGTTCTCCGGCTTCAACGGCAGGCCTTGTCAATATGATCCTCATGACTTCGCGTGCACGAAGAGCTTTTACCGCAGCGGCAACTGCAAGATATGTTTTTCCCGTTCCGGCAGGTCCGATAGCAAGAACAACGGTGTTTTTCTTTATCGCTTCAAAATACTTCTTCTGACCTACGGTTTTCGCTCTTACAGGCTTGCCTTTTGACGTGACGCAAATATACTCTTCGTTGAAATCGGAGAGCTCTGCGCTCTTGCCGCTTTTGATCATGCTTATCGAATAGTCAACGTGTCTGTCCGTTATATCTCCGCTCAAGGATATCGCTTTCTTCAGGTAATTCAGACATTTATATGCATTTTCGCATCCTTCGTCATTTCCTTCAATGACGATAGAATCACCGAATTCATCCTGATCGCCCTTGTTGGAAATTTTAACTTCAAATTCAGCTTCAAGCAGTTTCAAATATTTATCGTATGCGCCGAAAATTTTAGACGTTACGTCAGAAGACTCTGTTTTAATTATCCTTTTAATTCTTATCACCTGCCAGTCACTCGACAACAATTTTCATAATTTCCGAAATATCCGAGATGCAAATGACCTCATATTTCATCAAATAATAATCATCGTTTTCATCAAAAACACGTTTCACGGACAACAGCTCCGCACCGTTTAATATACTGTTGATACAGCTGTTATACGAATCCGAAAACAGTCTTGTCGCCTCTTCTTTTGTTATAACGAGGTCTGTCGTATAATACTCTTTGTATACTACGCTGTCATTAAACAAAGGAAGAGGGATCACCGAAAACAAATATATTCTTTCTTTATTATATATTTTATCATAATCAGGGAGTGAAATTCTACCTTTTCCGAAAAGTTTTATGCGATTTTTGAAAAAAATGAGATCGTTTTCATAACATTCATTGCCTGTATAGATCTTTTCGGTTCTGATCTTCGGAATTTCATCTGTGTACTCGCGCCTTACTTCCGCCCTGACTATACCGTCGGCGTCGTCAAATCTCAGCCCGTCTTCTCCGACGTTGATTATTCCCGTAAGGAGCAAATCTCCTTTTGAAACGTAGTCGCCGACGGCAACTACAGGTTTCCCGCCGTGAGGTTCAACAGATATGATCTTACCGCCTTCGGAAGCAACTACATTTTGAGGACAGTCATTATCTTCCTCGCTTGGGAGTGATATCTCTTTAACTTCAACTTTTGCTATCGTACCTTTCATATTGACGGATATCCACGCTACGTCATCGTACAGCCTTAAATAGTCGTTGTGAAGTTTATCAAAATCAGTGTCTATGAAATATGTACCGTATGTGAAGCCGAGGGACTCAAGCTTTTCGACCACACTCTCGGGGGTGATGCTTTCACATCCGTATACTTCAATATTCCAAACTATTCTTTGAGACAGTATTACCATTATGGTAAACACGGCGGCACCCGTCCATAAGCCGTATCTTTTTCCGTATTTTTTGAAAAGCAACGGGAACCCCGCCGGATTTCCTGCCGTAACTCCGTATTTCGGAAGATCATCTTTATACTTTTTATAATCGGATGTTTTGATTTTTAATGATAGTTCATCGCCGGTATTTTTTCTGATATATTCATATCCGATTTTTCGCCCTACAAGAAAGTCAACGATATCCGCCGCGTTATCCTTTGAAAACGATATATCGATACTACCCTTGAAGTAATCAAGAATCCGTTTAATTATCAATGTATTTCACCTCTTTTATCTCGCCTTGAATAGAGATCTGCCCGTTTATCAGGCTCTCAGGTTCGAGATCATTTCCCGATATCATAAGCTCTGAGTTTTTGAATGAAAGAACGATCTTCTCTTTCGTATATTCCTTTAGCTTTTTGCACCCGCTGACGAGAGCGTAAGCGCCAGAGTATATCTCAATAGTGTCATCTGAAAAAATATCATTTGCTATATTCTTGATCCGCTTTACGAGCCGGCTTTTGCCCCATCTTTTACTGCTCATGAATAAATCTCCTTATAAAACGTATTTTAGATAGGTATTCAGTATAGAATATGAACTGTAAAGCAAGTTAATTACGGAGAACATATAATGACTGTCTTTTTTATACTCATAATGGCAGCACTTATCGCAACAATAGCGTTTCCGGATATCGGCACGGAAGCTGTCAAAGAATCTCTCGTTCTTATCTCATCATCAGTACTACCTGCAATGTTCTGCTTTATGGTGCTGTCAAGATTTATACAGAAAACAAACAGCGTAAAAATATTGAATCCGTTATTACGCCCTGCGGCGCGTTTACTAAAGCTTAACGAAGAGGCATTATCCTGTTTTGTGGTCGGAAATATATGCGGCTATCCGAACGGGGCGGTCTCGTCGTCTGAAATAATAAAAAAAATACCGTCTGAAGACTATACACTCACGGCAGTATCTAACAACGTTTCGATAGGTTTCGCGGTCACGCTCTGCGGAAAAGGATATTTGAATTCAACTTCGACCGGCATCATTATTTTTGTCAGTCAATTTTTATCTGCGGTATCGATCGGCGCAATACTTCGTAAGCGAAGGGTTTACATAACGTCAGATCAGACAGCAGTGGCTCCTGACATCTCTATGTGCTTCTGTGACAGCATAAAAGAAAGCGCGTATTCTTCTCTTGTTCTCTCGGGGTTTATTGTATTTTTTCACGTGATCTCCACATATATCAAAGAACTTATGACGTTATTGAAATTTCCAAAGGTAATAACTGTCATTATATCATCAATAACGGAAATAACTTACGGTTGTAAAGAAGCTGAAGTATTGGGCGATATACCCGCAGTCGCATTGATATCATTCCTGTGCGGATTTTCCGGTTTGTGCGTAATATTTCAAAGTCTTGTATTCCTCATTCCCGCCGGGATCGATGTAAAAAAGTACGTTATATTCAAAATATTTCAAGGTATTTGTTCATCTGCGATCACGGTTGTGATATATCTTCTGTTTAAGTATAAACGTTATGAGTATACTTCAAAAATTGAGGGTGGAGTTGATATCAATTTTATTATCGTCGACATAACTATGCTTACTGTTTTCGTTGTAATTACCATAATTAAACGGATCATTGAAAAGCGTTCTTCTTATATTAACTATTGATTTATTTTCAAAAATAATATATAATATTGTAAAAGATGTTAGAAATAGGGGTAAAGTATGAAAAAGTACGGAGATACTGTCGAGGTGTCATGCAGAACTTGCGAGCATGCCGAACCGCTGATCAACGAAGAATGTGTTCTCTGCGAGATCAGGGGTGTTGTTTCTGCCGCTTCGTCCTGCAGAAAATTCATATATGATGCTCTCAAAAGAGTTCCGCCGAAAAAAGTTAAGATCGATGAGCTTGAATACGTAGATCTCGACGAATAGGTACTCTGACGCTTTCTTAAATATTTACCATACTGTTTATCGGAGGAAAATAAATTGATAATCGCACTTGAAGAAGCAAAATATACGCTAACTAATTTTGATGACAAACTCGCAGAGCTTGCAAGCGCACTGAGGATCGAACAACTCAAAGCAGACGTAGCTGAGATGGAAAAGGAAACGCTTGACGCGAACTTCTGGGCCAACGCCGATAACTCCGCTAAAGTTTTGAGAAATATAAAGCAGTTAAAGCAAAAGATCGAAAACTACGAGAAGCTTGCGCAAAAAGTCGAGGACACTCTCACTCTCACAGAGATGGCTATCGAAGATAACGACGAAACGTTAGTAGATGAGATAGTATCGGAAGTCAAAGAGATTGAAAAAGAAGAAGAACGTCAAAGGATCGAAGTTCTGCTTTCCGGAGAATACGACAGAAACAACGCGATCTTAAGTTTTCATCCCGGCGCAGGCGGTACGGAAGCTCAGGACTGGGCTCTCATGCTTTATCGTATGTACACGAGATGGGGCGAGAAGCACGGCTATAACGTCAAACTTCTCGACTGGCTCGACGGCGAAGAAGCAGGAATCAAGTCTGCAACGATAATGATCGAGGGTATGAACGCATACGGATATCTGAAAAGCGAGAACGGCGTGCACAGACTTGTCAGAGTATCTCCTTTTGACGCTTCCGGCAGACGTCACACCTCTTTTGCATCGGTTGAAGTTATGCCCGAATTCGACGACGATAACTCTATTGAGATCAAAGATGAAGACCTCGAGATAACCGCTCACCGCTCAAGCGGCGCCGGAGGACAGCACATCAATAAAACAGACTCTGCTATCAGGATCCTTCACATACCAACGGGAATCGTGGTCGGATGTCAGACGGAAAGAAGCCAGCTTCAAAACAAAGAGTACGCAATGAAGATGCTCAAATCCAAGCTGATGGAGATCAAAGAGAGAGAAAAACTCGAGAAGATCGACGATATCAAAGGTGTTAAAACGAATATTGAATGGGGTTCTCAGATACGCTCATACGTCTTTATGCCCTACACTCTTGCAAAGGACGCAAGAACAGGATATGAAGACGGAAACATCCAGGCTGTTATGGACGGAGAGATCGACGGATTCATCAATGCGTATCTGAAAATGAACGCAGCGAAATGATCTTTTGATATGAAGAACGAATCTTCACGCTTTGGCGATTCGACTGTCTTTGAAGGAATGACGTCGATCAGAGCCGTAATAAGTTCAATGTCAGACGGCACTTCCGACAGAAAGATCACAAAAGTATTAATTGACAAATCAAGATTCGATAAGAAACATGACGATATCGAATTTCTGGAGAGGATCGCAGCGGACCTTAAATTTGAAATTGAATTCTGTTCATCCGGGTACATTGACAGCTTAAGTATCGGTTCAAGCCACGGAGGGATCGTTGCAGTTTGTACCGGAAGAAATCTTCCGGCTCTGACTCCGAATGAAATAGTTGACAACGGTTTTTACGTCATGATCGAAGGAATAGAGGATCCGTACAATTTCGGCTACGCCATTCGCTCGATCTACGCTTCCGGCGCCGACGGTATAATACTGTCGCCGAGAAACTGGATGAGCGCCGCGGGAGTCGTTTGCAGATCGTCTGCCGGAACGTCTGAGCTGATAAAGAGTTACATTTCAACTCCGTCTGAAGCAATCAGTACTTTTAAAGCACGTAACTACAAAATTGCAGGCGCCGGGATCAGAGATTCCGTCAGCGCCTACGATGCCGATCTAAAACGCCCGCTTCTTTTGATCGTAGGTGGAGAGAAAAGAGGTATTTCAAACACGCTTCTTTCGCTCTGCGATATGATCGTCAGACTGGACTACGGAAGAGAGTTTCGCGGTTCCCTGTCCACAGCTTCAGCCGCTTCGATCCTTTCATACGAAGTGTTGAGACAAAACAGAAAAGAGTCCTCGGATTAATTCCGGGGACTTTTTGAATATTATTCCCAAAACCGTTCAAGAATAATAGATAAGAACAAACGAACGGAGGGAAACGTTATGACAAAAACAGCTGTAAGAAAAGCCAAGGGTATCATGGCAGGTATCGTCGCCGGCTCAGCAGTATCGCTCATCACTTTTTATTCATCGAAACCAAAACCCGCTAAAACTTTCAGAAAAAAAGCAGCAAAAGCGCTTGACGCGGTCGGTACCGTAATGCAAAACATTGCGGATATTACAAAATAAAAATTAGAGGGGCGGTCATCCGCCCTTCTAATTATTTGATCTCGTCAAGGCTGTTGAGAAGATCTTTAAGATTTTTGAGATCGTCCTCAGTAAGAGTTATGCCCTTACCGATTCTTTCGTGCGCTTCATCCCAAGTACGAAGATCATAAACCGGTTCTCTGTTGCTCCATTTGATAACGTTGAGCTCTTTGATCCATCCGTTGTTGGGCTGAGAGACTACACCGAGACTTTTAACGATTTCATAATTGAACTTCGGCATACCCATTTCTCCTTTATAAAAATTTATTTCAGAATACAAATATTTCAGGCAAACCTTGATTGAACTTCAGTTCAACTTCTCCGGCGATAAGCGGAAGAACATATTTCAGCGCCTCGTCGGTCACATTGTTGCCTTCGTTGTTTATAAAGTATCTCGGAACGATCTTGACCGCATTTGCGATAGAAGAGATCTCTTTCGGCACATAATCAACAGAATAATCGCCTTCTCTTCTGTCTATCGCCATCATGCACCCCGTTGCGCCGGATACAGCGGCTTCCGCTGCGGCAGATCCGACTTCGAAAGACTCCTTTATATCAGTAGCCGACAACAAATGCGAAGCGCATCTTTGAGAAATATTGAGTTCAACAGAACGAACTTTACAACCGAGTTTCTCTTTAACGAAGATCTCAAGAGCTTTTCCGGTACCGGATAAATACTTATGACCGAATACATCAGCCACACCGCTTTGGCTCTTTGCTCCGACATAAACGCCGTCTTTGTCTCTTATACCCTCGGACACAGCAATAACGACGTTCGGATGAACTGACAACGCTTGTTTTACGTCTTCAAGGAAACTGTCAAGTGAAAAATCACATTCAGGCAGATAAACGTAATCCGGAGCATAGCCGTTCACTATTCTTCCGAGAGATGCTGAAAGCGTGAGCCACCCTGCGTCCCTCCCCATCACTTCCACTATAGTGACAGCTGGGACCGTATAAACCGAGCAATCGCGAATGATCTCCTGAACGGTCGTTGCGATATACTTTGCGGCAGAACCGTAACCTGGAGTATGATCCGTTGCGCACAAATCGTTGTCGATAGTTTTCGGAACGCCGATAACTCCTATTTCATAGTCCTGCGACTTTGTGTATTCGGTGATCTTAGCGACAGTATCCATCGAGTCGTTGCCGCCGATATAAAAGAAATATCTTATATCATTCTTTTTGAAAAGTCTTAAAAGATTTTCAAAAAATGCAGGATCGGATGATGGAGCCGGAAGCTTTTTTCTGCATGATCCGAGTGCAGAAGCAGGGGTGTGCGAAAGCAGTTCAAGCTTTGAATTCCTGTCATCCCCTGAAAAAACGTCTGTAAGATCGATTATATTTTCGGAAATGAAACCTTCAATCCCGTTTTTCATTCCGAAAACTTTTTTGATCGAATCACATTTCAAAAGAAATGAAATGACTCCCGCAAGGCTTGCGTTGATCGCGGCGGTCGGACCACCCGACTGCCCTATTACAGCGTTTCCAATCAATTTCATCGCTCTGTCGTCCTATAATATATTATATATAAAGTGTAACATACTGACAAATATTTGTCAATAAATAATAAAGAATTTTTTTAATAACGATGCATATATCGACAACATTTTAACTGTTTAAGATATAAAATCGTGATAAAGCTATCAGATTTGCTTTGATTTTACGTTTGGAGATACTTAAAATGCTTGAAATTATTAATAACAGAGGAACAATGTCATTTAAAATTACAGGCGAGATCGACCATCATTCTGTAAAAAATATAAAAGAAACAATAGATATGAAAATCATAGAAACAAGACCGGACGCAGTATATCTGGATCTGTCGGAAGTCAGTTTTATGGACTCATCCGGTCTCGGACTGATACTGGGAAGATATCAGACGTCATCAAAGCTCAACATAAAATTTGCGCTGTATAAACCCTCAGAAGCAGTTTGCCGGATCATCAGAATTTCGGGGTGTGATAAATTAATAAACATTATCGGAAAGAAGGAAGCTATATGAAAAGAAAAAGAGAGATAACAAACAGAGCCGCGCTGTCATTCCCGTCTCTGTCGCAAAACGAATCACTCGCCAGGGCATTTGTCACGGCATTTATGGTCCAGCTAAATCCGACTGTCGCCGATATTGCCGATATGAAATGCGCTGTATCGGAAGCTGTGACAAACTGTATAGTGCACGGATATAAAGACGTGCGCGGAGAAATAAGAATGAAATGCCTGGTTGATTCCGAAATGAATCTAACGGTTGAAATATCGGACAGAGGATGCGGTATTGCCGATTTTGAAGAGGCGAAAAAACCGTTTTTCACAACTGATACGAGCGGTGACAGAAGCGGGATGGGATTCATGATAATGGAGTCGTTTACCGATGCGATGAGCGTAAAAACAAAGCCCGGCAAAGGTACTAAAGTGACGCTCAAAAGAAAACTGTCGGAGTCGGATCCTATCAATACATAATGGATAATTCATATAAATATAAAGACAACGAGTTGAATCTGAAGAAAGCGGTAAACGGCGATGAATCCGCGGTCGAAACGCTTATAAAAAACAACTATCCGCTTGTTACCGCTATAGCAAAACGCTTCACGGGAAGGGGCTGCGATACTGAGGACCTGATCCAGATAGGTCTTATCGGAATGTTAAAAGCTATCAGAAGTTTTGACGTTTCAAGAGGAAACGTGTTTTCGACCTACGCAGTGCCGATGATAACGGGCGAGATCAAAAAATTCTTGCGGGACGACGGTCTTATAAAAGTCGGCAGAGTGAGAAAGCAAAACGGATACGCAGTAATGCGGGCAAAAGAGCGCTTTTCAGCCGACACCGGCAGAGAGCCGAGAATTTCGGACATTTCGGAGATCACGGGACTGACGGCGGAAGAAATAGCAGACGCGCTCGAAGCAATAGCTCCGGTATCTTCCCTGTCTGCAACAATAGGTGAAAGCGAAGAGTTGACTGTTGAAAACACGTCTTCGGTATCTGAAAGTCCGTTTGAAAAAGAAATCGAAAAGATGGCACTCTATGAATCTTTGAACAAGCTGAGTTCTCTTTGGAAAAAAATAGTATTACTTCGATACTTCAAAGGATTGTCTCAACAGGAAACGGCAAATAAGCTGGGACTGACGCAAGTAAAAATATCGCGCGAGGAAAAAAAGATCTTTAACTTCTTGCGAAATGAACTGAAAGAATAACAGCACGGGAAATAGATACCCGTGCTGTTGTTTTCTAAAACTCTTCATGAGGTATTCCGTAGTGGATTGATTCGACCTCGCCGCCTTTAATATAAACGCGCGGCACTCTCTTGGATATTCCGCACAGGATCTCATAAGAGATAGTACCTGCCCACGACGCGACCTCGTCGGCTCCGATATATGCATCTCCATCTGAGCCGAATATTGTGACGACAGATCCGATGCGAACGTCCTCAATATCGCTTATATCGCACATAAACTGGTCCATACAGACAGAACCGAGTATCTTTGACCGCTTCCCGTTTATAAGAACGTATCCGCGTTCGGAGCAAAGCCTGGGAAGTCCGTCGGCATACCCTGCGCAAACCGTTGCGATCTTCATTTTTTTCTCTGCTACAAACCGGCATCCGTAACTGACCGCAGAGCCTTTATCAATATCATGAATATGTATTACTTCAGACCGAAGCGACATCGCCTGTTTCAGCGAGTTGATCTTCTGAAGGTTCACAGAGTCGGAAGGAGGAAGCCCGTACATACATATTCCTTCCCTGACCATATCAAATTCGGTAGGAAGAGAAACTATAGCCGCGCTGTTAAACAAATGTCTGACGGGAATATTGATACCTCTTTTACTCAATTCGGAAGTAAAATCAATAAAAACTCGTAATTGCTTTTCCGTAAAAGAACCGTCATATCCGTTGTCGGCATCCGCAAAATGACTGAAAATGCCGTCGATCCTTAAGAATTGATATTTTGAGATCTCTTCAATATATGAAACGGAAAGAGCGTCGGGTTCAAAACCTATTCTGTTCATACCGGTATTAACGGCGATATGTACGTTCAGTACCTGACCGTATTTTTCAGCGTCGGCATTGAGAAGTCTTGCTTCTTCAATATTGTATACCGAAGGTATAAGATCGTGCTTGAACAGAACGGAGTAATGATACGGAGCCGTGTGACCGAGAATAAGGATCTTGGTGTTTACAATGCCGGAGCGGCGAAGCTCAACAGCCTCGTCAGCCCGGGCAACTCCGAAGTAATCAACTTTATCCGAGAGAAGAGGTGCGACTCTTTTGGCTCCGTGGCCGTAAGCATCTGCTTTTACCACTGCAAGCTTCATTGTATTCTCGGGGACAAGAGACGCCAGCGAAGTAAAATTGCTCTCTATTGCGTCAAGGTCTATTTCCGCCCATGTCCTTAAATTATAATTCGTCAACATAATTCACCATATAATTTATAATTCACGTTCATTATACACCTATTTGTTTTTTATTTGAAGAACAAAAAAATATTTTTATGAAAATATACAATATTAACAATAAATTTGCTTCAATTTGTAATAAGTGCACATTGAAGAAGAGTTCAATATTTAGTATAATTTTATTATAATCAAAAATAATAGCGAGGCACTGCAATGGCAAAATTAAAAATCGGCGTGTTCGGCGGAGCACGCGGACATACGATGATCAACGTATTGTTCAAGCACAATGACGCGGAACTTGTTGCGGTTTGCGACAAATATGAACCTCTTCTCGAGAGGGTCAGAAAAGAAGCGGAAGAAAAAGGGATCAACGTAGCGCTTTATACTGATTTTGAAGAGTTCATTAAACATGATATGGACGCTGTGGTTCTTGCAAATTACGCAAACGAGCATGCTACTTACGCTATCAGGTGCATGAAAGCCGGGCTTCACGTTATGACCGAAGTTCTTCCCTGCGAGACTATGGCTCAGGCGGTAGAACTGATCGAAACCGTGGAACAGACGGGCATGGTATATGCTTATGCTGAGAACTACTGCTATATGAGACACGCGTTTGAAATGCAGCTCAGATATGAAAAAGGTGAGATCGGCGAAGTTCAGTACATAGAAGGCGAATACATTCATGACTGCACTGCTATCTGGCCGTCCATCACGTACGGTGACCCCAATCACTGGAGAAACAGAATGTATGCGACGTTCTACTGCACACATTCCATCGGTCCGATGCTCACGATAACCGGCAGACGCCCGGTGCAAGTAGTCGGCTTTGAATGTCCTCTCCCGCAGGAATACAAATCGACTGCAATAGCAAGAGGCGCCGGTATTGAAATGATCACTCTTGACAACGGCGCTATTGCAAGAAGCGTACACGGTGACCTCAAGAGAGAACCCGCAAGCTATACCTATATGATCTACGGTCAGAAAGGTATGATGGAAGCCGCGAGATTCCCGGATAAAGAGAGAACACTCGAGGGCAACGGTATCAAAGCGACGTATACGGAACAGCTCATGCACGTATACAAAGAGGGCGAAGAATACTGCAAAGGAGAATGGGAAGATTATTATCCCGAACCTCCGATAGCAAAAGAAATGGCGCTTCAGTTCGGAACGCACGGCGGTTCAGACTTCTACGCTACTCATTTCTTTATTGAAAAAATACTCGGAAGACCTGACGGCAAATATGCCATTGACGTTTACCAGGCAGTTGATATGGGCATTTGCGGTATCCTCGCTTACCGCTCTGTTCTGAACGGAAATATTCCGGTAAAAGTTCCTAATCTCAGGAACAAAGAAGAGCGCGACGCCTGGAGAAACGACAATGCATGCACGACGCCGGAGGTCGCCGGTGACCAGCTTCTGCCGAGAACTTCCCTGCCTCACGATGAAATACCGGCATCTACCTATGAGAATCATAAATATCTGTGGGAGAACGGCAATCAGCTTCTGAAGTTCGGTACGGAATTTGAACTTAAAAAATAAATGACGAAAGTCAGTCGACTATGAAAAACAGAATTGTTTATATAATTTCTGTCGTTATCGCAGCCTCGCTTCTCATCGCAGGTTATTTTACCGTCAAAGACGGGTATGACCTCAACTACGGCGACGGGAGCGAGTATTTCAAAGCAAAGATAACGAGCATTGACAGCATCGACATTGACAAGCCGTACGAAAACAGCAGTTATACTCAGACGACGTATAAATTCACAGCTGTTATCAAAAACGGCTCAAGAAAGGGAGACACGATAAGCGCAACGCAGGTTATTGACTCCGCAGCAATGTACAATTCAAACCCGGTTGAGACCGGTGACAATATCATAGTATACCAGTCAAGGATCAACGATGAGAATTCATGGTCATTTGCGGAATACGTACGATCCGATGCAGTTATCGTTCTTGCAGTGCTTCTTTGCGCCGCGATAATAGTATTCGGTAGATCCAAAGGCTTAAAGACTATCGTTACTCTTGCATTGACTATAGCGTCCGTTTTCTTCGTGCTTGTACCTGCGATCATCGGAGGGCGTAATATTTACTTCTGGACAATCGTCGTATGCCTTTATATAACTGCGATGACGCTTGTTATTGTAAACGGCATATCATTTATGAGTCTGGTTGCAGGGATCGGCTGTATGGGCGGGGTTCTCGTTGCCGCGATAATCACCGTGGTTACTGATGCAATAATAAAGCTGACCGGATATACCGACGAATGCACTATATATATTAAAGGTATAAATGAAGGATCGATCGACCTTAAAGCACTCGTTTTCGCGGGAATTCTGATCGGTTCGATCGGAGCGGTAATGGACGTTGCCGTTAATATTGCGGCAGCTCTCCACGAAGTAGCCTCTAAGATCGAAAAGCCCTCGTTCAGAGAGCTGTTCAGATCCGGTGTAACAATAAGCAGAGATATCATAGGAACGATGTCAAACACGCTGATTTTGGCTTATATCGGCAGTTCTCTCTGCTCTGTCCTGCTTATTATTTATAACAACAGCTTTTCTATGACAAATCTGTTCAACAAAGAGAATATCATAGTAGAGCTTCTGAAGATCATAGTCGGCTCGTTCGGTATTCTTTCCGCTCTGCCGCTTACTTCGGCGATCAGCGCGATCTTCTACTCGAGATTTGAAAAATTCAGCCGTGTTGAGACGTCAGGCAATGAAGTCACGGACGATTTTTCGGAAATGCTTGACAAGCTTAATAATAATGAAAAATAAAAAAACAGGTCCGCAAACGCGGACCTGTTCATTTCTGTTTACAGATATTTTTTCATTGTCGGCGTTGCATCATTTTCCGAAATGGAAGAAGTGATGACGCACTCGATGTTTCTCTCGTCGATCAAACGTGCGATCTTGTCGAGGATAGGATCAAATGAAGCGATATCCTCGCCTGCGATCTTAAATGCTGAATCTATAAATAAATGTTTAATGTCATTGTTGCTTGCAAGAAGACCGGCTATAAACCCGTAGAGAGAAGCGGCGCTGTCAATACCGAATTCGTCGGCTTCGATCAATCTGCACTGATACCTTATATCAAATCTGAGCTTATTTCCTTTTTCAACGCAGACCACATCGCCGTCTGTCGTATCAATAGCTGAATTTACAAGTTCAATAAGATTTTTTGTTTTGCCTGTGCCCTTGAGACCTATTATTAATTTAAGCATTTCTACCTCCGCAGAATATTTTCTGATACCATTATACTATAAATTATTAAATATTTCAAGACAAAAAGAAAAATAAAAAAATTGCCGGAGAAAAAGCTCCGACAATTATAGTTCAGTTCATTCTCTTTTTCAAGGATTCTCTCATATCTTCATAACCGGGTTTTCCGAGAAGCGCAAACATATTGCATTTGTACGCTTCAACACCGGGCTGATTGAAGGGATTGACACCGAGAGTATATCCGGAAACCGCACAAGCGAGTTCAAAGAAGTATACGAGATAGCCGAACGTGAATTCGCTTCTGTTTGCAACTTCGATAACAAGGTTCGGAACGCCGCCGTCATTGTGAGCAAACAGCGTTGCGGTCATTGCGGATTCATTAACCCATGCAAGTTCTTTTCCGGAAAGGAAATTCAAGCCGTCGGCATTATCCGGATCATCCGGAACGTAAACGGTATTGGAAGATTTTTTAATATCAATAACTGTTTCGAATATATTGCGCAAACCTTCCTGTATGTACTGACCGAGAGAATGAAGATCGGTTGAGAATATAACGGAATCGGGAAGAAGACCTTTCCCGTCTTTGCCTTCGGACTCGCCGAATAACTGCTTCCACCATTCGCAGAAAAGCTGAAGCGCAGGCTCGTAAGTTACGAGTATCTCAGTCACTTTTCCTTTTCTGTAAAGAATGTTTCTGTATGCCGCGTATCTCAAGCAATCGTTTGAATAAACGTCTTCGTTAAAGAGAAACTTTTCTCTTGCAGAAGCGGCGCCTTTGAGCATTTCTCTGACGTCGATGCCGGCTACTGCGAGCGGGAGAAGACCTACGGCTGTCAAAACAGAGTATCTGCCGCCGATGTTATCCGGGATCACAAAAGTCTCATATCCCATTCTGTCGGAAAGTCCTTTGAGAGCACCGCGCTCTTTGTCTGTTGTTGCTACGATACGGCGCGCGGCTTCTTCTTTTCCGTATTTATTGATCATCAGATCTCTGAATATTCTGAAAGCAACGGCAGGCTCTGTCGTTGTTCCGGATTTTGAGACGACGTTGATACATATATCACGCCCTTCGCAGATCCTAAGAAGGTCCGTAATAGCGGAAGAACTGATTGAATTGCCGATAAAATAAATGTCCGGTGTGTCTTTATTCAATGAATTATAAAAAGGACTTTTTACGTATTCTATTGCGGCGCGGGAACCGAGATATGATCCGCCTATACCGATAACGATAAAGACGTCGCACATACTTTTGATCCTTTCGGCAGCTGCAAGGATCCTCTCAAACTCAAGAGCGTCATAATTGACCGGAAGATCTCTCCATCCGAGAAATCCGTTGCCTTCTCCGTTTCCTTCGATGACTTTGGATCTTGCGTTCTCAACTTCAGGAACGATCGCCTTAAATTCTTCTTCGGAGACAAAATCACAAATAAAATTGTCCGAAAGTTTTACTTCCATTGATAATTGCCTTTCTGATGCTTGAATTTCAATTTAATATTTTACAACAAATAATATTGTACAACATTAAAATCCAAAATTCAACCGGATTTTAGAAAAATCCTGATTTTTATACAATATTTTATTATTATGACATAGTAAAATATGAGGCAATTCTTCTGAAAATTTCAAATAATCCGATCCTGTCAACGTTTTCCGATATAATAACGTCTGTTGAACCGATTACTCTTCCCTCTACGGTGTATTCAACTTTACCGACAATATCTCCTGCTTTTACGGGTGCTGTTACGCTTTCATCAAGTACAACATTCGTATTAACTTTAGAGGAATCGCCTTTTGACAGCAGAGCCGAAAACACTTCACTCTTCACGGCAGCGCTTTGTTTTACGCCGTGTTTTATCTGAATTGAACCGCTCTCTCCGTCTTCGTCGGTATATAACGAATAATTTGCAAAGCCGTAGTCAAGCAGCTTCTTGGCAGCTTCGTTTCTTATATCTCGCGTAGGAGCGCCCATTATCACGGCTATCAAATGGAGACCGTTTCTACAAGCGGTCGCGCTGATACAGAATTTTGCTTTTGAAGTCGAACCCGTTTTAAGGCCCGTCGCGCCGCTGTAGAACCTGATCAGTCTGTTTGTGTTCGTCAATCCGAACTCACCGTTCCTGATCGAATCCATCCATATAGACGAGTACTTAAGGATCAGCGGATGAGACAGCAGTTCTCTTGACATTACCGCGATATCGACAGCGCTTGTAACGTGATTTGTCGTAGTATCGTCAAGTCCGGTCGCATTTTCGAAATGCGTGTTGCTCATGCCCATATCTTCTGCTTTCTTGTTCATAAGATCTACGAAAGCAGTTTCACTTCCGGCGACAGCTTCGGCAAGCGTGACGGCGGCATCGTTCGCAGATGAGATCACCACACACTTTATCAGATCCTCGACACTCATATCTTCCCCGGGTTCAAGATAGACTTGAGAACCGCCTTTTGAAGCAGCGTATTCACTCGTCTGTATTTTATCATCAAGTTTAAGTTTTCCCGAGTCGATCGCTTCCATTGTAAGCAAAAGAGTCATTATTTTTGTCACCGAAGCCGGCGGCAACGGTTCAAGTCCGTTTTTGTTGTAAAGAACAGTACCGGTTGCCGCATCCATCAATACTGCAGATGCGCAGTCAAGATCGAACGGCATAGGATCTTCTACCGCTGCCGCGGAGATCACCGCGCTCCCGTTTGCACAATACACCGGCAGAGCGGCTGAAATCAACGAAGAAATGCAAATTACAGCTGACAGAAAAGCAATTAATGATTTTTTAGTTTTCATCGTAATATCACCTCGATCAAATTTATGATATTACTTTGAAAAGTATTCTGTTTCAATTTTTTCCAAATTAATTAGCTCGCTTACGGTCACAAAATTGTATCCTTCATCAATTAAAGCGGGGATTATACGCTTCAATGCTTCAGGCGTGTTTGATTTACCGGAAACATAGTCGTGCATAAGAATTATGTCGCCGGATGAGACATTGTTCAAAACCGAATTGACGATATGATCTGCTGACGGACGTTTCCAGTCACGCGTATCAACAGACCAAAGTACGACATTGTAATCAGCAGCAGCACACTGCTTTTTGAGTTTCGTGCTGCAGATACCTCCGGGAGGTCTTAACAGTTTAGTATTAGGGCCTCCTGCCGATAAAACAGAGCATTCGCATTTTTTGATCTCATCTGCTATGCTCGATTCATTCAATGAATTCATATAAAAATGATCAAAAGTGTGATTGCCAATTTCGTGACCTTCTCTGACTTCTCTTTGAATTATCTCCGGGTGTTCTTCAACGTTTTTGCCTATAACGAAAAAAGTTGCCTTCACTCCGTACTCAGAAAGAATATCAAGGATCTCGTCGGTATATTTCGGGTGTGGTCCGTCGTCAAACGTCAGAGCGACGACTTTGTCATCTGCGGCGATCTTGCTAACTATCCTGCAAGGATATGATGCTGACGACAGAACTGCCGCAGAGATCATAATAATTAAAAATTTGTTTATCAGCTTCATAGAGTCAGCACAGATTGTCAAGCGTTTTGAATTCATATCCTTTTGCTCTGAAAGTGTCGATAAGATCCGGTAAGATCACGCGGTTTGTTTCGGAAGTCGGATGAAGCAAGAGTATTTCGCCGGGATGCATACCGTCAACGATCTTGTTATATGCAGCATCCGGATCCATTTGATCGTTGTTATCCCAGTCGGCGTAAGCAAAACTCCAGAACACCGTTTTATATCCGAGCTCATTTGCCCACTCCAAGCTTTGCCTGCTGAATCTGCCTTCGGGAGGTCTGAAGAATTTTGCCACTTCAACTCCGGCACAATGAAGAGCGCTGTTCTCAAGCTTTTTTAATTCCGCGTCCAAACTGTCTCTGCTCGTAAATGACGTTATATCTTTATGCGAAGCGGTGTGGTTGCACACCAAATGGCCTTCATCTGCCATTCTCTTTACAAGTTCGGGGTTTCGCTTTACAAGATTCTCCAGGATAAAAAATGAGCCTTCAACGTTCTTTTCCTTCAGAACGTCTAACACTTTTTCAATATTTCCGTTTTCATACCCTGCATCAAACGTCAGATAGACGGTTTTATTATATTTATCTGCCGCGGTATCAATATAATAACCGTTAAGAGATGATATAAACGTCATTTCAGGATCGGCACGCGGGATCTGTTCATCGGTGATGTGCTTGCAATACCAGCTTAACGGCTTTGACGCGTTACCCACTGAATAAGCCGAAGATGCAAATATTTGCGGCAAGTATATAAATAATGTCAAAGAAATTATGATTGAAACGAATTTTCTCATATATCTCTCCTTTCTGTTATATTATTTGCAGAAAAATCGACAAATACAGTGGAAAGAAAATGAAAAAATGAAAAACGACCGACGTCGGAGCATGACATCGGTCGCTGTTCAATTCATAAATTACATTCTGTTGAGAGCGAGTGTGAACTGGCTCTTCTTATGCGCTGCTGCATTTTTGTGCATGATATGACGAACAACAGCGTGGTCGACCTTTTTAACAGCCGCCTTGTAAAGAACTTCAGCCTGCGCTTTATCACCGGACTCAACAGCAGCGTAGAACTTTTTTACGATCGTACGGTACTGAGATTTGAAAATCTTATTGTTGAGAGTCTTGGTGGCGGTAACTTTTACACGCTTTTTTGCTGATTTAATATTCGGCATCTTTTTCCCTCCTTAATAACAATAATAAGAATACGTTTCGCACCTGAGAGGGTGTGCGTAAACATAATTTTACATACTGTAGTAGTATAGCACATAAGATTTGGAATTGCAAGTGTTTTTATAAAATTCGCAAAAAAATATTAAAAAATATAATAGTTGATATTATACGAGAATTATGATATAATATTAAATTGAAATAATATGTGACGGTGATTGAAATGGCTAAGAAAAAAACAGAATCAAAGAGCACGTGGGATATATTTGATATAGCGGAGATATTCGTTCTGTGCACGGCGTGCATCGTTATACTCTTCTCTGTATTTATAAGGATGACCGTTGTCGACGGCGACTCGATGAAGAATACGCTCATTGACGGAGAGTATCTTCTTGTTCAGGATACTTTTTACACACCCGAACGCGGCGATATAGTCGTTGTAAATGACGTTTCAAAAACTTCTATAGGTACTCTGTACGCCAAACCTCTTGTCAAGAGAGTCATTGCCGTAGGCGGAGATACCATACAGATAAAATCCGGAGTCGTATATGTAAACGGCGTCGCGCTCGACGAGCCATACATCAGAGAGACAATGGAGCCTACCGATATGAAAGCGATAACGCTCGACGAACACGAAGTGTTCGTAATGGGAGACAACAGAAACCAATCCGGCGACAGCAGGCTCTTCGGGCCTGTTGATGAGAGATGTATCGTCGGCAGAGCCATCTTACGTGTATTTCCATTCAACAAGATCACCGCTTTTTCAAGTGTAGAGTATTGAAAATGAACGAAAGCATAAATAATATAAACTGGTTTCCAGGTCACATGGCGAAAACGCGCCGGATGATCAAGGAGAACCTTAAATATACCGATATAGTTATAGAACTTCTCGACGCCAGGATCCCGAGCAGTTCCCGCAACCCCGAAATATCAGAGCTCATCGGCACGAAGCCGCGTCTGACGCTGTTAAACAAATCTTCTTTGGCTGATCCTGTCATCACCTCGGAATGGAAAAATAAGCTCGGAAATGCGCTCGATATAGACTGTGTAAGCGGGTATAACGTAAATAAGATCCCATCCGTCGTCAAAGAGATATTGAAGGATAAGACAGAGAGATTTGAAAGCAAAGGTATGATCGGCAAACAACTGAAAGCAATGATAGTCGGAATACCGAACGTCGGCAAATCATCCTTTGTAAACCGTCTTTCTAAATCAAAAAAAGCAAAAGTTGAGGACAGACCGGGAGTAACGCTCAATAAACAGTGGATAACAACTGATCTCGGCATCGAACTTCTCGATATGCCCGGAGTACTCTGGCCGAAGTTTGAGGACAAGCTGACCGGAGAGAACCTTGCCCTGACCGGAGCTATCAAGGATGCGATCCTCGATACGGAAGCACTTGGAGCAATATTGTGCCAGCGATTGTTCGATCTTTATCCCGACAAATTCTGTGAAAGATATAAGCTGTCTTCTGATGCGCTGTCCGGCAAAAACGGTTATGAAATGCTTGAGACAGTCGGGCGCAAAAGAGGCCATCTGGTCTCCGGCGGCGTCGTTGACACAGAAAAGACTGCTATTGTTCTCCTTGACGAATTCAGAGGATGCAAGATCGGCAATATTTCACTGGAAAGGCCGTAAAGACAGATGCTTGACCCTTTATTTGATAAGAATTATATTGACAAAGGTGCAAAACTTCTCTGCGGTACGGACGAAGCCGGAAGGGGTCCGCTTGCAGGGCCGGTAGTTGCCGCGGCATGTATTCTCAAGCCTGGCGTCACGATCGATGGTCTCGACGATTCAAAAAAGCTTACTGAAAAGAAACGCAACCTTCTGTTTGACACTATTATTAAAAACTGTCTGTACTACGGTATCGCTTCTGCATCTCCCGTCGAGATCGACAGGATAAATATTTTAAACGCTTCCCTGCTTGCTATGAAAAGAGCTGTGGCCATGACAGGCGTAACTCCGGACCTGATCCTCGTGGACGGTAACAAGTCGTACGGATTTGACAGCCCTGCTGAGGCAATAGTAAAAGGCGACGGCAAATCTCAATCGATCGCAGCCGCGTCTGTGCTTGCGAAAGTGACTAGGGACAGATTGTGCGACGTTCTCGATGAAGTCTATCCTCAATACGGATTTAAACGGCATAAAGGTTATCCGACGAAAGATCACATGATCGCAGTTTACAAATACGGGCCTTGTCCCGAGCACAGAACTTCATTTTTGTCTTTTCTCGAGACAAAAAAAGATATGCTCGAGCACGAGATGGATCTACGGCAAAATGGATGACGTTATAAACACAAAACAATATGTCGGCAAACTCGGCGAGGATGCCGCAGTAAAATATCTGAAGAAAAACGGATACAGTATTATACTTCGCAACACGCACGAGGGGCGCTCGGAGATCGACGTTATCGCTCTGAAGGACAAAACGCTTGTTTTTGTTGAAGTAAAGACACGGTCTTACGCGGACGGAAAAGAATATTTTTCAAGACCTGCCGATGCTGTCAATAATTCCAAAAGATCATATCTTATAAGAGGAGCAAATAAATTTTGCTCAGAAAACGGTGCAAAATACGCCGGATTCTACAAAAGATTCGACATAATAGAAGTTTATTTGACAAGGCGCAAAGATAAATATCAGATAGCCGACATCAAGCATTTTGAAAACTCCGTACATAAATGATTAAAAGATATTTTGATCTGCACTGCGATACTGCAACTGCTTTGTATGACAGATCCGAGGTTCTCGATAATTCGACGTGCCACCTTTCGTCTGACGATATAAAATCTTTTGAGGAGTATTCTCAAGTTTTTGCCGTCTTTTCAAAGCCCGGGCTGTCAGACGACGAATGCTATAAAAGATTTTTTAAAGTAGTCGATAATTTTAAAAAATCAAACCGTTTAGCTTTCGCGTCATGCGGAGCGGATATGCCGTCTCACATTCTGTCGGTCGAAGACGCAAGACTTTTAGCCGGAGACATAACAAGGCTCCGTGTTTTATTTGATTCCGGCGTCAGAATACTGACCCCGCTCTGGACCGGTGAAACGTGCATCGGCGGCTCTTACGACACGTCAAAAGGATTGACTGATTTCGGAAGAAGCGCAGTCGATTGGTGTTTCAATAACGGCGTCATACCGGACGTTTCTCACGCCTCTGTCTGTGCGGCGGAAGAAATACTCGATATGGGCATTGATTTTGGCTTGCCGGTTATCGCTTCCCACAGCAACTCGTTTGATATCTGCCCTCATCCGAGAAATATTCCGCTTTCACTGGCAAACAAGTTGAAACAAACAGGCGGAATAATCGGTATATGTCTTCACGGTCCTCACCTCGGAATTTCTCCCGATCTTGAAACAGTGTTCAGACATATAGATTTCTTTGCCGAGCATATCGGCTCAGACAGAGTTGCGCTCGGATGCGATTTTGACGGAACGAGTGAGCTCCCGTCTGAAATCACTAAAGTATCTGACGTTCAAAAGATAGCAGACATAATGATAAAACACGGATATCCTGACGATACCGTCGACGGGATATTTTATAAAAACGCATACGAATTCTTTGAATCAAACCTCAAGGTTCCGGGAAAGGAAAACAAATGAAATACTACAGCACAAGAGATACAGGAACAGAAATAAAGTCCTGCACTTCAGCAGAAGCAATCAAAACCGGTCTTGCTCATGACGGCGGTCTTTTTATGCCGGACAGCTTCCCGAAAATAGGCAGCAGCGATATTACTGATCTTTGCAAACTCGATTACTATAAAAGAGCATCAAAAATTCTTTCGATGTTCCTCACAGATTATAACGTAAGAGATATTGAAGACGATTGCAAAGAAGCATATTCGGAAAGACGTTTTCCAGGAGGACCCGCTCCTCTTGTCAAACTTAGCGATAATTCAAGCGTTTTGGAACTCTGGCACGGCCCGACGTGCGCTTTCAAAGATATGGCGCTTCAGATAATGCCGAGACTTCTCTCAAGAGCGCTCAAAATGACCGGAGAAAAGCGAAAAGCGCATATACTTGTAGCTACGTCCGGAGATACCGGAAAAGCCGCGCTCGAAGGCTACCGCGACGTTGACGGGATCGACATCACGGTATTCTTCCCTGTTGACGGCGTAAGCGCAATGCAAAAGCTTCAAATGACGACACAGCTCGGTGAAAACGTAGACGTATGCTCTGTCAACGGAAATTTTGACGACGCGCAAAATGGTGTTAAACGTATATTCTCGGATCCGTCTGCAGCCGAAGAAGCAGATCGCCGCGGATTCTTCCTTTCGAGCGCAAACTCCATCAACTGGGGAAGACTTGCGCCGCAGATAGTATACTATATTTCCGCATATTGCGACCTTATCAACTCAGGAAAGATCAAAAACGGAGAAAAGATCAATTTCTGCGTTCCAACGGGCAACTTCGGTAATATATTCGCGGGAAGGATCGCGATGGAAATGGGACTCCCTGTAAACAGATTGATCTGCGCTTCGAACTCAAACTGCGTTCTGACGGATTTCATAAGAACAGGTACGTATGACAGAACAAGAGAATTCTTTAAGACTATGTCTCCGTCAATGGATATTCTTATATCGAGCAACCTCGAGCGGCTGATCTGGCTCACGTCAGGTCCCGAGGTTACATCCGATTGTATGTCAAAGCTCTCAAAGGACGGGAAATACACCGTCCCGGCTTCAACTCTCTCCTCTATTCAAAACGTATTTTGCGGTTACTATGCGGATGAATCCGAAACCGCGTCAACGATCAATAATACGTATTACGAAAAGGGATATCTTGCAGATCCGCACACTTCGGTCGCTCTTACCTGCTGCAATAAATACCGTGAAGAAACCGGTGACGATACACAAACCGTAATACTGTCGACTGCAAGCCCGTATAAATTTGCTGCAGACGTTTGCCGCTCACTCGGCAGTAAAGCTGAGATCAATGAGCCCGGCGCTCTGATCTCAGAACTCGAGAAGATCAGCAATACAAAAGCTCCCGATCAATTAAAGAAAACGGTATCTATGCCTGTCAGATTCGACCGCGTCGTAGATCCTGATGATATGAAAAAGGTAATATTCAACTGACAGAGGAATTTATGTCACTATTCTCTATTGCAGACCTCCACCTCTCCGGTGCAATCAATAAACCGATGGACGTCTTCGGAGCGAGGTGGAGCGATCACACAAATAAACTTGTCAACCGCTGGAAATCGGTAGTTTCAAAAGACGATACGGTCGTTATACCGGGCGATATTTCATGGGCAATGACGCTTCAGGATGCAAGGATCGATCTTGAACTGATAGGCTCTCTGCCCGGCAAAAAAATACTTGGAAAAGGCAACCATGACTTCTGGTGGGAAACGATAACAAAAATGAACCGCTTTTTGGAAGAGTGCGGCATCAGTTCCATTTCATTTCTTTACAACAACGCTTTTGAAACCGAGGATTTTATAATTTGCGGCTCCCGAGGATGGTACGTCGAAGAAAAAATGCAAAACACAGTCGGAGACGTAGATTACTCAAAAATCGTACTTCGTGAAGCTTCACGGCTTGAAACGAGCATCAAAGAAGCCGAAAAGCTTAAAGAAAAAAGCGGAAAACCGATCCTTGTTTACCTGCACTTTCCTCCCGCGTTCAACGGTTTCATTTGTCGTGAGATCATTGACGTTCTTCACTCGCACGATCTTGACCGAATGTATTTCGGACATATTCACGGTAATTACTCAATACCGAAAACGTCGGAGTTCGAGGGCATCTCAATGACGATTATATCGGCTGATTATCTAAATTTCATACCGATGATCACCGCCCCATATTAAATAATACATATTTTTATAAAAACAGCATTGACATTTATATAAAAAAAAGGTAAAATACTCTTTGGCGTATTTTTGGTTAATAATATTTGAAGGAGATTCAAAATGAGTCTGAAAGACAAAAAGCTTATTGAAACAAACAGATATGAGTTATCTATTTCCGTAGACAAGGCAACTTTTGACGAAGCAGTAACAAAAGTCTACAAAAAACAGGCAAAGAGGATAACAATTCCCGGCTTCCGTCGCGGAAAAGCTCCCAGAGCAATAATTGAGAAAATGTACGGAAAATCCGTATTCTACGAAGACGCAGTCAACGAGATCATCCCGGATGCATACGAGGAAGCTGTCAAAGAGTCTGGGCTTAAAGTTGTCGGACGTCCTGAATTCGATATAGACACTATCGATGACAACGGCGTTGTCCTTACAGCGAAAGTATACGTTAAACCCGAAGTCAAGATCGACGGTTACAAGGGCATAGAAGTTGAAAAAGAAACAGTTAAAGTTGAAGACTCGGAAGTTGACGCCGAGATCGACAGAGTCCGCGAGCGCAACGCAAGGATCACAGATATCGAAGATCGCGCCGCTGAAAACGGCGACATCGTAAATATCGATTTTGACGGATACTGCGACGGTGTTCCCTTTGACGGCGGAAAAGCTGAAGGTCACGAACTTACCCTCGGCTCAAAGTCGTTCATCGATGGCTTTGAAGATCAGATAGTCGGCAAAAACATCGGCGACGAATTTGACGTAAACGTCACTTTCCCCGAAGACTATCACGCAAAAGAGCTCGCAGGAAAGCCTGCGGTATTCAAAGTTAAGCTGAATTCGATCAAAGTCAAGGAGCTCCCTGCTGCAGATGACGAACTTGCAACAATGGCTTCCGAATTTGATACGCTTGCTGAATATAAAGCTGATATTAAGGCAAAAATCACCGAGAGAAAAGAATCGGCTGCTTACCGTGAAGTGGAAAACAAACTTATCGAGGCTCTTGTCGATAAACTCGAGGCGGATATACCCGAGTGTATGTTTGACGAAGAAGTTGACAATCTCGTGCGTGATATGGACTCCAATCTCAGAATGCAGGGACTTGATCTCCAGACATATCTCAAGTACACAGGCATGAACATGGACAGCGTAAGAGCTGAGATGCGTCCGAGAGCTATCAGCCAGGTCAAGACCAGACTTGCTCTCGAAAAGATAGCTGAGATCGAAAACATTGAAGCAACGGAAGACGACGTAAACGAAGAGTTTGAAAAGATCGCCAAGGCTTACGGTATGGAAGTTGACGAGGTAAAGAAAGCTCTTCCCGCAGACGGCGTTTCCGAAGACGTCAAGGTCAGGAAAGCCGTTGAGCTTATCAAGAGCGAGGCGGTTATAAAAGGAGCTAAGAAGCCCGCAGCTAAAAAAGCTCCCGCGAAAAAGGCGCCTGCAAAGAAACCCGCAGAGAAAAAAGACGATGAGCCGGCAGCAGATGCTCCCGTAAAGAAAACGACAAGAAAGCCCGCGGCAAAGAAAACTGCTCCCAAAGCAGAAGAAAAAGCTGAGAACTGACACATTTTATATACCGCTACCTAAAAGTAGCGGTATAATAATAAATCAACAGATTTAAGAAACACACATAAAATAACGAAAGAGGTATAACAATGAAAGAAATGTTTGATTCACTCGTCCCGATGGTAATAGAGCAAACAAGCAGAGGCGAACGCTCTTACGATATATTCTCTCGTCTTCTTAACGACCGTATCGTATTTCTTGCAGACGAGATAAATCATGTCACAGCGTCTCTCGTTGTAGCTCAGCTTCTGTTCCTTGAAGCGCAGGATCCGGAAAAAGACGTTTCACTGTACATCAACAGCCCCGGAGGTTCGATATCCGACGGTATGGCTATTTACGACACAATGAATTATATCAAATGCGACGTCTCAACTATCTGCGTAGGTATGGCAGCGAGCATGGGCGCTTTCCTTCTCTCTGCAGGAGCTAAAGGTAAAAGAATTGCGCTTCCCAACAGCGAAATTTTGATACACCAGCCTCTCCTCGGCGGTTTGAGCGGACAGCAAACAGACATTCAGATCCATGCGGATCACATGCTCAAGACAAGAGAAAAGCTTGAACGCATCATGGCTGAAAACAGCGGGCATACTTACGAGGAGATGCACGATGCATGCGAGCGCGACCATTATATGACGGCGCAAGAGGCATTTGAGTTCGGACTCATTGATAAAGTGTTTGATAAACGCGCATAATTCACCCGAAAGGAATCAAGATGGCTAACAAAACCGATAAACCCGCAAAATGCAGTTTTTGCGGAAGAAGCGAAAGCGATCCCGACGTCACGTTTTTGATCCCCTCCCCTACCGGCGTTTATATCTGCAACGAATGCGTGGATATATGCAATTCGATAGTCGAAGAGTTTTCACTTGAAAACGAAAAACACGATTCGGAAACAATAGGAAGTGACTTTAAGCTCACAACTCCCGAAGAGATCAAAAAGAATCTTGACGAGTACGTTATAGGGCAAGACAGAGCAAAAATAGCTTTGGCTGTCGCTGTATACAATCACTACAAAAGACTCAAAACAAAAGATGACGGCGACGACGTTGAGCTTCAGAAAAGCAACGTGCTGTTGATCGGACCGACCGGATCGGGAAAAACCTATCTTGCCCAAACTCTTGCAAAGAGCCTCGGAGTTCCGTTTGCGATCGCAGACGCAACGACGCTGACAGAAGCCGGCTACGTTGGTGAAGACGTCGAGAATATTCTGCTCCGTCTGATACAGGCGGCTGACTACGATATCGACCGCGCAGAGCAAGGCATAATCTATATCGATGAAATAGATAAGATCGCGCGCAGAAGTGAAAACCGTTCTATAACGCGCGACGTATCCGGAGAAGGCGTACAGCAGGCGCTTCTGAAGATCCTTGAAGGAACTGTTGCAAACGTACCTCCTCAAGGCGGAAGAAAGCATCCCAACCAGGAATTCATCAAGATCGACACAAAGAATATTCTGTTTATCTGCGGCGGCGCTTTTGATACGATCGACAAGATCGTTGAGAAGCGTAAAGGCGGTTCAACGATAGGATATGTCGGCGAGATCAAGACAAAAGAAGAAAAAGAAAAGTCAAAGATCTTCCGCGAGATCGTACCGCACGACATTGTAAAATTCGGGCTGATCCCGGAGCTTGTAGGAAGACTTCCGGTCATCGTAGGGCTTGATTCTTTAGACGAAGAAGCACTGATAAGAATTCTGACCGAGCCTAAAAATTCGCTTGTAAAGCAGTATAAAAAGCTTATCGGTATGGACGGCGCTGATCTTGAATTTGAAAAAGACGCGCTTGAAGCGGTCGCTTCACTTGCGATCGAAAGGAACACCGGCGCAAGAGGTCTTCGTTCGATACTTGAAGACATTATGACGGATATAATGTATAAACTTCCTTCCCGCAAAGATGTCGGTAAAATATTGATCACAAAAGAAACAGTGCTCGGCAACGAGCCTCCGGAACTCATAACAAAAGAAGTACCGGCGGAGACGAAAGACGCAACTGCTTAGTTTTAGAATTAAAAAACAGACCGTGCAAACGGTCTGTTTTTTTATACTATAGTGTGATATTATTCAGCGGATTCTGATTCGTCTATATACTTTTTATTGTCTTCACGCGGTGTCGAAGAGCTGATATACTTGAAAACGAGCGTATCATTATTGTATATGGGAGTTTCGCTCTGTCTGCCGGACGTCGAACGTTCACCGTTGATATAAGCATCCCAGTATCTGTAGTAACCTTTCTCGTCATCGGTCTCCTGGTGTTCAGCATAAGTTCTGATGCGGGCGATGCTGTATCCGTCTGAAGTCGTTTCATAACCGTCTTCATAGGAAAGCTTTGTAAGAGCGATCTGAGCAGCCTTCAGAACTGTCGGAGGGTTGCTCGTAGTGCCTTCGACCTCAACGTCCGTTTCGCCGATGATCTTGTCTTCGTCGAGCTCATTACCGTTTTCGTCAACAGTGACGATAAACTGGATATGGACTTTTGATACGACTTTATTGCCGCATCCTGCAAAAGCGGAAAGGATCATTACAGCTACTATAACCGCAGCAAAAATTCTTGTTAATTTCATAATTGCCTCCAAGTATTTATTGTATATAAAGTATAGTACATTTATATCGGATTGTCAAGAACGGATTGAAAGGTCAAAACGATCAATTCTGTTCTTTTGCCGTTTCGGTATCAGTCTCAGTTTCCGTATTGACTTCATCGGTCGTCGCGGCGTCCGTCTCAGTTACAACAGACGATTCAGTAGTAACTGCTGCGGTAGTATACTTCTCCGGATGCTCGAGCTTGTCGAAATTCGTGTGGACCGTACAGTAGGAGTTATACTGCTTCGTCTCTTCGCTTATACCGGAATACTTGTGCTCACCAAGCAGCGGCTGATAATACGGCAGATTCTGAGCCTTTGTAGGAACAAATTTACCGTCGCGGCAGGTATATTGCGCGTCTTTGATATAAACCTGATAGTCAAAACTTCTGTCAAGATTGAGAAGACCGACCTGTTTTACGTCTTTTTCAGGACAATCCGGACCGGCGATGCCGTGACCGCTTGTACAGTAGTTTACGAGCTTATGAACGTTGCACTCTTCCGTCGGCTTAGTAGCTTCAGTAAAGTAACCGACTTCCGAACGGTCACCGCGCGGATCGGCATAACAAGCCTCACTCATAAGCATTCCGGAATCCTTACAATAGGTACACTGTATGACTCCGGGAGCGTCAACGAACTCTTTTATAGGTTCATTTTCGGCGTTATCAATATACTTCTTATGAAGTATTTGCATAACTCTGTCCCAAAGGAAAACTGCCGGGTTATCATAAAACTCGCTGAGCGACTGGTTAAGGTCATAACCGAACCATACGCCTCCGACGTAATACGGCGTGAAGCCTACGAACCATCTGTCGTAGTCTTCCTGTGTCGTACCGGTCTTACCAGCGCAATCTATATCCCATCTTAAAGTGATGCCTGAAGCAGTTCCCTGCGAGGTGACTTCCTGCAGCATCTTTGTCATAATAGTCGCCGTCTGCGAGCTTATTACAGGTTGCTGTTCAATAGGATTGTCGAGGATAATATTACCGTTATTATCAGTTACTCTCGTCCAAAGTCGGGACTTGGAAAAGATACCGTTATTAACGAATATAGAATATGCGTTTGTGATCTCTTGCACCGTAAGTCCGTATGAAAGCTGACCGAGGGATAGCGGCGCCGGAGCCTTATCCGTTACTATCGTTCCCCATGACGTTTCTTTAGACTCGAGAACGCTGTTGATCTGAAGTTTATCACGCAGAAAATCAAACGAATTGTCAATCCCGAGCATATCAAGAGTCTTCATAGCAACGGTGTTCTTAGAGACCTTGATCGCCTCATGGATAGTAGTAAGGCCGTTGTACCAGTTCGGCGCGTTCTTAGGATACGGAGTCGTTCCGTTGAACGTGACCGGCGTATCGTCAATGACAGTACCATACGTGATATAACCTATATCAAGAGCAGGACCGTAAACAGAGATCGGCTTGATAGATGATCCGGGCGGTCTCTTTGTCATAGTTGCCCTGTTGAGGATCCTGTTCTGCGTCTTTTCGCCGCGTCCGCCGACAAGAGCAAGCACGTCGCCGGTGTACGGATCGCATATTACCATTGCCGATTCCGGCTGTTCGGCGCTCGATGCGTGATCGAAAAAGCCGCTCGCTTCATCGTCGTGCTCGTAAACGTATTCAAGCGTCTGCTGAATTTCATAATCCATTGCGGTATAGATCTGAAGACCGCCGTTATAGATCATCATACTCGCAACGTAGTCGGAATACCCGTACTCATCCATGAGAGCGCTCTTTACGTCGTTGAAAACAGCGTCAGTATACCAGGAATTTACTTCCCTTACGAGCGAACTGTTTCCGCTGTTTGCTACAACTACGATGTCGGTCGACGTTGCCTCTTCATACTCGGCTTCGGTGATCCTGCCCTGCTTCCACATCGTCCATATAACGTCGTTTCTTCTCTTTCTGTTGCCGTCTTCCTTCTCAAGACCGGTCTCCTCGTCAACGTACATTACAACGTCATGACGGAGAGGTTCATATTTTGAGGGGTTCTTGACTATTGCCGCAAGGGACGCGCACTCGACAAGATCGAGCTCGCTTACGTCCTTTCCGAAATAGAAGTTAGCGGCAGCCTGAACGCCGGTACAGTTGTTTGAAAGGAATACAACGTTGAGATAAAGCTCGAGGATCTCCGTTTTATCGAGCTTCTTTTCAAGATCGAGAGCTCTGAAGATCTCTTCAACCTTTCGCTGGATGGTTGGTTCATCATCTCCGGTAAGGTTTTTAATGAGCTGCTGAGTAATGGTTGAGCCTCCGTAGTTGCCTTCCCCGAAGAAAAATCCGAGAATGGCGCTTGACGTTCGGATCCAGTCAACTCCGTTGTGAGACAAGAATCTGTGATCCTCGATCGAAATAAACGCATCGATCAGATACTGAGGAAATTGATCGTAAGATGCCCAGATACTGTTGTCTGAGCCGTAAAGACGCTGATTTTCGATCTCAATGTCTTTTCCGACGCCAAGGATACGGTCATCCTCGGTTTCGTACTCGGTGTAATAGAGGCGCGTCGTAGTGTCGGTCCCGCGCGTTATAAGCAGCGAGGGATCGATAGTAGGATCGATATAATTCTTTATATACATTGCAAAGACCGTACCGACAATAACGCCTGTTATCATCGCGATCAGAAGAACTGTCAGGATGACGTTCAAAGCGATCGAAAAGACTCTGAAAAGCACTCTGCCCGCGATCATAAACCCGTGCTTGATCTTCTCTTTATTGCTTCCGGGACCGGTCGAACCGTTTAATGCCTGGTTTGTCAAATTATATGCTTCCTCTCTTAATAAACTTCGTACAGAGCTAACGCTCAGAAAATGCATTAATTTACTTTAATATAATACCACTTATTTTTGGACATAATATTAACAATCAAAAATTTTATTAAACAGGTATTAAAAATGAAGAAATATATCCTTTTATTGATTGCCGCCTCAGTGCTGTTTTCAGCCGTAATAGTCCCTTTGAAGTTTTTATTAAAAGAGACGACCGACCCGGTCCCTGCAGACGTGACGCCGGTATATTCCGGGAATACTGAAAACGAGTATATAACAGTCAAAGAATACAATGAAAAGATCGGGCTGTTCAAAAACGATGAAGAAACGCCGTACAAAATAATTGACGTTTTCACGTTCACGCTGCCTGAGTCCGATAAAGCAATGCTGAAGTCAGGCTTCACAATCAAAAGCGATAACATCGAAAGCGTAATACAAGACTACACCGGTTGATCTTTGATTACAACAGCGTCGTCACCGGCGATGGCGCGAAGATCTGAGACGAACTCGTCTGAAAGGTCGACGAAAAAGCCCTTCTCTTTCACATACTTTTTCTTATCCGAAAGGTAAAAGACAACAGGAGTTTCTCCGACGTACGGCAGAGCGAATGATTTGATCTTTCTGTACAGCTCGGTTCCCACGTCGTCGATCTTGATATAGACGGTACTCGTATGAGCATCAGACTCAGCGTTATTTTCATTGAGCTGTAAAACAGAGCTCACAACAAGCGACACATCGTCTTCTCTGACGGATACAGTGCCCGAAACAGCGACAACGTTTTGATTTACGAGCAGATGCGAATATTTAGCGATCGTTTTTTCAAAAGCAATACACTCAATGCTCGCGCTGCCGTCGCTTACGGTCACAAACAGCATCGGGTCGCCGCGCTTTGTCTTTTTTCTCGATATTTTATCTATAATGCCGACAATCGTTATCCTGTCTCCGTCACCGATCGAATCATCCGCAGAGTCTTCGTACAATGAGGACGATGCAACATTGAATATAGGAGTAGGAGACAGTGATAAAATATGATTCGAGTAACTGTCGAGTACGCTCCCTGATAGATAAATACCAAGGCTCTCTTTTTCGTATTTAAGAACTTGTTCAGTTGAGAGATCAGGCATCTCCGGAATTATAAACCTTGAGTCAGTTTTTACGTCGTCAAGCATTGAAAACAGGTCTATTTGCCCGTTTGAGCGATCCGAACGCGTAGATCTGAATTCAAATACTTTTTCGGTAAGTGCGAGCGCAGAATTTCTTTTGATACCGAGAGAATCGAGCGCGCCTGCTTTTACAAGCATTTCATACTGACGCTTTGTCAGATCGGATCTCTCCGTTCTTACAATAAAATCATCGAACGACTTATACGGTCCGCCAAACTCACGTTCGTTAATAATAAAATCGATCAAGGGACGCCCTACGCTGAAGATCGACTGAAGTCCGAATCTGATCGCGTTGGCTTCAATACTGAACCCTTTGCCGCTGTAGTTAACGTCGGGATTCAATACGCCGATACCGTAGCCCTTTAATTCTTTTATAAACTCGTAAACGTCTTTCTCGGTCGAGATCAGCGAGCAATAATACTCTTTCAGATAGTGCGCTTTAAGATACGCGGTTCGATATGCTATAAATGCGTATGAAGTTGCGTGGCTTTTATTGAAAGCGTAATCTGAAAATCCCTCAATATCCGTAAATATTTTTTCTGCGGCATCTTTTGCGATCCCGTTACTCACCGCGCCGTTAATAAACCGATCGCGTTCAGCTTCAAGAACGCCGCTCTTTTTCTTTTTGATAGCGCGTCTGACGTTATCCGCTTTGCTGAACGGATATCCCGCGAGATCTCTGAAAATACGTGTGATCTGTTCGGTGTATATAAGACAGCCGTAAGTGGAATCAAGTATCGGCGAAAGCTTGTCCGTGACGTATTTGATCCTTGACCTGTCGCGTTTGTTATACGCGTACGACTCAACGGAACCTGCTTTGATCGGACCGGGTCTGTCAAGCGCCATTATTGCGATAATATCGTCGAAGCAGTCCGGCCTCAGCATCGGAAGCATCGGCTTTATAGTGGCGTTCATCTGAAAAACGCCTTCCGTGTTCCCTCTGCATATAAGCTTATAAGTCTTTTCATCGTCAAGAGGTATTTTCTCGATATCAAATGAAGGTACTGATTTTCTAATAAGACGTTCCGTCTCGGAGATAACTGTCAGATATCTTATACCGAGAAAGTCAAATTTCAATAGTCCGAGTTCGGCGACAGTGTCCATATCGAACTGTGTAAGCATATTATCGCCGTTTGAAGCGAGAGGTACGTATTCATAAACCGGCCTGTCCGTTATCACGACGCCGGCTGCGTGAGTTGAGGCGTGACGCGGCATGCCGCAAATTGCGATAGAAACGTCGATCAGCTTCTTTATCTCCGGATCGCTGTCATACGAACTTGAAATTCCCGGTATCTTCAACGCATCCGCGAGTGTAAAAGCTTTATCTCTGGGAAACATTTTTGCAATTCTGTCGCAAACCGAGTACGACATTCCGAGAGCTTTTCCGACGTCTCGTATTGCTACTCTGACAGAAATAGTACCGAACGAGGTGATCTGTGATACTCTGTCATCTCCGTATTTCTGCTTGACATAATCTATCACTTCTTCACGTCTGTTATCCGCGAAATCTATGTCGAAGTCGGGCATACTTACTCTGTCGACGTTAAGAAAGCTTTCGAAGATGAGGTCATATTTTACGGGATCCACGTCTGTAATACCGATCAGATACGCGACAAGACTTGACGCGCCGGAACCTCTGCCGGGACCGACGGGTATTTTTCGTCCTTTAGCATAACTTACGAAATCCCAAACTATCAGAAAATACTCCGAATAGCCCATTTTGTCTATAACAGAAAGCTCGTTACTGATCCGGTCGGTATATGCTCTTTTTTGTTCCTCGCAATTACAAACTATCTCTTTTGAAAAGAGCTTTCTTTCAAGCCCGTCAAACGCGAGCTTTTTAAGATACTCCCCTGCACTGTAACCGGTCGGTACGTCGTACCTCGGAAGATAAAGCTTTGAAAAATCAAAATCAAACGAACACATTGAAGCGATCTTCCCGGTGTTCGATACAGCATTTTTATATTTTCCGAAGAGATAGTTCATCTCGTCATAATTCTTGAAATAATACTCATTTGTGGCAAATGCGAGTTTACGTTCGTTTGAAACGAGTTCATTAGTCTGGATACACATCAGAATGTCCTGAAACTCTGCATCAGACTTTTTGATATAGTGAACGTCATTTGTAGCAACGAGTTCGATCCCGCATTCGTCGGCAACAGAAACAAGCCCCTCGGTAACTTTCGCATCTTCGGGAAGACCGTGATCCTGAAGTTCTATATAGTAATTCTCTTTGCCGAAGACACTTTTCATCTTAAGAGCCATTTGTTTTGCGTCTTCATAAGCTCCCTGAAGTATCTTCTGCGGCAAATAACCGGCAAGACATGCTGACAGTACTATCAGTCCTTCGCTGTGTTCAAAAAGAAGATCAAGATCTATTCTCGGCTTAACGTAAAAGCCGTCATAATAACTTTTTGAAACGAGGTAGCAGAGGTTTCTGTAACCGGTTTCGTTTTTGACCAAAAGTACGAGATGATATCTTTCATTCTCTCTCGTTTTATCGAGCCTTGAACCTTCGGCAACGTAAACCTCGCAGCCAATTATAGGTTTCACCCCGTATTTCTTACACTCTTTGTAGAAAGCGACAGCGCCGTACATATTTCCGTGGTCAGTGACGGCTACGGCTGTTTGTCCGGCTTCATAAGCCGCTTTAGGTATATCGGAAATACGGCATGCGCCATCGAGCAGGCTGTATTCGCTGTGCAGGTGTAAATGAACGAATCCGCTCATACCGTATCTCCTTTCGGTCAATGTTTCTTTTTTATGATCTCAGTTATTTCCGATATTCTGTCCAGTCTGTGTTTAACGCCGGACTTAGTGATCGACGGCGAATGAAGTCTTCCGAGTTCAGCCATCGAAGCCGTATCATTCTCGATCCTGAGTCTTGCAGTTTCATAGAGATCGGGTGGGAGACTGTCGAAATTGCCGCTTTCAATTAAATAGTTTACGTCGGCAATATATGCAACATTCGCTTTAACGGTCTTTTTCAGATTCGCCGCTTCAAAATTGTTTTGCCGGTTGATACCTATTGTCGCTTCTTTTACAAGCTTAAGATTTATCAAATCGTAAACCGCATCAACGGCACCTATAACGGCAAGAAAATCCGCAATAGACTCGGAGCTTTTGAAGTAAATCGTAAACCTGTTGCGTCTTGTCCCCTTCTTAGGAACTATACCGCACTTGATTATGACGTCGAAAACAAGATCTCTGAATGAAGACTCGGGAAAAGAAAGTTCAAGATGATAGCTTTTCGAAGGCTCAGTCACAGTACCGAATGAAACGAAGCACCGCCGCAAAAAAACGTGAGCGCATCCGTCGCACTTAAACTTTTCGGCGCACTTTTTTGCAAGAGAAAAATCATACGGCTTAGAAAAAGCAGCTTCAAGTGATGAATCGGTTTTGCGGCAGCATCCGTTTTTTATCTGAAGCGATATCAGCGAGGATTTGATATTTGAACAATAAGAATCAGTTTTCTTTTCCATCTTTGCCAATATAAATGATTTCGCGCTCGATTTCTATACCGAACTTTTCTTTTATTGTTTTTTCGATGAGAGCGACAAGTTCTTTAACGTCTCCCGACGTCGCTCCGCCTTTGTTGATAATAAAACCGGCATGCTTGACCGATACTTCGGCTCCGCCGACGGATGCCCCTTTCAAGCCCGCCTCATCGATCATTTGAGCGGTATATCTGCCGGGGTAACGCTTAAAAACGCTTCCAGCGCTCGGATATTCAAGAGGCTGCTTTGTACGCCGTCTCTCCATAAAATCATCCATCTCGGCTTTGATAACGTTCGCGTCCCCGTCTTTGAGAGTAAACTCAGCGCTGATTATGATCCTCTCCGGATGATCTTTGTACGAGGAATGACGGTAAGAAAAGCAGTGCTCTTCACGTCCGAGATGGTGAACCGTAAACGTGTTCGTATCAACGTAATCACTTCCGGAAAGAACGTACGAGATCTCGCCGTTGTAAGCGCCGGCGTTCATATATACCGCGCCGCCGACGGATCCCGGGATCCCATACGCAAAAGACAGACCGGAGAGTGAATTGTCGAGCGCAAATCTGCTGAGCGCTGTCAAAGAGCACCCCGCAGCGCACATGATCACACGTCCGTTAAGATCGACCGAATCAAGATTCAAAGTGGATATTACCGCTCCGTCAAATCCTTCGTCATCGAACAGAACGTTTGAACCTTTGCCGAGAACGAATCTGTTTATACCGTGCTTGCTGATCTTTTGAAGAAGCTCCGGAAACGTTTCTATACGGGGAGAAACAAATATCTTTGCCGGACCTCCGATCCTGAATGAAGTGTGATTCGACATCGGTTCATCAACCAGATATTCTATTTTCTCTTTATCAAGATAAGAGATCAATTCAGAATACTTGTCTGTAATCATAATATCCTTTCGACAGCGGAAATGCTGTCAATTTCGTAGTCGGGATGTCTGCCTGCGGGATCGGCGTGCTTTCTGTTGTACCATATACAATCGATACCCGAGTTTATCGCTCCGTCGATATCGGAGGAGATGGAATCACAGATAACGATACATTCGTTCTTATCAGCGCCGATACAATTCAGTACACGCTCAAAAAACAGTTTATTCGGCTTTGAATAACCGACATCTTCCGAGACAAAAACACGTTTTACGAATTGTGTGATCCTTGAAAGTGAAAACCTGCTCTTTTGAACGCTCGTAAGACCGTTGGTGATTATATAGATATCGTACTTTTCGGAAAGTTTTTCAACAAGTTCAAAAGCTCCGTCGATCTCATAACAATGTTTTCCGAGGTCGTTTTCGTAGAATTCAGCAACTCTGATATGATCGGCGTTGTTCAAGCCGTGTTTTTCAAACGTGAGTCTGAAACGCTCGGTCTTTAAAGAATCGCGGTCAATCAAGCCGATCTCAAGCTTCTTCCACAGCTCCTCGTTGATTATATGATATGAAGAGTAGATCTCGTCCGTACATTCTATCCCGGAAAAGTTCAAAGCATTCTTAAACGCTTCCTTCTCGCACATATCAAAATCAAAGAGAGTATTATCAGCGTCAAATAAAATGTATTTGTATTTTTTCATCTTATGCGATAATGATACGGTGGAAGGTTTTCTTTCCTTTCTTGATTATCAAGCCGTCACCGATATCCGCGGGTTTTACGACCGCATCAAAGCGTTCGACCTTGACGTCGTTAACAAGAACTCCGCCCTGCTGAACAAGCCTGCGCGCTTCGCTCTTTGAAGGTGCAAGAGAGCACTTGACGAGCAGATCACAAATATTGATAGCTCCGTCAGCAAAGTCGCCGTCCGAAAGCTGAGTGGTGGGCATATTTTCAGACGAGCCGCCTGCGGAGAAGACGCTCTTCGCTGCATCAGATGCTTTCTTTGCTTCTTCATCACCGTGGATAAGCGCAGTTACCTCGTACGCGAGTTTCTCTTTTGCGCGGTTCAAGTCGCTGCCTTCAAGTTTTTCATATTCAGCAATTTCTTCAAGCGGCATGAAAGTCAACATCTTCATACAGTTGATTACGTCGGCGTCTCCGACGTTTCTCCAGTACTGGTAGAAATCATACGGAGAGGTCTTTTCGGGATCGAGCCAAAGAGCGCCTTTTTCGGTTTTGCCCATTTTCTTTCCTTCGCTTGTAAGAAGGAGTTTGAATGTAAGCCCGTACGCTTCTTTTCCCGTCTTACGTCTGATGAGCTCGACGCCGCCTATAATGTTAGACCACTGGTCGTCTCCGCCGAATTCGAGTTTGCATCCGTAGTCCTGGTTAAGTCTGTAAAAGTCATAGCTCTGCATCGTCATATAGTTGAATTCCATAAACGTAAGTCCGGTATCAAGACGTGTCTTATAGCACTCAGCTGCAAGCATACGGCTGATCGTGAAATAAGGACCGACCTCACGCAGGTAATCGATATAATTCATATTTAGAAGCCAGTCGGCATTGTTGATGAAAAGCGCCTTGCCGTCTGAAATATCAATAAACTTTGCAAACTGTGATTTGAGGCATTCGACGTTGTGAGCGATGGTCTCTTTGGTCATCATCTTTCTCATATCGTTCTTTCCGGACGGGTCGCCTATCATGGCGGTACCGCCGCCGAAAATAGCAATCGGACGGTGACCGGCTCTCTGCATGTGAGCCATTATTTTCATCTGGATAAAATGACCTATGTGAAGGCTGTCGGCAGTCGGATCGAATCCGATATAAAAAGTAAACGGGCCTTCATCAAAAAGCTTTCTGACAGCATCCTCGTCGGTGCACTGTGCTATCATACCTCTCGCTTTAAATTCATCAAATAAATTCATTGTCTTGCGCGGCAATACGCCGCACTCCTTTCGTGGATTAAATATTTAACAATATATTATTTGCCGCTTTGTCGAGCATCTCCTCGGCGGCTTTCACTTGCTTGTCGGTAATATTGATGCCTCCGATTATTCTCGAAAGCTCGTCAATCCTGCCGTCCCTGTCAAGCGCTTTAACGCAACTCTCAACACGACCGCTGATCTCAGACTTTGATATTTTCAAGTGAACGTCAGCAAGAGAAGCGATCTGAGCAGAATGAGTGATACATATTATCTGAACAGACGACGACATATCTTTGAGCTTTCTGCCTATTCTCTCGGAAGTTCCGCCGGAAACTCCGGCGTCTATCTCATCGAACACAGACGTCCCTTCTCTGTTCTTTTTCTGCATCGAACTCTTTATAGCCAGCATTATTCGTGACAGCTCTCCGCCGGACGCGATCTTCGATATCGGCTGCATTTCTTCACCGACGTTAGCGGAAACAAGAAAATCAATATCGTCGTATCCTTTAGGTCCGAAAGACAGCTTTCCGTTTTCTCGTTTTTCGAGAACTGAGATCTCAAACTGCACTTTCGGCATATCGAGTTCTTCAAGAACGCACGTTATCTGTTTTGTCAACGCTTTTGCGTTGGAAATTCTCTTTGAAGATATTACCGCGCCTTTCTTGGCACATTCAGCGCTGAATTTTTCGATCTCGTTTTCAAGATCTTCAATATTCTCGTCGCTGTTCTTCAGATCCAAAAGGCGTGTTTTTACTTCGTCCTTTTTAGACAATATATCAGATATCGTATCCCCGTATTTAGTCCGAAGCTTTTTGATTAGAGAAAGTCTTTTTTCAACGGCGTCAAGCTTTTTTTCGGGATCGGACATATCGTCTTCATCAATTATATCTGAAACCGCGTCCGCAATTCCGGACAACTCTGACTTTATCTCATCAAGACGGGCGGCTGTATCATCAGCCGCGGGAAAAACGTCTGAAAGCTGTCTTATGGCGGAAGCCGCGCGGTCGATCATATAGATCGCCGTCACACCTTTTTCATTGTCAACAAGAGCTTTCTCGACCAGCGAAACGTTTTTCGTGACTTTTTCGAGACTTCGCAGTTTGTTTCTGAGACTTATCAGCTTGTCTTCCTCATCAGGATCAGAGAGTTTTGCGCTCTCGATCTCTTTAAGCTGATACTCAAGAATGTCGAGCATCATCGCTTTATCATTTAGAGCCGATTTCAAAGAATCCAGTCTTGACTTTGTATTGCAAAGGCTGTTATATGAAACGAAATAGTCGGACAGCTCGGTATCCAAGCCGATATAAGAATCAAGCATTGAAAGGAGCTCGTCCTTTTCGGAAAGCGCGCCGCTGTCCTGCTGACCGTGGACGGTCATAAGAGCCCTCGACACCGAGCGAAGTGTTGATACCGGAACGCTTCTACCGTTGATCTTTGCTCCGCTTTTTCCGTCATCCGAAATACAGCGGTAAATCAACAGTTCACCGTTTTCATCCGGATGAACGTCACAGCTTTCAAGTGAAGACGCGGCAAGCTTATCAACCTCGAATAATGCGGAAACCTCCGCCTTTTTCTCGCCGGTCCTGATCATATCCTTGTCGGCTCTGGAGCCGAGAGCAAAAGAAATACAGTCAATAAACACTGATTTCCCGGCGCCTGTCTCTCCGGTAATAACGGTAAAGCCCTTATCGAAATCTACGTTCAGCTCTTTTATTACGGCAACATTAGAAATTGATACCGATTTCAGCATCGCGTTTCACCAAGTCAAGCGTTTCTGAGGCTCTGTTTGATCTTATCGCAAACTTCTTTCGCATCATCAGTTGAGCGCGTAGCGGCAAAAATAGTATCGTCTCCCGCGACACACCCGACGATATTCAGCTCACTTTGTGAATCAAGATTTGCCGCAACTGCATTTGCAAGTCCGGGATACGTTTTGATAATAACCAGATTGAGCGCGCAGTCTACCGATCTGACCGACGGCGCGAAGGCGGCAACGTATACGTGCTGTCCGTCGTCATTATTCTGAGCGGGCACGATATACTTGTACTTTCCGAGCTTTCCGGTCACTTTGATAAGTTTCAGCTCGCGAATATCTCTTGATATCGTAGCCTGTGTGACCTTAAATCCTTTTTCGCCGAGAATACCTATAAGTTCTTCCTGTGTTTCGATATCATTATTCTCAATGATATCGATAATTGCGTTCTGCCTGCTGCTTTTCATTATATATTCCTCCGTAAAATAATAATCAATTATTTCCAAGCTTACCGTAAAGATTGTTAATAAAGCCGCCCTCTTTTACCCTGATAAGCTTTGTAGTCAAATCACTCTTCTTAATGCGTATGATGTCCGAAGAGAAAATTTCAATGTTATCACGCCCGTCAACAGTTATAAACAGCTTGTTTTCACGGCACGATGCATTCTTAACTTCAATGATACAGTCATCGGTAAACACGACCGGGCGCTGCATAAAAGAATGCGCGCAGATCGGTGTCACGATTATACACTTCATCGTTTGATATACGAGAGGTCCGCCGGCTGAGAGTGAATATGCACTGGATCCTGTCGGAGTGGAGACTATAATTCCGTCCGCTTTATACTTCAGCGCCGCTTCGCCGTTACAATACAAATCAAACGACGCAAGTCTTGAAATAGGTGCGTTTGAGAAAACAGTTTCATTGAGACACGGTGAATTCAGCCGTTGAATATGACCTTCACGGTCAATTTCAACGTCGAGCATCATTCTCTCTTCGATCTTATAATCACCGGAAACTACTTTTTCAAGAAGCACGAGTTCTCCGACCTCAAGCTCGGCGAGATAGCCAAGACGACCGAAATTGATTCCGATAAGCGGAATGCCGGATCCGGCAGACAGCCTTGCCGCTTCAAGCATTGAACCGTCTCCGCCTGCGACTACTATAAAGTCGGTACCGTCGAATAATTCATCCTGTGCTCTCTTTTCAATATTCGTAAACATTGAAAAGATCTGCCTGTTGTCGTCTGAGCTCACGTAGACCGTACAACCGAGAGACGAAAGCTTCTCGATTATTTTACTAAGCTCGGACTCAGGTATATCTTTCTTAATGTTCGATAACAGAGTTACGCGTTTATTCAATGCGCCGCCTCCTTTAGTATCGCGATGTCGGCTTCATTTTTGAACCCGGTACGGAACATCGCTAAAAATTCAGTATTGCCGTCGCCTCCCGAAATAGGCGATCTTACTATTCTGCAAAAATCAAGGTCCGCGCTCTCTGCAGAAGCAACTACTTTTTTTATCGCTTCCAAATGAAATCTTTTGTCTCTAACGATGCCGTTTTTCCCGAGAGCAGCTCTTCCGCATTCAAACTGAGGCTTTATAAGTGTAATAAATACGCTGTTGTCAGCCAACACCGTTCTCAGATTTGCGAGAAAAATCGTTTGTGAAATAAATGACACGTCACAAACTGCAATATCAAACCTGACGTTTTCAAAAGCGCTCGGCGAAATATCCTTCGCGTTGAAGCCTTCAATGTTAACGACGCGGGGATCATTTACAAGTGAAACGTCGAGCTGACCGTGACCGGAATCAAGCGCATACACTGCTTTTGCGCCGCGCTTCAACAGACAATCCGTGAATCCGCCGGTCGAAGCTCCGATATCGAGAGCGATCTTTTCTTTTACGTCGATCTTGAAACTGTCGAGCGCATAGTCAAGCTTTACTCCTCCGCGCCCAACGAATGAATACAAATCTCCGAGCACCTTTACACCGGTGCCGTCAGTATCATACGAAGGCTTATCCACAATTACACCGTCAACGGATACGAGTGAATTCTTAATTAATTCCGCGGCGTATGTACGGCTCTTTGCCATTCCGTTTTCATATAGAAATACGTCAAGTCTCATTTCATTCTGTGGTTAAGATAAAACGGCAGTCCGGAGAGAAATTCCGAAGAGCAAACGCCTTTAATTGAATTCGCAGCCCTGTTCGCCAGCTTATCACATTCCGCTTCAGCTTCTTCAACAGACATATAACTCAGCGCATTGATCCTGCCGTTCGCAGAATCCACTTGAGTTTTTTTACCGAGTGATGAGGGATCACCTTTCAGGTCAAGAATATCGTCTCTGATCTGAAAAGCGAGTCCGAGACATTCGGCATAATCAAAGATCGCTGAAACGATACTGTCGTTGACACTTGTATCAATGGTTGAATAATACCCGCAAAGACAAGCGGTTTTTATAAGTGCGGAAGTCTTCATCGAGTGAAGCGCCTTGAGGTTTTCATAACTGTCGACCGAATTCTCAAGATCGATCATTTGTCCGCCCGTCATACCGAGCGGTCCGGAATTATGAGAAAGAGCACTAATAGAAAGTCTCAGTCCTTCTGCGCTGACACCATATGCCGAGGAAGCAGTTTCAAATGCATACGACAGAAGCGAATCGCCGGCAAGAAGAGCCTGCGCTTCGCCGAAAGCCGCATGGCACGACGGTTTTCCTCTTCTCATATCGTCGTCGTCCATACAAGGCAGATCATCGTGGATCAGCGAATAAGCGTGGATCATCTCAATAGCTGCGGCAAACGGATAGCAAACAGAGATATCTTCCCTGAAACATCTGCAAAACTCCATCGTAAGGCAAGCTCTGATCCTCTTTCCGCCGCCGAGAGTTGAATAACGCATAGCGTCCTGAAGTATCCCGCTTCCTATGTTGTCCGCGGAAAGATATACGGTCAATACTTTTTCCGCAGTTTCTGCGTTGGAGATCAAAATATCTTTTATTTTTTCCATATCACTTATCAGTGTCGGGCGAAAAATCCTTTTCACCTTCAGACGTCAGTATCTTAACTTTTTCAGAAGCCGAATCAAGCTTTTCCGAACACAGCTTGACTAAAGATACTCCCTCTTCAAACAAACCAAGCGATTCATCAAGGTCACATTTGCCGCCTTCAAGAGCAGACACGATCTGCTCGAGCCTGTCGATCGCCTGTTCAAATTTCAAATCACTATCAGCACCCATTGTTTTTACCTCTGTTGATCGAGTTTACTTCCGCCGAGACAAAACCGTCCGAAAGAAATACGTTGATATTTTCGCCGCAATTTACCTGTTCAACCGATTTTATGATTGAACCATTATCGTCCCTGACCGCGCCGTATCCTCTTGAAAGAACGGATAGGGGGCTGAGAGAGTTCAGCAAACCGCCGATTGCCGACAATTTGTTCCTCTTGTCGGAAACCAAACGGGAGAATGAAGAAAACAACCTGTCAGCAAGATTTCCAAGAACGATCGTTCTGTCCTCAATATAAGCCATCGGATCAGTCAGAACTCTGGACGACTTAAATCTCTTAAGTGCTTCGGCACTTGATGACAGCTTGGAATTAATTGAAGAATACTGTCTGACCAGATATGAAGCAAGCACACCTTTTAATTCAGTTACGTCCGGCACAGCAATTTCCGCCGCGGCGGAAGGTGTCGGAGCGCGAACGTCAGATACAAAGTCGGATATCGTAAAATCAGTTTCATGACCGACAGCAGATATTACGGGGATATTTGATGAGAAAATCGTTCGCGCGAGTTTCTCGTCATTGAAAGCCCACAGATCTTCTATAGATCCTCCTCCGCGTCCGATTATAATGACGTCTGCTGCGTTATTTTCATTAAAGTAATTGATACCGGATATAACACTTTCCGCAGCTCCGTCGCCTTGAACGAGAGCGGGAAAAAGGATTATCTTTCCGATTGGCCAGCGCCTGTGTACAACGTTGATTATATCCCTTACCGCCGCTCCGACGGCAGACGTTACAACGCCGATCTTCCCGGGATATTTCGGGATCTGTTTCTTGTGCGCCGCATCAAACAGTCCTTCGGAAGAAAGTTTAGCTTTTAGTTGTTCAAAAGCCGCATACAGCGCGCCGACGCCGAGCGGTTCCATTGAATCGCAGTATATCTGGTACTGTCCGTCTCGCGGAAAAACGGATATTCTTCCGTGCACTGTGACGTTCATACCGTTCTCAGGCTGAAATTTTACCCTTGAGGCATAGCTTTTGAACATAACAGCTTTAATAGACGATGACTCGTCTTTCAAAGTAAAGTAGAAGTGACCGGTACCGTAATGATTCTTAAAATTTGATATTTCTCCGTTAACGTACAGATCGCCGAACTGAGGAATACCGTCAAATACGAGCTTAATGAAATTATTGATCTCACTGACGCTCAGCGCTCTGGGGAACGAAAACTCGGCATCCGAAAAATCCGAAGGATACATCAGAGACCTCCTTCATTTTGTATTTTCAAGCATGGTCAGATAAGCAATCCCCGCAGCATTGTCTGATGAAAACTCCGGAGGCGCAAAATATCTGTCTTTGTCCTCAAGACGCTTTCTGATCACGGAGCAGCTCATAACTCCGCCGGAATAAACTATCGGGATGCCGGGGTATCTCGTCAAAACGTTTTCGGTAAGTTTTGCAATTACGTCCGAAACCGCAGATATAGTAAACGCCGCGGTCAAATTGATATTCTTCTCGGACTCAAACAGAGCTTTCGCTTTATTCTCTATTCCGGACAAATTACAATTAAGAAAGTTTACAGCGTTAGGATACTTCGGGGACTTGCCTGCATATCCGAGAGCGAGCTTTTCAAGGTGAGCTCCGCAGGGGAACGGAATGCCGAGCATTACGCCTACTCTGTCGATAACTTGTCCCGCGTTAAGGTCAAGCGTACCGCCGATCCGTTCGATCTTAAAAGCGCCTTTCTCATACCCGGAAACAAGGAGCACCTCCGTCGTACCGCCCGAGACATGAAAAGCGACAAAATCTTTTCCAATAAGAGACGTAGCTCCGGCTCCGTACAGAGCGGCGGCAACATGTCCGGATTGATGAGAGAATTCATATACAGGAACCGCCAAAGAAGCTGCCGCAGTCGAAGCCAGAGACTTGCCGACCAGAAAGCACGGCATATACGAGTCCTGAACGTCTCTCGGCCTTACGGAAACTCCGACGGCTTCAAGAACAAAATCGGGATGAGAAGAAACAAAAGACGATATTTCGCGGGTGATCAGCTCGGAATTTTTAACGTGAAGAAAAACCGCATCACTCTGACGGAGCCCTCTTTCGCCTTCCTTGACCTCGAGAAGCTTTTTGAAGTTCAAAACGATCTTGCCGGATCCATCGCAAACTGCAAAAGACGTAGTGTAATTGCTCGTATCAAAAGCGAAGAAATATTTTTTACTCATTATTCTGTCCGTTATCGGATATCTTACCTGCATCACGAGCTATTTTATTCAGTATGCCGTTTACAAATCCGGAGGCTTTCGCCTCATCGTAAGCTTTTGACAGTTCGACAGCTTCATTGATCGCCGCTTTCGGAGGTGTTTCGCTGTATAACAACTCATATACGGCAAGTCTCAAAACCGACTTTGTGATCCTCGACATTCTTTTGACTTTCCAGCCGACGGAATGCTCTGCTATCAAGTTATCGATCGCATCGAGGTTTTCATTTACGCCTGCAAAACACTCTTTTGCAAATTCGCCATACTGAGATTCGGCAAGATCCTCCCGTGACGAAATGAATTCAGACGGAGAGATCTCCGGATAAAATGTGTATTCATATAAAAGAGCAAACGCCTGCTCTCTTTCTTCATGCCTTGTCATCTTCGCCTCCGATATATATTATAATATTATTATACAACTAATATATCAAATGTCAATGCATATTTTTGTAATATTCAATTTATATTCATTTTTATAAACAAAAAAACGGCCGGATCACCGGCCGTATTGATGAGGCGTTTTCAGTTGATAAGATCGTTATAGAAGATTATTTCTTCAGGGAGACGAAGATTGAGTTTTTCACGCGCTTTCTTCTCATAGTAAGCTTCGTCTTTAGGAGTATTCAAGTCGTTTCTATACTCGTCAATATCGTATTGTATCTGTTGATTTTCGCTTCTGATAGCATCGTTTTCAACGTTCTGTCTGTTTATCTCGATCTGAAGCTTGACGATCGACATAACGCAAAGGAAAACAAACATCGTTACAACAATATTGAATATCAAACTGTGTTTCGATTTCCTCATAATTCCACCCTAAACGTCAAAATGTTTTTGGATCTTCTTTATACACTTTAAAGTATACATTTTGTTTTTTAATTTGTCAAGTGCTGACTTGATATCTGATATCAAAGGACGCGTCATTCGTAACAATAATCGTTTTAACAGTCTGAAAGGATACAAAGCGGCAAACAGCGCCAGGTTCAGCGACAGCATCAGATATGACGATATGACTGTAGAGACCGATACAAAAAGACGCCCGACTGTTTTATAGTAAAACAAAAATCCGAGTGCCGTGAAAATGAGAATAAACCATCTGAATATTCCGTAGTTGTAAATATACATATACAGAATGAATATCACGGCGGAAAGCAGACAGAAAAGAAGATCCGTCACGGCGAGATATATACTCGTGAATATATTTCCTCTTTTCCTTGAAAATATATTTTTTACACCTCGAGAATACAAACTAAAATCATAATTCTTGTTTGAATATACCGATACTCCGAAAATGATCCTTGACAGCCTTATAACATCATACACGGCGCCGAGAAGCAAGCCGAGGACGAACGCTCTCAGACAATTTGCCAAGAGCGCGTGCATCGAAACTTCCATCTGTCAAATGTTATCAGCCGAAAAAGCGGTGTTTTGTCCGCTTATCACCGTTATCATCATAGTAATATACGCTGTCTACTCTTCCGGAAATATAAAGCTTTCCGCTCGCGGAATCGAATGAAAGGATCTTCAGCCCGTCACCGTCAAAAGAAACGGTACCGATCTTACAAGACACCGTAATTCCGGAGTTTGAAAAAGACAGGACTTCAGAAACTCCGGTTACTTCCGCTTTGCTTCTGTCAAATATATGAATATCGTTGCCAAGATAATCTGTCGTTTCCATATTCACCCTCCGTTCGGTCAATTATATGAAAGCGGCAAATTATATATTACTGTCAGTTTATTATCTCATAAAGCTCGGAAGCGGCTTCTTTTGAAGTGTATTCTCTCACGTCCTTGACTTTGAGTTTCAAAGTCTTTTCGCCGAAGGTAATCTCCACAATATCACCGACTTTAACGTCGTATGAAGCTTTAACGCGCTTACCGTTGACGACAACACGTTCGGTATCGCAAGCATCGTTTGCAACAGTTCTGCGCTTTATTATTCTTGACACCTTCAAAAACTTATCTATACGCATATAACTCCCCCTGTAAATCAAATCAGCCCCGCAAAGCGGGGCTGTTCACAAGATGCTTCTTATTTCTTCTTAGAGTTTACTCTTGCTTTAAGAGGAGCGCCTGCTGTGAAAGCGGGATATTTGGAAGCCTTGATCTTGATAGCTGCGCCTGTAGCGGGGTTGCGGCCTGTACGAGCTGCTCTCTTCTTAACTTCGAATGAGCCGAAGCCGATGAGCTGAACCTTTTCGCCCTTAACAAGAGCTTCTTCGATAGCTGCGATCGTTGCTGCTACTGCTGCTTCTGCATCTTTCTTCTTGAGATCTGCTTTCTTTGCTACTACTTCGATAAGTTGAGACTTATTCATTTTGAAAAATCCTTTCATAATTGATATTTTTCCGCTTCCGCGGATCTTTGCCGTTGTTAGTATACCATTATTGATCGGCAATTTCAAGTATTTTTGAAAAAAATATCCTTAAAAACGCGATAATTTTTCTACATTTTGCGATTTTATGCCGAAAAAACATAAAATATGGGGTTTAGACGAACTTTATCTTATGAAGCAACGAGTATATCTTCTCTCCTTTGGGCAGAAGAAGTACGTCGTCTTTATCAAGAGCTTTAAGAATAAATATCATCGCAAAGTATACGATCATCGCGGTAAGAATAGCGAGGATCGTTTTGATCAGCGAATGACCGGCGATCGGCAAATAATTATAAACGAGGAACGCAGCACCGGAGCACACGAGAGCCGAAACAAAAGGCTTCACGAAAATCTTTCTTATTTTGGGAACGTACTTTATCTTCTTTGCAACGAAGAAGAAGTTTACAAGCATTGTTACAAGATAACATAAGAAAGTACCGATAGGCGCGGCAAACATAACTGTTCTGTACTCGGCAGGACATTTGTCAAGGTCGATAATTGCTCCGGGCGAGCCTATCGAAGAACCGATTATACTGATGAGCAGGAAGGTTGTCAGAAGTTTAACGACCGCGCCGGATACCATTGAAATGATGGGAAGGTGCTGGTGTCCGTGCGCCTGAAGGAACGAGTTCGTGATAGAAAGCATTGACAAGAAGAATATTGACGGCGCAAGTACGGCTAACAGCGGGGTCGCAGCGTCAACAGCGAACTCGTCTTTGAACAGTATTCCAAGCAGCGGTTTAGCTAAAGCAGACATACCGAATGCGCATGGGAGTGAAATGATGGCAGCGATCTTCAAAGAACTGTTCATAGTTCCCTTCACAAGTCTGTCGTCCTTTGCAGCTACTGCGCGTGACAGAAGCGGAACGATCGATGCCGAAATAGGATAGATCAGAGCCGGCGGAAGATTGAACATCGTTACGGCATAAGCCTTATAGTTGCCGAAGAGCGCTGCTGTCAGCTCCTCGGTATATCCGAGATCCTGGAGCCTTGTAGACAGGATCATTCCGTCAATAACGTTTGTCAGGCTCATAACAGACGAGCTGATAGTTATCGGAATACCTATCATAAAGAGAGTCTTTATGATCTGCTTGGTAGGTGTCAGCGTTTCGTCTTCTTCTTCGATCTCAAGCGAAGCATTATATCTCTCTTCTTTGAAAAAGAGTTTCGTGATGAAGAGATACAGCATTCCAAGCCCTGTACCGACCGTAAGACCGACGAGAGCGTAAGCTGCTACGATATGTATCGGATAACCGCGGTCAAGCGCAAATTTGGCAAAGAATATACCGAGAGCAAACTTTCCGACTGCCTCGATCACTTCCGAGATCGCGGTGGGAGTCATGCTTTGATGTCCCTGGAAATATCCTCTGAACGCACTTGAAAGGCATACGAGAAGCAACGTCGGAGATATAACGAGTATACACCATTCTATAGGCTGCTGATACTGATTTGCAAATACCTTATAAAGGCCTGCCATAAGCGCGGTACCGACAATACCTATTGTCAAAAATACCGCAAATATGACTTTGAACATGCGTTTGGAGTCTTTGAACCGGCCTTTAGCTCGCGCTCCGGAGATCATAATGGAGACGGCTATCGGAAGTCCGACGGTGGATACGGTATAGAACCAAACGTAGATCTCGTACGCGGCCTGATAGTATCCGATACCGCGGTTGCCGAGAAGCGACTCGCTTGCGAGCGGGACCTTCAAAAGCGCTCCGAGTACTTTTACTATAAGGTTTGACAGGGTTAATATCAGAACGCCGGAAAAGAACAGGTTTTTACTGTTCTTCGCTTTTATTCCGACGTTCTTATTTTCATTGTCTGATTTCATATAATACTATCTTCTCTCCGTATTTTGACCGGGGTCGAAAAATTCAATGATTTCTTTCTCTCTGATCAAATTTTTGGTGTTATCGGGATCACGTTTTTCCCTCAGGTATTCGTAAGGATATTTATTCTCGGCGATACGAACTATCTTCTGACCGTCCGTCGCATGATCTTTTGCAACAAGTTTGGTGACGGCTCCGGCGCCGACGGCAAAGATCGATTGGATCTCCTCCATCATCAGAACGTTATACAAACATTCATGACCGGGGACCGAATAGCCGACGTTTTCAAGGTTTCCGACGGCATTCTTTTGCCTATACATATAATACGGCGAATACCCGCGCGAAATGAGCGATTTTTCGGAATAAGAAACAGATTTTTCCGCAGTTTTGCATTCAGCGGCATAGACTCCGGCAAAGCGAAGATCCGCGGAACGCTTAACGCAGAACGTATGAACGGTGATATTCTCGGGAGAAAGATCGGTGATCCTGTCAACTGACGACGCAAAGCTTTCAGAACTTTCTCCGGGAAGCCCTGCGATAAGGTCAACGTTCACATCCTTTATCCCGGATCTTTCAGCAAGATCATAAGCCCGGAAAAAATCGTAAGAATCGTGGCGTCTTCCTATCGAGCGTAAAACGTCATCATTCAGAGTCTGTGTGTTGACGCTGACTCTTGACACGCCATAGTCTTTCGCTATGCGGAATTTCTCCGCAGTGATCGTATCCGGCCTTCCTGCTTCCAAAGAAAATTCATCGAGCGACGATATGTCTATTGAGTCGGAAACACATTTCAAAAGCTTTTCAAGCTGGGTTTCCGAAAGGATAGACGGAGTTCCTCCGCCAATGTAAACAGTTGACACCTTCTGTCCGAGACGGTTTATCAGCTTGCCTGTACGCACGATCTCGCAAACGAGTGTATCAAGATACTCGGGTATCAGCGAAAGGAGTTTTTCGGAAGTGAAAGATACAAAAGAACAATAACTGCATTTAGACGGACAAAAAGGAATTGAAATATAAACGCTCGATTTCCCGTACAGCGATTGCTTCAGGAGAGATCTCTCGCACGACGCAATTTCACAAGCGAGTTTTGCTTTCTCTTCCGAAACGGCGTACTCGTTAACGAACATACCGACCGTCTCGTCGACTGATTTCCCTTTTTCAAGTTCCCACAGAGCAAGCTTTGAAGGTCTGACTCCCGTCAGTATTCCCCATGGCGGAACAATTCCGAGCGCTTTCTTTCCGGCTTCTAAAAACGCTTTTCCGACAGCGATCTTTTTTGCCATTGAAGGGCGCGAAAGATTTTTGCAGGATTCCAAAAAGAAGTCTTCGGAATACGTATCGTAAGAATTGTTAATTGACACCGATGCGCGTACACCGGATGGTTCATCGTCAACGTTTACAGTGACGGTGTACCCGTCGGATTCTTTGTCGGAAAATTTTGAGCCGGGATAGAACAGCAGGCACAGCGTTTCAACGTAAAACGAGCTGATGTCGCCGTTGATAATAACTTTCATACAGTAGTATTCTTTCTCAGGTCTGAACTGTTGATCACGATCGTAACCGGTCCGTCGTTCAAAAGGTCGACTTTCATATCGGCGCCGAATATTCCGGAAGTTACTCCGGGTACGGATACAGAAAGCAAGCTCGTGAATTTCTCGAAAAGTTTCTTTGCGACGGACGGATCGGCGCTGCCGAAAAAGTCAGGTCTATTCCCTTTTCTGCACGAAGCGAGGAGAGTAAAATTCGGCACCACGACGCAAGAACCGGAGACGTCATTGACGGACAAATTCATTTTGCCGTTTTCATCCTGAAATATTCTGAGCTTAGATATTTTTTCGGAAAGAAGAGAGGCGTCATATTCGGTGTCGCCCTTCGCGACCCCAAGCAGGATCAGAAGTCCGACGCCGCACTCAGCGACTTTAGCTCCGTCAACAGTCACCGAAGCATGAGCAACTCTTTGAATAACAGCGATCATAAAAATCTTTGTCAGTTGAAACCGCGCGTAACGCTGACAACTCCCTTTACAGTTTTGAGCCTTGAGACGATCGAATCATAGTGGTCGATATTCTTACAGGCTATGCCCATATTGAGGATCATTTCTCCGTTAGACGAACTTCTCGTATTGAGCTGTGTGATCGATACTCTCATATCCGCGAGCATCGCAGAGATCTCCGCAAGCAGACCGATCCTGTTTTCATAAACGAGACGAAGGATCGCCTCGTAAACGCCTTGCTTGTCTTTGATAACAGAAGGATCCCAGGTGGCGGGAATCCACCGTTGGAAAAACTCTTCTTTTTTCATACCTTCAATAACGTTAGGACAGTCGCGTTTGTGAATAGATACGCCGTAACCTTTTGTGACGAATCCGATAACCTTATCTCCGGGGAGGGGATTGCAGCATTTAGCGAATTTAATGGCATATCCCGACTCACCGTCAAGAATGATACCGCTGTCCGAGCGTATATTCTTCGGAGCCTTGGCGACGAGCTGGTCTTCATCGTTTACGCCGTCAGCTGCATCGGCAACTTTAACTATGCGGTCGTATTCGTCCTTAAGCTTTGCGGAAAGCTTACTGACAGCAAGGCCGCCGTATCCGACAGTGTTGCAGAGATCGTCTGCTTCCTGAAAGCCGAGACGCTTTGCGACGTTCGTAATAATCTCTGCTTTTTGAGCCTTGGTAGCGCGTTTCCCGCAGCGAAGGATCTCGTTTTCAATATCAGCTCTGCCGATCACAATGTTTTCAGAGCGTTTCTCTTTCTTGAACCACTGGCGGATCTTGTTGCGAGCTTCACCGGTCTTTACGATTTTGAGCCAGTCTCTGCTCGGACCTTCGGACGATTGAGACGTGATTATCTCGACGATCTCACCGTTTTGCGGGACTCTGTCTATCGGTGCGATCATTCCGTTGATCTTGGCGCCGATCATCTTATGTCCGACTTCAGAGTGTATAGCGTAGGCAAAGTCTATTATAGTGGATCCCTGAGGAAGCGCTATGACGTCGCCTTTTGGAGTAAACACAAAAGTTTCATCGTGGAATATATCGATCTTAAGGGCGTGCATAAAGTCGTCCGGATCGATAGTATCATTCTCAACGTCAATGAGTTTTGAGATCCACTGAAGCTTCTCATCAATGTCAGCTCTGCTCTGTTCGCCGGACTTATATTTCCAGTGAGCCGCGACACCGTATTCAGCGACGTGGTGCATTTCCTTAGTTCTTATCTGAACCTCAAAAGGAATACCGTCGCGTCCGATAACGGTAGTGTGCAAAGACTGATACATATTCGGTTTCGGAGTGGAAATATAGTCTTTGAATCTGCCCGGCACGGACTTATACAGTTCGTGGATGATGCCGAGCGCTGTATAACACTCAAGCTCGGTATCAACAATGATTCTCAGAGCGTAAAAGTCATATATCTCATCAAAGCTTTTGTTTTGATTGTATATCTTTCTGTAAATACTGTAAACTGTCTTTACACGTCCTTCAAGAGTATAGTTGATCTCATATTCATCGAGCTTTGCGGAAATATACTCTCTGACTTTCTGGATAAAATCACGGTTCTTGCCGTATTTATCCTCAATATAGTTGCTTATCTCCTGATACCCGATCGGATCAAGATAAGCGAGGGCAAGATTTTCAAGCTCCTGTTTGATCCTCTGCATACCGAGGCGGTGAGCAAGAGGCGCGTACACGTGCATCGTTTCAAGAGCTGTAACCCTGCGCTTGTTTTCCGGCTTCGCGTCGAGCGTTCTCATATTGTGAAGTCTGTCGCAAAGCTTTATGAAAATAACTCTGATGTCCTTAGACATTGCGAGAAGCATCTTACGGATATTCTCCATATGAGCTTCTTCTTTGTCGACGATGTTGATGTCGTTCATCTTGGTAAGACCGTCAACAAGCATCGCGACGGAATCGCCGAAGCGTCGTTTTATTTCGTCATAATTTGTTTTATCGGGGCAATCCTCTATCGTATCATGAAGAAAAGCGGCGCAAATGGAATCGGTATCAAGGCCGAGTCCGGCTACTATCTCCGCGACGGCGATAGGATGAACGATATACGGCTCACCGCTGTTTCTGAACTGTCCGTCATGGATCTCTCTTGCGTATTCAAACGCTCGTTCTATCTTCTCCGTATCATAATTTTTTCCGGATTTTTTGAGGACAGCCAGAAGGTTGTTTATATTTATATCGGAGCCCGACTCTCTGACGGTTATACTCATAGAAACACCTTCAGTTTAACTTTTGTGAAAAATACGATTTGATTTTTTTATACAGATTTGATTTATCGAGATCTGTCTTTGATTTCAGATACACATATTTGAACATATATATCTCACGGTCAGGATCCAGCTCATCAACGGAGAGCAAATTGAGCTCCTGAAATACCTTTATGATCAGTTTGAGCTTTACATATCTGAACGAATGTCCGTTATCAGCAAGAAGCTTTAAGAGCGCTCTTATGCTGAATACGTCATTCTCCATACGAAGCTCACGGCGGAGCGTGTTATAAACCGTCTTAAAATCATCTCTGGACGGAAGCGTATCAACCGTACTTCCCGGAGCAGCGTTTGAAAAATCAAAAGTCCCGTTCAGTATAGCGTTTGACGTTTCTCTTTCGGATATTTCAAACGCAAGACAGCTTTCTGACAGCGTAATGTCTTTCAGTATCAGCTGAAGGCTCTCTTTACCCTGAAAGCTGTTGATATCAAGGTTGAAGAGAATGTCGACAGAATCCCCCTCAAAGATATCGAGATCCGTAACGCTTCTTCTGAAGAACATAGCCTGGAAAACATAGTTGTCTTTTTCAAGCATGTATCTCGCGTGTTTTCCTCCGCCGACGTTTACCGCGGAAACAACGGTAAGCCCCTTCATAAGAAATACGGGGACCGGGTTTGAAACGCCGAACGGCTCAAAATAATACAACTCCTTCGCAGTCTTCATCGACAGATCGGAAGGCTGAAGTTCTATGTCTGCGTTCTGAGAAATGATCTGCTGTTCGGTGCCGAGCCTTTCGCGTGCATATTCATTGATCCTGCGCTTGAATTCGGGAAGATTCTCTTTTGTTACTGTAAGTCCGGCCGCAAGCTCATGACCTCCGTACTTAACGAGAAGATCTGAACAATACGTCAGCGCTTCAACAAGATTAAGCCCTTTGACACTTCGTCCGGATCCTTTGCCGACGTCCGTTGCAGAACCGTCATTGTCATCACCGTCAAATGAAACAAGAATAGACGGGCATTTATACTTCTCGGTAATTCTTGAAGCGACGATACCTATGACGCCGTGATGCCACGACGTATCGTCAAGGACAATGACCGGATCTTCGTTGAAATTATGCTCGCGCTCTATCTTTTCTTTGGCTGATTCGATTATCTTATTCTCTTCGGTCTGACGCTCGCGGTTTATCTCGCAAAGACGGTTTGCATACTCAGCAGCATCCTCCGCCGTTTCGGCAAGGAAAAGTTCAACTGCGAGAGACGCATCTTTTATCCTCCCGGCGGCATTGATCCTCGGGGCTATCGTAAATCCTATAATACCGGACGTTATCTTCTTTTTTTGTCTGAACTTGCCGGAATCACCGTTGACCGCCGCAAGAAGTTCACTGATAGCGATCCTCGGATTCTCTTCCATCAGCTTTAATCCGTAACTGACAAGAAGTCTGTTTTCGTCTTTGACCGGCATAACGTCCGCGACCGTGCCGATCGCTACGAGGTCGACATACTCTTTTGAAATACGCCCCACACATTCGGCAAGAGAATCATCGGGATTCCGCATCTTTTCCATTGCGCAAAGCAGCTTGAACGCAACGCCGACACCAGCAAGCTCTTTGAAAGGATACGTACAGTCGGGGCGTCTGGGATTGATAACGGCGTCCGCACTAGGAAGATCCACGTGACACTCATGGTGGTCCGTTATCACGAGAGAAATGCCGAGAGATTTAACGTACTCGGCTTCTTCGACCGCAGTGATACCGGTGTCAACGGTGATGATCAGATCAGCTCCTCCGGATGCTATTTTGTCAATAGCCGATATTGACATACCGTATCCTTCGCCGACTCTTGTGGGTATGTAATACGAAATGTCCGCACCCAGTTTCTTTAAGTACATATAGAGGATACTGACAGAGGTCACTCCGTCGACGTCGTAGTCGCCGTATATGACGATCTTTTTGTGAGATGCTACGGCATCAAGAATAATACCGGCACCCTTTTCAACGTCTTTCAGCAGGAACGGGTCGTGTAAAAGTTCGTTGCTTTTTGTCAAAAACTCTTTTGCCGATTCAACAGTATCATAGCCCCGGTTTATAAGGAGCTGAGAAGATATCTCCGAGAGTCCGAGCTCCTCGGAAATATTCTTTACTCTTTCGTCCTTATACATGTCCGGGGATGATGCTGAAGAAGACCAGCTCTTTTTAAAATAATTCAGCATTGTTTGACCTGTATATTAATTATAAAATAATCTTATTCAGTCCGGTCTTTGCCGTTCTCCGAGACTAAACTTGTAATGACAAGTTTGACCGGTTTATTCTTTTTCCGCCTTTCCAAAACAGCCAAAACGATATAATACAATACAAAAGACGCAACTGCACCGAGGATCCTCGGCGCTTCCGTTTCAATGAAGAAAAGCGCAAAATAAACAACTGCCGCAATAATGACGGGAAGTAAAAACACAAAGAAAGCATTCAAATTTACCGTAACGTCGCTGAGCTCAACATAAACGAGATCTCCCACGGAGGCGTCAGCAGTATTCAAAGCGCGAGCTTCAAACTCGGACTTTGCTCCGAAGATCTTATAAAGAGCACAGCTGTCGCCGCATCCCGGTTTGTGACAACCGTCACACATGGAAACACGGTCGACTTTGACGGCGGCAAATTTTCCGTCCGTATTTATAACGGTAGCTTTCTGTCTCATAATATTACCTATTCTAACGGTTTGAATCTTGATATCACAGCGCCCGCGACGCGTATACCGTCGACTGCCGCACTGACGATACCGCCCGCATATCCGGCACCTTCACCGCACGGATAAACGTTTTTATATCCGAGCGCAGAATAATCGTCACCTCTCAAAATCCTGACGGGAGACGACGTGCGCGATTCCACCCCGGTCAGCGGAGCGAAAGCGGAGTCAAAGCCTCTGATTTTTTTACCGAAATCTACAATTCCTTCCTTGAGCATAGAGGTAACAAACGGAGGCAAAACAGAATTTAAATCTGCCGCTCTGACCTTGCCGCCTCTGTACGTGGGTATAATATCTCCGAAAGGCGCGTCGGCTCTTCCTTCTAAGAAACCCTTAACAGTCTGACAGGGCGCAAAATAATCGGAACCCGCCGCCTCGAACGCGCGCCTTTCAAGTGACCGCTGAAATGAAACGGCGCTCATTGGATCGCCGCCCACGTCCGACGGAAGAACCGAGACCGCAACAGCGGAGTTTGAATTCATTCCGTCTCTTGCGTGGTTGCTCATCCCGTTTGTAACGACTCCGCCTTCCTCGGAAGCAGCTGAAACCACTTCCCCGCCAGGGCACATGCAAAAAGTATAAACTCCGCGCTCACCGCGCCTCATGGAAAGATTATACTCGGCATGTCCGAGCTTTTCGCACAGCGATTCGTCGCCGTACATGGCGCGGTCAATATCCGCTGTCAAATGTTCTATTCTGACGCCGACCGAAAACGGTTTGACAGTCATAGAATACCCTGAATCATACAGATATCTGTACGTGTCGCGCGCGCTGTGTCCAATTGCAAGGATCAGGGCTCCGCACGGCAGCTTTTCGCCGTTCACTTCGATATAACCGTCACCGATAGACGTCAAAGCGGAACGGTAGCGGATCTCTCCTCCGAGAGATTCGATCTCTTTATGAAAATTAGCAACAACTCTCCTCAAAACGTCAGTACCGATGTGAGGTCTCGCAGTTTTAAGGACCGTATCGGGGGCGCCCATTTCGACGAGATGAGATAGAACACTGTGAACGAGCGGATCACCGATCCTTGTCATCAGCTTTCCGTCTGAAAAAGTTCCTGCGCCTCCGGCTCCGAACTGGACGTTTGAATCGGTGTCGAGAATACCGCTCTGTTTGAATCTTTCAACAGCCGCGGCTCTGCGTTCAACGTCGTCTCCTCTCTCAATTACAAGAGGGCTGTAACCGTGTTTTGCAAGATACAAAGAAGCAAACATTCCCGCGGGTCCGAAGCCGACAATGACAGGACGCGCGCTTAAAGTATCGGTACCGGGTGTGAACGAAACGCCGTCGTCGCTCTTGACCTTAAAGCCGAATTTCGCAAGCTTGTCATCAGACGGGCGGCGATTGGTCTCAACTACCGCAAGGACAGAACAAACAAATTTTATATCATTTTTATGCCTTGCGTCCACCGAGCGCTTATATAAACCGGCGTCTATGACTTTACCGAAAAGACCGGAAGCGTTTAACCGGCTTATTCCCCGATCTATTGCATCTTCATCGGTTGAGTCGGACGGCAATTTGATATTCTCAACAATAATGCTTAATTTGTCTGACATTTTATTCAACGGAAACTGTCAGCTTATATGTTCCGATCTCCCATATATTCTTTGATGAACCGTTTATTGCAACGGTAGCGTCGAAATCAAATTCTCCGCTTAACGAGTCGTCATAATTTGTAAGGTCAACCGAAAGTGAAACGTCCTCGGAAGTTATACCGGCAAGCTGAACGGCGGTACCGCGAAGCGTAACGTCAATATAATCGTTTAATATTTCACACTTCTTTGAGCCGGAATTCACACGGAGATCGGTCGCTCTGTAGGTTTTTGTGATCGTTCCGACATTCGTGATCCTGACCGAAGCGTTGTTGGCGTCGTCAACGTACAAAAACTCTTCAAATTCAGGCAGATTATAGGTCAGAGTTTTATCCTTTTCGATTTGTTTTTCATCGATCACACCGATCTCAATGGATTCAAGCTTTTTGACATAAGCCGCTTCACCTTTGACTTCAACTTCCGACGGAGTAATTTCAACGTTAACGTTACTGTCGTTGTAAAATCCGTATTTATATGAAACAGTCAACGGTACCGTTTTAGTCAGATAGATCGGGTACGTTACTCTCATCGTCGTATAATCAGTCGAGATATACGGGCTCGTTACTTTTTCTCCGGATTTGTTATACAGAGAAACCGTTCCCTCGGTAGAGATCGTGCTTTCAAGCACGCCGAATCCCGAAAAATCAGCCTTTACCGTTGCGTGATCGATATTAGCTACGATGGTTTTCGGGCCTTTCACGGTAATTTCGGAAAATTCCGGCGTAAGTGTTCCGGAATCATAGTCTTCGCTCAACGTTGCATTTGTTCTCTGATCGACCGTAACGGGAAGTTTAAGCGACGTTTTCTCATCTACGAACACACTTATGGTATTGTCCTGGCTGACAAGAGTCAAACCGCTCGGAAGAGTGACGTCAAGATCGACCGTCTGCATACCGGGAGAACTGTAGTTCTTCATTACGTCCGCTTTGATCACGATGTCATCGGAGCTGTAGTTGTTTATCACGCTTTTCTTTCCGCTGACAGTGATCTCTGCAGTATAGTTTGTACCCGTAAAAATGCTGAGACCTTTATTGGTCAGTTCGTCGGTGTTCACAAGGCTGACTTTTACGCCTGTGAACGTCTGTTTGTAATCAGGGTTGTCAACCTGCATGACATAGTACCATATAAGCACTGCGAAAAAGAGGCAGACGATCTTCGGCACTATGTTAAGTTTTCTCTTGATCTTACGCTCGCCGGAGTTATTGTTTTCAGAAGAAACGTCGGCGGCTGCGTTTTTTATTTTATCGTTTTCGTTCATATCAAGTCCCGCCCTTTCAAGTTTTTTCGATCGTTCATGATCTCTCTTTTTCAGGCTTATTCTTTTTGGATCTCGTCTTAAGAGTTTCGGTAAGGCTGTTCGGAGTCAGATACTCGCGAAGTTTCTCTTTAAGAGTTACCGGGGTAAGGTTTGTGATAAGATTTCCCTTCACCGCGAGTGAAATGTTGCCCGTCTCTTCCGAAACGACAAGAACTATCGCATCGCTGTTCTCGGAAAGACCGACCGCGGCGCGGTGGCGGGTACCGAGATTTCTGTTGAGTCCCGCCTGCTCTGTGAGCGGCAGAACACAGCCTGCGGCATATATTCTGTCTTTTCTTATCAGGACCGCTCCGTCGTGTAAAGGAGCTTTATTGAAAAAGATGTTCTTTATTACAAGACTGTTTATATCGGCGTTTACTATCGTTCCCGTCGAAGCATACTCGCCGATCTTAGTCGATCTTTCAAAAGCTATAAGCGCACCGGTTTTAGATTCGGACATATCCGCGGCGGCAAGACAGACCTCATTGATGATCTTGATCTGATGATCGGAATCGCGTCCCTCGGCGATACTCTTTATGCCCTTGAGCGAACCTCCGCCTACCTTTTCAAGAAAGCTTCTGAGCTCAGGCTGAAATACAATGACAAGAGATAATACACCGACCTGGAATATATTGCTGAATAAAAATTGCATAGCGTGGAGCTCTATGAGTTCGGAAACAAACAGAAAGACTATGATCAGCAAAACTCCGAGCGCAAGTTTACCGGCTCTTCTGTCCTTGACAAATTTATACAGGAAATACAGGATAACGGTAACGCAAAGGATATCGATAACGTCGACGAAAGATATCTGCTTGAACGTCTCGCCGACATTATTCAGAAAGTTATCGAACAGATCGCGAAGCATAACTGTCTCCTTTCAGCTGAAGCGTATAGTTATAGATAATATATTATAACATAAATATATAAGTTTTTCAATATTAAAATACAAGTTAATTGCGTTTACGGAAAAATATTCAACTGCCCGCTTATTTTACAAATCATAGTTGACCGGGACGTGAGCAAATTATACTCAGATGAACAGGAGGCTCAATATGAAAATACTATCAAAAGCAGCGACAGCATCTCTGATAATAACAATGATGTTTTCGTTCAATATCAAAGTCAGAGCGGCAGATAATGATACTAAAGAATATACTGTTAAGCCCGATACGGACATATCAACAGTATATCTCGGAGGTATGCCATTCGGAGTTAAGCTATATTCCAATGAACTAACAGTAGTCGGCTTTACGGAAGTCGAGACAGAACGCGGGCCGGAAAGTCCCGCTTACGACGCCGGGATCAGAGAAAATGATCTGATAGTCAACGTTAACTCAAAACGTGTTACGGACGTTTCAGATATTGTCGAAGCATGCGACGAATCGAACGGAAAAGAAATTACAGTCGAATGTAAAAGAGACGGAAAATCAATAAGCTTTTCATTTTCTCCTTCCCTTTGCATATCAGACGGAAGATACAAGACCGGAATGTGGATAAAAGACGGTGTATCCGGAATCGGGACAGTAACGTATATTTTACCGGAAAACGGCGCTTTTGCCGGTTTGGGACACCCTATCTGCAATTCTATTACAGGCGAAAAAGAAAAGATCCTGAAAGGAACAGTGACTTTTGCTGATATCAACGGAGTCGAAAAAGGAAGCGAAGGAGAACCGGGCGAACTTATCGGAAGTATGGAAAATAAAAAAGCCGGAATTCTTGTTTCCAACTCCGACAGCGGCGTATACGGGATCTTTTCGTCACTTCCCGAAGGAATCGATAAAGACGATCTTATAGAGACTTCCCCGCTCTCTGAGGTTGAAACAGGGAGCGCAAAAATAAAGTGTACGATCGACGGCAATGAAGCAAGCTATTATGACATCAACCTGATCAATATTGAAGAAGACGACGACACGAATAAAAATTTCATTATCGAAATCACCGACAAAGATCTGATAGAAAAAACCGGAGGGATAGTTCAGGGAATGAGCGGCAGCCCGATCATTCAAAACGGAAAGCTTGTCGGCGCTGTAACTCACGTATTTATCAGTGATCCGACTAAGGGTTACGGAATATCAATATCCGAAATGCTGAGAAATATGCCTGATATACTGACCTGAATTGCAAATTTTGACACAGCAGAATATGTATAAAATCAACCTCCCCGCGGCAATACTTGTTACAGCGAGGAGGTGATCTTATTTACAATAAAGTTGAAATCTGCGGTGTCAACACCTCGACGCTCAAAGTGCTGTCCGACGCTGAGAAAAAGGAGCTTCTTATAAAGACAAAAGACGGCGACAAAGCGGCGCGCCAGAAACTCATAGACGGAAATCTAAGATTGGTATTAAGCATAATACAAAGATTTACGGGCAGGCAGGAAAACTTGGACGATCTGTTTCAAGTGGGATGTATCGGACTTATTAAAGCTATAGATAATTTCAACATTCAGCTTGACGTAAAATTCTCGACCTACGCAGTTCCGATGATAATAGGTGAGATAAGAAGATACCTGCGCGACAACAATTCGATAAGAGTAAGCAGGTCAATAAAAGATCTCGCGTACCGGGCGCTTCAGACGAAAGAAGAGCTTCAGCGCCAGACAGGGCGTGAACCGACTGTAGAAATGATCGCCGAAAAGCTCGGCGAGAAACCGGACGCTGTAGCATCCGCAATGGAAGCGATAGCAGATCCCGTGTCTCTCTACGATCCGGTTTATAATGACGGAGGAGATTCCGTATATATCATGGATCAAATAGGAGATACGGAGAACACGCCGGACAAATGGCTTGAAGATATAGCGCTGAAAGACGCGCTGAAAAAGCTGAACGAAAGAGAGAAAATGATAATATCGCTTCGTTTTTACAAGGGAAAAACTCAAATGGAGATTGCAGACGAGATCGGCATATCTCAGGCTCAGATCTCAAGAATAGAAAAAAGTGCAATAGACAGGATAAGGCGCCAAATGTAAAAAGAAAAAACTATGCACCGAATGCATAGTTTTTTCTGTTTCGGCAAAAATTACTCAGCCGCGTAAACGCTTGCCTGTTTTCTTCCGCCGGAAATATGCTCAAATTTGACGGTACCGTCAATAAGAGCGAAGAGAGTGTCATCAGAACCGATACCGACGTTATTGCCGGGATGGATCTTTGTTCCTCTTTGTCTGACTATGATGCTGCCTGCACGGACAGCCTGACCGTCAGCTCTTTTAACGCCAAGGCGCTTTGACTCACTGTCACGACCGTTCTTTGTTGAACCGACACCTTTTTTGTGAGCAAAAAACTGTAAGCTTATTCTAAGCATTTTAATATCCTCCGTTGAAATTTGATTAGACGACATCTTCATCATCTTTTACTTCCACGCTGAGATAATCATAATACTCTTCGGAAAGGTCTTTCAGCTGTTCATAATAACCTCTGAAGGCGCCTTCAGCCGCATACTGCTTCTTTTCGTCCTCCGCATAATCCGGGAGAGCACCGAGTGCAGTTACGGTTATCATTGCCTTTTCCTCGTCGATAAGATACTGAACGTCCGTTTCAAACGAAACTTCGACCATATTTACAACGAGCATAGTCATTGATGAAATTGCCGCGCAGAGCACGTCATCGCCGGCATCTGCAAGGCCTGTGTGACCGACTTCCCTGAAACCGTAAAAGTTTCCTCCGCGTCTGTAAAACGTAATGCGTGTCATTTACCTCAGCCTGCGATCGATTTGATCTCTACTTTGGTATAGGGCTGTCTGTGACCTATTTTTCTCTTCTCGTTTTTCTTGGGCTTGTACGTCATGACGTAGATCTTCTTTGCCTTGCCGTTTTTGACAACGCTTGCTGTGACCTTTGCGCCCTCGATCACGGGAGTTCCTATCTTCAGACCGTTATCATCCGAGATAGCGAGAACGGGAAATTCGACTGTTGCGCCTTCTTCCTCGTTCAGTTTTTCAACGAAGACGATATCGCCTTCAGCGACTTTGTACTGCTTTCCGCCACTTTCGATAATAGCAAACACGAAAAGCACCTCTCTTTCATTATGACTCGCTAACGTCGGTAAGCTTACGCTGTTTACGACCGAACATTATGCGGCAACATATATAATAGCAAAAAACTCCTGATATGTCAAGAGTTTTTTTACATTTATTTAATATTATAATATTAGACTCTTCTCTTCGCCGAAGTCAGTGTGTTTGAAAGAAGAGTTGTTATCGTCATAGGGCCGACGCCACCCGGGACCGGCGTGATCGCAGACGCTTTCTTTGAGACCTCATCAAAGTCAACGTCGCCGCAGAGCGAGCCGTCGTCAAGTCTGTTGATACCGACGTCTATGACTACGGCGCCGTGTTTTACCATATCCGCGGTAATAAACTTAGGCTTGCCGATAGCCGCGACCAAAATATCTGCTTTCCTCGTAACATCCGCAAGATCGCGGGTTTTCGAATGGCAGATCGTCACAGTTCCGTTAGCCGCGAGGAGCAGCATCGCCATGGGTTTCCCTACTATATTGCTTCTGCCGACAACTACACATTCTTTACCCGAGACCGAAATGCCCTCATATTCGAGCATTTTCATTATTCCGGCAGGCGTACAAGGGAGAAAATAAGGATCTCCGGTCATTATCCTGCCGACGTTTTCAAGGTTGAATGCATCGACGTCTTTCGACGCCGGGATAGCGGCAATGATCTTCTTTTCGTCAATATGGGGCGGCAGAGGAAGCTGTACGAGTATACCGTCGATCTTACTGTCTGCGGCGAACTTCTCTATCTCCCGTATCAATTCATCCTCAGACGTCTCTGCCGGCAGCTCAACAACAACAGAATAAAAACCTACGGATTCGCACGCCTTGCGCTTGTTCCTGACGTATACTTTTGAAGCCGGATCATCGCCGACGATTATAACCGCAAGACCCGGTACAACTCCAGATTTCGAAAGATCGGCGGCTTCTTCGGCGATCCTTTCGCGCTCGAGTGCTGAGATCCGCTTTCCGTCAATGATTTTTGCTTCGCCAGACATCACAGGACATCCTCCTTATCAGCCGCTTCATTGGCTTCCGGTCCATCAGCTTTTTCAACGGCTTCACCGTCCAAGTCGTCATTGGATCCTTCGACGACGCCTGACTCAGCTGAATCACCCTGAGCCTCGTCCGGTTTTTCGGCAGGGACGTCTTGCGCATCGCTGATTTCATTTTCGGGATCTGCCGGCTGTTCAACGAATTCATCATCGTCGTCTGCAGAGGGTGCAAGATCAAAAGACTTAGGTCCAGATACGTTGAGATACGGGCTCGAAGCAAGCGCGAGTTTGCCCTTTTTGGCTTTGACGAGATTAATTATAATCAGCACAAGCCCTATAACAAAAGTGGCGAATCCGACGATCTGAGATATTCTGATATCGAGTCCGAATAAATGGAGGTAAAGGCTGTCCGTACGAAGACCCTCAATAAACATTCTTCCGAATCCGTACCAGGTGATATAAAGCAGAAAGATCTGGCCGTTAAACTTTTTCTTTTTATATATGATCGCGATCAGGACAAATCCTATGACGTTCCAGAGCGATTCGTAAAGAAAAGTCGGATGATAATAATTCCAGACTTCCCCGTCCGTTGAAAGCCCCATCCTCCACGGGAGAGAAGTCTCTCCGCCGTGCGCTTCCATATTTACAAAATTGCCCCATCTTCCGATGAACTGACCTATCATTACACCGGGAGAAACGGCGTCGAGCGCCGTAGAAAAGCGAAGCTTTTTGATGCGGCAGACGATGAACACGGTGATAAAACCGCCGATGATAGCGCCGTAGATCGCGATGCCGCCTTCCCATACCGCCACCATCTTTTTAACGGACTCCCAGAAATCGCCCGGAACGATATAGCTGTCGAGTTCAAACAGTACGTAATATATCCTCGCTCCGACGACGCCGAAAATGATCGTGAATATAGCAAGATCCACGAAATCGTCCGTCTTTATCTTTTCATACTTTATTCTTGTTACGATATAGATCAAAGAAAAGATCATACCGACGCAAATGATCAGCCCGTACCATCTGACGGTAAGACCGAAGATCTTAAAAGCGACCGGATCAATGGAAAAAGGTCCGATGCCGAGGCCGGGAAACGATATCATAGTACCCTCCTGAAATAAGTGATAATGAACGGCAAAAACGCCGTGAGTATTACTCGGCGTTTTCCCAGTTGTGATATACTTCCTGAACGTCGTCGTTATCTTCAAGATGTTCAAGAAGAAGATTCATATTCTTGATGTCGTCTTCGCTCTCAAGTGTGATATACGTCTGAGGTATCTTGTCAAGCTCTGCGGATTCGATCTTGTAGCCCGCAGCCTCAAGAGCGTCTTTTACGAAATCGAGGTCGTCGGTCTCAGTATAGATCTCAAAGACTCCGTCTTCAGCAGCAAAATCGGCAGCGCCGGCTTCGAGAGCGGTCTCCATAAGAGCATCTTCGTCGATATCTCCGTCCTCGTTCATAATGATAATGACGCCTTTATCGTCGAACATAAACGAAACGCAGCCGGACTGACCGAGATTTCCGCCGTACTTATCGAAATAGTGACGCATCTCGGAAGCTGTTCTGTTTCTGTTGTCGGTCGCAGTCTCAACGATCACGGCGATACCGGACGGGCCGTATCCTTCGTAAGTGATCTCCTCATAGGAAACGCCGTCTGCTCCGCTCGCTTTTTTGATGGAGCGCTCAATGTTATCGTTCGGAACGTTACAGCTCTTTGCTTTTGCTATGAGATCCTTGAGCTTGCGGTTGACGTTCGGATCGGGACCGCCCGCTCTGACTGCGATAGCGATCTCCTTACCTATTTTGGTGAACACTTTGGCTTTTTGAGCGTCGGTCTTCTCTTTCTTGTTTTTGATGTTGTTCCATTTTGAATGTCCGGACATAATTTATACCTCAAATTTATATTTTTTCGGGAGTTTTGAGACAGATCAGGTGAAGCGCGTTCTTCAGAACTGTTCCCGCCGCCGCGGTAAGACGGAGCCTTGTGCTGCGAACCGCCTCGTCATTCGCGTTCAGGATCTGGCAGTCATGATAAAATCTGTTGAAAGCCGTACACACGTCAATTACGTACCTTGTGATGACAGACGGTTCGTAATCGGCGAGAGCCGACAAGACTTTCTCGGGCATGAGAGAAAGAGTTTTCAGAAGGTCGGACTCTGACGGATCCGTGATCACGATCTCGGCGTTATGATCTGCCGCGCCGGCTTTGGAAAGCACGCTGCAGGTGCGCGCGTAGGTATACTGTGCATACGGTCCCGTGTTGCCTTCAAAGCTCAAAGCGGCGTCCATATTGAAGTTTATATCCTTGATACGGCTGTTTAACAGATAGTGGAATATGACGGCTCCTACGCCGACCGCTTCCGCGACTTCCGCTCTGTTTTCGAGATCGGGGTTTTTCTCATCCATCACGGCATTTACTTTTTCGATCGCGGTCGAAAACAGATCGCGAAGCAGAATGACGTGTCCCGTTCTCGTAGCGAGTTTCTCGCCGTCAATACTGACGGTACCGTACGGAACGTGAACGAGCTTGTCGTACCAGTCGTAGCCCATAAGCTCGACGACCTTGAACCACTGCGAAAAATGAAGGATCTGCTGAGCTGATGTAACGTATATACACTTATCAAAATCGTACGTATTTTTGCGGTAGACCGCCGCCGCTATGTCACGCGTGGGATAGAGCGTCGTACCGTCGCTTTTGAGGATAAGGCAAGGCGGCATATCGTATTTTTCAAGGTCTACGATAGATGCGCCCTGATCGATCTTAAGAAGCCCCATATCACGGAGTTTCTGTACCTGCTCGGGCATTTTATCGGTGTAAAAGCTCTCGCCTTTGTAGCTGTCGAACTCGATGCCGAGCTGCTTGTACGTTATCTGATACTCCTTGAGGCTGATCTCTACGAACCACTTCCAAAGCGAGATATTCTCTTCATCGCCGTCCTCAAGTTTTTTGAACTCGGCGCGCGCGGCGTCCTCGAGCGAGGGATCGCGCTCTGCTTCTTCGTGAAACTTGACGTATAACGCAACAAGGCCGTCAATGCCGGTTTCTTCGATCGTCTTTTTATCTCCCCAAAGACGGAATGCGCATATCATTTTACCGAACTGAGTTCCCCAGTCGCCAAGGTAGTTGATACCGACGCACTTAAATCCCGAAAACTCGTGCAGAAGCTTAAGCGAGTGACCGATCACGGTAGTGCCGAGGTGCCCGATATGAAAGGGTTTCGCTACGTTCGGGGACGAATAGTCAAATACGGCGGTCTTACCTTTTCCGAGTTCGTTTGAACCGTATTTATCGCCGAGTTTTTCTATATCGCCGAGAACCGAGGACGCGAGATATTTATCGGATATTTTAAAATTCAGATAACCGCTGGCACAGGCGACGGAAGCGACCGAATCTCCGTAATCATATCCGGCAAGCGCCGCGGAGATCATCGGCGGAGCTTTTCGAAGCGTCTTCGAAAGTTTGAAGCAAGGAAGCGCTACGTCTCCCATGGAGTTATCCGGCGGATATTCAAACATTTCCTCGAAATTGACCGAAGAAAGATCCGCGTCGGGAAAATACTCTTTTGACGCCTCCGAAAGTTTTTCGGCAAGCATCTTTTTGAAATTTAACATAAGTTCTCCTGATTTATACTAAAGGAAGCTGTTTGTCTTTGAGTTCTGCAACTTTCGCAGCCTGCTTTTCAAGCAGATTGTGGATCCTCTTCACGGGGTTGAGAAGAGTGCTGATAGACTCGTCGTGATTCAGAGTATCGATCAGATAAGCCACGTATTTGCACATATTGACCTGAGTGAACCACTCTTTGGCGAGAAGCTCGTCCGGAGCGTAAACCAGGTTGGTCGAGAAGATCTGAGTGAACAGTCCATCGTTGTATGCCTTTTCAATAGCTTCATAACCGCTTGTAAAGAGAGCGAACGTGAGGAAGAGGAAAATGCGTTTTGCGCCTTTTTCCTTAAGCTGCAGAGAAACGTCGAGGATAGAATCGCCGGACGACAGCATATCGTCAACGACAATAACATCCTTGTCCTTAATGTCCTTGCCGAGGTACTCGTGAGCTTCTATCGGATTTTTGCCGTTCACAATAACAGAATAATTACGCCTCTTGTAGAACATACCGAGTTCAATACCCATAACGGAAGCATAATACATACTGCGGCTCATCGCGCCCTCATCGGGGGAGATGACCATAATATCATCTTTTGAAAGGCTGATATCGGGATATTTTTTGCACAGAGCCTTGAGCATCTGATACGTCGGGCGAACGTTGTCAAATCCGCTCAGGGGGATAGCGTTGGATACTCTGGGATCGTGCGCGTCAAAAGTGATGATGTTCGAAACGCCCATACTGACGAGCTCCTGAAGCGCAAGTGCGCAGTCAAGCGACTCTCTTGTTGTGCGTTTATGCTGTCTTCCTTCATAAAGCATCGGCATAATGACTGATATGCGTCTCGCTTTGCCGCCGACAGCTGCGATTATGCGTTTCAGATCCTGGTAATGGTCGTCGGGACTCATAGGCACGCTTTTGCCGTACATTTTGTACTCGACGTTATGATTGAACATATCGGTGATGATATAGAGGTCATGACCTCTCATCGAATCGTAAACGATAGCTTTCGCTTCTCCGGAACCGAACCTCGGGCAGTCTGCCGAGATCAGATAAGTCTCCTCATCTCCGTGACGTCTCCAATCGCGAAGGTAACTGTCAACCTGTTCGGAGAAGCCTTCACAGCCTCTCATTCCGATCACTCCGAGTTCTCCGTATAATGTTCCCATAGAATTATCCCCCATATATTTTAATAATTATTTACTTTTCAACAATGCGGCAAAACTTTTCATAAGCCGCATCCCATCCTGCCTTTTCCGCGGCATCGGGCACGTAAGTTTTCACGTCGGATGAATTTCTGATGATCCGTCTTGCTTCAGCAACGTCCGATATCTCGCCGCAGGCTATCAGCTGAGACGCGATGTTGCCGAGCGCCGTCGCCTCAACAGGACCTGCGTTGACGACCTTACCGGTGCAGTTTGCGGTATATCTGCACAGAAGCTTCTCTTTAGTGCCGCCGCCGACGATATTGATAGACTTATAATTCTTTGAGCAAAGCTTTTCAAGGCGTTCCGCAGTATATCTGTACTTAAGAGCAAGGCTCTCGTAGATACATCTCATGATCTCTCCGACGCCCTCGGGTCTTCCCTGACCGGTACGCTCACAGAAATCGGCGATCCTTCGCGGCATATCGCCCGCTTTATTGAACGACATATCGTCAGGATTGATCAAATACTTGAAAGGAACGGCGTCCTCTGACGAACGTTCAAGCTCGTCAAACGAGTATTCAGCCCCTTCGCGTTTCCACTGGCGGCGTGATTCCTGAATGAGCCATAGACCCATAATATTCTTCATAACGTTGATCTTACCGCCGACACCGCCTTCGTTAGTAAAGCTGAGGCGGCACGATTCTTCGTTGATGATGGGACATTCGTTTTCGGTTCCCATAAGCGACCAGGTTCCGCTGCTTATAAAGAGAAAGTCGTCGTCCTCGGCAGGTACTGCGAGAACAGCTGATGAAGTGTCGTGAGACGGCACGTTTACGACAACAGCGCCGGTATTTCCCGTCTCATCATCGACAGCGGGAAGAAGCTTGCCGAGCACGGCGCCGGGCATCACAACAGGCGCAAACAGGCTCTTTGAAATACCGAGTCTGTCAAATAATTCATCGGAGAATTCACGTCGTCCGGCGTCCATAAGCGCGGTGGTCGAAGCAATAGTGTATTCAGAAACGCGCTTTCCTGTCAGAAAATATCCGAGCAGATCGGGCGTCAGAAGAAGCGTTTTTGCATTTTCACCGATCCACGGGCGGTTGGTCTTGTCCGCAGAGATCTGAAAGATCGTATTGAAGCTCATCGATTCAATACCGGTAATTCCGTAAAGATCCGAATATGGAATTATCGAATATACTCTTTCCATCTCGGGAAGAGTACGCTCATCACGGTACTGATAAGGAACCGCAAGAAGCTGTCCGGCGCCGTCTATGTAACCGTAATCAACACCCCAGGTGTCTATTCCGACGGTATCAATGCCGCCTTTTACAGAGCATTTCAATATCGCTGTTTTAATCTCATGAAGAAGACGGAGCGTATCCCAAAAGTAACTCCCGTTTATCTGTAAAGGATCGTTGGAAAAACGATGTATCTCTTCTATCGAGATCACGCCGCCTACGAAAGAACCGACTATTCCTCTGCCGCTTGAAGCTCCGAGGTCTATTGCGAGAACCTTTTTTTCAGACATTTCCGCCTCCGATAAATATTTTACATTTTATTATACAATTATTTATAGTATAAGTCAATGTAACAAAAGCACAAAATTTTCTTTTTATAAAAAATTATGTTGAAAAAGAAAAGCGTCTCTTACGAGACACTTGACTTTTGAATTATTTGTACTTACGCTTACGCGCAGCTTCAGACTTCTTCTTTCTCTTTACGCTGGGCTTTTCATAGCATTCTCTCTTGCGAAGCTCAGCCTGAATGCCTGAACGCTGGCACTGACGTTTAAAACGACGAAGCGCGCTGTCAAGGGATTCGCCCTCTTTGACTCTGATCTCTGCCATATTCTGTTTTCCCTCCCTTCGCGCTTTGCGGAATAATTACTGTATTAGTATATAACAAGTTTTTCACCGTGTCAAGAGAAATATTTAAAAACAGCGAAAAAACAGATCATTTTGCTACGATGTTGACTATCTTGCCCGGGACGTATATCTCCTTGATGACTGTTTTACCCTCGAGTGCTGCGGCTATCTTTTCATCAGCCTTTGCAGCGGCGATAACGGCCGCGGCGTCGGCGTCTGCGGGAACGCTTATCGTTCCGCGAAGTTTGCCGCTGATCTGAACGGGAACTTCAATAGTTTCATCGACGGTCTTAGCCTCGTCATAATCGCACCACGGAGCTACAGCGAGAAGCCCCTCCCCGCCTATTTTTTCCCAGATCTCTTCGGTCACGTGAGGTGCAAACGGATTGAGAAGCGTAATGAAAGCTTTGAGTTCGCCTTTCGTTATGCTTCCCTTTTCGTAGATCTGGTTGAGGAGCGTCATAAGAGCGGCTACGGCCGTGTTATATTTGAGCGTTTCGATATCATCGGAGACTTTCTTTATCGTCTTGTGGAAAGAACTTTCGAGTTCCGCCGAGAATTTTTCATCGTCGTTCACGATCTCAAGCAGATTCCAAACGCGGTCAATAAATCTCTTGCAGCCCTTGACGCTTGTCTCGGACCACGGAGCAGCCTGACCGTAGTCGCCCATAAAGAGGACGTAAGTGCGAAGAACGTCAGCGCCGTACTCGTCTACGACGTCGTTCGGATTGACGACGTTGCCCTTTGACTTACTCATTTTTTCACCGTCCGGTCCGAGGATCAGCCCCTGCGCTGTTCTCTTTGCGTACGGTTCCGGATACGGAACGAGTTTGAGATCGTAAAGGAATTTATACCAGAAACGTGAGTAAATGAGGTGTCGGGTAACGTGCTCCATACCGCCGTTGTACCAGTCAACGGGGAGCCAGTATTTGAGCTCTTCGGCGTTTGCAAATTCGTTATCGTTATGCGGATCGATATAGCGCAGGAAATACCACGAAGAACCTGCCCACTGAGGCATTGTGTCGGTCTCGCGGCGCGCGGCTTTACCGCACTTAGGACAAGAGCAGTTTACGAAAGAATCGATCTTTGCGAGCGGGCTTTCGCCGTCGGAACCGGGTTCAAAATTCTCGACAGGCGGAAGTTTCAAAGGCAACTCGCTGTAAGGAACGGCGACGATCCCGCAGTCCGGACAATGAACGAGCGGGATAGGCTCGCCCCAGTATCTCTGACGGTTGAACGCCCAGTCTTTCATCTTGTACTGAACGCCGGCTTCGCCGATACCGCGCTCTTCGAGATACGCGATCATCTTTTCGATGGAGTCCTTCTTATTCGTAAGTCCGTTCAGGAATCCGGAGTTGACGACCTCTCCGTCTCCGGTATACGCTTCAACGGATATGTCTCCGCCTTTGATGACTTCAATTATGTCAATACCGAACTTCTTGGCAAACTCCCAGTCGCGCGTGTCGTGAGCGGGAACCGCCATGATAGCTCCGGTGCCGTAGCCCATCATTACGTAATCGGAAATATAGATCGGGATCTCTTTTCCGTTGACGGGATTGATCGCAGAAATACCGAAAATTCTGACGCCTGTCTTCTCTTTTACGAGCTGCGTGCGCTCGAACTCGGTTTTCTTTGCGCACTCGGTTTTATACGCCTCGACTTCATCATAGTTTGAAATGATGTCCTTGTACTTCTCGAGCATGGGATGCTCGGGAGCCATTACCATAAATGTAACGCCGAAAAGTGTGTCGGGACGCGTCGTGTAGATCTTCAGCTTTTCATCTGTGCCTTTGATATCAAAGTTGACGAACGCACCCTTTGATTTGCCGATCCAGTTGACCTGCTGGAGCTTGATGTTTTCGGGATAATCTACGTCATTCAGGCCTTCGAGAAGCTTATCGGCGTACTCCGTTATCCTGAGGTACCATACGTCCTTCGATTTCTGAACTACATCGCTGTGACATACGTCACACTTTCCTCCCTGGCTGTCCTCATTGGAAAGAACAACTTTGCAGGACGGGCAGTAGTTGACGAGAGTTTTGTCGCGGAAAACGAGACCGTTCTCAAACATTTTGAGGAAGATCCACTGCGTCCACTTATAATAGTTTTCGTCAGTCGTATCGACGACGCGGTCCCAGTCAAACGAATAACCGACTTTTTTAAGCTGACTTGTGAAGTTTTTGATGTTGTTATTCGTGACGATCCTCGGATGAGTGCCGGTTTTTATAGCGTAGTTCTCCGCGGGAAGTCCGAACGCGTCAAAGCCCATCGGGAACAGAACGTTATAGCCCTGCTTGCGTCTTTTTCTCGAGACGACCTCAAGTCCGGAATACGCCTTGATATGACCGACGTGCATCCCGGCGCCGCTCGGATACGGGAACTCGACAAGCCCGTAGAATTTAGGTTTCGTGTGATCGGAGGACGCCTTGAAGCAGCCTGCTTCCTCCCACTTTTTCTGCCATTTCGGCTCGACATATTTAAAATCGTATTTCATAGCAATACTCCTGTTTTGATCAGTCTTCCGTGATAAGAGTGCTTATATCCTGCTCTGTCGTCTCGTCGTAAAGCTTTTCAAGATCGTAAAAATCTCTCGCATCGCTTCCGAAGACGTGAACGATCACCGCGCCGTAGTCAAGCAGGATCCAGCTGTCGCCGCGTCCGCCTTCGATATGGAGCGGCTCGATGCCTTCGCCTGACATTTTGTACTCAACCTCGTCGGCAAGAGATTTGACCTGCGTACGCGAAGTACCGGAGCAAATAATAAAGTAGTCAGCGATCACCGTCTGTTTCTCAACGTGAAGAAGCTTGATGTTTCTCGCTTTCTTCGTATCGAGCACGGAAACTATAAACTCCGCGATCTTTAACGGAGATTCCTTGTTTTCTATTTTCAATTCTTTGTTTTCGGTTCCGTTATTCATAATAATCCTTTCCGCTTGCGTCTTAATATCCGACAACAGGGCTGAACCCGCTGTCAGTCATCTCAGACGCGCTGTAAATATACTTCGGTACCATTGAAGAAGGTCCGCTGTACCACTCGGAGTCGAGGTAGAACACTTTATTTGCGTCAAATTCTTCTTCTGTTACCGGATCTTTGTAGATGTTGAAGTATTCATTGATAAGCTCAAGAGTAGCCGCCTTGTTGATGCAGGTATACCACGTACCTGTCTCGGAGCTGTAAAAGCCTCCGACCGGTGCCGTCATAAACGTAACGTTTGACATATCGAGCATCATTGCGTTGTTCGCAAAATATATCATATCGCTCGTTGTCATATTGGTTACGAGGTTATCGGCGATAATGCCGCAGACTTTGATTATTTTGTCGGCGTTGAAAATACTTACATTGTCCTTCAAAGTCTTTATCAGAGACGCCATAAACATCTTCTGAACGTTTCCGCGCGCGATGTCCGCGAGAGCGTAACCGGATCTGTACCTTACGATACCCTCCGATGAATCTCCGTCAAGAAGCTGATACCCCTGATTTATGTGTATGTGGAGATCCTGCATATCGTCGTCATAGTTGAGGTCGAACGGAACATTCATATACACTCCGCCGAGCGCGTCGACTATGTTCCTGAATCCCGACAGATCCATTACAGCGTAATAGTGGATCTTAACGCACAGGTTCTGCTCGAGAAGCGCCGCAAAGCCCGCGATACCGCGAAGATCGGACTCGGTGTTTTCATCATATTTGTCGAGAACACTCTGGATATACGAGTTGTCGGAATCCCACTTATTCGCGCCATAACAGCCGAAAACACCGTTTGCTCTGTCATACCAGTATCCGTCGTGAGTCATATTTGTGTCTCGCGGGATCTGCATAACAGACATTGAGAGCTGAGTCACGTTAAAGCTAATCAGAAGATTCACGTCGGTAAGTCCCGACACTTTGTCCTGTCCGCATATCAAAAGGTTGTATACTCTGTCGCCGGGATCATCGGGTACTTCTACGGTATCAACAGGATCGCTTGATTCAGTCTCCGCGGAATCCCACGGCTTCGGTTCGTCTGTCGGATGTCCCTCGGGTGTAGTGAACAGATTGATGATCTGATGTTTGAATACGAAAGCGAGAACAAGCAAGACCGCAATAATTCCGAGTATCGCAAAAAACGGAACGAGCGACTTCTTCTTTTTCTTTGTATTCCTGTTAACGCTTGTGCTCTCGGCGCTATTTGTTCTTTCCTGAGCGGGAACGTCTCCTTTCAGTATGAAAGGTTTCTCGCAATAAGGACAGATAAACTCGCGTTCATTATCCACGATCTTCAATTTTTTTCTGCAATGAGGGCAGATTACGATATTGTTGTTCATCAGATCTCTCCTGACAATAATTTCAAATAGTAATTTCTTGCTTCAACTGTGTTGACATCGATTGGATCATCGTATTTGATGAGAAAAGACATTGTTATCCCAAGCGCTTTGACCATCGTTTTCAAATAGGCTGTGTAAACTGACTCGCCGTTGTTTACAGAATCCCAGAATAAGCTTCGAAGATCCGAACTGCCTTCATAAGTTCTGTTGTCTTCGATATAGTCGGCAAGATCCAAGATACCGTCAAATAACGTCATCCCGCTTCTGCCCGTTGTATGCCACTTTACAGCGGATACGATCTTGTCATCCGCAAATTCGGGAAAATCACGTTTTATCAGTTCACTTGCGGTGTGTCCGTGCAAAAGACCGGGAGACGACAATCCGGTCTCTCCGTATTCAATTCCGAACTCGGAACACAATTTCAGTTGTTCATCTGAACTGAGAGTTTTAGTAATATCATGAAGCAGCGCCGCCGCCCGCAGCTTATTAACCTCGTCCGGAAGCAAAAGCTCCCCGATCCTGCGGCAAGCGTCTTCAACTCCAAGGGTGTGAACGTAGCGCTTTTCGTTCATATACCCTTTCACTTTTTCCCGCAAGAGATCAAGCATATCTTCGGATATTATAAAGTCGCTCATAATTCGATCTTTTTGTTCTCTTTGGATTCTTTATACAAAACGAACTTTGTTCCGATAACGGCAACCACGTCCGCGCCTACAGCTTCAGCTATAGTATCGGCGGCTTCGCGGGACGTAAAATCGGAATTCGGAAGAACGCGGGCTTTTATCAGCTCTCTCGCTTCGAGAGCGGCATCGATACCGCGGCATATTTCGTCCGAGACACCGCCTTTCCCGATCTGAAAGATAGTATCAAGTCCGTTAGATAAAGAGCGAAGATATGCTCTCTGTTTACTTGTAAGCATACAGTTACCCTTTCAACCGAAAATCTGTTTCAAAACGTCAATAAATGCCGCAACAGCTCTCCCGCGGTGGCTCACCGCGTTCTTTTCCTCATGTGAAAGCTCGGCGAACGTTTTGCCTAGAGGCTCATAGTAGAACAACGGATCGTATCCAAAGCCCTCTTTTCCTCTTGTCTCTTTCAATATGACGCCGGGACACTCTCCGCGTACCGAAATCATCGTCACGTCCTTTCCGCATCTGTCAGATGCGAAAGCGGAGAGCTCGCGGTCGATGAGTTCAGGCGGAATGTCGATATCTATCTCGTCCGGAACTGCAAGAGTCATAACGCAAACGAATTTGGCGGCTCTGTTATCCTCGTTCTCAAGCGTTTTTAAGAGCTTATCGTTGTTGTCCTTATAAGTGACTGCTTCGCCTGCATAGCGCGCGGAATATATGCCCGGAGCGCCGTCAAGCGAGTCGACCGAAAGCCCGGAATCGTCCGCTGCGCCTATATATCCGTACGAAGCGGGAATTATTGATTTAATTGCCGAATTTTCTTCGTAGCTCGAGCCGTCTTCAAGCGCGTCGCCGGATATCCCGGCGTCGTCGAGAGAGATTATCTCGACTTTATCGCTTATAGCGGAAAACATTTCGCGAAGTTCGACAATTTTATTTTTGTTTCTTGACGAAAGAACTATTTTATACATAAATCATCCCTCAATCTATCAGTGCTGAAACAAACATATCGGGATCAAAGGGCTGCATATCGTCGATCTGTTCACCGACTCCGATGAATTTCACCGGGATATCAAGCACTCCTTTGATCGAGAAGACGGCTCCGCCCTTTGCAGTACCGTCAAGTTTCGTAAGCACAAGTCCGGTGATGTCAGCGGCGTTCTTGAACTCTTTCGCCTGATTCACCGCATTCTGACCGGTCGTAGCATCAAGGACAAGCAGGGTTTCCACCGACGAATCGGGAAGCTCCCGGCGAATGACTCTGTTGATCTTCGCAAGCTCGTCCATAAGATTCTTTTTGTTGTGAAGTCTTCCGGCAGTGTCGACGATAAGAACGTCAGCGGATCTCTTTCGTGCCGCGGCGCAGGCATCAAAGACAACAGCCGCGGGATCGCTACCCTCGTTCTGTCTGATAAGCTCAACGCCCGCTCTGTCGGTCCACACGGAAAGCTGATCGATCGCAGCGGCTCTGAAAGTATCGGCAGCCGCAACAACGACCTTTTTGCCGTCAGCTTTCAGCTTTGCGGATATCTTGCCGATAGTGGTCGTCTTTCCGACTCCGTTTACACCTATAACAAGTATGACGGCAGGAGTTGTAGAAAGGTCAAGAACTTCGGCGTCGCCCACCATAGAGCGAAGTATCTCCTTAAGCGCCGATTTAACGTCTTCAGGATCTTTCAGTCTTCCGTCCTTGATCCTGTCGCGAAGCTCGGAAATTACCTCCTCGGTGGTCTCGGCTCCCATATCGGAGCAGTACAATATTTCCTCAAGTTCGTCGAGAAGATCCTCGTCGACTTTGACAAAGCTTTTGAGCAGCCCGTCGATCTTTCCCATGACCGCATTTTTTGTTTTGGAAAGACCGGCTTTTAGTTTTTCAAAAAATCCCATTTTGACCTCAACTGTTAATATGATTCGGTTATTCTACAAACGCGTTGTCCGTCATCGTCTTTTCGGAAACGCTGTCAACGTCTAGGACGAATACTTTTGAAATACCGCGTCTCGGCATTGTTACTCCGTACAGTGTATCCGCAACTTCCATAAGGCCGCGTCTGTGTGAAATAAGTATCATCTGAAGCTCTTTGGAGTATCTTTTGACGTAGTTCGCAACGCGAGTCACGTTGACCTCGTCAAGCGCCGCCTCGATCTCGTCGAAAATACAGAACGGGGACGGATTGACCTTGATAAGTGCAAATATAAGCGCGATGGCGACAAACGACTGTTCACCGCCGGAAAGCAGCGACAGATTCTTGATCATCTTTCCGGGAGGCGCCGCCGAGATCTCAATCCCGGACGTCAGAACGTTATCGGGGTCGGTAAGCGAAAGGTGCGCAGTGCCGCCGCCGAACAGCTCTCTGAACACTTGCTTGAAATTCTCGTTGACCTCTTCAAAAGTCTTGACGAACATCACTTTCATCTCGCTCTCGATCGATGAAATGATCTTCTCAAGTTCTATTTTTGAAGAATTAAGATCTTTGAGCTGCGTTCCGAGATTGTCATAACGTTCTTTCTGCTCGGCATATTCGTCGATCGCTTCCGGATTGACGTGACCGAGAGATTTGATAGAACTCTTAAGTTCGGAAAGCCTCTTGTAAAGTTCCGGTCTGTTCTCTTTCGTGATCTCGGGAAGATCAAGAACAGAAGCGGATGCTTCATTCAACTCATACTCATCCCACAGACGCGCATTCATCTTTTCGGCTTCGGTGTTCAAAGACTCAAGCTTGCTGACGTTCTTTGTGTGAGCGACGAAAAGGATCTCTTTCTTCGAGCTGATCTCGTCGAGCTTATGCCGAATATCATTCAATCGGCGCTCATAGTCAAGTCCGCCTTCTTCAAGAGTAACGCGATCGGCTTCAGCTTTGGACAGCCTGTCCTTTACGGATGAAGCTTCGGCTTTTTTCTGTTCTATAAGTTCCGACGTGGCAGATATCTTGTTTGTCAGCTCTTCGATCTCTTTAGTTTTTTCTTCAACGGAAGAATTCAGCTCCGCAATATTGTTTTTACAGTCATTAAGGAGCGCCTCAACTGATTCCGCGTCTTTGCGGTACTCGGTCATAGATACCTGTATCTCGGTAAGAGACGCGGTGTCTGCGTCTATTTCTTCGGAGAGAGTATTCATCGCGATATCTTCGTTAAAGCGCTCAGACGCTATCTCGTCCGCCTTGCTCTTCTCGACCGACAGTTCGGATTCGAGAGAAGCAATATCCGCTTCACCCTGCTTTGACAGTTCTCCGATATTCGCAGCGTCCCGTTCAAGATCTGCGATAAGAGAACGCTTGACCTCGATCTTTGCACTCTCCTCATCGTATACTGCGCGTTCGGCGCGCATCAGAGTCTCGGTTATACTGATCTTTTCATTGATCGACGAGATCTTCGATGCTATTTCAGCTCGTTCAGCTTCAGCCTGCGCAAGCTTCTCTTCTGCTTCTTTGAGTTCGGACTCAAGCTCATTTTTATCGGACGTAAGTTTCTCGATATGAGAATTTCTCGAAAGGACTCCGCTGTCATGGCGGACCGAACCGCCAGTAAATGAACCGCCGGCGTTGACCTGCTGTCCGTCCATTGTAACGGCTCTGACGCGCCAGTGCTGATCTCTTGCCATAGCCGACGCATGATCAATGTCATCGAACACCGGGATACGAGCGAGCAGGTATTTGATTATACCCTCATACTTTTTATCGTATTTTACAAGAGTGTCGGCATATCCGACAAATCCTTCATAAGAAGAAGCCGCTTCAACTTCAGCTGTCGGATTCTGCGCTTTCATAGTTGAAATGGGATAGAAGGTCGCTCTTCCGGCGCCGGCTCTCTTCAAAGAGTACATAGCAGATTTTGCGGTCTTCTCGTCTTTTACGATGATGTTCTGCAAATTTGCGCCGAGCGCGGTTTCGACAGCAATAATGTATTTGTCCTTGACTGTGATGAGATGCGAGACCGGTCCCTCAATACCGTCAAGTCTTCCCTCGTTCGACTCCGACATAACGTACTTGACGCTGTTGTTATATCCGTCGAAATTCTCGGACATTCTCTTAAGAGCGCCGATACGGCTTTCAAGAGCGCCTATGCTTGATGAAAAGTCGCCGATAAGCCGTCTGATCTCGTCGCACTTTGACCTCGCGTCAGCTTCGTCCTCAGTGAGCTTTGCAACGTTTGCGGCGTCTTCGGTCAGAGTTTTATCGTACTGCTCGGTCGAAGACTTTGCTTCATCCGACGACTTGGTCATCGATTCAAGTTCCGTTTTGTGACGTTCTATCTCGAAGGTAATTGCTTCCTTACGCTTTTCACTGTTCTCTATATTCGTTTTCAGAACGCCGAGACGAACGGTAAGATCTGAAATATTTTCCTCATGAGATTTAAGTGTTTCGAGGAGACTTGCTATACGCTCTTCTCCTGCTTTCTTCCGTTCGATCTTGCTTTCGCGTGAAGCATAAAGATCAAACATTTTTGTTTCGCACCCGGTAAACAGTTTCTTTGCTTCATCGAGAGAAGCTTCAAAAGACGAGAGCTTTTCTGTTTCAGCGTCTATTTTTCCGGCGGTAGCCGATATCTCCTGACGTTTTGATTCAATTTGCGCCTCGGAGTGTCCGACGTCATTTTCAAGGACGTTGTACTCATTCTCAATGTTATGAAGCGAGGACGTCAATTCCTGTATCTCTTCGTAAAGCTTCTGACTCTTCTCTTTGTTCTCGCGCGAAGCGTCGTACAATCTCTCGCTCTGAGCTTCAAACTGAGTCTTGGTGTCGTCGGCAATCTCAAGCTCGTGCTCCGACATCTTGCAGTCGGCACCTGTCTTTTCGATATCAGCTTTGAGCTTGTTCATATCGTAAAGCCACATCGAAACGTCGAGCGACTTTTTCTCACCGAAAAGTTCAAGATAACGTCTTGCCTTCTTCGCATCTCTCTCTAAAGGACCGATCCTTGATTCTATCTCGGTGAATATATCCGTAAGACGGACCATATTCGCTTCGGTTTCGGCAAGCTTCTTCTGAGATTCCTGCTTTTTATATCTGAATTTTGATATTCCGGCGGTCTCCTCAAAAATGCCGCGCCGCTCATCGCTTTTCTTCGAAATGATCTCCGCGATCTTGCCCTGACCGACGATAGAATAGCCTTCTCTGCCGATACCGGTGTTCATAAAAAGCTCGTATATATCCTTAAGACGGCAAGGCTTTCTGTTTATAAAGTATTCGCTCTCGCCTGCTCTGTAATATCTTCTTGTAACCGTTATCTCTTCGTACGGGCTGTTGAGTCTTCGCGGCTGTTCCGAATCGTCAAACGTAACGGAAACCTCTGCAAAGCCCATCGGACGGAATCCGTCCGCGCCGATAAATATAACATCTTCCATTTTGGAGCCGCGGATATTCTTTGACGACAGTTCTCCAAGCACCCAGCGCATAGCGTCGGTGATATTTGACTTGCCGCTGCCGTTAGGACCGACAATGACCGTAGCTCCGGCGTTGAAATGTAACACGGTCTTTTCGGGAAAAGATTTGAATCCGTGAAGTTCCAGCGTTTTTAAGTACATGGTTTATCTCCGTAAAACAAATGGTGAATATCAATTAAACAATACTTTAATATTATAACCTAAATATTCTTCGTTTTCAATAGTTTTCAACTTAAATATTTTATATACGCGTATTAAAAATTCGAGATTTCGTTTTCTGTTTCCGATGACTTTGGAAGTAGACCCGGGAGAACACAATACCGAGACCGACTTGCCCTCGATGGAATTGCCGAGTTCTGTATACTTCTGGATTTCACACTCGATCTTCGAAAGGAACAGTTTATTGCTGACAAGTTCTCCGAGAGCAGGATGATTAGGACCCGCTGCGTACGTTTCGTCGGAATGGAGGTTTTCTCCGTCACAAAGCCCTATTCTGAGGCACGTCACACCGTTTCTGTCAAAAATATCGAGGGCGGCGGCAGAACGCTCAACAGCTTCGTCGAGAGAAAGAGCTTCATATTCACGAAGCTTCATCATTTCGTCAAGTTTTGTTCCCTTGAAGACAATAGTCGGATAGATCCTCGCGCCGTCACACCCGCATCGGCAGATAGCGCGAGCCGTATCCGTCTCGTCTTCGGGCGACGAGCCCGGAAGACCTATCATCATTTGACCGACCACGGAAATCCCACTGTTCTTGAGCAGTTTTACGGCATTGAACGTATCGGCGGAAGTATGCCCTCTCTGCGACAGAGAAAGAACTCTGTCGGATACACTTTGAATACCGAGTTCAACTTGCGACACTGTGTATCGCTTCAAAATACCGACGATTTCCGGATCTATATAGTCCGGTCTTGTCGACATTCGGATGCCGACGGCATCGCCGCGTTTAACGTAATTTTCCGCAATATCGAGAAGACGGATCATAAGATCTCTGTCGATCCCTGTAAACGAGCCGCCGAAGAACGCGATCTCGCGCTCGGCGCCTTCGGACGTTGCTATTGCATTATCGATTATGTGTATAACGTCTTCTTCGGCAAATTTTAAGGTTCCGGAGATTATCCTCTGATTGCAAAAGATGCAGTCGTTCGGACATCCTATGTGCGGTATAAAAACCGGAATGTTTATGTGTTTCATTTTGCAACACCTTAAAGAAAGAGCCGATATCAACCGGCTCTGTATTTCAGAATTTTTCGCCGAAAAGAACAAGTGCCTCTTTTGCCGCGGCCTGTTCCGCTTCGCGTTTTGAATGTGCCTCTCCGCGCCCTATAACGTCGCCGTTGAGCCGCGCTTCGATATTGAAAGTCTTGCTGTGATCGGGTCCCGATTCACCTACGAGAACGTATTCGAGTCGTTCGCCTTCGGACTGCTGGATTATCTGCTGAAGCATCGTTTTATAGTCGATGAAAGTAGAGTTCTTGCTTATAAATTCTATTTCCGACTTAACAAAAGGAAGTACGAAGGGGCGGATCACGTTCATGTCATAATTTGAATCGAGATACATCGAGGCAAGAAGCGCCTCAAACGCATCGGCTGTAACAGACGGGCGGTGGCGGCCGTTATTCATTGATTCGCCGTGGCCGAGAAGCATATAATCGCCGAGCGAGATCTCGGCGGAATATTTTGCAAGCGCCCTCTCGCAAACGACAGCCGCGCGGATCTTTGTAAGATCTCCCTCCTGATTATCGGAGAACTCCGAATAGAGATACTCGCTGACAGCGGTAGACAGAACAGAATCGCCGAGGAACTCAAGTCTTTCGTTACATTCGACTTTTTTGCCCTTGGCGCGAAGCTCATTTGAATATGAGGAATGAGTAAGAGCGGTCATAAGCAGCTCTTTATCGTTATACACGTACCCGATCTTCTTTTCGAGTTCTTCTGTCGGCAAAGGATAACCGTTTACACCGTTCATGTTTAACCTCTTTCATAAAAACAATATCTGTCAATACGCTTATTTGTTCTCTCTTGCCGCAAGTTTATCGGCACACATCGCAGAGATCTCGTCAATAACGCCCGTCTTAGAAAACGTTATCGCCTGGCGCACTGCATTTTTGACCGCTTTGGCGTCGGAACTGCCGTGCGCTTTGATAACGGGCTTTGAAAGTCCGAGCAAAGGCGCACCGCCGTACTCGGAGGCGTCGAACTGACGCTTGACGTCCATTATCTGATTCTTCATAGCGAGAAAACTGAGCTTCGAACGACTGTTCTTGGAATACAGATCTTTAAGAGTCCTCATAAAGAACTTTCCGAATCCCTCGGTATATTTCAAAACGACGTTGCCGTTGAATCCGTCCGTTACTATTATGTCGCAAGGAGCGAAGGGTATGTCGCGTCCTTCGATATTTCCTATGAAATTAACGACTTTTGAATCTTTGAGAAGACGGTACGTTTCAACTTCAATGCGCGTGCCTTTCTGCTCTTCCGTCCCGACGTTCAAAAGACCGACGCGGGGCGATGAAATGCCGAAAAGATTTCTCATATAAACGGTAGACATTTCCGCCCAGGAGACAAGATATTCGGGTATTACGTTTATATTGGCGCCGCAGTCAACGAGCATAACAGGTGAAGAAAACGGGAGTATAGCGGCGAGGCAAGGTCTTCTGATCCCTTTTATCGAGCGTATCAGCAGCGACGAGCCGACCTGCAAAGCACCGGTGTTTCCGGCTGAAACAAAAGCGTCTCCGTTGTCCCTTAAAGCGAGCAGACCTTTGGTCATCGAAGACTCTTTGTTCTCTCTGACGACAGAGTTCGGGTCGTCTTCCATTGTGATGACTCCGGAAGCTTCGATGATCTCGATCTTTGAAAGTGACAGCTTTTGTTCAGCAACAGAGCGTTCGATCGTTTTTCTGTCACCGGTAAGTATTATTTGCGAGCCGTCAAACGCCGATGCGGCTTCAACAGCTCCTTTTATTATTTCATCCGGCGCGTTATCGCCGCTCATTGCGTCAATTATGATCCTCATGATACCGATCCTTTGAAAATGCGAACAGATCCGCCATTCTGTCGATAGTTTTAAGCGAACGCTCGGCATAATATGCGTACCTTGCGCGTTTGCCGCCTTTTATCTTGATCTCTGCGGCAGGAAGAATACCGAAGTTGGCGTTCATAGGCTGAAATTCCGAAGCTCCGCCCCGTTCGACGTATTTAGCCATCGCCCCCATCATAGTTTCAGCCGGGAACGGTTCAGCCTCTTCTCCGAGCGCTCTTTTCGCGGCAAATGTTCCCGCGACAAAGCCGGATGCGGCGGATTCGATATATCCCTCGACTCCCGTCATCTGTCCCGCAAAGAATACGTTGCGATCGCTCCGGAGACTGTAATCGCAGTTCAGTAGTTTTGGAGAATTGAGAAAAGTATTTCTGTGCATCACACCGTATCTCAAAAACTCGGCGTTTTCAAGCCCCGGTATCATACTGAACACTCTTCTCTGTTCGGGAAATTTAAGATGAGTCTGAAATCCGACAATATTAAACATCGTTCCCTCTTCATTCTCGCGGCGAAGCTGAACGACAGCGTAATATGTTTCACCCGTGTCGGGATTTGCGATACCGACGGGTTTCATCGGGCCGAATCTGAGTGTATCCTCTCCTCGTTTCGCCATCACTTCCACAGGCATACAGCCTTCGAATACTTTAAGATCTTCGCTCTTTTCAAACCCGTGAAGTTCAGCACATTCCGCGCTGACAAGCGCCGAGTAAAACGCGGCGTATTCTTCTTTATTCATTGGGCAGTTGATGTAATCGGCGTCGCCTTTTCCGTATCTTGAAGCGAAAAACGCTTTTGACATATCAATACTGTCAAAACTTACGATAGGCGCTGCCGCATCGAAGAAAGAAAGATTATCCTCTCCGGTCATTGCCGAAATACAGCGGAACATTTTTTCAGAGGTGAGAGGGCCAGTCGCAATTACGGTTATCTCGCCGTCCGGAACGCTGTCACACTCGCACTCAACGATCTCAATATTCGGATCTTTTTTGATTTTTTCGGTTATATAGTCGGAAAATTTTACTCTGTCGACGGCGAGTGCGCCGCCCGCGGAAACCTTTGAGAGCTCGGCGGATTCCATGATCAACGAGCCGAGACGTCTCATCTCTTCTTTCAGAAGACCTATCGCCGAATCGACTGCGTTATTCCGCAAAGAGTTTGAGCAGACGAGTTCGGCAAACCCGCTCTTATACGAATGGGCCGGGGTCATTTTCGAGGGTTTCATCTCATACAGAGTGACCTTGACTCCGCGGCGCGACGCCTGCCATGCCGCTTCACAGCCCGCAAGCCCCGCTCCGTATACGTTTATGTGAGCATCCATATTACGATTCCTTTTGATAATCGCAATTCTTGCAATAAACTGTTCCTTTTCCTTTTTTCTTGAACAGCATCATGCCGCATTCGGGACATTTTTCGGGAAGAGGCATATCCCACGAGGAAAAATCACATTCCGGGTAATTTGAACAGCTGAAAAACACAGTGCGGTTTTTGCCGCGTTTTGAAACGAGTTCGCCGCCGCATTTCGGGCAAGCCGCCTCGATCTTGTTGCTCTTCTGCTTTGTAAATTTGCATTTGGGATATCTGACGCACGCGTAGAATTCCCCGAAACGTCCGTTACGGAGCACCATATCCGAGCCGCACAGCTCACATTTGAACGGAGCTGTTTCGAGCTCTTGTTTTACGCTGACGTCAGCTGTTTTATCAGCAACGGAAGCGCTGTTTGCGTTGTCAGCTCCGATCTGTTTTGTATTTCGGCAGCGCGGATAGTTCGGACATGCGGCAAATTTACCGAATCTGCCTGATTTTACGATCATCTTAACGCCGCAGTTTTCGCATATAAGATCGGTCTCTTCGACCGGAAGTTCATACTTGCCGGGAACGGCCTTGCTTTCAGCGGATTCAAGCTCACCGCTGAAATCGGAATAGAACTCCGAAAGAGTTGATTCAAGGCTTGCTTTTCCGCGTTCGATATCGTCAAGCTTTTCTTCCATCTGAGCGGTGTACTCATAGTCAACGATATCGGGGAAACAGTCTTTCATAAGCTTTGTCGTGATCTCACCGAGAGGCGTCGGGACAAGGCTCTTTCCGTCACGTTTTACGTAACCGCGAGTGAACACGATGGAGATGATGGTGTTATATGTACTCGGACGTCCGATACCTTTTTCTTCAAGAAATTTTACGAGAGATCCCTCGGTATAGCGCGCGGGGGGCTCGGTAAAATGTTTTTCGGGATCGACGGACACGAGCTCAAGCTTGTCGCCTTCAGCGATCGCGGGAAGCTTGCCGTTGTTATAGTCGGCCTTTTCGAGATCGTCTGTCGACTCCTCATAAAGAGCGAGGAATCCGGGGAATTTAACGGTACTTCCCGACGCGTGAAATGCGTGAGAACCGGAAACGGCAACGCAGTTGACCGTGCTGATCTCGGCAGACTGCATCTGGCTCGCAAAGAATCTGTCCCAGATCAGCTTATAAAGCTTATACTGATCCGGAGAAAGGCTCTTTTTGATCTTTGCGGGATCGAGATTCAGATTAGACGGTCTTATTGCTTCGTGCGCATCCTGCGCTCCGGCTTTAGCCTTATAATCGCGAGGATTCTTCGGATAATACTCTTTACCGTATTTGTCAATTATATATTGCTTTGCGGCGGTCTTTGCTTCATCGGATATTCTGAGAGAGTCCGTTCTCATATACGTGATAAGACCCTGCATACCTCCGTCGGCAGCTCCGACGTTGACGCCTTCATAGAGTTCTTGCGCGACTTTCATGGTTTTTGAAGTCTGATAGTTGAGCTTTCTTGACGCTTCCTGCTGAAGTGTCGAAGTAGTAAAAGGCGGAGCCGGAACCCTGACTTTTGTACCGCTCTTTACTTCCGTTACGGTAAACTCTCCGCATTTGACGTCGGAAGCGATCTTTTCCGCTTCTTTTCCGTTCCCTACGGTATTCTTCTTATTACCGGACGCTTTACCGAAATAATGAAGAGTGAACTCTGCTCCGGAAGGATTCTTAACGTTCGCATCGACTGTCCAGAATTCAACTGGGACAAACGCGCGGATCTCTTCCTCGCGTTCGACGATTATTCTCGTTACGACAGACTGTACCCTGCCCGCGGAAAGACCGCTTTTAACGTTTTTCCAGAGGAACGGGCTGAGCTTATATCCTACGATACGGTCGAGGATCCTTCTTGTCTGCTGAGCGTTGACAAGATCCATATCAACGTCGCGGGGATGCTTTATCGCTTCCTTGACCGCATTTTTCGTGACTTCATTGAAAGTGATACGCTTAACTTTTTCCTTGGGGATCTCAAGCGCCGTGACGAGATGCCAGGAAATTGCTTCTCCTTCGCGGTCAGGGTCCGGCGCAAGATATACTTTTGTCGCTTTTTTGGCTTCCTTTTTAAGGTCTCTGATAAGGTCGCCTTTACCTCTGATGTTTATATAATGAGCCGAAAAATTGTCGTCGATATCGATACCGAGAGTAGATTTGGGAAGGTCTCTGATATGCCCTTTGGAAGCTACGACTTTATAATTCGAGCCGAGAAAACTTTTGATTGTATTTGATTTATGTGGTGATTCAACTATTACGAGATTCATTTAGTGTCCGGTCCTTTCATTTGCTTGAATGATTCAAGAGTCAGAGTCTTCAAAGTCGACGTCGGCGGAATTTCTCATAAAATATCCTCCGGCGCCAGCTTCTACCGCACCCGATATTTCGAGCATCGTCAGCGATGCCATAATCTGGGAGATACTTAAGTCGTCGGAGATCAATTCCTCCGGCAGCATCGGAGTGTCCGGAAGCATCGATTTATAAACGCGGATATCCGTCTCGCTGAGAAGTTCAAAATCAACTCTTTTAGGTTCGCAGCTGCGGCTCTTTTTACGTTCATCTAACGTTTTAATGTCTTCCGCAGACAGTACCGGCGGCTTTTGGACGGATTCATCCGGTGCTTCCTCTATGAACGGAACGTCCCATTCAAAGTCGTCCGTTACTTCGCCGGTCTTAACGATCGGATTGCCGTCAAAGTAATACTTGTTCTTGCGGCGGGAGTAAACTCTCTTTCTGTCTTCCGCTGTAGCAACGCCGTATTTCATTTCAACCCTTACCGACGACGCGGCGAGGTCGACGTCGCGCAGCGCAATATCGGCAGACGACGGGTTTACGGTGTGCGGAAATACATATTCATAGCGCTTAAGTATGTCCACGGGATCGGTGACCGCAAAAGCGTCAAACTTAAGAAGTTCGTTCGTGCCCTCGGACATTTTGTTTCCGACAGCGCCGGGAAGCGCAAACGTGTCTTTGCTCTGGTATAAAGCGTGGCGCGCGGTGATAAGCGAACCGCTGTCAGCGGTCGCTTCGATAACGAGAGTGCCGACCGAAAGTCCGCTGATAAGTCTGTTTCTCTGAGGGAAGTTGCTTCCCTGCGGACGGGTCCCGGGCGGATATTCGGTCACAATAGCACCGTTCTTTATCACGCTGTTGTAAAGGCTCAGATGCTCTTTCGGATATACTGCGTCTATTCCGCTTCCGAGCACGCCGACAGTGACGCCGCCGCCCGCAATGGCCGACGCCATAGCCATACCGTCAACTCCGAGCGCCAACCCGCTGACGACTACGGCTCCGCCTTTTGCAAGACCGAAGCCGAATTTGAATGAATTGATCTTTCCGTAATCGGACATATCTCTCGAACCTACAACGGCGATCGAGCAATATTTTTCGAAATCGGGAAGCGTTCCGGCGACGTAAAGCGCTACGGGCGAATCGTTGAGATTCGATAAATATGCGGGATATCCGTCGTCATCCGGCGTAAGGATCGAGACGTCGTTCTTATTGCACCATTCAACGATCTCTTTTGCTTCTTTGAGATCGTGACGAAGAAGCTCGGAAAACACGCGGTCTTTTTCTTTTACGATACCGGATCCGAGCAGCTTTACGGTGTCCGCTTCGTAAACGGACTCGGCGTCTCCGAACGCATGCAAGAGTTTGACCGCAGTCCTGCTTGCAGGTCTGCAGACAAGAGAAAGCCATACCCAGTAGATCTTGTTTTTGTTTTTCATATTTTATGCTCTTTGAATTTTTGAATATTCCCAAAGAATGATGGCGGCGGCAACTCCGGCGTTGAGAGATTCAGCCCTGTCCGAGATCGGGATCTTAGTGTACGACGAGCATACGCCGAGCACGGAGTCGGAGATACCGTGTCCTTCGTTCCCGATAACGACAACGTCCGAGAAAGCTTTTTTCATCGAAAGAAAATCCTCCGACGAATCTGCAAGGCATGCCCCGATAACGTTTCTGCCGGATCTTCGCATTTCCGAAAGAAAAGATGCGAGGTCGTCGGTCACGATTATATCCGTATTGAATACAGCGCCCATTGAAGCTCTTGCGGTCTTCGGCGATAAAACGTCAGCAGAGTCACCGAGTATCACCGCATCAAATCCGAAAGCGACGGCGCTTCTTATTATCGTGCCGAGATTGCCCGGGTCTCTGATCCCGTCGAGAGCGACAGCTCTTTTCCCGTTCAGAAACGATTCAGCGACGTCCGAAGAGGACACGACGTTATCCGGATATTTTGCGACCGTGATAACGCCCTGCGGAGAGTTCTCGGTCGTGATCTTCTCAAAGACCGTGCCCGCGAGTATATATTTTATAACATCCCCGCTGCATTTGTCAATGATATTTTTAACGTCTTCGGAATCCGCGAGATCTTCTCTTATGAGAATGCATTTTGCATTTCCGGTCATGACGGCTTCGAGCGAGAGCTTTACTCCTTCGCAAAGGAACTCGCGCGAGGCGTCTCTGAATTTTTTGTCTTTCAGTTTTGAGAACGATTTGATCTTTTCGTTCTGTCTTGAAGTTATATACTCAAAATCATTCATATTTATCTATCACAAAAACCCGGTAAAAACCGGGTTTTCAAGCTCTGATAATTAAAGGGCTGCTTTTGCCTTCTCAACGAGAGCGGCAAAGCCTTCTTTGTCGTATATAGCGATCTCGGAGAGCATCTTTCTGTTGAGGTCAACTCCAGCTTTTTTAAGACCGTACATAAACTTCGAATAGTTGATGTCGTTTGCCTTGCAGCCTGCGGAGATTCTCGTGATCCAGAGGGAACGGAAATCTCTCTTCTTCTGTTTGCGGCCGATATAAGCGTAATTTCCGCTCTTCATAACGGCCTGTTTTGCCATCTTGAAATGCTTGCTCTTGGAGCCGTAATAGCCCTTCGCAGCCTTCAGAACTTTATTTCTTCTCTTGCGAGTCATCATCGCGCCTTTTACTCTTGCCATGATATCTTAGTCCTTTCTTCTCTATAAATTAAATGTGCAGTCTTATTTGCAGATAAGTCTCTTGACGTTAGCCGTCATAGCGGGACTGAGGATCTGGCTGCTGCGAAGCTTTCTCTTTCTCTTCTGTGTCTTCTGACCGAGGTTGTGACGGTGATCGGAGTGGAAGCACTTGACTTTACCGTTGGCCGTTACCGCAAACCTTTTAGCGGATGCTCTATGTGTCTTGATCTTTCCCATTGTTTTAGTCCTTTCAACTGAAAAATATTTAAGCGGCTTTTGCCGAATCTTACTTTTTGACGGGAGCGATGTTCAGCGAGATCTGACGGCCTTCAAGAACAGGCTTTTTGTCGACTGTGCCGTACTCGGCGCAAGCCTCGATAAATCTGTCGATGACCTCGTTGCCTCTGTCCTGATGAGCCATCTCGCGCCCTTTGAAGCGCAGACATACCCTGACCTTGTTTCCTTCGGAGAGGAATTTGATCGCGCGGTTGACCTTAGTGTTGAAGTCGTGCTGCTCTATTCTGCAGGAGAGCTGCACTTCCTTGACTTCTACGGTCTGCTGCTTTTTCTTATTTTCCTTTTCTTTCTTGTCGCGCTCATAACAATACTTGCCGTAGTCCATGACGCGGCAAACCGGCGGCTCTGCCTGCGGAGCGATAAGCGCTATGTCGTAGCCCTTGTCGTAAGCGTAAGCTTTAGCCTTTTCGAAATCCATAATACCCATGGGGTTGTTGTCTTCGTCGAAGACACGAACTTCTTTTACCTTGATCTCATCATTGATCAGGAGAGTTTTAGTGCTGATAACAGGCACCTCCGGAAAATAAAAAATTGTGCGAAGCACATAATCCGCACAATAAACCAATAAAAAATCAATTGATCTATTGACCCGACGCGACATATCGCGCAGGTGAGAGCGGACGCTCTGCTTCTTTTTGCTCGTATAGTATAGCATCGATTTCCCGGTTTGTCAAGTACAAATGCAAAAATTATTTTAGATCGCGTAAAATGTTGACAAGTCACGCGCCTGTCTGTATAATGTTAACGGCATCATAATTCCCGCATTTTTTCTTCATATTATATAAGGAGCTTCGAATGAGCGATTTTAAAGATTTTATCAGAGCGGCGGGCAACGTAAAGCCCTCAAAGCGACAGCTCGACTGGTTCGACACGAACTTCTACGCTTTCGTACATTTCAGCCCCAACACATTCACCGGGCTTGAATGGGGACTCGGCAACGAGGACCCGTCCGTATTCAACCCGACGTCACTCGACTGCGATCAATGGGTCGACGCGATAAAGAGCGCAGGTATGAAGGGCGCGGTCATCACAGCGAAGCACCACGACGGCTTTTGTCTTTGGGACACGAAATATACGGATCACAGCGTAATGCGCTCTCCGTACGGCAGAGATATCGTAAAGGAGTTTTCCGACGCCTGCCGGCGCGGAGGTATCAAATTCGGCTTTTATCTGTCTCCGTGGGACCGTCATTCCCCGCTCTACGGCACCGATGCGTATAATGAATACTACGCGAACCAACTGAAAGAACTTCTCACCGGATACGGCGAAGTATTCCACATCTGGTTCGACGGCTCATGCGGAGAAGGACCCGAGGGCAAAAAGCAGGAATACACTTTCAGGAAGTATTTTGAGCTTATAAGAGAATATCAGCCGAACGCCACGATCTTCAACGATCACGGTCCCGACGTAAGATGGTGCGGAAACGAAACGGGTTCCGCGCGTCACGCGGAGTGGGCGGTGGTACCGTCGGAGCTCTGCTATTTCTCCGAGATACAGACACCTCCGTCCCCGATCGCAGGCGACCTGTCCGGGATGCAGAACTGCGACCCCGATATCGGGATCCTCGGAAACATCATGTATTCAAAAGGGCTCGTCTTCACGGGCGCTGAAATTGACGTTTCAATAAGAAAAGGGTGGTTCTGGCACGAAGAGGAAGAGCCGCACTCGCTTGAAAAGCTCTTCAACATATATCTGACGAGCGTCGGCGCGAACGCTTGCCTCAATCTTAACGTCCCGCCGGACAGACGCGGACTTATCGACGAGCGCGACGTGAAGCGTCTTTCCGAGTTCGGCGCTCTGCTCAAGCGCGAATTTGCCAAGAATTACGCCGAGGGAAGCGAGATCAAGCTCGTAAAGAGGATCAGCGATACGCAAGCGGTGTTCGAGGTAGAGATACCCGAACCGCAGGTGATAAGATACGTAGAACTGCGCGAGAAGATCTCAGGCGGTCAGCGCATCGAAAACTTCAAGATCGAGTTCTATGACGAAAAAGCCGAAAAGCTCCAGGAATACGTCGTTTACAACGGCAACACTGTCGGCAACAGAAAGATCTGCGCGATCTGCCGCGACCTCTGGGACGGACTCGTTTCAAAGAAGATAAGGATCACCATAAAATCGTCGAGAGATTTCCCCGAATTCAGATCGGTAAGCATATTCTGATACAGTATACTTTAATTTTCATTCTCCGAACGTTATGTTTACAAGCGGTCAAATGTCTGATACAATTTACTTGTAAAAGACGGCGGCCGCTTTTCTTTTATGAAAAATCACAATTGAAGAAAGGAATTATAACATGCTTAGTTTCGGACAAAGATTGAAGACGCTGAGGCATGAGGCCGAACTATCACAAGCAGAGCTTGCAGAAATAATGGGCGTATCCGTGCAGTCTGTTTCAAAATGGGAATGTGATAACAATATGCCCGACGTTTCATTAATTCTTCCGCTTGCATCTATTCTGAAGGTTACGACTGACTGTCTTCTTGGCGCCGGTACAAACGAGGAGGAAGACAAGAAGAAGCTTCATGATGAACTCGAAGAATATTACAAAATGCCTTTCAAGCCCGGTCACGAAAACCATAACTATCTTGCATATTTGGCTGAAAAAGAGTTTTTGAAAAAATATCCTCTGAATTATGAGGTCAAAATCGACTGTGCAGAGTGGATATATTGGTATATTTACAGTTATGAAAGAAATTTCTTCGAAATACCCCCGGAAGAATTTGAATCAATGTGGTCCGAGGGAGAAAAAATGCTTCTCTCCGTAAAAAAGCAAGATACCGACCCCACGCACGGCAACAGAGTCAGGGGCGCATTGATCTCATATTATTCGCTGAAAAAGATGTGGAATGAAGCTGAGAGCATCGCTTACGAGCTGCCAGCAAAGTCATACACAAAAACAGACGCTCTTTTTGAAATCGCTTGCGAAAGAAAAGACTATCTGAAGGCTGAAGAACTGTCAAAAAAAGTTCTTGCGTTGAATACCGAAAACTATTTATGTTCCGCCTGGGAACAGGCAAGAAGGATCTCAATATTCGGAAACGTTAGAAAAGAAGAAGCGATTAATGCATGGAAGGCAGCATTTGAGACAGCTAAAAATACAGAGACGTTTTTTAGTGGCAACGATGATATGCTTATTAAAGTTATGCACTGGCAAATTGAGATATTATCTTCCCTTTCGGGAGATTATCTTGCACTTGGACGCGTAGATGATTCGTTAAACTGTGTTGAAAAAGCGACGTCTATAGGTCTTCAAAGATACGCTGTTGTAAAGCGTCTTACAGAAACATCAGAATTTGCAAAATACAAAGGCGAAATTATCAAAGGCATAAAGCTTATACCAATGCAATGTTATAACTCTGTAATTGAGGACGACGACAATATTCTTTCGCGTGAAGAAAGGTTCAAAGAATGCCAACGTCGGTTGGATGAACTTGAATAAGAACTGCGCGGGCGCTTCGGCGCCCGCGTTTTTTGTCGTTTTTTGTACTCCGGCATATCATAATACTGAGATCAAATCTCAAACTAAAAAAGACCGGAGGTCAATATTTAGGAAAAATGAAAAGATATACTCAATACAGAGTTCCGTCCGAGAGAGTGAGCGACGAGTACAGAGCGTCGCTCGGCGTAGGATTCTCAACGAACGGATGCAGCGACTGTCAGTGCGGAACCGATACGCAAAGCAGTATGTCCGAATGGCCGGACGATATGCCGCTCGCCATGGTTTACAGCCCTGTGCAGTCATTTACGAATATTTACGAAGATAACGAGGCTTTATCAAGAGGATCCCTGTTCTCAGACCTCTATTTTCCTTTTGAAGCCGCTTGCAGAGGTACGATGAGATGAATTGCACAAAGAAATCATTGTTGAAAGAAATACAGACGCTGTCATTCGTACTGAACGATACGGCGCTTTATCTCGACGGACACCCGACAGACAGACGGGCGATCGCGTACTATAACACGAAGAACGAAAAGCTCGCCGAAATGATGGCGGAATACGAAGAAAATTACGGGCCTCTGACGCAAAGCGGTTTCTACGGAACCGAGAAATGGACCTGGATCGCCGGTCCGTGGCCGTGGAAATACGAAGCAAACGCAGATATGGAATAGGAGGACGTTATGTGGTTATACGATAAGAAACTTCAATACCCGGTAAAGATCAAGAACCCGAATCCGAAATACGCGCAGATAATTATTTCACAGCTCGGCGGACCTGACGGCGAGATGGGCGCGGCAACGAGATACCTCAGCCAGAGATACACGATGCCGTACGACGAGGTCGTCGGAATACTGACTGATATAGGCACGGAAGAACTCGCCCACGTTGAAATGGTGTGCGCGATAATCAGCCAGCTGACGAGAAATCTTACGATAGACGAGATCAAGCGCTCGGGATTTGACACATATTTTGTAGATCACACAGCGGGAGTATATCCCGTCTCAGCGTCGGGCGTCCCGTTCGACGCAAAATATATCGGCGTTAAAGGCGACGTAATAGCGGATCTGACAGAGGACCTTGCGGCGGAGCAGAAAGCGAGAGTCACATACGACAACATTCTTCGGCTCGTCGACGATCCCGACGTTACGGATGTGATAAAATATCTGAGGCAGCGCGAGCTGACGCATTTCCAGCGCTTCGGAGACGCGCTCGGAGTAGCTCAAAGAAATATGAATTCAAAGAATTTCTACGGATACAACCCGGCGTTCGACAAGAACTGCGGCGCACAGCAGACCTGCAATATGAGAAAGATGTAAAAGAAAAACGAGCCGGAATTTTCCGGCTCGTTATTCAATTTTAAGCTCGGATACCAAACCGTCCGGATCAATCCCCATTTGACTAAAAGCATAAATAAAATCTTCCGGAAAATCAGCAGTAAGCGAAACGCGATCCCCGGTCTTCGGATGCGGGAAGGACAGGCTCGACGCATGGAGCATCTGACGCGAGATAAAGTCGGAGGCGCTGCCGTACATAGTGTCGCCGACGATAGGGTGTCCCGACGACGCGAAGTGGACTCTGAGCTGATGAGTTCTTCCCGTCACCGGAGTTGCTTTGACAACCGAATAATTGCCGCCGCAGAAAAGCGTTCTGTATTCCGTAACCGCGAGTTTGGCACCGGGCGCGGTCTCGTCGCATACCATACGCTTGACAATACTGTCGCTCTCGCGGCACATATAGGTTTCTATCCTTCCCGACGCGGGATAGATCTCGCCTTCAAGAACGGCAACGTAAGATTTTTTGATCTCACCGCGTCTCATTGAAGAATATAGCTTTCCTGCCGAGACTTTGTCGCGGGCGATCAGCATCAGCCCGGAAGTATCGCGGTCAAGTCTGTTGACGGGGCGGAACACGTACGGCGCGGCGCGGTATCTGTATGCAAGCGCGTTTGCGACAGTATCGTCCTTGTGCCCGAGAGACGGGTGCGCCGGCATTGACGGCGGCTTGTTCACCGCCGTTACAAAATCGTCTTCGTATACAACGTCGATATCTATATCGACGGGAACGGTATATTCGTTTTCGTCTTCGTCGCGGTCTTCGAGCGCAAGAGACAGTTCATCGCCCGCCTTCAATATGCGTCTCACGGTCACCTGCTCGCCGTTCACGAGTATTCCGCCCTCGCGGTATTTGACTCTTTTCACCGACGCGACGGAAAAACCGAGAGTCTTGAAAAGGAACTCTTTGACGCTGAAGCCGTCATTCGACTCGTTGATTATTATCGTCATTTTGCAATCTTTTCCCCCGGAAACAGAGTGAGAAACCGTATCGAGTCTGACGGTGCCGTAAACTCTTTCCCGTCAAGATATGAAAGCGTGCCGTCTTCAACGTGAAACGCGACTTTGTACGACCAGAGCGATTGATACTTGAAGCCGAGCTCGCGGTCGCGCTTGTTTTCGGCATATTTTCCGTCTCCGAGAAGCGGAGCGCCTATGTGCGCCATGTGAGCTCTGATCTGATGCGTTCTTCCGGTGTGAAGCGTTATCTCGCAAAGAGTGAGGTCAAGCTCTTCGTTCCTTGACAACACCTTGTATTCCGTTACGATCTTCTTCGATCCGGGAACGTATTCGTCGGTCACGCGCACGGTATTCGTCTTTGAATTTTTGAAAAGGTATGCCGACAAAGTCTCGTGAGACGACTTCATTCTGCCGTGAACTGCGGCGAGATACTTTTTTGTGATCTTTCTGTCTTTAATGACAGCGTTCATCTCACGAAGCGACGCGGCGTTTTTCGCGGCGATCACAAGTCCGCCGGTATTGCGGTCGATCCTGTTGCAGAGAGAAGGCGCGAAGGAGTTCTCGGCGTCGGGATCCCACTCGCCTTTCTGGAAAAGATAACATTTCACGTGAAACAAAAGCGTTTCGCGTTCAGCGCCCGCCTCGTTACGATCGCCCTCGTCGCCGGTGTGAGACAGCACTCCGGGAGCTTTATTCAGAATGATGATATTTTCATCCTCGTATACGACGTCGAGTTTCGGCTTTACGCGGGAGAGCTCGTCTGTGTTTTTTTCGGGTTTGTTATCGAAGAACTCGTCGGGAATATACATTTCCACGACGTCGCCCTCTTTGAGGGCCATCTTCTCCTCGGCACGGCGCCCGTTCACTTTTATTCGCTTTTTGCGGATGAACTTATACATAAGGGAAAGGGGCAGCCCCCAAACCGTTTTAGAAACGAACTTGTCCAGTCGCTGCCCGCTATCGTTAGAATTTATAGTGAATTCGCGCATTATTTGGTTCCGAAGAGTCTGTCGCCTGCGTCGCCGAGACCGGGTACGATGTACGCGTGCTCGTTGAGATGGCTGTCCATCGCGGCGATATAGATATCTACGTCGGGATGATCCTCCTGGATCTTCTTTGCACCCTCCGGTGCGCCGACAAGGCACATAAGTCTGATATTGGTCACGCCGCGGCGCTTCAGCAGAGTGATGGCGTCGGAAGCGGAGCCGCCGGTTGCGAGCATCGGGTCAACGACTATAACGAGTCTGTCCTCGATATCCTGAGGAAGCTTGCAGTAATACTCTACGGGGAGATGCGTCTCAGGGTCTCTGTAAAGACCAATATGACCGACTTTAGCGACGGGAACGAGGCTTAAAAGTCCGTCAACCATGCCGAGTCCGGCGCGAAGGATCGGAACGATCGCAAGTTTTTTACCGGAGATCATTTTAGCTGTAGTGTGAGCGACGGGAGTGTCGATCTCGACGTCTTCGAGCGGAATGTCGCGGGTGAGTTCGTAGCCCATCAGCAGAGAGATCTCGTTGAGGAGCTGTCTGAAGTCCTTGGAACCGGTCTCTTCCTTTCTCATAATAGAGAGTTTGTGCTGGATCATCGGATGGTTGATAACGTGAAGAATTCCCATTGTTAGTTCCTTTCACGGCAAGAAAAAACGGCCGACCGAAGAATATTTCAGTCAACCTCCCTGCCTTATAATTTTTATCGCCTAATATTTTATCACAACAAAAAAACGATTTCAAGTGTTTTCTCATCATTTAGCGTATTTTCTCTGATTTTAACAAAATATCGTATTTTTCTTATAAAAATCGATCCGAAAATCAAAATCGGTGTTTACGCGGAAGACGTATTGTGATACAATATATCAGTATTAAGCGGAGGCCGGTATGAACATAAAAAGAACGGTATCATTCTATACACTCGGCTGCCGGGCGAATCAGTATGAATCCGACGCTGTCGCGGAGGAACTTGAATCGCGCGGTTTTGAAGTCGTGCCTTTCGGAAAACGTGCAGACGTATGCATCATCAACACCTGTTCAGTCACCGCTGAAAGTGACAGAAAGAGCAGGCAGATGATCCGCCGCGCTCTGACGAACTCCTACGCCGAAAACATTATAGTGACGGGGTGCTCGGCGCAGATCTTCCCGGACGAGATAAGAAATATCAAAAGCGATCTCGTGATCGTCGGAAACTCCGACAAGAAAAAGATCCCCGACGTCGCCGTCTCGCTCGCCGGGGGAAAACGGGCGGACGACATACTGAACGACATAGATTTTGCCGACTACGACGGTCTCACGATAACTCACGCAAGACGGGCGAGAGCGTACGTCAAGATAGAAGACGGATGTGAAAACAAGTGCGCGTACTGCATCATCCCGAAAGGGCGCGGCAAGATACGTTCCAAAGACGAGGGCGTCATTCTTGACGAGGTGAAAAGCATAGCGAAGAGCTGTCCAGAAATAATACTCACCGGGATCGAGACCGCGTCTTACGGCAAGGACCGGGGAAAGGCTCACGCGCTCGAAGAGCTCCTCAAAAAAGTCGACTCGATCGACGGAGTTGACAGGCTGACTCTCGGTTCTCTCGATCCGAATATATTGAAGGAGAGCTTCCTTTCAACTGCAGCGTCTCTTCCTTCTTTCCTTCCGCATCTTCACATATCCGTTCAGAGCGGTTCTTCAACGGTGCTGGCGAGGATGAGGAGAAAATACAATGCGTCTCAAGCGGCAGAAGCGCTTGAAACGGCAAAGAAGATAATACCCGGCATATTCTTCAGCGCCGACGTGATAGTCGGATTCCCCGGAGAGACCGAGGAAGAATTCAACGAGACGGTCGACTTTGTCCGCCGGATCGGTTTTATGCACCTCCACATTTTCCCGTTTTCAAGACGCGCGGGAACGGAGGCGGCGACAATGCCGGGACAGCTGTCGCAAGAGGTGAAATACGAACGCGCCGCAAGGCTTTCAGAGATACAGAAAAAGATCAAGCGTGACATTCTCGACGCCTACGTATCACAGTACGAAAACGGCGGCGACGGAGTGCTTTTCGAGCAAAAAGCTGACGGCGTAAACATAGGACATTCGCGTCACTACGTTGAAGTAAGAGTTCAGTGCGAAGAGGACCTTTCAGGCAGAACCGTACCGGTAAAACTAACCGGAAACGACGGCGAAGTTTGTTACGGCGAACTTCTTTAAAAAATTGTAGTTTTGCCCTTGATTTTATCAATATGTTGTGCTAAAATACATAATTGGTAAAGAAGGGGGTATTTCCTATGAAATGTATCATCAACGGAAGGATCGTAACACCGACGGAGGTTCTGGAGGGTAAGGCGATCCTTTTTGACGAAAAAATAGAGGGTATCGTCGATGAAGCGAACGTACCTGCCGGATGCGAGACGATAGATGCCAAAGGAGATCTTGTCGCTCCCGGTCTCGTCGATATCCACATTCACGGCTACGTCGGAGAAGACACCTGCGACGGAGATCCCGCGGGACTTGAAAGAATGGCGACGGCGATCGTCGCAAACGGAGTGACTTCGTTCTGCCCCACCACGATGACGGTCGCAAAAGCTCAGATCGAAAAAGCGTTCGACTCGGCGCGTGAGCTTAAAGCAAAGAAAGGTTATCACGGCGCAAACGTGCTCGGCATCAACTGCGAAGGTCCGTTCATCAATCCTTCGAAAAAAGGCGCTCAGGCTGAGGAACACATTCTTCCTCCGGACGGAAAATTCATCGTCGATAACGCCGACATTATAAAGCTCGTAACGATCGCTCCCGAAATGCCCGGAGCCCTCGACGCGATAAAATACATCGTTGAAAATTCCGACGTTCTCGTTTCCACCGGTCACACCGGCGCAACGTTTGAGGAAGCGAACGCGGGGATAGAGGCAGGAGTACGTCACACGACTCACCTCTTCAACGCGATGACGCCCCTGATGCACAGAAATCCCGGCGTCGTCGGTTCCGCGCTCTCACATGACGAGGTATCGTGCGAAATGATCTGCGACACGTTCCACGTAAACCGCGGGCTCTTCAGTCTTGTCGCAAAGATCAAAGGAGACAAGCTCTGTCTCATCACAGACTGCATGAGAGCAGGCGGCATGCCGGACGGCAAGTACGATCTCGGCGGACAGGACGTTTACGTCAAAGGTATTCAATGCCTGCTCGAAGACGGAACTATCGCCGGAAGCGTTCTGAGACTCAACCGTGCGGTACAGAACGTATACAACAACACCGATCTCGGTATCGCAAAGTCTTTCGCCGCGGCGTCACTGAACCCGGCGAGAGCGATACACGAGGACGCGCGCAAAGGCTCGCTTGAAGTGGGTAAGGACGCGGACATTATAATAGTAAATGATAATTTTGATATCATAAAAACAATTATCGGAGGAATGATCAGATATGAAAACAACTGACGTAAAAGCTTACTCAAACGGAAAAGATTCCGGCATCCAGGTATTCGTCGCTAAGGATTACGACGCGCTCAGCGCAAAAGCCGCTGCAATCGTATCCGGCGAGATCAACAAGAAAGCTCACTTCATTCTCGGACTTGCCACCGGCACGTCGCCGATCGGCCTTTACACCGAGCTTGCCAACCTCAACGCTGAGGGTAAAGTGGACTTTTCCGGTGTCACGACATACAACCTCGACGAGTATTATCCGATAGCTCCCGAGCATGAGCAGAGCTACAGATATTTCATGAACAAATACCTTTTCAACAAGGTTAATATCGACATGGCTGAGACTCACCTCCTGAACGGTCTTGCAAAAGATCCCGACGAAGAGTGCCGCAAGTATGACGAAGCAATAGAAGCAGCCGGCAACGTAGATCTTCAGGTCCTCGGCATCGGCCGCAACGGTCACATCGGCTTCAACGAGCCCGGCGACAAGTTCATCATGGGAACTCACGTTGTAACACTCACTGAAAATACGATCGAAGCTAACTCCCGTCTGTTCAACAGCGCTGACGAGGTACCGCGCAAGGCTCTTTCGATGGGTATCAAAGCGATCATGAACGCAAAGCAGATAGTTCTCGTTGCAAACGGCAAGAACAAAGCAAAAGCGATCAAAGACGCTCTCGAAGGCGACATCACACCTTACTGCCAGGCTTCTATCCTACGTCTCAGAAAGAACGTAGTTTTCGTTCTCGACGAGGATGCTGCAAGTGAACTCACGGAATACAAACCCCTTTAATCGAGATTTGAGAGGATAAAGCAATGATCAAAGCCGTACTTGATCCCCAATTCGCCCCAATGTCCGTCGTACTCGACGAATACTCGGCGGCAGTTGCAAAAGCAGATCAAAAAACCAAACTGACGATCGGCGTTGAGAGAAACAAAGGATTCGTATCCACGTTCGCGCTCGACATTTACGCCGACGGTACGGGACATGACGAGGAAAACTACGCCATTGCCGAAAGGATCATCAAAACGATGCTCTGGACGCGCGGCGGCTGGAAAGTCATAGTCCACGGTTCAAAATACATCGGTGAAAAACTTAAAACAGACTACGCAAAAGGCGGCGAGCATCAATTTGACGCCGACTTTATGACGAGAGTTTATGAAAAGCCCTTTGAAGTGGAAGTTCTCTGCCCGAAGTGTGCAGCTCCCGTTACAAGCGAAGCATCCGCCGCTATCGGCCGCCATCTTGACGGCTGTCGTATCGGATTTGACGCCGGCGGTTCCGACAGAAAAGTCTCTGCGGTAATCAACGGCGAGTCCGTATACTCTGAAGAGGTAGTATGGTTCCCGAAGATAACGGCTGACCCGGAATATCACTATCAGGGCATCCTTGAAGCGATGAAGACGGCGGCAAGCCACATGCCGAGAGTAGACGCTATCGGCGTTTCGTCCGCGGGCGTTTACGTTGACAATAAAATAATGGTCGCTTCCCTTTTCTTAAAGGTCTCCGACGAGGACTTTGAGAAGAAGGTCAAGACGATGTATATCGACGTTGCAAAAGAGATCGGCGACGTTCCGCTTGAGGTCGCAAACGACGGCGACGTCACAGCTCTCGCAGGCGCTATGGATCTTGAAGACAACAACGTTCTCGGTATAGCCATGGGCACGTCCGAGGCGGGCGGTTACGTTGACGGAAACGGCAACATCACCGGCTGGCTAAACGAGCTTGCGTTTGTGCCTGTCGACTTCTGCAAGAACGCAATGGTCGACGAGTGGTCCGGTGACTACGGATGCGGAGTTAAATACTTCTCGCAGGACGGCGTTATAAAGCTCGCTCCCGCAGCCGGCATTGAGCTTGACGAAGCTCTTTCTCCCGCCGAGAAACTCAAAGTTGTTCAGAAGCTTATGGCGGAAGGCGATGAGAGAGCCGCGAAGATCTATGAGACTATCGGAGTTTATTTCGGTTACGCTATCGCTTACTATGCAAAGTTTTACGACATCAAGCACGTTCTCATTATGGGACGCGTTACGTCAGGCGAAGGCGGAACGATCCTTCTTTCCAAAGCTAACGAAGTGCTCGACACAGAGTATCCCGAGCTTTCAAAGAAGATCAAGCTCCACATTCCCGACGAGAAGAGCCGCCGCGTAGGTCAGTCCGTCGCAGCCGCAAGTCTTCCCGAAACAAAATAAATTTTGATCGGCTTCCGCCGTATGACGGAAGCCGTTTGAATAAGCTCTGCAAGAGGAAAATAAAATGAAAGTTGTTATATTCGGCGCCGGAAACATCGGACGCGGATTTATAGCTCCGCTCTTTTCTCTCGACGGATGGGACGTCACGTTCATTGACGTCGCAAAGCCGGTAGTTGAGAGGATCAACGAGAAGCACGAATACCCGTTGTCTATAGTCTCGAACGAAGGCGAGAGGAAAATTACCATTAAAAATATTTCGGCGGTCGACGGGAATGACAAAGAAGCCGCAGTTGAAAAAATCGCACAAGCGGACGTTTGCGTTACCTGCGTCGGAGCAAAAGCGATAAAGTATATCATCCCTAACTTTTCCGCGGGCGTTAAAGTGAGATTTGAACGCGGCATCGGACCGATCAATCTTCTTATCTGCGAAAACCTTATGGACGCCGATGAATACGTGAGGGGGCTTCTCGCCGAAGTTTTGACGGCAGAAGAGCTCGACACCGTCGGGCTTGTTGAAACTTCTGTCGGCAGAATGGTCCCCGTACCGAAGGAAAAGGGAGAGGGAGAAGATCCGCTCGGGATCGCGGTCGAAGAGTACGGCGTTCTGCCGATAGACTGCGGAGCTATTAAAGGGGAATGGCGAGACGTAAAGAACATAGTTCCCTTTTCACCGTTCCATTACTATATTGAAAGAAAACTCTACATACACAATATGGGACACGCCGTGACAGCGTATCTCGGCGAGTATTTCTTCGGCGACGAATATATCTATCAGAGTGTCGGGCGCCCGGATGTCAAGCTTATAGCAGAAGAAGCTATGATCGAAAGCGCGATGGCGCTCTCAAAAAAATACGGCGTTGAATTCTCTCCGATCATGGATCACGTCTGGGATCTGCTTCGCCGATTCGGAAACCGCGCGCTCGGAGACACCTGCGCCAGAGTCGGAGCCGACGTTCCGAGAAAGCTTGCAGCCGCAGACCGGCTTATCGGAGCGGCGACCAACGCACTCTCTCAGAGGATCGTTCCCGTAAACGTATGTATCGGTGCCGCCGCGGCGCTTGCTAAATACGTGAAGGAGAATCCCGGCGTCGACGCGAACGAGACGTTCAATAAACTTACCGGCCTTGAGACTGACTCATTTATCGCCAAAACCACTCTGCACTTTTACTCAATGATCAAAAACGGTTCATCACTATCAGATATAAGAGAATCGGCAGATTCAATAAAACGCCGTGAGACCGGAATGATAGTCTGAAAAATATATAAATAAAGGAGAAATAAAATGTTAGTATCTGCAAAAGAAATGCTTGAAAAGGCAAAAGCGGGACATTACGCAGTAGGACAGTTCAATATCAACAATCTGGAATGGACAAAAGCTGTTCTTCAAACCGCTGAAGAACTTAAGAGCCCTGTAATTCTCGGTGTTTCCGAGGGCGCGGGCAAGTATATGTGCGGCTTCAAGACCGTAGCCGATATGGTAAAAGCTATGATCGAATCGCTCGGTATCACGGTACCGGTCGCACTTCACCTTGATCACGGCACGTACGAAGGATGCCTCAAGTGCATCGAAGCGGGATTCTCGTCGATCATGTTTGACGGCTCCCACTATCCGATCGACGAAAACGTCGCAAAGACAAAAGAGCTTGTTAAAATAACAAGAGAAAAAGGAATGTCTATTGAGGCGGAAGTCGGCTCCATCGGCGGCGAAGAAGACGGAGTGATCGGAATGGGTGAGTGCGCTGATCCCGACGAGTGCAAAATGGTCGCCGACCTCGGCGTAACGATGCTCGCAGCCGGCATCGGCAACATACACGGAAAATATCCCGAAAACTGGCCCGGTCTCTCGTTTGAGACTCTCGACGCCATCCAGCAGAAGACGGGCGTAATGCCCCTCGTTCTCCACGGCGGCACGGGCATTCCCGCGGACATGATAAAGAAAGCTATCTCCCTCGGCGTTTCAAAGATAAACGTTAATACCGAGTGCCAGCTCTCTTTCGCCGCGGCAACGAGAAAATATATAGAAGAAGGCAAGGATCTTGTCGGTAAGGGATTCGACCCGAGAAAGCTCCTTGCGCCCGGAACGGAAGCTATCAAAGAAACTGTAAAGGAAAAAATGGAGCTGTTCGGTTCGGTAGGAAAAGCGTGATCTGACAGGTCCCCGGGAGGACCGGGGACCTTTTTTACCGATATGAAATTCAACTTTAATCTGATTACACAATACAAAGGCCTGCGTAAAGAAATATACGTTCTTTGCGTGGGCAGGATCGTAACGAGCCTCGGTTCGATGATCTGGCCGATGCTGACTCTGGTCATGAGTCAGAAAATGGGCTTCGACGCATCCGATATCTCAATATACATGGTCGTGGGATCGCTCATAATGATGCCTGCCAACCTTATCGGAGGAAAGCTTGCCGACAGAGTCAACAAGCGCCGGCTCATCATTTACTGCGACATCGTTTCGATCATCTGTTACATAATCTGCGGAATAATACCGCTCTCAATAACAACGATCGTAATAATCATATTCGCCGGTATCTTTCAGAATATGGAAGGCCCGGCATACTACTCGCTCACGTCCGATTTCTCGGAAGTTAAAGACCGCGAGCGGGCATACTCTCTCGGATACCTCTGTATGAATCTCGGCATGGTCCTCGCGCCGACGCTCGGAGGGATCCTCTTCAAAGAGCACATAGGACTTATGTTCATCATCAACGGTGTCTCGATCGGCGTATCAACACTGTTGATATTCACACTGATCAAGGACATTACACCTGTTGAAGATCTAAGCGAAGAGGCTGAATACCAGAACTCCAAGAGTGAAAAAGGGATCTTATCTGTTATCAAAAACAACAAAACAGTCTTTCTGTTTTTGGTGATAATATCTATCTATTACTCTTCGTACGGTCAGTGGGGCTACCTGATGCCGCTCGATATGGGAATGGCTCACGGAGAAGACGGAGCCGTGATCTACGGAACGGTGTCAAGTCTCAACTGCATTATCGTAGTGGTCTTCACGCCGATCATTACAAAGCTGTTTAAGAAGTTCACCGAAGCGAATAAGCTTCTCACCGGTGAATTACTGCTCGGCGCCGGGTTTGCATTGTTTATAACGATGCTCGGTAATATACCGATATATTATGTTGCGATATTCTTCTTCACCCTCGGCGAGATATTCTCTACTATCGCCGAAGGGCCTTACGTTTCAAGGAGAATACCGGCGTCACACCGCGGAAGGATAAACGGCATTTCATCCGTTCTCGGGACGTTAATTTCCGGAGCGACGGATCTTACCGTCGGTCACGTTTACGATTCATCGGGATCCGGCATTGCCTGGGCCGTCGTAATTTCGCTTCTTGGTTTAGCCGCTGTCCTGACGGTAGTCCTCGGACGTATCGACAGGAAGAAATATCCGAAGCTGTACAAAAAAAGCGGCAGCGAAGAAGAGACTGAAGAATAACAAAAACGGACACCGCAAGGTGTCCGTTGATTATTATTGCAGTTCAGCATTTCGTCTTGAGCCAGATAAGAAGCTCGTCAATATCGTCCTCGGAAAGAACTTTGTTAGCATAAAGCGAATCGAGAAGATTTACGAAAGAGCCGCCGTGATACTTCTCTATAAAATCGGAAGTAACGGAATGAACGTATGTATCGCGGTCAGCGACGGGAGTATAATAACGCTCTTTGCCTTTCTTTTCGGAACTGATAAAACCTCTGTCCTGGAGTCTTACGAGAAAAGAAATGAGTGTCGGAGCTTTCCACCCCTTGTCCTTTCCTACAGCGTCCATAAGATACGCCGTGTTTACGGGAGGTGTGCCGTTCCAGATAGCGTTCATCACTTCAAATTCCGCTTCCGGGAGCTTCTTATTATAATCGATCGCAACTTTGTTCTGGATACTCATTGCGTTCCGCCTTTCTGTGAAACAAACAAATACTGTATATTGCTCCGCAATTTTCCGGAGCAGAAAAATTACCCTTGAGGGTAAGCGTTTTAATTATACACGCGTCTAACTTATTTGTCAACACTTATCGAGAGATTTTTCGCAAAAAGATTTACATAAATGTCTAAAAGCGTCGTTTTAGACAAAGACCTACACAAATCGTGCATATCAATAGACCATTTTAAGAGTTCCGCTCACAATTTTAACGGTATGTTCTTTGTAAGAACCTCCGAACTCACCGTCGATCGTCCATGAGATCTCCTTGTCGGATTCATACGAGAAAGACTTTGCTCTGAACTGCATCAGTTCTACGCCGTCTGATTTCTGATGGATCAGCGCGCCTACAAGCCGTGACCTTTCTTTAATATTCTTCGGTTTTCTCACGAGAGTGACGTCTATATATCCGTCGTCGAGTTCGAATTTATTGAAAAGGAGCGGGAGTCTGAAGCCGCCGACTCGCATCGTATTAGATACCATGCCGTATATAAAATCGTCCTCTATCTCCTGACCGTTCACGTTGAATTTGACGTGGAAGCTCTCAATATGAGCGACAGCTTTCAGACCGCCGAGCACGTATGCCGCGTGACCGATTGCGCGTTTAAGCTTTCGTGACGTCGCGTATGAAACGTCAGAAAAAATGCCGAAAGCGGCGACGTAAATATACGATTTGTCTCCGAACATGCCGACGTCAACGAAGTGGTCATCCCCTTTAACGATCTGTTTCGCAGCTTTAATGGGATTTGATGAAATACCTCTCGTCTTTGCAAAATCGTTTGTTGTACCGCACGGAATGTATCCGAGCCTCGGAGGATCGGATAATTTCTGCATGGACGAAACGGTGAGACTCAACGTACCGTCACCGCCGCAGCAAACTATAAGATCGAAATCATTTCCTCTCTCTTCGACCTGCTGTTTAAGATGTTCGACGCTTTGAGTGATTACTGTCTCAACTTTATATCCGCCTTTGACAAAAACGTCTATGAGTTCAATCATCTTTGCGCCGATCGCATTCTGACCTGCGACCGGATTTACGAGCAGCATCAATCTGTCCATAATTTCCTCAATCCATCAATTTTCTAAGGTTATTTATACTTCTTTCGGCGCTCTGTGCCTGATCCATTCCGTGCCATAACTGCGAATCCTGCTCAACGACGAGCCACTGTACTCCTGAGAATTCAGCTGCTTTAAATATACCCGGAAGATCAAGTACGCCCTCACCTGTAGGGCACGCAAAGGTTGAAAAATCTCCCTCGACTCCTTCATTGCGGCGAAAATCCTTCAGATGAAGGACCGGGACCCTGGTTCTGTATTTTTTAATAAGTCTTATAGGATCGACATTGCAGTACATCGCAAATCCGCAATCCAGCTCCGCCTTGACAAGTTCGGGATCGAAAGCGTTATACATAACGTCAAAGGCAAGCTCACCGGACGATTTCTCGAATTCAAAACAGTGGTTGTGATATAAAAGCTGAATACCGTTATCGCGCAAGACTCTTCCGAGTTTCGAAAAGTCCCTTATATATGACGCATATCTTTCGCTTCCGATATACATTCCGAAAGCGCCGGGGATCGCCACATAGTCGCATCCGTATGCCTTCAGAAATCTGACTGTTTCATCAAAATTCTCAGTGAGCGTCCAGAACGAAAGGTGGATCGAAACTATTTTAAGACCGATCGCATCGCACACACCTCTCAGATACTTCGCGTCCTTTCCGTAAAAACCGGCAAGTTCAACGCCGTCATACCCTGACTCTTTCAATCCTTTAAGGAATCCTATAGGATCATCTTCAAATATATCTCTTGCTGAATAAAGCTGATAAGCAACCGGAAACCTCATATTATTCTCCAAATTAAATATTGTATTCTAAGTATACTACACGGAATATGTAAAATCAACAACAAGTTTCAGTTTTTCGTCACATATTGATGTTCAAATATTCAGGCTCAAATGCGGGAAAAGGGACGAAGCTTATTGACATTGCACGTCAAAATGTATATAATTGATGTATCAAACGGGGCGTTTGCCCCGACCCGCAAAAACTCAAGGAGAACAAAATGAAAAAAGTACTGTCACTGATCATCGCATCGCTGATGGTGATACTCACCACCTCGCTTGCATTCCCGTCTTTCGCCGCAGATCCTGACACATTGGACGTATCGCTTACCAACGCTGCAGGACTTCAAAATGAAGAGATCACAATTGAGCTCAACATAAACGAAAACCCCGGCTTTTCATATTTTGTATGCTTACTCTATTATGACTCAGACACGTTTATTCTAAGAGACACCGAATTAAACGACGAATTTTCCAAATACCTCGAGCTTTGGGATTCAAAAGACAACGTATCGGACGATGAGCTTACAGGTCCCATAGCCTCAAGACTTCTTTCACAGCTGAAAGATTACAACATCAGCTCGAGCGACAAAAATTTCAAGCTGATAATACTGGAGCCTTACGGTTTCGATGATATTTACAATAAAGGAACGATCATAAAATTCACGTTTCAGATAATGGGTATCGCCGAAGACGGTGAATACACAATAGGAATATTGCCGAGCAACGAAGACATAATCAACGCCAAGGATGAAGACCTCGACGTGATCTGGACCAACGCGAGCGTCAGAGTGGGAAGCGAAAAAGTCCCCGAAGAAACTCAGAAGGTTATCTCTTATGAAGATACTGTGGATGCGTCAGATATTACCGAAGACCATGGCAAAGACGATCCGTCGACAGTCACCGAAAATGATACGTCGACTGACACTGACAAAGAACCCGGTACGTCAAACGATGATACGGCAAACGGCGGCTCTGAAAGCACGGAATCCAACACCGAAAAAGAAACAGACGTCGAGGTGGAGACAAATCCTTCATCAAATGAAGAAGTTGAAATGTTTGGAAACAAAGTCCCCGTTCTTTACATAATCATCGGAGCGCTCGTACTTCTGATCGCGGCTGCAGCGATATTGACCGCAGTATTCCTGAAGTCCAAAAAGAAAAAGCAATAATATAACGCTAACTTAAAAGAGCCGCCAAATTATGGCGGCTCTCTTTAATTGTCCGAGTCAGTTTTGATTCATCGAAATATCATTGATAATATCCGTAGAACAAACGTTGATCATCGTTTTGCCTCTGTTAAGAGTTATCACTTCTCCGTTGTCAGCTCTCACGAACAGACCGTTGCCGTCGGCGGAAGGTCTTAACCATTTGATCGGAATATATTTACCGCCGGTTGCAAGGTACCCGTCTCCCTCTCCGACAGTTCCGACTTTAAGTCTTCCGTAATCGTCGTAAACGTATGACTCGCAGAAGATCACAATGACGTTTGTGAACGCAAGCTGTTTCCCGTTTTCTCCGTCGATGTGCTCGTCGCCGTTATACTGAAATCTGTAATACAGTTTCGATTCAGCGTCATACTGATAATCCACTGTCTGATAGTACGAGATCGGGAGGTGAATGTGAAGCGATTCGCCGCCGTCAAGAGTGATTTCGGTGCCGTACTCCGGGAAAACATAAGGATATTCAAATCCGTCGCGAAGTTCTGTTCTGTAACCGCAGTAGTCGATAGTCCTGATAAGACCTTCGCCCGAGGTCATAAGAGTATGCTCGATCAGCATAGTCTTCATACGCTCTTCGTCTCTGTAATACACGCCGAGAGGGTCGTATCTGACACCGTCTATATGATCGATACCGCGATACGCTATCTGGCTGTAAGCGTCTTCGCTTCCGCCGGCGTGGCAGTAGATCGCGTCAAACATCTGAGCAAAGTCAATATAATACGGTCTTGCCGAACGGACAGAACCGACGACTCCGAGGTCCTGATACTCCGAGAACAAGCCGAACAGTCTGGTGATACCGCCCTCAGCAAGGCACTCGAACAGTACGTCGCATTTTGAGACGCCAACCTGAGGAAGCGCATCCCATATATTGTTGAACATCACGCCGAGAGGTCTTGAAGAAGAAACATCGTATGATGCTTCAAGTCCGGTGAGAGGATTGATGTTCTCCGGTACGAAGACTATATTCTCCTCTTCCGTTTCAGTCTCGGTCTCGGTTTCGGTGACCTTTTCGGTTTCAGTCTCGGACTCGGTCTCAGATATGCTCTCTTCTTCTTTGTCGCCTGAGCAGGATGCTGCCGAAACAAGCACCAAAGATATCAGAAGAATAACAGAAACAAGTTTAAGTAAGGTCTTCATTGTTTATTCACCGATAAGCCTTGTCAGCCAGATATATCCCAGCTCAAACGCCTCATAAAGTCCTTTCTTTATATCCTGCTTTGCGATCTTATCGGTCGCGGAAACGTTCTCGTCCGTACGAACGATCTGTATCAATACCATATCGGGTACGTTTTTTCCGTTCTGCTCAACTTCCGTCATGATAGTGAGGCAGAGAACGTATTCGTCATCCATATTTCCGTAACAGATCACGTTATTATCTCTGACGAGAGGTCTGTCCTTATACATCAGATAGCTGCCTTTGACGGTAGCTTTATCGAGAATTTCTTTTTCGTTGTCGCTCATTTTGGTTTCCTTCCGTAGTTTATCTTGTCTTATAATTTTACTATATTTATATATAATTGTCAATACTATAATGAAAACGCGCCGCAGATCAGATCTGCGGCGTAAGTCATAGTTGATACTATTTTTTCTCAATGATTTTTAAGTCTGCCGGAGCGATACCGGTCTCGTTGTAAACTATCTCGCTTATCTGCGCGACCTCGCCCGGTGTCAGTCCGTCGCACTTGACGATGATACTCGCCGTATCGCCGTTCACCACCGCGACACACTGTTCAAATCCTTTCGCGGCAACAAGCGATTCAATATTCGCTTCCCTCTCGATGTCCCCCGCGATCTGTCTTATGTCGCCGTAAGCTGAGTTTTTGACCTCTTCGACCGCGCTGTCGCTTTCGGTGACAGTCTTAAGTACAGCCATCGCTTCGTCGCGCGCTGTGCGGCGGTTAAGCGTCACAGTTGCAAAATACTCGTCAGCGGAGACCTCGACTTCACCGTCTGTAAGCAGCGCGGCGACCGGCCCAAGCTCTTCTTCAAGCTCTACAGGAGTCTGACGCGTGACAAGAAAGTTCAGCAAGACCGCTACTCCTATGACTATAACAGCCATCGTTGCTATGACCGTCTTTTTGCCGACCTTTCTGATCAGCGCCAGAGTCTTCTCTTTTACGTTTTTAATATTCATATACGCCTCCAAATTTGTTTTTGATATATTTATATGAAATTGCGCCGGAAATAATTACCGCCTTAGCTGCCTGCCACGGCTATTTTCGTAGTATCGATGCCGAGCGCCGAAGATACGAGCTCGGTTACGGTCTTTTTGACCTTCGGGTTATCTCCTCCGGTACAGACGACCGCGGCGCCCCGGACTCTCGGTGAGATCACGTAGAGTTCAATGCCCCCGCGATCCGTTGCGCTCGTTGTGATCTTGAAGTATTCCCCGTTCTTTTCGGAATCTTTGGCAAACACGTATTCCTCCGACGTATCAAGCGTAACGAGCGCTTTTGCGAACCGTATGCCGTCAACGCTTTTACAAAGAGATTCTATTTTTTCTTCAAGTTCGTCGGAGAGCATCACGTATGTCGTCGTATCATCAGTCTCATTTTTACTGTTTGAAGGAATGGCAAATATGACAGCGACAACGGCTATTAAAGCCGGGATCAGATATTTGCCGTATTTCGTTCCTTTTATAAGCTCTTTTATCTTCACTTTACGTCTCCTTCTCATACACTTTTACGTCGTCGAATTTCAAAGCTTCATTAAGATATTCACAAAGTTCGTCATCGTCAACGCCGGATACGTATACCTCAAATGACGTTATGTTAAGCTCTTCGGGAGAGTTCCCTTCATAACCTATTTCTATGTTACTGACAACAGTGTCGGGAAATTGATCGATGATCAAGTCCCTGCATCTGTTTTTGATCTCCCGAATACAAGATTTGACGGTGTTTTGATCGACTTTATTTTCAATGTCCCTGACTTCATATTCTATCGATGAGAGCCCGTCGTTACCGAGCAATCCGGCAATAGGAGATATAGCGCATACAGCGATTATGACGTAAACTGCAGATCTTAGGATCTTTTCATATCTGCTGCCCGAAAACAGCATTATGATCAGAGACGCCGCGGCGCTGACCGAAATAAGTGTAACCGTATATGCTCTCATAGCGCTGAACCGAACGAAATAAAAGAAACTATAACTACCGAAAAAACGGCGGCGCCCGAAACGACAAGGGCTATCATTGCGTTCAAAGTCGACGAGAGTTCGGATAAAAGCTTGTCTCCGCATCCGAGAGCGCCGGACACCAGACGTGATATACATATCGAAATTTTGCCGGTTATAAGCGGCGCAAGCGGTGAAAGAAGCGATATAAATACAGCGACAAGAATTGCGACTCCGAAAAATCCCTTTACAGACGAAGCTCCCGCGGTTATTGCCGAGACTGTATCGCCGAGCGCGCCGCCGACAAGCGGAACTGCACTGCCGAGAGCGAATTTCAAGGTTTTGAGACCTACTGTATCAGCGGCATTTGAAAGAGTGCTCTGAATACCGAATATGAATGATGCGACCGTCGTCACGGAGACCGCGATCCAGATTGCCGCGGAACGAAATACTTTTGATATTGACAGCATACCTGATTTTTCCGACAGCGATTCCGCGAACATAAGCGCGCACGATGACGCAAGCAGCGGAATGCAAACGCCTGACAGTATTTTTTCAACTATAGCGGACACGGTCGAGATCTGTATCGCGCTTACAGAAGAAGCGCCGACTCTTCCGGATGAAATCAAAAGAGCGATACACGCCGGGACCGCGGCGCCTGCAAGGCTTGAAAGGACTTCAAAATACTTTGAAAGCGATGAAAAGGATATTATCCCGGATGAAATGGCAAAAACGCAGAAAGCGGCGTTGACTGCGTACGAGACCGCGCCGCCCGATGACATATCGGAAGAAACGGATCTTGACAGAAAAGCGATCACTATCAGCGCCGACAGTACCGCGGCGGGGGAAGCCGCGGAAGAGATCGCCTCTTTCAATTTTTCAAGCAATAAATGCGTAAAATATTCAAGGTCATATTTTTCCGCTGCTTCGTACAGCCCGTCCGCACCCCCGAGCGATCCTCTCAGGTCTTCCGGGAGCGAGTCAAAGAAACCTTCGATCTCCTGCTCGTATCCCTCTCTATCCGAGAGTTTCTCTCCGGTCAGAAATTCCGTCACGGTCATTTTCTTTCCTTCCTCGCCGTTTTCTTCTATATATTTTTTATATTTCTCAATATAATCTTCTGCTCTGCAACTGACGGAAAACACCGCCAGTGACGTCAGAACGAACAGAATTATTGATGAAAATTTCAGAATTCCTTTCATTTCAAGCTCCCGCAATAGACTCCGCGCCGTTTACTAGTTCTTTGATCAGCGGGAGAGACAAAAATACTATTTCGCATCTTCCCGCAAAAGAAATGGCTTTTGAAAGATTTGCTTCACCGGACGACGACGCGATATCTGACGCGATCTCTCCTATGAACGCCACAGCGCATATCTTTAAGATCACCGGAAAATATGCTGAAACCGAAGATCCGGATCCGATCTCGGAAGCTACGTCGATAACTTCCTTCATCTTCGGCATAATGATCATCACTATTGAAAGAATACACGCCGCAACGAGTGCGACTGCGAACGGACTTCCGAGCTTTTTAAGAATTGTTGAAGCGGCTATACAGAGTATCGCGACACCGAGCGCTTTCAGAAGCTCCGCACTCACAACCCGAACACCCCTTTCAGCGATGTGATCAGCGTTCCCGCTTTATCAACGATCATGATAAATACAATTATGATCCCTGCGATGGATAAAAGCGTTGATTGCTCGTCCTTCCCGCTCTTTGAGAGTATCTGGCACGCAACCGCGCTCAAAAGACCTATACCCGCGATTTTCAGAATAAGCGAAATATCCATATCAGATTATAAATATAGCCGCGAGAAGAGACGCCGCAAGAGGCAGAACTATCTTCGCTTTTTTCATTTCGGTATGTTCTTTCTTCATCATAATCATTTCCTTCTCCGCACACTTTTTCAATAAAGTAACGTCTGCAGATGCAATTTCGAACGTGCTGCAGCAGATACCGTCGGCAAGCTTTGACATCTCGCCGCCGCCCTTTTCGATCTTTTCAAATAATTCAGCGCCGCCCTCATAAGATGATATGATCGATCGAAGAGGTTCTCTCAAATAAACTATCCGTTCCTCCATATATGAGACGAAGTCAAAGATTTTTTCCGCCATCTCAACCTTATGCGACGATTCTTTGACGAGGATATATGACGTTACGCCTCCGGACAGCGCGAGCAGAACGATCGCGGCGATCTTCATAACGAAGCCTCTGACGGTTCGTCGGTATATACGTCCGGATCGCCGGACCTGTTGATACCGTATATTATTCCGAACGGAACGCGGCACCGTGCTCTTTCAAGTTTTGATCTCACCTCCGGGACCGATGAGGCGTGGACCGAAACAACGGACGTGATCCCACTCCCGCACGCTGCGTCAAGAGAAGAAAAATCCGATTCGCCGTATACTTCGTCACATATTATAATATCCGGAGACATGGTCCTCACGGCGACTTCAATGCCGATATCGCGCGGGTATGACAACAGCTTGACTACCGGCAGTTTTTCGATCCCCTCGCAGATCTCGCATCTCGTATCGACTACGGCGATGCGAAGCGTCTTTTCATTCTCTGACAGTTTATATACAAGTTCTCTCAGCATCGTCGTCTTTCCGCCTGCCGGCGGAGAAAATATCAGAACGTTCTTTGAAAAGCCGGAACTTTTCATTAATGAAAAGAGCGTGTCCGCGGCGCCCGGCCTTCTCGACGGTATCCGTATTATTACAGAAGATATATCCGTGACCGAAACGATCTTTCCTCCGCTGCATACCGCTCTTCCCGCAACACCGACTCTCAGCCCTTCGGAAGTCGAAATATATCCATCATTTATCGTATCGGTATATGCGTACAGAGAGTTTCCGCTTACTCTTTTGATTATGTATCTGATATCTTCATCGCTGCATACGGCGCCGGTACGAATACAAGCTCCGCCGGATGAAACTATACACTCGGCGCCGTTTATCAGTCTGATCTCATCGGCGCCGCTTTGCGACACCTTTCTGACCGCGTCAGCAAGCGATAAAGGAAGATATGAGAGCGCCGAGTCAAAATGATTTTTGAAGTATTCCGATATATTTTCCATTGTTCGATCCTTCGTTTTTTTCTTCACTAAAATCTATTATGCGGAGAGCAAAAATATACTGCCGCACCGTTCAATAATTTCGGCGCGGCAGTAAATTATTAAGATCAACTAATTCAGAATACCGTATATCCGTTCGAGCGCGGACCGCTCGGACCGATTGAAATCAACGGCGGCTGAATAAATTTTTTCAAGTTCGAAATGATACTTTGAAGCATCGGAGAGAAATGAAAGCGCTTCACCGACAAGAGAACAGACACATCTGTCGGCAAGTTTCAGCCGGCTCTTCAGCTTTGGATCGGGCTTAATAACAAATCTTTCGCAGTTGATAACTTTGTCGGCTTTTTCATTCAAGCACCTCGTCCAAAGGATTCCGCTCTTTGACGTCAATATACTTTCGACCGAGCCGTCGAGAGGGTCAAGAGATACAGCGCAGCCAATGCCTCTTTCTCTGAATTTTTGCAAAAGAAGCGAGAGCAACAGCTTTGCAGCTCCGACGTGATCGTCAAGAAAAATCCTGTATGAAGACTCAGCGTCAAAAGAATCAAGTCTGACCGCTCCGCTCATAGACAGGGACGACGTGTATCCGGGCAAAAACTCGCCGCCGTCGCTTTTATATTTCGATACCGTTCTTTCACAGAATCCTTCCGCTTTTCGATAGCTAAAGAATGTTTCAGACAATGAATCGGCGACCTTTTGAGTCTCATTCGCCGCCCGCAGAGATCTATACGCCATACCGTACGTCATCCGCTTCTTCTCCGACAGTTCAACGATCCGGTCGCGCTCTCTCGCAAGTGAGGAGCGGTCCCAGAATTCAGTCAGATCGAATATTACCGACCTTGCTCCCGGATACTCCATATCGCATACGTGAGGTGACGTCGCGTCACAAATAACGATCCTACATCCTTCTCTCTCGACAAGAGCGGCGTCAAGCGAATGAGGGTCCGACGAACACAAATATCTTGTCACGCCGTATCCGCTGTCTTTTGCCGCATCGGCAAACTTCTTGATAAACGTACTTTTTCCGGTGCCGGGTCCTCCTTTTATCAACACTTTGACATCGCAGTTTTGCTCTTTTAATCTCTCGTCGGGTGTATTTACGTATCCTGTACCCGAATTTGCTCCGTAAAATCGGAAATTTGCCCCCACCGACAGGGTTTTGTACTCAACGTCAGTATTCTTCACCGTATTCCTCCTCAATATTTCTTTTATCATATTATGAAGGTTTGAAAAAACAGTGAAAAAAGCGGCCGGATCCGAAATGGATCCGGTCGCTATAGCCGTAAAATCACGTCATTTATGCGCTTTGTAGTACTCCATATAGGGACAATCGTTCATCATTTCCTCATAGGACTTGTAAAACATCGGCGACACGTCTGTTCCGTCGGCGGCTTCTTTGATTATTCTTGCAAATTCTTTTGAGAACGCCGCGGCTCCCGTACCGCTCATGTGATGAGAATCGGTGCCGTAACAATCCTTGTCGGAAAGTACTTCAAATCTGTTTTTCATCAAGTTGAAATCATAGAACTCTACGCCGTTTTTGCAGAAGCGCGTCTTCACCCAGCTGTCAAAATCGTCAAGTCCGGAATATTCCCATATAAAATTGTCAGAAACGGGAACGACCGCGACGATGACTCTTATATTCTTTTTCAGACAGATATCTATCATTTCTTCAAACGCAGACACCGTTTCCTCGAGATAGTTGTCCGTACTGAACGGTTTTATGCCGAATTTTTCGACTATTTCATCATCGGGCAGAGTATGATCTTTTGCAGCCGTGAGATACGAGCCCTTCAATTCTCTTGCATTTTTCTCGGACGAAGAGCTTCCCGAAATCACGTTTTCCGCCGTAGAGACCAGACTTCTCAGCATCAACTGAGAGTAAACGTATCCCTTATTTTCATACCGTATACAGTTGAAATAATAATCCAGCCTGTCTTCGAGCGTTTCAAGTCTTGCTATGCAATATACGTTTTCATCTACGAATTCCGAGATGAATTTCTTTTCCATAGCGTCATAAGCTATCTCCAGTACGACCGTATCCAAATCGTTGCGGTCCAGCTCGTTTTTCAGAAGATACGTCTTTTGCCACGGGCTGAGAGCGTCTATACCGAGATTATAGCTGTTTGTTCCCAAAGCCTCGTCAATGACGTTGGTATAAAAGGCGTCATGGCACTGACTTGCTCCTGCAAACAGCATATCTATACTTCCCGCAAGTTCCCTTCTCACTTTGAGATCGTCGTGCCAGGAAAACGGAGAAAGAAGCACCGCGGCAGACACCGCTATCACCGCAAGGACTACCGAGACGGTAGCGATTATTGCTCTTTTAGAATCCCGCATACAGGAAACCACCTCCTCCGAAATCGCAGAACGCCCATCCGCCTATTACCGTTACAATAAGCAGTCCCACAGCCGTTACGGCAATTTTGACTGCAAACGGCAGTTTGTATATAAGCTTTCCGACGTTGTGCTTTCTCTCGATCAGAGATACCGCAAGCATTGCCGCCACCCCGAGAAGCGATATTGCAAACCACTTGTTGTCTACAGTTACGAATGCAAAAAGCTCCTTGAACGAGTGAGGAATACGGTGATCCGTAAATATTTGCTTCCACAGTCCGAGTCCCGCTTTTAATCCCCCGACTTCGGGAAGCACTTTAATGAGCGTTACAAGGAAGAACGTACGAAGTACCTGAAAGCATCTGAACCACTTGCTGCTGTCTTTTATCTTCAGTTTTGTCTTGATCGCGGTATACAGAGGAGCGAGCCACATTGACACTATTATGAATACGCCGTTCAGAAGACCCCAAACTACGTACCCCCAGCTTGCTCCGTGCCAGAGTCCCGTTGCGGTCCAAACGATGAGCAGCGCGATCGTGGCGGGCAGAGTGTTGCTGAAATGAGCGCCGAATTTCTTTCTTGTATTCTTTGCGATCTTGCGGCTCCAGTCCGACATTCCGATAGGATAATAAAGGTAGTTCTTGAACCAGTCTCCAAGACTTATATGCCAGCGTCTCCAATACTCGGCTATCGACTTGGAAAAATACGGTCTGAGGAAGTTTTCTTTCAGCCGTATTCCCAAGACCTGACACATACCGCACACGATATCCATATAGCCGGAGAAATCCGCATATATTTCCACCGAATAGCAAAACGCGCCGAGCAGTGCGGTAATGCCCGTATAACTCTCATAATTGGCAAACAACGCATCGGTATAAGTTCCGAAAAGCGAGGCGATTATCAATTTTTTCGCAAAGCCCCACATCATACGCCGGATGCCGCATGAATAATTCTCGTACGAAAACTTATGCTCAGAATAAAGCTGAGTCGAAAGAGACTCATAGTCGCTGATAGGTCCCTGAGTCATCTGAGCGAAAAATGAAACGAACAGCAGAAATTTGAAATAGTTTCTCTGCGGCGCGACCTTTTCCCAGTATACGTCGAGAAGATATCCAACCGACTGGAAAGTATAGAACGATATGCCGAGCGGTACTATTATATTTAAGTTGTCCTTTACGCCGTCTCCTCCGAACAAGATCGACAGCGAGTCGACCTGAGCGAGCACAAAATGAGTGTACTTTACTACGCAAAGAATACCAATATTCAGAAGGAGCGCCGCTATCATAACGGCCTTTCTCTTCATGCGGTACTTTTTGTTCAGCGCTCTTTTATCCTCTTTGGTGAGACTGTCTCCCGCCCTCTCGATATGCGCTTTACGTTTTGACGTGATGCGCTCCATCACTATCGTTGCCGTATAAATACTCGTGGCTGTAAACAGCACGCAAAGAGCTGCCGCAAGCCCCGCATCAAAATAGAATACCGCATTTGCGACAAGCAAAACTATCCACTGGTACTTCTTCGGTACACAGAAGTATACCGTCACCGTGACCAGCGCAAACAGCACAAATGCAAGTGATGTTATTGACATCCCGTATTACTCCTCGTCCTTTATGGCGCAGATCATATTCCACATCGCTTCAGCGCTGTTGAAGTTTTCGTTTTTCATCCACTTCGGGCTGATAGATATATCGAACGTATTACATATTTCGGTTATCAGTGTCAGTATAGTCAGCGAATCAAAACACTTTCCGTCTATAAGATTTTTCTCCGTTGCATAATCTATGTCCGGATCGAGGTCGTTCAGTATCTCAAGAAGTTCTTCCATTTTTCTTGCTCACTTTCTGGTATATGCGATTATATATAATTACAAACACTGCTGTAAGCGCAGTAACGACGAGGAAAAATACGCCGGCATACAGTAAATTCACACGGTACTTGTCTACGGTCCCGCTCGCTTTCGAGCCGTCAAGGCGTGTGACAAGTCCGAACAGAACGCTGTAGATCACGTAATGGATGCCCATTACCTTAAACGAGTTCCTGCCGAAAAATTCAAGGAACCTGCATTTACCGATCGCTTTGGAAATAAACAGGATCGCCGCTGTTCCGAGTATACCGGTAGCGTAAAGCAGAAGTCCGTTGCCGAGTTCCCTGCTTCCTATGCTGACTTTTCCGTTAAGAAGCGCAAGCGGTATCATGAGCGCCGCGGACAGAAAAAATGCAACGGTCAAAGCGATACGCCGTTTAGCGTTCAACTGCATTGAAAACAGTATTTCTTTAAGAAACGGATACGCCAGATTTCCCAAGGCGAAGAAGCCGAACGCAAAGCACGCAGAGCTGAAATTCCACGGCAGAAAAGAAAAGTCAACGGGTATGAGCGACGACTCGCTGAGCCATCCGACAAACGTTATCAGTACCGCGACGCCTGCAAGCAGCCATTTATTCTTGATGAACTTTCTTACAAAATAGTACAGAATGAACACCAGCAAAAGGCACGGTACAAACCACATGGGAACATTGAAAAATCCGAAATACCGTTTGGAGTACGGCGCCCAGACGATGGAATACAGGCATCTGTAAAGTAGAGTCCAAAGGTCGGACACCGTTTTTTCGTGTATGACGCACTCCGCGAGCGTCACCGCAACTGCGTACAAAACTCCGATAAGGCAGAAAATCAAATAAGGTACTCCAAGACTTTTGATCTTCGATTTAAGCAGGGCCTTAAAAGACGTGTATTTTTCGGAATTATACATCATTCCCGCAAGTATAAAGAACAACGGTATATGGAAGGAGTATATCACCGTAAGAACAGGCTCTTTTAGACATATATGAGCAAAGACGACGAGCAATATCCCGAGCCCCTTTGCCACGTCTACCGTTTCTATCTTTTTCGCAGCCATTTATTTACCCACAATCACAATAATTTCAGCTTTTGCCTGTCAATTTTCCCGTTAGGATTCAACGGCAGCTTGTCCATTACGATCACTTTTCCTGGAACCATATATGATGACAGCTTCGCTTTGAGAATGCTTCTGATCTCAACGTCCTTGATCTCACAGCCGTCAGACAGTTCGCAGAAGAGCTTTATCTTTTTTCTCTCCGCGTCATAGAGGCAGCAGCACCGCGCGACCTCCGGCAATGCACCCGCGACCGCTTCAATTTCGCCGAGCTCTATTCTGTGCCCCATGTGCTTTATCTGAAAATCTGAGCGGGATGCAAAAACAAGATCTCCCTCTTTGTCATACTTGGCAAGATCTCCCGTTTTGAAGCAACGGACCGTTCCGTTCCCGAAATCTTTTTCTATAAAACAATTTGCGGTTTTTTCAGGATCATTGTAATATTCCGTCGCCAGCGCATCGCTGACAATATACAGTTCTCCGATCTTCTCTGCCTCTTTAACGACCTCGCCGTCAGACACAAGGTATATTTCACAGTTCTTAAGCGGCTTTCCCATCGGAAGCGTCGCGTCGTCGGGAAACTCTCCCTTGACTTCATAATAACTGCAAATACCGCAAAGTTCACTCTGACCGTAGAGATTGACGTACCGGATATCAGGCAGCTCTTTTCTCCACGTATTAAGGTGCTTCATCGGCATTACTTCGCCCACAAAGAAAACATTCTTCAGTGTTTGAGGTTTTATGACCGAGAACGGGTTGAGCTGCGATACAATAGACAGTACAGTAGGCACCCACGAGGCAAAAGTGATTTTTTTCAGATTGAGATAATTGATAAGTTCCGGGGGCAGCGGAAAGTATTCCGACGGGATTATTTCCAGGGTGATCCCCATTTTCACCATAAGATAAATATCCTTTGCCGCCGCGTCGAAAAAGAAAGGCGTCTGATTGCCGATGATATCGTCCTTCGTGAAGTCAAATTCTTCGCAATATGCTTCTATGAACGATATCTCCGCGCCGTGACTTTTAAGAACTCCTTTGGGTTTACCGGTCGAGCCGGACGTATATACCATATATAGCGGAGATCGTTTCCCCGCGTTTTCGGGGACGGAGCATTTTTCATCCGTCAAGCAGTCCGGAGTTATGTATTTGCCGGAAAATCCGATCTTCTCCGGTATATTTGACAGCTCGCTGCTACCCGCGATCACGCTCATTCCGCAGTCGCTTACTATACTTTCAAGCTTTTCCGCAGGAGCATCCGGGTCAAGCGGCACATAAAAATTTCCGCTGTATAAAACGCCGAAAAATTCGATTACAGGCAGAATATCGCGGGTGCATAGCACTCCCACCGGTGCCCCGGTCTTTCCGTCAAGCGCTTTTTTTATCGAAGCGCCGTACTGCTTCGCCGTTTCGTTAAGCTCATCGAACGTGACGGAGCGGTCACGGTATCCTACCGCTGTTTTTGAAGGAAACGATTCTGCACAATTCTGCAGATATTCTATTACACTTTCGACCATTTCTATCTCCCCGGTCTGAAATACGAAAACTGACAGTGAAGTTATTTTATAATATTTATAATATCATATTCCTACATCAAATGCAAGAATATTAGTGCTTTTTTCGGAAAGACATAATAAAACTTGAGAAAGATCAACTTCTTTGCCGGTATTTTCCCATATAAAGAAAAAAGGACGGAATAAATTCCGTCCGGGTGACAAACGAATCAATATTTCAAGAACTCTTAAGCTTTTCACCGATATATTCGCCGACTTCACTTACCGGGATTCCGAGAACGAATGAAAACTCGTCGTGAAGCAGCTTTTCCGCCTCACGCAAAAACTTTTCGTCCGTAACGTGAAAGTGCTTCTTTTGATCCTTCATTCGCTCGCGGTGCATATAAAGCATATCTATCATGTGAAGCATTTCAAGTCTGTCGCCGTTTTTCAAAGTGTGTGTGCAGAAAGCTTTTCTCTCCGAGTCGCTCGGGATCCATTCAAGCGATCCTGGTTCTACGGAATAAAGAAGCTCGTCTATCTCGTCTTTAGTCAGAACTCTTTTCATCTGACAGACAAGATTCTCGCTGTCGACAGGTATAAATATTGTGGAGCGCTTATCGTTGATAGGCGACAGGACATAGTAATCCTTATGCTCGGTGCCGAAAACCATCTGTCTCAGCTCAGTGACAGCGCAAACGCCGTGAGAGCCGTAGACTACGTGATCGCCAGCTTTATACATGATCGCGCTCCTTTCAAAACTATAAACAGCGTATACAAAAATGCAAAAATAATGTGTATATAGTTAATATCTGTATATATTTTAACATATCAAAATTAAAAAATCAAGAAACATATTTCGTTTTTTTCACTCGATTTCTGTTATTTTTTCAAAAAAATAAGCCCGAAAACGGCTGAAATGCAACCGTTTGCGGGCTGTTTATGAATTATTCGGGTTTGAAACTGTCCTTAAGCGACACTATGCGGTTATAAGTATTCGGATATTTTGAATCTTTAACGAAATAACCGGTGCGGACGAACTGGAAGTGGCTGTCGGCGCATTCCGTAAGTCCGGCTTCGGCTTTGCATCCTTTGAGGATCTTCAGCGAATCGGGGTTGAGATAATCGCTGAAAGTCTTACCTTCGGGAAGATCGCCCATATTCTTAAGGGTGAACAGCTTGTCGTAAAGACGGACCTCCACGTCCTCGGCGAATTTCGAGGAGACCCAGTGGATCGTTCCTTTGATCTTTCTTCCGTCGGCGGGCATACCGTTCTTCGTCTCAAGATCGGCAGCACAGTGAATGACGTCGCCGTCATCCGTATGCTCAACTCCGGTGCACTTGACAATATATGCGCCCATAAGTCTGACCTCGCCTTCCGGCTTCATGCGGAAGAACTTCGGAGGCGGTACCTCGGCAAAATCGGAGCTGTCGATCCATAATTCTTTCGTAAACGCAACCTTTCTCGTTCCGGCTTCGGGATCGTTCGGATTGTTCGGAAGCTCAAAGTATTCGACAGAATCCTCCGGATAGTTGTCGATGACGACCTTTACCGGATCGAGAACGACGCATCTTCTTGCGGCAGTTCTGTTGAGCTCTTCCCTTACGCAGTATTCAAGAAGCTCTATATCGACGAGGCTGTTGTTTTTTGCAACACCGACGCGGTCGATAAAGTCGAGGACCGACGAGGCGGTGAAGCCGCGGCGTCTCATGCCGCAAAGCGTGGGCATACGCGGATCGTCCCAGCCGTCGACAAGTCCCGTCTCGACGAGAGAGCGAAGATGTCGCTTGCTCATGACCGTATATGAGAGGTTGAGCCTTGCGAATTCGATCTGTCTCGGCTTTGCGGGAAGGTCGACGTGATCGTGCACCCAGTTATAAAGCGGTCTGTGGTCCTCGTATTCGAGAGAACACAAGCTGTGAGTGATCCCCTCTATGCAGTCCTGGATCGGATGCGCAAAGTCGTACATCGGGAAAATGCACCACTTTCTTCCCTGTCTGTGGTGGTCGATATAGCGGATGCGGTAAAGCACCGGGTCGCGCATATTGAAATTGCCGCTCGCAAGGTCTATCTTTGCGCGAAGAGTGTATTTTCCCTCGGGAAATTCGCCCGCCCTCATTCGTCTGAAGAGATCGAGACTTTCCCCCCTCGGTCTGTCGCGGTAAGGTGACCTTGCAGGAGTTGACAGATCGCCTCTGTAATCTCTGAATTCTTCCGCGGAAAGCTCACACACGTATGCGTCGCCGCTCATTATGAGTTTCTCGGCGAGCTCGTAAGTCTGCTCGAAATAATCGGATCCGTAGAAAAATCTGTCGTCCCAGTCAAAGCCGAGCCAGTGGATGTCCTCTTTTATCGCATCGACAAACTCGGTGTCTTCCATTGCGGGGTTGGTGTCGTCCATTCTGAGGTTACAGATACCGCCGTATTTCTTTGCGGTGCCGAAGTCGATTATGAGGGCCTTACAGTGTCCGATGTGAAGATAACCGTTCGGCTCTGGAGGAAAACGCGTGTGGACGGACTTATAAACGCCCGCGGCGAGATCCTCGTCAATTATATCATATATAAAATTCGATCGTTCATCCATAAAACCTAAATCCTTTCGATCATGGAATTTATCCTTGATACCACTTTATCCTTGCCGAGAATGTTCATGACCGCGTACATATCGGGAGAGTTCAGCTTGCCCGTGACCGCGACGCGAAGGAACATCGACACGTCGCCGACGTGACCTTTGAATTTATCCGGCTCGGCTTTATACGCTTTGACGTCGGGTGAAAAACCATTCTTCTCTGCAACGTCTTTTATCTTGTTGAACCACGTCTCCTGGTCGTCGGCGGGGTCGTACGTTGCGAGAAAGTCCGCAAGACAGCGCTTTACGTCTTCTTTTGCAAAATCGCCCGCGATCTCGTCTTTGATCCCGAAATATTCGTCAAAGAAGAATCCTATATAATCTTTAATGCCGCTCCAGTAGGTGATATCCTTTCTGGGCTTCTTTACGCCGCGCCCTATCGCGAGGATCGACTTTGTGTAGTCGGGGTCGCGCGTAATGACGGACGCAAATTCGGAGTCGTACTCTTTCGCCCATTTTGCAACTGCGTCATAAACGTCTTCCGCGCTCATACGCGAAATAACGTTTTTTGAGATATCCGCGAGTTTTTCGAGGTCGAAGATCGCGCCGGACGTACTCATTTTCTTCGTTGTGAATTTGAAGTTCTCAAGAGGTTCATCCGGATTCGCGATGCGCCACTCCTCAAAATTGGAGTTGAGAATCGTAAGAAGATATTCGCGAAGCGCAAAGTTCGGGCAGCCTTGCTCGAGATAGTATGTGAGCGCAAACTCGGGGTCCTTGCGCTTTGAGATCTTTCTCTTGTTGCCCTCATCAAGCTTCAGCACCTGCGCGGTGTGGCAGTATTTAGGAAGCTTGAATCCGAGCGCTTTGAACAGCTGGATGTGGAAAGGCAGAGTCGAGAGCCAGCTCTCGTCGCGAACAACGTGAGTCGTCTTCATAAGGTGGTCGTCGACCGCGTGCGCGAAGTGATAGGTCGGTATACCGTCGCTCTTGAGGATGACGTGGTCGATGTCGTTCTCGGGAACGTCGATATCGCCCTTGATCTGATCGTTGAACTTGTGTTTTACGGACGAATCACCGTCTGAACGGAAGCGGAGAACGAACTTCTCACCCGAAGAAAGTTTCTCTTCTATCTTTTCAATCGGAGCGTCACGCCATACAGCCCATTTTCCGTAATAACCGGGAGTCAGTTTCTCCGCCTCCTGCTCTTCACGGATAGCGGAGAGTTCTTCTTCGGTGCAGAAGCACGGATATGCCTTGCCCTCGCGAACGAGCTGTTTTGCAAAAGTCTGATATATTTCCGCCCTGTCCTGCTGTCGGTATGGACCGTACGCACCGGAGTCGCCTCCGGATACCGCGCCCTCATCGAACTTGAGTCCGAGCTTCGCAAGCGTATCGATTATTATCTCAACGCCGTTCGGAACCGTACGTTTTGCGTCAGTATCCTCGATCCTGAGATAGAAGATACCTCCGGACGTATGCGCAAGGCGTTCATCCGTAAAAGCGCCGTAAAGATTTCCTATATGCAGAAATCCTGTAGGGCTCGGAGCAAAGCGCGTAACTTTAGCTCCTTCCGGAAGATCTCTGTCGGGATAACGCGCTTCCATATCCGCGGGAAGCGTGTGAACGTTCGGAAACAGCAGATCTGCAAGATAGTTGAAGTCCATTTTATAATCCTCTCTGTAAATAAGGGTTGTACATTTTCTGTTTTTCAAGAGTGGTATTTGAACCGTGTCCGGTATACAAATTGTAGTTGAAGTCTATGCTTGAAAGCTTTTTTAGGCTTGATAAGAGCTTCTCATAGCTGCCGCCGGGAAGATCGCACCTGCCGATCCCTCCGTCGAACAGCGTGTCACCGGTAAACACAGAGTCACCAACGGTAAAGCACGACGAACCTCTTGTATGTCCGGGAGTGTGGATCACCGAAAGCGTTAAATTGCCGAAAGCGAACGTGTCGCCGTCGTCAAAAAGAATCTCGGCGGGACGGTAAACGAGGTCGTAATTCATAAAGATCCGGCTGCAGTTGATTTGCGAGTTCGTAAGTCCCTCCGCGTCAAGTCTGTGTACCGCGAGCGGCGCTCCGGTGAGATTTCGAAGGTCGTCGCAGCTCGTCATGTGGTCGAAATGACTGTGGGTAAGAAAGATATACTCTATCTTTACGCCTTTTCTGCCGAGAGTTTCTTCAATAATATCTATTTCGGGCGACGGGTCAATCACTATCGCCTTTCCGCTCGTCTCGTCCGTAACAAGCCAGCAGTTTGAACCAAACTCACCGGCATTTATTCTGCTGACTCTCATTTTAACCTCAAAAATATTAATAATTAATTGTAGTATATTTTTACAATAAAGTCAATATATTACGTAGAAAAAGTGTATTTACGCATCATTTTGGTTTCCGTCAAAATAAACACAAACCGTAAAATAGACACATACAAATTGCACAGTTATTATAAAAATTCATCAATCGCAAATAAATCATTATATTTTGCTTGACAAATTAAAATCGATGTGTTAACATATAGGAAATTGAATCGAAGATAGAGGCGCGGTATACATGATTAACCGTCAGCAAAAAGGCTAACGCTGAACGGCTAAAGGGTCTGCCGCCGAAGTTTAACGGAGACGCCTTGCTCCGCTATGCTGGGCCGTCGGGAAATACCCGCCGGACTGTCACTTAACAGTGGAGCGCTATCTGTAAATCATCAATTATATCATTGATCGTTTTTCAGAACCGCTTCATATGCGGTTCTTTTGATTTTGTATATTTTCTCGAAAAGAGGTAAAGAAAAATGAAAAAAGTTTTAGCAGCAATTCTCGCATCCGTAATGATGGTATCAATGTTTCTGCTCGTTTCCTGCGGAAGCAGCGAAAGCGGCGAGAAAAAGACTCTTAAAGTCGCTATGGAATGCGCTTACGCTCCTTACAACTGGGCTCAGCCCGACGATTCGAACGCTTCCGTTCCGATCTCCGGCAGAGACGACTATGCTAACGGTTACGATATAATGATCGCAAAGAAGATCTGCGAAGCTAACGGCTGGGATCTCGAAGTTTACGCTCTCGACTGGGATGCGCTTATCCCCGCAGTTCAGACAGGTCAAGTCGACTGCGTTATCGCAGGTCAGTCAATGACAGAGGACAGAATGGAACAGGTCGATTTCGCAGGCCCGTACCTCTACGCTACGATCGTATGTCTTGTTAAATCCGACAGCGCGTATGCTTCCGCAAAGTCGATCGCCGACTTCGCAGGCGCAAAGTGCACGTCTCAGCTCGGAACTATCTGGTATGACACATGTCTGCCTCAGGTCACCGGTGCCGAGATCCTCAGCGCGAAGGAGAGCGCTCCCGCTATGTTGATGGCGCATGAAACAGGAGAGGTCGACTTCGTATGCACAGATATGCCGACAGCTCAGGCGGCAGTCATCGCATATCCCGATATGCAGATCCTTGATTTCTCCGGCACAGACGGCGACTTCGCAGTTGACGAGGGCGATATCAACATCGGTATCTCCGTACAGAAAGGCAACACAGAGCTCTTCAACGCTATCAACAGCGCGCTCGAAGGAATGACCGCAGACGACTTCAACGCTATCATGGCAGAAGCCATCAAGATCCAGCCCGTATCAAACGACTGATAAGAATTCCCGGGTAAACACAACGCTATTTACATAAAGGTAACGATATGAATTTTATTGCTGCAACGCAGTCGGGAGACATACTGTCAAAACTCTTCGACGATATTGCAAAGCTCTGGCGCGACGCCGCGCCTCAATACCTCAAAGGAGCAGGCGATACCCTGCTCCTTGCCCTCATTGCTACGGCGGCGGGCTGTATCATAGGTCTGTTTTGCGGTATCCTGCAGACTCTCTCGTATTCTAAAAACGACCACGTGGTCAAAAAGGTCGTGATCAACGTCATAAAAGTGATCGTGAGGATATACGTCGAAGTATTCCGAGGGACTCCGATGATACTCCAGGCTGTATTCATATATTTCGGTCTGCCGTATCTGACAGGCAATTCCCTGCGCTTTGACGTGATCACAGCCGCATACGTCGTCGTATCCATCAACACCGGCGCGTATATGGCCGAGACCGTTCGCGGGGGCATCCTTTCGATAGACCGCGGTCAGACGGAAGGCGCGATGGCAATAGGTATGAACCACTTTCAGACTATGGTGAAGGTCATCCTTCCCCAGACGCTGAGAAACATCATACCGCAGATCGGAAACAACCTTATTATCAATATCAAAGATACTTCGGTCATGTTCATCATCGGCTACGCAGAACTCTTCGCGGCTCATAAGTCGTACGTAGGCGCGACGTATCTCTACTTCCCGTCGGCAGTTGTGACAATGATCATCTATCTGATCATGACCGTCGTGTGCTCGCTCCTTCTCAGACTTTGGGAACATCTTATGGACGGTCCCGAAAACTTCAACCTTGCGACAACCGACTCTCTCGCTCTCACAAGCGGGATGAACAACTTCCCGTCGGGAAGAAGAAAGAAGAGGTGGGCAAGATGAGTGAGAACGTAATCCTCAGGATCAATCACCTCTCAAAAGATTTCGGAACGAATCAGGTGCTCCGCGATATTGATTTCACCGTCAGCCACGGCGAGGTCATCAGTATCATCGGCGCGTCCGGATCCGGTAAGAGCACACTGCTCCGCTGTATAAACCTGCTTGAGACGCCGACATCCGGAGAGATACTCTACCACGGTCAGAACATTCTCGACAGAAGCGTGAAGGCGCCGAAGTACCGCTCACGCGTGGGAATGGTGTTCCAGTCGTTCAATCTGTTCAACAACATGACGGTCCTCAAGAACTGCATCGTCGGTCAAACGTCTGTCCTCGGCAAGAACAAAGAGGAAGCGAAAGAAAACGCGCTGAAATACCTTGAAAACGTCGGTATGGCGGCATACGTCAACGCAAAGCCGAAACAGCTTTCCGGCGGACAGAAGCAGAGAGTCGCGATCGCTCGTGCGCTCGCAATGGGACCGGAAATTCTTCTCTTCGACGAGCCGACGTCGGCTCTCGACCCGGAGACCGTCGGAGAAGTTCTCTCGGTCATGAAAGAACTCGCCGAGAGCGGAATGACGATGATCGTCGTCACTCACGAAATGGCGTTCGCAAGAGACGTCAGCACGAGGGTGATCTATATGAACAACGGCGTCATCTGCGAGGAAGGTACTCCCGAGGAGATCTTCAACGATCCGAAACGGGAAGAAACAAAAGCGTTTCTTTCAAGATTCAGAAACTCGAACTGAATAAAAATATTCAGCGGTCCCCCTGCTTTTCAGGGGGACCGCTGTTATTCAAATACAAATTATCTGAGACGGTTTATTCTGATCAGTCGAAGCCAAATTCATAATCCGGCAAAGCTTTCCATTCCGGAAGAGACGTGATCAAGTCCACGATTTCGATCTTAACCGTCCAAAATTCTTTCGCTTCTCTGCAATAACACTCTTCTACCAAGTACTGCACGCCATATTCTCGCATTTGACGGTTTTGGTACGGCCGTTTGCCGTAGCAGAGATGATGAATGTCGAACTCGGCGCTGTCATCATTCTGAACGGATCGTTTTCATCCGGATAATCGTTGATATATATATCATAAAACAAATGACAGTAAACGGCTTTAAGATCTTCCTCTGACATTTTTACGTATGCTGTATATTTTTCGGCATCATAGATCACCGATGATTTAATAAGTTTACCGGTCGCACTGTTGTAGGAACTCATTCCGATGAAATCGCATAATTACCAGCCGTATATCAGAACACCTGCGGCGCCGGCAAGACATATCAGTATGATCGGAGATATGCCGCCCTTGATAAACTTTTTCGAGCCGAAATATATGACGGCGAGAGCTGCAGTAAGTATTATAGCAGCTATGTCTGTCGAAACGGCATCAACGCTGCCGATACAATTCTTCAGTATCATATATCCGCCCGTTGCGAGGATGATACCAATGACGCAGGATTTCAGCGATCCGAGTATCGACTGAAACAAACCGTTCTTCATCAAATTCTTCAAAAGCAGCGTAAGGATCAGAATGATAAGAAAGGCCGGGAGAATGACCGTCAAGGTCGCGATCACGGCGCCGGGAACGCCTGCCTTTTCACTTCCTATATAAGTCGCCAGATTGACCATTATCGGACCGGGTGTGCTCTCGCCGACGGCGATCATATACGACAGTTTTTCTTCTTCGATCCAGCCGTACGAAAGCACGACCTCACGGATCAGAGGGATCGCTCCGTAAGCTCCGCCGAAAGAAAACAGTCCGATCTTCAAAAATCCTAAAAAGAGTTCTAAAAGCATCATTTGAGCGCCCCCTTATCCGAGCGGCGCTTAATGAAATAAGCGACAAAACCGACCGCTGCTGCGATAAGCATAAGCACGACGGTCGAGATACGAAGCGCAAATATGTTTATAAGAGCCATCGCGACAAAAGATGCCGATACGATAACGATCTGAAGCGGTCTTTTGTTCATTTTTGAGATCATTTTGACTCCGGCGCCGACGATCAGTACGCCGACTGCGGCCTTGATACCGCGGAACGCGCTTGCTACCCATTTGATCTCGAGAAAACTGTCGAGAAAGAAGGAGATCAGAAGAATAATTATAAACGAAGGCAGTATCACGCCGAACGTCGCCGCGACGGCGCCCCAGAACCCTTTTTTCTTCAGTCCGACGTACGTCGCGCAGTTGATCGCTATAGGTCCGGGAGTGGACTCGGCGATCACCGTGATATTCATCATTTCCTCGTGAGTTATCCACTTCTTTTTCCCGACGCAGTTGTTCTCGATCAGCGAGATCATAGCGTAACCTCCGCCGAACGTGAACAACCCGATCTTAAAGAAAGTCAAAAAAAGTTCAAGTATCGCTCTCATTACGTACTCCTTGCAAGTCACTAAACGCATTTCAATCGGTCGTCTGCGTTTCCCGTTTCTGCTGTTAATGCCGAAACAAAAGTCTTAGTTCAATATAACTCTTCAGCAACAAATTCCTCGCTTAGGACGGGCGGCAAATAGTCTTCGCCGTTAACTCTGATCATAACGTTCGAAAAGAATTCTTCCGCAGTTTCGGCATCGACCGCCTTTGCCGTCAGGCAGCGTACGTCGGAAATCTTCAAAATGATCTCGGTCTCACCGGCATTATAAACCGCAATAATAGTTTTAGACTCTTTTCCGGCCGAAAGCTTCTCGGGATCCAAGCTCTTCAAGTACAGGATCATCTGATCGAACGAAGCCTCGTAATCAAGCCCCTGCACTATCAGATCGACCGACTTTCCGTCGCTTTCCGTGAAAGTACATCCGCTGTTGTCTTCGTTGGGTTTTAGATCATATTCAAATCCGGGTTTGACACGCAATTCAAAGCTTATATCGGTGTTTGAAACCCAGATCAGCGTCGCTTTGTCCCAATCGCTCACATCGGGTTCCGTTTCACTGTCGGTCACGGTACCGGTATCATTTTCCTCTTCGTTTTTGCAGGCGCAAAAGAAAACGGAAAGCAAGGCTATGATAATAAACAAAATGACGATTCTTCTGCTCATATACTCACCTTTTTAATTATTTGAAAGTGTCCAATGATATGCTATCCTCGGCGAGCCGTTCGCAAGATAGATCGTTCCGCATTTTACAAAACCGTTCGCCTCGATATGCCTTTGCATGACAAGATTTTCAGCGTGCGTATCTATTCTGACGTTTGAGGACAAGCTCTTGCAGTGATCGGCGGCGCACTTGAAAATACCGTGGACCTTGCCGTCGCCCGCTACTCTGTGGATAGTTATATAAGGATCGTCGTTCAGCCATTTACCGCCAACGATACAGTCATAAGTCGGCTCTCCGGTATCTATTTGCGCGAAGACACCGTGTATTCCGACCTCGTCAAATATGACTCTGCTGTTCCCTATTCGGATATCGGATATTATCATCTCTTCAGTCGGATTGAAATGCCCCCACTGGTTCGGATTGCCAGAGAGTATCATAAAATCCTGAGCGCTTTTGTAGATCTCCATGATCTTTTCAAGATCATCGAGTATCCCTTTCCTGATCTGCAGCATTTTCCCTCCGGAATTATCTCTCCATCATTACAAGATACTCGGTCGTTCCCTCTTCAAACTTCTTATTGTTCGTAAGACGGAATCCGTGCGCTTCGTAAAAGCGGATCGCGTCGACGTTTTTCTCTATAGCCCAGAGGAACGTCACGGGATAATTGCTCTTTGCATATTCTATCAGCTCCGAGCCCACACCTTGATTTTGAAAGAAGTAATCCACGTACAGCTCGACGATCTCGTTACCTTCTATGCGGATAAGCCCTTTAACGATACCGTCGTCATAAACGAAAATACTGTTCAGAATTTCAGGCTTTGAGTATTCTTCAGCCACACGAAGCACCTGAAGCTCACCGAACGAATAGTCGTCGTCTTTAAATATCGGACGAAACTTGATCCGTTTCACGAACACCAGTATCTCTGCGATCCTTGAAAGATCGTCAGTTCTCGCTTTTCTTATCATATAGCCTCACGTTCTTTGAATCGCTTTTAATTATTATAACTTAAAAATATGATTTTTTCAATCAATATTTTAAGTAAATAAAATATACCCGGCGCTGCCGTGATGATATACAACGCGCCTTGCGTGTTGATGATATACCATGCGTGTCGGCATGGATACAAAAACTCCTCATTTGGTAAACAAATGAGGAGTTTTTGTGGTGCTCCATCGGAGAGTCGAACTCCGGACACCATGATTAAAAGTCATGTGCTCTACCTACTGAGCTAATGGGGCATGCCGCTATCGCGTGCTTAAATATAATATCACACAATTAATTACGTGTCAATAGTTTTTTTCAAAAATCTTAAGCGCCATTTATCGAATATTTGTTGCGTTTTGAATAAATGTATGGTAAGATATATTTACCGTCAGGCGCGAGGTTACAATATGAAAAAAATATTTTCGTTATTTCTCGTCACATCGCTTGTGATCACCGCTTCACTGGTATTCAGTTTCAGAAGCGGAGCGGACTTCGGAGACTTCAGCGGAGACGCAGATTACGGCGGTGGCGGCGATTATGATTATGACAACGATTATGACTATGGCGACGATGATTACGGCACTTCGTCGGGAAGTCTCTTCTCCGGCGGAGCAGATACGGTGTTCATAGCGGTCATTGTTATAGCTATCATAGTTTTCTCAATGATAACGAGCAAGAAAAAAGGAAGTAACGGGACCACATCGACATTTACGGGCGGAAGGACGAACAACATCGGATATTCTGCTCCGACAGGTCTCAATCCTATCGAATCATATTCTTCAATCGATCCGGACTTTTCCGAAGAAGAACTCAAAGAATGGATCTCAAATTCGTACGTACGGCTGCAGCAGGCATGGCAGAACAAGGATCTGTCGCCGGTACAAACTCTTCTTTCCGGTGCGTATTACGCTCAGATGACGTCACAGCTCGATAACTACAAACATCTTCGCAGGACAAATAAGATAGACCGTATTGCCGTTTTAGGTGTTACTCTTCTCGGTTGGCGTCAGGAATCCGGGAACGATATTATGATCGCGAACGTCAGAGCCAAGATATGCGATTTCGTTATCGACGATGATACCAGAAATGTTGTATCCGGCGACCCGTCGAAGGAAAAACTCATGGAATACGAATGGACTCTGTCGCGCACATCCGGACAAAGAGAAGAAAAACAAGAGGGCAAGACGGCGGACAACTGTCCGAACTGCGGAGCGCCGATCGACCTCAACAAATCTGCGATCTGCCCGTACTGCAATTCAGTGATCAAGAGCGCTGAACACAGCTGGGTCATCGTAACGATAAAAGGTATTTCGCAGAAGACCATGAACTGATATGATCATCAACTCAACACGGTTGATTTATCGCAAGGCGCGTGATATACTTAACATATAATTTTAGGGAGAGAGATTGTACAATGAAAGACGATATCAGAACCCCGGAAAAGAAGAGTCCGTTTTCTTTCAGAAAAGCCGTAGGCGGCTTCAACAAAGAAGACGTTATCGATTATATCTCCGACGAGAATAAAAGATTCAAAGAAGAGCGCGAATTTCTCGGAGACAAAATAGACGAGGCTGAAAAAAGAGCAAAAGAAGCGGAAGAAGCTCTTTCCGTCTCGAAAGCGGAGCATGAGGCTGCCGTCGCCGAAATGAAACACGAACTCCAGTCCGCTGTTGAAGCAAAGCAGGAGGCTGACTTGTCTCTCGCCGAGAAAGATGCTCTTATCAATGAGCTTCGTGCGGAGCTTGAAAGCATCAGATCAGAGCTCGGCACACTGAGAACGGAATATGAAGCAAAGGACGCCGAATGCGAGGGACTTTACAGCAAAAGGCTCGAGCTTGAAAGTGAGATCGCAGACGCGAAATCAAAAATGAGCGCGCTGTCGGCAGAGCTTTTCTCCATAGGTAAAGAGCGCGATATGTTAAAAGACGAGATCGCGATGATTAAAGTGACTGGCGGCAACGTATATTCGGAAGCAACGAACGAAACGCCCTCCGGAGCGAGAGAAGCAGACTCGATGCCCGGTAAACATACTCCCGTTACGGCGCGGGAGTCAGCCAGGCGACAGAGCGTCAAAGAAGCCGTCGGTAAAGCTGATTCTTCGGGCAAAAGCTCCGGGGCTGTTCCGCAGAAAATGACAAATTCGGTTGAATCGATGACCGATTCGATAAAAGTCATGCTTGATGCGATAAACGACAGATTCAGAAAAATCGTGAGAATAGCAAACAAGAAATAAAGTGGCTGCCGCAGTTCGATGAAGAATCGTCGTTCTTTACCCCGTGAGGCGTACACAGGTACGTCGAAGGGTAAAAACGGCGATAGAAAAAGCGATAAAAATGAAAAAATCCGTAGGATTTTCACATTATTTGTGAAAAAAACTGCGGATTATTATCGTTACTAACTTGTATTTGACAGCGCTTTTTCGTTCTTCGCGAAAACGCGACAGCAACTTCGGAGACAGAATATGAATAACTCGATAAAGAATATAGGGGAGCGAATAAGAGCCGAGAGACTTCGGGCGAGTATGACTCAATCGGAGCTCGCAGGCGACAGAGTCAGCCGCAATATGCTCAGTATGATAGAGAGCGGCGCGGCGCTCCCTTCGATCGAAACGCTCGAATACTTTGCCAATAAACTCGACGTTCCCGCAGGTCTGTTTTTCTCCGATTCGGACGAAGCAGAAGCGCTTTACAAAAAAACAGATGCAGTGACACGTGCAAGAGCAATGCTCGCGGAAGGAAGATACGACGAGTGTGCCGACGCGTGCCGTGCCGTTCCGTACGACGACGAGCTTTATTATCTCACCGCAGAAGCGGAATTGAAGCGAGCGGAACAAAATATGGAGATGTTCATGCTGACGAGCGCAAAAAGATGTCTCGAAGCGTCAAGATCCGCCGCCCTCAGGATGAAGTTTGTACCGAACGAACTTATCGGAACCATCGACGCATATTCAGCCCTCATCCGGTTCGCCCCCGGGAATATAGACGTCGACGTGATATCTGAATTTGCAAAACGTCAGACGAATATACCCGCAGGTACGTTCGTATATCTTGCCGCTCTCGGCTATCTCGACCGCGGCGAGATCGAGACTGCCGAGGGTTTAGCCTCCGCTCTCCCTTTTATGAATCCCGATCAGCAAAAGTACCTCCGCGCCAAAGCGTACGCGAGAGAATTCAAGCTGACAAAAGCGATCGAAATGTTTATGAGCCTTGAAGACTCGGATAACCTCGGATTTATATCAAAATACCGCATAGCTGCAGATATAGAAAGCTGCTATGAGAACAAGAGAGATTTTGAGTCTGCTTATAAGTATTCAACCAAAAAGCATCACATTCTGGAGCTTTTCTCAAAATAAAATGATAACGGCGCGCTCATTTGAGTGCGCCGCTCTCATTATTTGATTTCTTACCGAGTAAAAGCGCTCCTGTCAGCATTATGATCGGGAAAACGATCCCGGCGAGGATACCGGCTTTCAAACTGATCTCGTCGATGCCTGAAGATGTACTTGCGGCGAGCGATTGACCGAATTCCGACTCGGACACGCGGTCTGAAACGATCCCTGCGATATACGGTCCGAGCGCGCATCCGACGTCTCCTCCGAGCGCCAGGTACGAAAACATCGCAGGTCCTCCGTCAGGAAACGTCGCCGATGAAAGCGAGAGCATTCCCGGCCACAGAAGACTTACGCCGAGGCCGCACAGCGCGCAGCCTGCGAGCGACGCGACAGAATTTCCGGAGAACACGGTCAGGAGATAACAGGCTATCGTGAGCGACGAACAGAATATCATCGCCCGTCTGAGATCGATCTTGTCGCCTTTGATACCGTACCACGTTCTGCCGACGCCCATAAACGCGGCAAAGAGACAGGGTCCGAGAAGATCGCCGACGACTTTCGTCACTCCGAGACCGTTTTCGCAGAAGATCGACGCCCATTGAGCCATGATCTGCTCTGACGCTCCTGCGCAGATCATAAGTATCATCGTTAAGATGAATATTTTTCTGCCGAACAGCCGTCCGGTAACTTTCACCGCGTTCTGCGGCTCCGGCTCAATGATCGGCACTTTGAAGAACAGCGCCGCGCATAATGCCGGAAGCGCGGTCCATATCAAGGGTATCACATACCAAGCGCTTTCTCCTATCAAGATCAGCAAGAACGTGGTTATAAGTATTACGGCTACCTGTCCCCAGGAATAAAACGAATGTAAAAACGACATCGAAGCGCTGCCGGATTCTGTCGGAAGTGAATCAACTATGGGGCTGATCACGACCTCGACCAGCGCGCCGCCTATCGAATAGAGGACGACAGATACAAGCACGGCTATATGGGCGTTTCCCGTTATCCCGGGCAAGACCCCGAGCATAAGCAGACCTGAAGCCGAAAAGATCTGCGAGAGGATAGCGCAGCGTCTGTAGCCGAGCGTACCCATAAACTTTACAGACAGCGCGTCAACCGCGATCTGTATCACAAACGTCGCAAGAACGATCGACGCGATAAATGAATAAGAGAATCCGAAATCTCTTTTGAAAATTATGAAAAAGAGCGGCGCGAGATTGACTACGATCGACTGTGTAACGTAGCCGAAACAGCACGCCGCAAGAGTTTTTTTATACTTTTTCGGCATTTTGACACCTTCCGACGTTTTTTAACAGTATATGCCGCGAAAGGTCCGGGTGCTCAATTTGCAAGGATATAGCTTACCGCCGCGACAAGACCGCCTATAACCATCATTCCGGCGAGAATAAGGCACACAAGCCTTACCATAAACTTTCTTTTCTTATCGTTCATCTCAAACTCCGTTTATTTTCCGATATTCACGCCGGTGGCGGGAATCTTGATTTTTTTACATTTTGAAGCTTCCGGCATATTATCAAGCGCGATACCGCTCTCGACTCTCACGACCTTCTGACCTTTTTTGAGCTGGAGTACGGTGACACCGGAAGCGCTTCTCGTAGCTTTTTCGGGTATCAGTGAGGATTTTACCGTGATCGCTCGTCCTGCGTTGTTCTCAATATATATATCTACCGGCGCGCCTTTTTCTTCATATACGATCCCGGCGACAGGCGACGCGGAACTGTAAGCTCCGGTCAAGCGGCGGCGATTCGATTTCGTCTCATAGGAAGAAACGGGAACACGGACGCCTTTGCCGTTTTCAAAGACGAACACTACCCTGTCTTTTGAAACGTCCTTCGGTATGACGTGGACCATTACCGGGCGCTCGTTCTCGTCAAAGTTCAGGACCGTCGCGAGAAAGTCGCCGAGAGACGACGCCTTGGTGGTATCGAAATCCGACAGTGACGCCTTATAAACCTGGCACTTGTCGGTGAACACCATTATATCCGCGATATTCTCTGTGTCGACGCTGTAAACTATCTCGTCGCCGTCCTTGAGCTTCTGCTCGTCATTGCCGCGAAGGGACAGGAACGTGATCTTCTTGAAGTATCCGCCCTTTGTAAATACGATGCGTACGTTATAATTCTCTTTCTCCTCGACAACAGGCTCTTCTTCCATATCGTCAGTGTAGATTATCTGAGTTTTTCTCGGTACGCCGTATTTCTTTTTGATCTCCGCGAGCTCTTTTGCAACGTGAGCGCGCAGTTTAAGTTCGTCGCCGAGGATCGATTCGATCTCTGCGATCTCTGCGCGAAGAGACTCTATCTCTTTGATGCGGTTGATTATATACTCGCGGTTCAGGTGGCGAAGTCTTATCTCTGCGATATATTCCGCCTGGACCTCATCAATTTTGAAGCCCTCCATAAGGCGCGGGACGACGTCAGACTCTTTCTCGGTCTCGCGAACGATCTTTATCGCTTTGTCTATGTCAAGAAGCACTTTGCCGAGTCCGACAAGAAGATGAAGCTTGTCCTTCTTCTTCTGCATATCAAACGTGAGTATCCTTCTGACACAGCCGAGGCGGAAATCGCACCACTCTTTGAGAATGCCGACTACTCCGAGCTGCTTCGGCGCTTTGTTGATCAGCACGTTGAAGTTGCAGTTGAAATTATCTTCGAGAGGCGTAAGCTTGTACAGCTTCTTCATCAAAAGGTCCGGATCGGTACCGCGGCGTATGTCGACCGTGAGTTTGAAGCCCGAAAGGTCGATCTCGTCTCTGACGTCGGTGATCTCCTTGACCTTTCCGTCTTTCATAAGATCGGTGAGGTTCTTGATTATAAGCTCTATTGACGTGGAATACGGTATCTGGACTATGTCAATGCAACTGTTTTCCTTGTCAAAAGTATATCTTGCTCTGATCTTGAATGATCCGCGTCCGGTCTCATAAATTGACTTCATCTGCTCGCGGTCGTAAAGAAGATAACCGCCGCCCGGAAAATCGGGGGCTTTTATAATACCCATTATTTTATCGACCGACGAGTTCGGATTCTTAAGCAAAGCTATCGCACCGTCGCAAACCTCGGCGAGGTTGAACGAGCAAATATTCGACGCCATACCGACAGCAATACCCATATTGGGCGACACGAGAATGTTCGGGAACGTGGTCGGAAGGAGCACGGGCTCGGTCGTAGTGTTGTCGAAGTTCGGGATAAAATCAACGGCGTCGCGATCGATCCCCTCAAAAAGCTCTCCGCTGAACGGATCGAGCTTCGCTTCCGTATAACGGGCGGCAGCGTAAGCCATGTCGCGGCTGTACTGTTTACCGAAGTTACCCTTTGAGTCGATAAACGGATGCAGAAGCGCCTCGTTTCCGCGGGTAAGTCTGACCATCGTATCATAGATAGTCGCGTCGCCGTGCGGATTGAGCTTCATCGTCTGACCGACGATGTTGGAGCTCTTCGATCTTCCCCCGGTGAGAAGTCCCATCTTATACATCGTATAAAGAAGTTTGCGGTGAGCGGGTTTAAAGCCGTCGATCTCCGGTATCGCACGCGAGATGATAACGCTCATCACGTACGGCATATAGTTCTTCTCGACCGTCTCCGTTATAGGCTGATCGTAAGGCGCCGGTTCAATATATTCCTTCGGTTCATTTTTGACTTTTCTTTTTGCCATTTTTCCTCCGGTAAGATGTCACATAAGTTCAGTTATCTTTCCGCCTGCAGCGCGGATCATTCTGTTGTAAAGCGCGAGCCCTGCGCCGGCGTCATCGGGAAGCTCTGCGGCGAGCACCTCGACTCCGTCGTCGTCCGCCTGTCTGAAAATCGAGAACAAACGGTGGCACAGCTCTTTTTTATCTTCTTCGTCGCCGATCACGTATTTGAAGCCGCACGTGAAGCGAGAAGCCTCACCTTCGCGGCATATCACGCCGACGCAGCCCGTGAGTGAATTGACGTATTCGACAAACGAATCTGTGCCTGACGAGACGAGAATAAACTTTGCGCAAGGCGCATAATGCTTATATTTCATACCGGGAGAAGCAACTTTCTCACCGGTCTTTGACGGATCTTTTACAGCAGGGTTGACCGTAACGTCGTCAAGGACTTCGAGGAGGTCTTCCCTTGTAACGGCTCCGGGACGAAGGATCTCGGCTGAATTACCGTGCAAAGCTATCACAGTTGATTCAAGTCCGAAGTCGCACTCTCCGCCGTCTATCACGGCGTCTATTTTTCCGTCCATATCGCGAATTACGTGAAGCGCAGACGTAGGCGACGGTTTTCCCGATAAATTCGCCGACGGCGCGGCGATCGGCATCCCGGCGGCAAGGATAAGCGAATGCGCGGCAGGATGCGACGGGCATCTGATACCGACGCTGTCAAGTCCCGCGGTCACGGCATCCGGAACTATATCTTTTTTCGGCAGGATAACGGTGAGCGGTCCGGGCATAAAGCGCTCGGCAAGTTCATAATACTTTCCATTAGTTACCGCTGCGCATTCGGCGTCTTCCGGATACGCAACGTGAACGATGAGCGGATTGTCGCCCGGTCTTCCCTTCGCGGCGAAAACCTTTGGCACTGCGTCGGCAAGAAACGCGCCGACACCGAGTCCGTATACGGTCTCCGTCGGAAACGCTACGAGTCCTCCGCGCCGTATGATCTCGCCGCAGTGCTCGTAGACCTTACCGCCATCAGCACTGCCGGTCTTAAAATACTCTGTTTTCAATTTTACTCCAAAAGTTTCAGATTTCTCCCGTTCCGCCTTTAAGCTTTTCGGCGGTCTCGGCTGTGGCGAGCGCGTCGATCATCGCGTCGATCTCTCCGTTCATAAACGCCTCGATCGAATAGATCGAAAGCCCTATGCGGTGATCGGTGACTCTTCCCTGCGGGAAGTTGTAAGTTCTGATCTTTTCACTTCTGTCGCCGGTTCCGACCTGATTTCTTCTGTCGGAGGCGATTTTTTCGTCCTGCTCGCGCTGTTTCATATCGTAGAGTTTCGCCTTGAGAAGTTTCATCGCTTTGTCTTTGTTTTTGAACTGGCTTCTCTCGTCCTGGCACTCTATCGTGATCCCGGTCGGTTTGTGGATAAGTCTTATCGCGGACTCGGTCTTGTTGATGTGCTGTCCGCCGGCGCCGCTGCTTTTTATCGTCTCAATAAAGAGATCGGCGGGATTGATCTCGACCTCAACGTCCTCTGCTTCAGGAAGCACCGCGACGGTCGCTGTCGACGTCTGTATTCTGCCGGACGACTCGGTGACAGGCACACGCTGAACCCTGTGAACTCCGCTCTCGTGCTTATATCTCGAATAAGCACCCTCTCCACTTACGGAAAACGTGATCTCGCGAAATCCTCCGAGCCCTGTCTCGTTGAAGCTGATACGCTCTGTCTTGAAGCCTTTGATATCGGCGTACATCGTATACATTCTGTAAAGGTCGCCGGCAAACAGCGCCGCTTCCTCACCGCCGGCTCCGGCGCGTATCTCAACGATAACGTTTTTGTCGTCGTTAGGATCTTTCGGAAGGAGCATTATCTTTAGCTCCTCCTCTATTTTTGCGAGTTCATCACGCTTTGAATAATATTCCTCGGCGGCAAGATCTCTCATTTCGGGATCGCTCTCGGAATCCATCAGTTCCTTTGCGCCTTCGGCGTCATTTGAGGTTTTTTCGTAAAGCCGGTACTTTTCGACGAGCGGGGAAAGAGTTTTATATTCTTTCATCAGCTTCGTGTATCTGTCTACGTCGGAAATGACCTCGGGCCTCGCGAGCTGCTCTTCTATTGCCGAAAATCTGATCTCGGTGTCTTTCAGTCTGGATATCATATCAGGATCTGCAGAATGCGGAAAGCGCTTTGTGAGTACTGTAAAGGTCGTATTTTGAGATAAGCTCGAACGGAGCGTGCATAGAGAGCACGGGAACACCGATGTCAAGCGTATCTATGTTATAGCGGGAAATGAACCTTGCAACGGTTCCTCCGCCGCCGGCGTCGACTTTACCGAGTTCGGCAGTCTGCCAGAGGACTCCGGCGCCGTCAAGAATGTCGACGATCTCTCTAACGAACTCGGCATGACAATCGTTAGTAGTGATCTTTCCTCTCACGCCGGTATATTTCGTGATCGCAACGCCGCAAGAAACGACAGCAGCATTAGCTTTTTCAAATACTTCGGGATAGCATGGATCGAATGCCGCCGCAACGTCCGCGGAAAGGCATTTGGAAGCGGCTCTCACCACAGCGGGATCGGCGCCGAAAGAACGCGCGACTTCATCGATCACGTCTATCATAAGTCTGCCCTGCATTCCTGTCGGGCCGTCGCTTCCGGTCTCTTCTTTGTCAGCAAGTACGCACATAACGGAGTTTTCGCCGTCAAGGTTCTCAAGCATAGCCGTAAGTTCGGGATAAGCGCACACGTGGTCGTCGTGACCGTACGCGCCTATAAGTACGCGGTCAAGACCGACGTCGACGGCGCGCCCGGCGGGAACAAAGCACAGCTCGGCGCTCATAAGGTCGCCCTCGGTGATCCCGTATCTGTCGTAAAGTTCGGAAAGAAGCCTTAGCTTGACAGCGTTGTCAACCTCAGCGGATTTACCGTCCTCGGTCAGGGGAGACGCGCAAAGGACGACGCTAAGTGCCTCGCCGGCGAAAGCGGAGCTGACAGGTTTTGCATCCTGATCTTTTGAAAGATGAGGCAGGAGGTCTGTGATACAGAACACCGGATCTCCCTCTTCCTCGCCAATCACAACGTTAATCTTCTCGCCGCCGCGCTTTGTGATAACGCCGTGAAGCGCAAGCTTTGTCGTCGCCCACTGGTACTTTCTGATACCGCCGTAATAGTGGGTTCTCGCATAGCAAATGCCGTTGTCCTCAAATATCGGGTGCTGTTTGAGGTCAAGTCTCGGCGAGTCTATGTGAGCCGCCATGATCTTGAATCCGTCTTCAACCCCCTTAGAACCGATGACGAACGCAATCAGCATTTTATTTCTGTTGACGACGTAGAATCTGTCGCCCTGGTATACTTCCATACCGAGCGTATAAGGTTTGAATCCGTAAGCCGAGAGCATATCGACGGTATAATCGACCGCTTCACGCTCCGTTTTCGCGTTGTCTATGAAAACGGAATAATCCTTCGCATAACTGTCCGCAATCTCGTAGTCGTTGACGTCGAACTTATCCGCAGCGGACACTTTTTTGTAACACAGTTTTTCAGAGAGTTCTTTTGCGCTGAGGTTTTCCATAGATCCTATCCTCCGTTTGTCTGAATCAATCTTCAAAATATAATTGCTTATACCGTTCCGCCGTCTCTTCGAGACGCTCGGTAAATACCCTCGTCTCGTCGTCGGGTATCACTTTAAGTTTCGGTTTTGAGTTTTCGGAGAACTCGGTATATTCCTCGTTTCCGAGCCATTCAAGGACTCTGTCCGTACCTGCCTTAAGTGATGCAAATGCGGCGCGCCAGGTCCCTACCTTGAGATATATCTTCGAGAGGTGATACACTCCGTACTTGATATTCGTTTCCGGATCGTATAACATTCCGGTGTCGTATGAATCGCGCAGTTCGATCTTATAGCTTTCGAGAAGCTTGGGAGATACTTTCATAAGACCTATTTCTCCGCCGTCCGCAAGAAGGCTGCTGTCAAAGCCGCTCTCCTCTTTGATTACTGCATATATAACGTTTTGCGGAACGCCGTATTCATACGAATACTTTTTTACGAACTCCTCGTATTTAAGCGGATAATTCGACCGCTCCGCTCTGTCCGAAAAGCTTTGAATAATAACTCCGAAAAGGACGGATAAAACAACGATCCCGATTATCACGGCGCTTCTTATCGCGGTGCGTTTGAAATTCATTAAATAAGACCTTTTTCCAACAGTATTTTTTTGACGTCTTCCGTAACGTCGCGGCCATACGAATTGTCGACCGTAAAGTCACACATACTTACAAGGTCACTCTGAGGCGTCTGATTTGCAAGGCGGCGCTTTGCGTCGTCTTCCGAAATATTGTCACGCCGTACGATGCGCTTTATTCTGGTCTCGTCGTCAGCGCAAACGCAGACGGTGAAATCACAGAGCTTGTCGAATCCGCTCTCAAAAAGAACCGGCGCGTCGATCAGCGCAAACTGAGCGCCGCATTTTCTGACCTCGGCGAGAGTCGCTTTCTTTATGTATTTGTGCGCGATGCGGTTAAGCGCGAGAAGGCGATCCGGATCCGAATATACGATCTTTCCGAGCGCGCCGCGGTCGATCGTCGCGTCTTTCACTACTTCATCGCCGAACTCGCGCGCTATCGCCAAGGCGCAGGGAGAGAGCTTTCCGCGGCGAGGCTCGAGCAGAGCGTGATATATTTTATCGGTATCGACGTGGTGTCCGCCGAGCGAAGCAAAAGCCCTCGAGACGTGGCTCTTTCCCGAACCGCTCATACCGCACACGCCGATCAGAACGGTGTTTTCCATAACATACCTGCAATCAACAATTATCTAAAATATTATATCATAACGTAAAACATATTTCAATATTAATTGAACGCTTTTTTATGACTTCTCGGAAAAATAAACGAGAAGAGGCGACGAATAATCTTCTCGCGTAACGTAAAACGCTCCTCCCGACGGAACGCGCAAAACTTCTTCATTCAAAACACCGTCAAAAGACGAGCCGCAAGAAGATACGCCTGAGATCGGGAAAAAGCGCTTAGAAGTAAAGTATCCACACCCGTCCGCCGCGCATCCTTTTGTCATTCCCCGCGGAGATCTGACGACTACGCCGAGTTTTCCGCGCTCCGATGAAAAGATATAATTGCCCGAATAATACCATCTGACGCCGTCGGCGGAAACGACGCTTTCATTTCCGACTCCCCTGCAGATCAGAGACTCCGCGGATCTTACGGCGTCGCCGGCAGCAGAACTTGAGCTGTCAGTATGGTTCTCATTTTCAAGAGGCGTCATGGCGCCGTATAACTCTTTAACGAGCGCTCTGAATCCGTCAGCGTCAAGAGTATTCCCGCCCGAAACTGAAGAGTTGAATTTATATTCGACAAGATGCGAAAACGGCGACGCCGGATCATCTTCTACTTTTGACAAAATACTTTCGATACGGTATTTGTCGGCTATTTTTACATCTGTATAATCAGTTTTCGAGACCTCATTTTTCTCATTTGCATAATATCTTGCGTTAACGTCATTGTAAAACTTCATAATGGCGTCCGTGCCGCCGAGAGAAGTCCATTCGGTATTCATAAACAGAATTACGGCGGCAAGTGCGCCGAGAAATGAAATTGATTTGATCTTCATTTGATTTTTCAGTCAAGCAATCCACAATTATTATTCGCAAGACGCGACGGAATAAAGCTTCTGTTTTGATGCAAAAAATCAATTATTTGTATTTGACTTTTCTTTTGTATTTTGATATAATATAGTGTAATTGTTCGGAACGGAGGTCGCTTGATTGAAGCTGTTTGAAGAACTTATCGGCAACGAAAGATTAAAAGCGACTGTCGGTGCCGATATTTTAACCGGGGCGGGATCTCACGCATATATACTCGACGGACCGAAGGGCAGCGGAAAACACACCGCGTCAAAGCTCATCGCTTCCGCGATCCTTTGCAAAAGAGAGTCGGATATCCGCTTTCCGTGCGGAAAATGTATTTCGTGCAGAAAGGTCAGAGACGGTATCTCGCCCGACGTCATCACGATAGACCGCGGAACCGCGGCGACAATAGGGATAGACACCGTAAGGAATCTCAAAGCGTCGCTGTACTACGCGCCCGTTGAAGAGGAGAGCAAGATCTATATCATAGAAGACGCGGACAAAATGACGGTGCAGGCGCAGAACTCGCTTTTACTCTCGCTTGAGGAGCCGCCGTCGTTCGTGAATTTCATACTTCTCTGCACCGACAGCAAGCTGCTTCTCGAGACCGTAAGAAGCCGCGCGCCGGTGATCAAAACGGAGCTCTTCACTCCGGCTGCCATCGTAGAGTATCTGTCACACAAAGAAGAGTACGCGCAATATGTCAAAAGCGGCGAGGCAGACCGCGCAGCGTCTTCATCCGGAGGATCTATAGGAAAAGCGATCTCGCTTCTCACCGATCCGGACTCGCCGGATTTCAAGGAGGCGTCTCTTGTAAAGCAGGTGGTGCCGGTCCTCGTGAGGGGAACTCCGTCGGAGAAGACTTCCCTTCTGAAGCTTCTTCCGACAAAGCGTGACGAAGCGGTATCTTTTATGAAAACGCTTGAGATAGCGCTCCGCGATATTCTGTCGGTAAAGATCGGAAAGACCGGCACGATGTTGTTTTACACGTCGCCGGACGAGCCCGCATCCATAGCTTCAAAAGCTACCGTCAAAAGACTCGCGGCGCTTTGTACCGCAGCAACCGATTCCGCCGCTAAAATTTCCGCAAACATCAACGCGCAGCCCGTTGAGGCGCTGCTGCTTACACTTAACTGAAACGGGTTTTCCCCGGAAAGGCAATAGAATGAACAACAGAGAATTCAACGATTTTGATCCCGAAAAGCTCGAAGAGGAAGTCCTTGACGCGAGCGACGATATATCGTCGGAAGAAATCCCGTCCAGAGAAGATCTGCCCGAGGAAATGACGATCATCGGAGTCAGGTTCCGCGAGGCGGGAAAAATATACTACTTCGACCCCGAGGGAGTCGAGTGCAGCGTCGGAGAGAGCGTCATTGTCAGAACTTCGCGCGGTTCCGAAATAGGCCGCGTTGTGATCCCGAACAAGGTCGTCTAGACGGAGACGATAGTCCTTCCGCTCAGAACGCTTGAAAGAAAAGCGACGAAGCAGGATATCGAGCGTCACGAGCAGAATATCGAGCTTGAAAAAGAAGCTTTCAAGATCTGTCAGAAAAAGATCGCCGAGCACGGTCTCGACATGAAGCTGATAGACGCGAGATACACTTTCGACAACTCGAAGCTTCTCTTCAATTTCACCGCCGAAAAGAGAGTCGACTTCAGAGAGCTTGTCAAAGATCTTGCGTTCGTATTCCGCACGAGAATAGAGCTCAGACAGATCGGTATACGCGACGAAGCAAAGCTCATGGGCGGGCTCGGCGTATGCGGACGTCCGTTCTGCTGCGCCACGTTCCTTTCGGATTTCGCGCAGGTCTCAATCAAGATGGCGAAGGAGCAGAATCTCTCCCTCAACTCATCAAAGATATCCGGCACGTGCGGCAGACTTATGTGCTGTCTCAGATACGAAAACGACGTCTACGAGCAGGAGCTTAAGACGATGCCCCCGTGCGACGCAAAGGTAAAAACGTCGGACGGCATCGGTATCGTGTCCGAGGTAAACCCGCTCACAAGGCTTGTCAAAGTTAAGTTCACCGATAAGAACGAAACGACAACGATACGCGTTTACGATGCGGACAGCGTGAAGACGCTCGAGCGTCCCGACCGCCGCGAGCAGAAGAAAGACGCCTCGGGCGAAACCGAAGAATAATATCGCCGCAAAACAAGTTTAAGATTTTTTGAAAAAGGTATTGCATTATATAATTTTTATGATACAATAAATTCAGTTCTAACGATGGAGGTAGTAAAGATGGCATACAAGATCACTGACGACTGCATCGCTTGCGGTGCTTGCGCAGAGGCTTGCCCGGTAGGATGCATTTCCGAAGGCGACGGCAAGTTCGAGATCAACGCCGACGAGTGCCTCAGCTGCGGTTCCTGCGCTGAAACTTGTCCCGTAGGTGCGCCTGTCGAAGAGTAATCAGGTACATAGACTGACGGCGGAGCGAGTCGCTCCGCCGTTGCTATTACGGGAGAATTATGGATATTGAACTTAATTCCGGTGAAGCGCTTCTCGAGATCAACGAGGACCTTCGCCTTATACAAAAGGACGCGGGGCTGAAATTCGGAACGGACTCTTACCTGCTCTCCGCGTTTGTAAAAAAGAATCTTCACGGGGACGCGTGCGACCTCGGCGCCGGGACAGGGGTAGTCTCTCTGTTTGCCGCGGCGAGATGTTCGTTTGACTCGGTACACGCCGTTGAGATACAAAAGGAGTACGCCGTGCTCGCAGAGAGGAACGCCGCGCTTAACTCCTTAACGGATAAGATCAAAGTCCACTCCGCAGACGTCAGAGAGATATCCGATATACTGCCGCGCGAGACGTTCTCCGCGGTCTTCACAAATCCGCCCTATATGGCAAGCGGAAGCGGGAAAGACTCGAAAGACGGTGAAATGAACGCCGCGCGACGCGAAGAAAACGGCACGCTCGACGACTTTGTACGCGCCGCCGCATATCTTCTCAAATACGGCGGGCTGATGTGGACGGTGATCAGACCGGAGCGGACTGCGGATCTGATGTATTCGCTGAAATCGAACGGGCTTGAGCCGAAGAAGCTTATAACTGTCTATCCGGACGCGAAAAGCGCGCCGTGCCTTATCCTGACGGAAGCAAAGCGCGGGGGTTCGCCGTCTCTCGTCACTTCAAGGCCGCTGATAATTTATGAGGACGGCCCGGACAGAAAATATACGAAAGATATGTCAAGAGTTTACGATGAGTTTTCGCTCTCGTTCCTCTTTGACAAAAAGAAATAAACGGTAAAACGATATGGAAAACAACGCTTCAGAAAAGAATACGATCGTCGGCGGGACGCTGTACCTCGTTGCGACGCCGATCGGCAATATGGCGGACATCTCCGAAAGAGCGCTGAAAGTGCTCTCCGGAGTCGATTTTGTCGCCGCCGAAGACACTCGGAACACCGGGCTTTTTCTGTCGCGCCTCGGAATATCAAAGCCGCTTATAAGCTATTTTGAGCACAACAAGGCGGAGCGCGGAAGAGTTATCGCCGACAGGCTTAAATCGGGTGAGAGCTGCGCTCTCGTGACCGACGCGGGCACTCCCGCGATAAGCGACCCCGGAGAGGACATCGTCCGTCTTTGCGCAGAGGAAAATATCCCCGTGACGTCGATCCCCGGCGCCGCTGCTTGTATCACCGCGCTGACGCTTTCGGCACTTTCTACCAGACGTTTCGTCTTCGAGGGATTTCTCCCCGCGGAGAAAAAAGAAAGGCGCGAAAGACTTGAAGCGCTCTCCCGCGAGGAGCGGACCGCCGTTGTTTACGAAGCCCCGCACCGACTGAAAGCTACACTGAAGGAGCTTTACGACGCACTCGGCGACAGAAAGATAGCGGTATGCCGCGAACTGACGAAGCTGAACGAAGAGGTCGCGAGAACTACCCTTTCCGGCGCGATCGCAATATATAACGAAAAAGAGCCGCGCGGGGAATACGTTCTCGTCATAGACGGCGCCGCCCCCGCGAGTGACTCCTCATACCCCGGCGACATCCTCGACCATATGCGAATGTATACCTCGCTCGGGGAGAAAAAGATGGACGCCATAAAAATGGTGGCGCGCGACCGGGGCATCCCCAAGAGCGAGGCATACTCAATGGTTCTTGCCGCGGAAGAAAAAGAATAAAAGGTATTGTAATTACCGATTTATTTGATATAATATAACTTAGTTTATTTTTGGACGGTGATACATCATGTGTGATTGCAAACGTGAAAAATTTTATATAACTACCGCTATTCCCTACACCTCGTCAAAGCCTCACTTCGGAAACACCTTTGAGGTCATTATGACGGACGCCATCGCACGTTACAAGAGACAGCGCGGATACGACGTCTGGTTCCAGACCGGTTCCGACGAACACGGTCAGAAGATCGAGGAGAAAGCGAACGAGGCGGGAATCACTCCGAAGGAGTATATAGACGGTATTTCGTCACAGCTCAAGGCTAACTGGGATTCTATGAACACGACTTACGACAAGTTCATCAGAACTTCCGACGACTACCACGAAAAAGCGGTCGCCAACATATTTGTAAAGCTCTACAACCAGGGCGATATCTACAAGGGCGTTTACGAAGGCTGGTACTGCAAGCCCGACGAGGCTTTCTACACCGACTCACAGATAGAAGACGGCAAGTGTCCCGAGTGCGGCAGACCGCTCGTCCGCGCAAAAGAAGAAGCTTACTTCTTCAATATGAAGAAATACGCGAACTGGCTTATCGACTACATCAACACTCATCCCGATTTCATTCTTCCCGAATCGAGAAAGAAAGAGATGATGAACAACTTTCTTCTCGTCGAGGGAGGACTTCAGGACCTTTGCGTGACGAGAAGCACGTTCAAATGGGGTATTCAGGTACCGTTCGATCCGGAGCACGTGATATACGTCTGGCTCGACGCTCTGTCGAACTACATAACAGGTCTCGGCTACGATCCCGCGAACGAGGAGCAGCCGGAACTCTTCAAAAAATACTGGCCTGCCGATTATCACATCATCGGTAAGGATATCGCACGTTTCCACACTATCTACTGGCCGATATTCCTCAAGGCGCTCGATCTGCCGCTTCCGAAGACGATTTTTGCTCACCCGTGGTACAACTTCGGACAGGACAAGATGTCGAAATCCCGCGGCAACGTGATCTACGCCGAGGAGCTCGCCGAGAAATTCACGACGGACGGCGTGAGATACTACGCGCTCGCCGAGATGCCCTACGCGAACGACGGCTCGATAACTTACGAGAGCGTCATCACGCGCTACAACAACGACCTTGCAAACACGCTTGGCAACCTTGTCAAGAGGTCGGTCGATATGTGTAAAAAATACTTCGGCGGTGTTGTTCCCGCGCCTCACGGCGACGAAGATACAGACGCTGAGCTGAAAGAGGCGGCCGCAAAAGCCGTCGCGTCCTTCAAGGAAGATATGGACACGCTCCACATCGCCGACGCGATAGACGACGTGATGGCGCTTCTCCGCCGCGCGAACAAGTACATTGACGAGACGACGCCCTGGGCGCTCGCAAAGGACGAGGCAAAAAAGGAACGTCTTGAGACGGTCATTTACAATCTGCTCGAAGCTATAAGAATCGGCGCGGTGCTTCTCGCTCCGATCATTCCCGAAACGTCGGAAAAGATCTACGCACAGCTCGGCACGGACAAGACCGGATATGATGATATTGAAAAATTCGGTGCGCTCGTTCCCGGAACGGTAAACGGCGAATCGTTCATACTCTTCTCACGTATCGACGAAGCAAAGCTTCTCGAAGAGTTTGAGAAAGAGCTTCAGGCAAAGCGCGAAGCGGCGGCAAAAGCGAATATCGAGAAGCCGGAGGGCTGTGCCGTTATCGGATTTGACGACTTTATGAAGGTCGAACTCCGCACGGCGAAAGTCGTTGCGTGCGAGAGGATCCCGAAGGCAAACAAGCTATTGAAACTCGAGCTCGATCTCGGCTACGAAAAGCGTCAGGTAGTTTCGGGTATCGCAAAATTCTACGCTCCGGAAGACCTTATCGGCAAGAAGCTTATAGTAGTTGCAAACCTTGCTCCCGCGAAGCTCTGCGGAGTCGAGAGCGAGGGTATGATACTCGCGTCCGGCGAGGAGACGATCAGAGTCGTATTCCTTGACGACGCGACGCCGCTCGGCGAAAGAGTCAGATGATGGAACTTATAGATTCTCACGCTCACTACGACGACAAAAGATTTGACGAAGAATTCGAGGGCGGCCGCGACGCCGCCCTCAAAAAATCGTTCGAAGCCGGAGTAATCGCGATAATCAACGTGGCGACGAACACGGAGAATATGAAGACGACGCTATCTCTCGCCGAAAAATATCCGAACGTTTACGCCGCGATCGGCATACACCCGGAGGACTGTCAGAATATCGGCGGAGATTTTGACGCGGAGCTTGACGTTATCGAAAAAAATCTCTCGGCTACGAAGGTCGTTGCCGTCGGCGAGATAGGTCTTGACTACTATTGGAAGCCTTATGACAGAGAGCGGCAGATATACTTCTTCGAGCGTCAGCTCGAGATCGCAAAAGCGCGTGATCTTCCGGTTATAATCCACTGCCGCGACGCGATAGGGGACGCGGTCGAGATCGTTAAGCGTCACGCCGGTGTGCGCGGTGTTTTTCACTCCTACTCCGGAAGCGCCGAGACTGTGAAGGAGCTTCTCCCTCTCGGCTGGTACTTCTCTTTCGGCGGGCCGATCACATACAAGAACGCGAACAAGGTGAGAGAGTCGGCGCGCGCAGTTCCGCCCGACCGTCTTCTTATTGAGACGGACTGTCCGTATCTCCCGCCGGTGCCTCACCGCGGTGAGATCAACTACTCGGCGTACATGTTCCACACGCTCGACGCGATGGCTGACGCCGTCGGACTTGACAAGGAAACGCTTGCTGAAAAGCTTGTCGTAAACACAAAAGTATTATTTGGAATATAAATAGATATGCGGTGAAAACTTTTGAAAAAGTTTTCACCGCACCCTTTTTAAAACTCTTTGTGAAAGAATAAAACAGACCGGGGCAAGGAATACCTTGCCCCGAGTTATTAATCTGTGAATATTACTACGGAAGAATTATCAACAGAAACTACCAATACCTTATTTAACTCCAATTCTTCACTTCAACCATTTCGGAAAGATCAATAATTCTGTCGCAATACTCTCCGTCATTTATATCTTTGCCTTCATCAACGCGCCAGTATTTTACATGAATAGCGTTTGTGTTTGGGTCGTATACACTCATCCATGACGCGATTCCGTTGTTGTACCAGCCTTCAAGATCAAGCTCTTCATACTTTATACGATAACACCGGATCACACCATTATCATTCTTAAACACGCAAACGTCTGTATGTGTATCTCCGCCCGAAGTTCTGTTACACACAAGCTCAGTAGTCCCGTCGCCGTCAAGGTCAACGGCAAAATCTTTGCTGTACGCATAGGCATAACTGCCCGCAGTAAACCAAATATCATCAAACCCACAGCTAATGCCGCATATAAACGGTTCACCGTTACTGTCTTTTGCAACATACGTTCTGGTACACCATCCTGCATGTTCTTCAACAATGTAAACGGTTGTTTCAAGCCCCATAACCTCAAAATGCTCTTCACCGTGAGGCAACCCAACGGAATCATTGTCCGAATGACGGAAAGCACTCTCGGGGAGAAAATCGCTAAAAAAGCGCATTGATTCTTTGACTGCCGCGTTATCGGTCAACTCATAAAAAGTCGTAAAGCTGTATTCGCCGAACTCATAAGTAACTTCGGTATAAAGTCTTGAATTTGTAAACGCTTTAAAATCCGGCCTCTCATATTCCGCATTTTTAGATACACTTTTTATGTCGTTAATATATGAATACAGCAGCTCCTTTTGATCAGTATCAAGAGTAAAATCAACCGCGCCAGACTCGGCGCTCGTTGAATACAATAGATTCATATTATTATCGATAACTGAAAACTTTACTTCATAACCATTTCTACCGACAACAGTAAAGCGGAATTCTGGCTCTGTTTGATCCGGTGTTATTATTATATTTTTTAATTTATTAACGGCATTCTTTAAGCGTTCGTAACCTGTCGTCTTATACTCAGAATAATACTCTTCGGTCGAAGGTCCGGGAAATTTATCATAGGAGAAGGAGACCGTGTAGGTCGTTCTGTCCTTTAGAAATATTTTAACTGTCAAGCCATAGCCGCCTTCAATTAACTGTCTTTTATGAGTTGTGACCGATGAAGTATCAACCGTGATATTATCAAGTGCAGAATAGATCTCATCTGCGGCCTCCGTTCCGCCATCCACACCATCAGTCGAGCCAAGGCATCCGTCAAGATAAAGTATATCGATAGAATCTATCAGATCCTTATCCGGAAGGTCAAGGTGTCCGTCGTCTTTGATTCCGATCTTTATCGTCTCATGCTCCTTATCAGCAATCAAACCGTCCTCGGCTCTGCCGATAAAAGCAAGACCGAGTGCGGTAAGCGAGAGGGTAATTACCGCAAGGATCACGGCAAAACTTGTCTTTGTATTCTTTGCGATCCTTTTGATACGGAAAAAGAGCGCGCTCTTCCCTCCCGTCATCATAGTTGCGCCGTTGAGGATAGTCGGGCGCTTAGCGACAGATGAAAGTCCGATCAATACCTTTCCGTAGTTTTCTCTTTCTCCATCGCCGAGCGAGCGTATCGCTTCGTCGTCGGCGAAGAGGTCCGCGTCACGCCTTGAAAGCTCCGCAGCGACCCAGACGAGAGGATTGTACCAGTGAATAGACACCGCTGCAAATCTCAGTATCGACGTGAGCTGATCTACGTGTCTGTGGTGACTCATCTCATGCGCCAGCACATAACGAAGAAGTTCTCCGTCCTCAGAGGTAGCTTTATCGACGTATATTGATCTTCCAAACAGGAATGGCGAATCGATATTCTCTACAACGTAAACGCGAAGCGGACAGTCTGCCTCGATCATTCTGCGACGGCGTTTTAATCTCACGAACAGCGATAAGTTGGTCACAAGAAATATGAGCGCCGTCGCGGCCGCTCCCGCGTACCAGACGTACGTCAGAACTTTCTTTACGCCTAACGTTTTATCGACTCGCTCGAATTTCTTACTGCTTACACCGTCACGGAAGAATGACTCTTCACTGCTGTTTTCAGGATAAAACTCTATCGCTTTGAAAGGTTCGTGATAATCAACTCGTTCAATATTTTTAAGCGCGTCGAAAGTGTCGACCGTCTCTATCTTTGACGCTACGCTCGCAAAGCTTGTTGGAGATTCAAGGAAAGTCCCGGGGATAAGAAGCCTCAGAAGCACAAGTCCCCACAGGATCATCCTGACGCCGCTTTTGATCCGTTTTCCGAACACGGCTCTCAATATCATAACGGCGATAATCATCACCGATGAAGATATCACCCATATCAAATCTGTCACAGCGTTTTCCTCCTTCGAAAACTTTTGACAAAGTACCATCGTTTATTTTACCATTTTAATATATTGCTGAACGATCTGATGTCTTTCGGCAGCAATATTGATTACGCTGTCGTTTATCAGCCCTTTGTCGTACGCATCGTAAGCATCTATCAACTCGCCGTCATGAAATACCAAAAGACTAAATCCGTTATTAAAACTGAATTCAGCGTCTGCTATTTCTATTGTCATAATCCAATCCGTCGGATTCGGCCAAAACAACAGAGCTGTGCTCTCATCAGCATAGTAACACCTGACGTCACCGTAAGCACGTTCCCAACTTGCGTCGATATCATACCACTGTATGTCATAACGATCAGATTTAAAGCAATCTTCTATACTCGTTCGTAATTCGTCGTTCAGTACAATTATTGAACTCTTTGCAAGATCGTAGAGTTCCTGCTCACTATACTGATAATTTGTTTCTATCGGCTCAACACCCGGTTGAGCTTCAGCGGTATCATCAGGTCCGACAGTGACGACAGGATCATCCTGGTTGAGTTCATTATGCTCTGGCAAATCTTCACTCGGTTGATAATAAACAATTTTCGGTATGATGCTAGTCTCTATTAATTCTCCCCTGATTTTTTCTCTGCTGTCCACACCGTACGGATCGGATATAACGATATAGCCGCCGTTGGCATGAAGGTACGAAATGACCGCCACCTGTTCCGCGGTCAACACCCCTTCTTCATAAGCCCCGCGAATATCGTAAAACGTTCCGTTTTTCCAGACTTCTATGGTGTTATAATCGGAATACCAAAACATACACCCAGCAATGAATTCCTTCTTATTAGCCCCGAATGTCATTATTCCGTTAAGCAGAACAGGAACAGCGCCGTCGTACTCGCCGTAATAGCGACGAATAGATATGAAATCATTATTCGACCTTTTTTTATAATCGGATACTATCTGGTCGATCAGTTCACTTGATGGCATCTCCGGTTCTTTAATTACGAGCTTTGGTTTGAATATTGTACGATCCCATGCGCCGGCGGATTCGATCTCATCGTAATAATAATTGACTCTCGTGTCTGTAAACTCAGTATAATCTTTGTTATATTTGCGATAATCAACGTAAAACCTTCCGATTTCTGCGTCATAACCGTCGTTATAGTAAATCGTCGACCCAATGTTGTTCCAACCTTCAAATCCAAGCTTTTGAGGATCAATATAACTCTTATTGATCATTCCGTCTTCGCGGTCAAAAACGCATGTATGCAGATCGAAGCCGCCGCTGTCTAACAGACAGACGCATACAAGTTCAGTCGAGCCGTCATCGTCTATATCCAAGATAAAGTCGTCGTAATCAGGAGAATAGCGTGCGTAAGAATTGGCTATGACAAACGATTTTCCATTCTCCGATGCCACGTACGTTCTGCAATACCAACCCGATGAGTGCAAAACTGTGTATGCATTTGCTTTGTACCCCATAATATCGTCAAAAGCGTCGATTGTGAAATCATCGGAAAAATACGAATCTGACAGTGACCACCATCCGACATCGGAGTGGGCCAAACTATTCGCCAGCCGCAGAAAATCTTTTACTGAATTGTCTTCCGTAAATGAAGATACAGTGTAAAAGTCATCCGGGGTATAGATAGATATGATACCGAATTCTTGTTTGTTGAGTACGGCGTAATCGGGATTTTCATACCCGTTATGACCTCGCTCAATATAACCGGCAAACGCTTTGACGTCACGGATCTGTTTATCCGTAAGAGATACGGGATCAGCGAGTACCGTTTTTCCGTTTTTGACGTACTCGCACTGTACGGAATCCCCGGTGAAGGTAAGCTTATAATTGGGATAAACGATCACAAGATCTGCATCGTCAGGAATGCTGTCGTCGGGTGTCTGATCTGTTCCCTGTTCCGTCTCCGTCCCGGTATCGTCCGGTTTTTCATCGGACTTTCCGGCAAATGCAATTATAACTACTGCAAGAGCGACGACAAGCGCCGATACGGCGCAGATGATACTCGTTTTCGGCTTTTTCGCGATGCGCTTAATGCGTTCAAACAAAGCCGCTTTGCCGCCGGTCATCATTATCGCTCCGCTGAGAGCGGATTCTCTCTTCGACGCATCGGCAAATGCGATAAGAGTCTTTCCGTATTTCTCGCGTTCAGACTCGCCGAGTGTGCGGATAGCTCCGTCGTCGGCAAACAGATCGGTATCGCGGCGGTAATAGTACGACGCTATCCATACGAGCGGATTGTACCAGTGGAGAGCTGTCGCCGCGAAACGAAGGAAGGCAAACCAGTGATCTTTATGACGGTAATGACTGAGCTCGTGAGAGAGGACGTGGTTCAGCTTTTCTTCATCATTTGCAACTGCTGTGTCGATATATATCGAGTTTACGAACAAAAACGGCGACGATATTCCGTCTATCCGGTAGAATTTTAGCTTACTTTTGATATCAAGGCGTTTGCGACGGCGTCTAAGTTTAAGATAGAAAACGCCGTTTTTAACGAGGAATGCCGACGCGGTTACTGCTATACCCGAATACCAGACGATCCTCAGCACTCTTATCACATCGATCGTCTTTTCGATCTCAACGAACCTTTCATAAGGCACATTCTCTTCGGTGACCATCGGCTTTGTCGCGGGAAAATCCGGCCTGTAATAATACACCATCCTATTCTCTTCGTCGTATCCGTAATGGTTCACGTTCTCAAATTCGACAATGTTGCTTACAGCGTCGATTTTCGTAGCGGTACTTTCAACGCTGAACGGAAGTTCAAAAACAGTACCGGGGATTAGAAGTCTAATAAGCACGAGGCCCCAGAGAGCACAGCGAAGCCCGGAGCGCATACGCTTTCCGAACACCGCGCGAATTATCAGAACGGCGATGATAAGAACAGAGCTTGATATAACCCATATAAGGTCAGTCATTCTCTCTGCCCTCCTTCAGTATGCGGTAAAGCTCCTCTATCTCGTCGTCGGTGAGTTTTGTCTCCTTAACCATAGCGGACAGCATAAGACCGATACCGCCGGTCTTCACTTTTTTAAGCGTTCGCGAAGCTTCCTCGCGCACCGCATCAACACGGTCAGTAAGCGGATAAAACTTTTTTGCCCTGCCCGACGAGTCGATCTTCACCGCGCCCTTTTCGGCGAGGCGGTTCAGCATTATATTGACGGTCGCCTTTGACCAGCCGGTCTCGGACTTCAGGGCGTCGACCATATAGCCGATCGTGAGCGGGCTCTTTTCCCACAGAAGATTCATCAGCGTCCATTCACCGTCGGAAAAAGTGATCTTGTTCATTTCGTCACCTCAGGATAACATCTGTTATCTTGATCTTATCACGCAGGATAACAAATGTCAACCTTTTTAGGGATAATTCGTCGATATGGACAAATCGCACAGATTATTTCCGTCGATAAAAACAAAAGACGACCCGGTCGAACGACCGGGCCGCAGTAATTTATACTTATCTCTTCTGCTGAAGCGTGTAGTGAACGTCTTCGGCTTTTTCTTCGTCCGTGTACTTGCGGAGGGTGTTGATGACTTCGCCGTTATTGAACTTGCGGTCGCCGACGTCCTCTGTCGTGCCCATAACGGTGACGTTGAGCTGTCTGTGTCTTGCGCGGACCTGGTCCCAGTCAACGAAATAGATGTGAGCGAATTCGCCGCCGTCAAGCTTGCCGTCCTTGATCGTCATCGTTTCGCTTCTTCCGAAGAAAACGCTGCGGAGGTGGGCGTCTGTGTTAAGGCTCGTGAAGTCGCCGGGTTCGTTTACGAATCTGCCGAACTGTGTGTGGATCGGACCGGGATGAGCGTACTCGTTATTCTCGGAGTAGTCGGGAATGAGCTTCTGCATGATCTTGAGAAGATCGTGCTGGAGGTACTCGAGGTCGTACTTGTCGAGGTCGTGAGAGCACTCCTGGACCATTACGGAGCAGGTCGTGTGATGGGATGCCATAGTGACGGTGCCGTTCTTTACGCCGGATGCCGCAACGATCTCCATGATCTCTTTTGAAACGTCGTGAAACGTCGGTCTCCAGCCTCTCGACTGAAGTTCAACTTCTTTCTGATAAACTTTGAATTCCATTGTTTTATCTCCTTATATTATAAAAATATCTTATTTGTCGTCTGCTACGTTCTTACCGTTAAGTCTCTCGCCGACAGCGCCTCCGGGATGGATCACGGCAAACTGCTCGTTTTTATATCCCGTCTCATAGATAAGGGCTGTCTGAAGAGTGTGGAAAATAACGGCGAGAGATGTGGTTGAAGTCGTTCCCTGCGCGTTATAGGGATCGGTCTCGCGGTTTACGTACTGTTTCAGCACGACGTCGGCGATCCCGGCGAGGTGAGAATCCTCGTTCTCCGTGACCGTGATTATTTTTACGCCCTTGCTTTTGCAGATATCGGCTATCGGGAAAAGCTCCTTTGTCTTTCCTCCGCGGGACGCGAGGATTATCGCGTCGCCCTCGTGAAGAAAGCCCATTCCTCCGTGTATCGCCTCCGAAGGGTCGATAAACTTCGCGGAGAACTCGATACAGCAAAGAAGATGCGCAAGGTGACGGCAGATTATGCCGGAATGACCGCACCCCGATGTGCCGATACAGCGGGCGCGCTTTAGAATTTCGACCGCCTTTGAGAACGCCGCAGCGTCGAAATGCCCTTCCATATCGCGCACGCACTCGGACTCGATCTTATAGACCTCTCTTACGTGAGAGAGAGTTTCTTGACTCAGCATCTTATCACCCCTCATGCGTGAAGCTCGTCCCACGCGCGTCTGACAGCGGAGATCATCTCTTCCGCGAGAGCGAGCGGGTCGGCGGCCTTCGCGATGGCGCTGGAGCAGCCGGACGCGGATGAACCTGCTTTGATTATGTTATAGCAGTCGTTGCCGCAGGAAATACCCGCAGACGGGAACGGCAGAATATCCGGGTTGATCTCACGGATGACCTTTATGACCTCGTCGACGTATTCGCGGTCGGCGGGGCGTCCGGTACCGATAAGTTCAGTCGGCTCGGCGACGAGTATGTTCGGAGCGAGCTTTGCGACGGCTTTGACTTCTTCGATGCTGTCGGCGCATACGATGGTCGCAAGTCCGACCTCATCGGCTCGCTTTATAGCAGCGGCAAGTTCATCGAGCGTGAGCTTATGTTCGGCGTGGTTCAGCATACAACCGACGGCGCCTGCGTCCTTAAGCGCTTCGGGAAGTGTTCTTCCCATACCGCGTCCGACGGGGATAGAATCCATGTGCTGTGAATACACGTGAACGCGCTTTACGGCTTTAGCGACGTTTCTGATCTCGGTATCGGGTATGTCGAGGATGACGTCGATCCCGTACTTTTCGGAGAGGCGGTCAAAGCCTTTTGCGATCTCGACGAGGCGTTCGCCGTACATATAGCACTTCGGTCCGAACTCAAAGAAAGGTTCGGTAATTTTGTAATCCTTATACATCACTTCACCTCATCGAGAAGCTCTGCAAGTTTTGCAGTGATGATGTCGCCGCACTCGGGAGCGAACGAGGAGTTTCCGACCTCGTATCCGCCCTCGGCGAGAGATTCGGGAGTGTAGAAATATCCGGGTGTCGCGCCGTTCGTGACTTCGATGAGGAAGCCCTTCTTGCCTTTCGACTCGGCGAGCTTCTTCATTCTGATACCGTATTCGACGAAGATCTCTCCCTGCATAAAGAAGAGGATCGTGTCGCCGATCGTGACAACGCCGCATTCGAGCGGAAGCTCTGCGTTGTTCAGCGAGCCGTGCTCTGCGATATACTTAGAGTTTGCGTAGTTGCTCTCGGTACCGAACATCGTGAGCTCTGCGTTGCGCTTCTTTATGTAGTCGGAGTCGTCCATCTCATGGAAGATTCGGCGGGCTTCGTCCATCTCGCGCTTTGAAACCTCGACCGGCGGGTACTGTCTCATCGGAAGTTCGATCTCTGCCGTCGCCCATTTGATGTCGACGTCGCGTGAGTATTTCATCTTTTCGAGGCAGCGGAAGACTTCTACGCCGAGCGTAGTTCCTACGCGGCACGCTTCCTCGAAGTTCTGACCTGTTCTGAAATAACGGGACGACTGGTTGCCGGACGTTCCCTGCGCGAACATGAATATCGCGCCGGGGCAGGCGTATTTGAGATATCCTCTTATATATCCCGGATAGTCCGCGGTGACGAGAAGGTTCTCGGCGTGGAGATACGTGGGATGGAGCGCATAGCAGAGGAACACGACGCGGATCTGACCTGACATATCACGGACCGCCATAACGTTGACGGACGGATCGGAGAGTCCTTTCGGATCGCGGCGGTTGCCGCCGACGCCCTGTTCTGCGCCGCAGTAACCGACGTAAGTGCCGATCTCCGCTTCAAAAGGAGCTTTTACCGCCTCTTTGACGAGTGCTTCAAGCTTCTCCATAAGGAATGCGATATACTTTTCATCGCAGGCGACGCCTTCCTCTATCTCATAAGCTTCGGGTGTTGCCGCCCAGGGACCGGAATGAGTGTGAGAGGTAGTGACGTTGATATAATACTCCGGAAATTTATCGCGAAGCTGCTTTGTGTAGACTTTACCGAAATAGAGTGTGTCGAGCGTGAGCCAGACTATTTTCTTCTCTCCGTTGTCGAGGTAAAGGGCTGACGCATAGAGCGGGTCGTGTGCTCCCACGTTCGGTCTCGGACAGTGGGGGTATCCCGCCATCTCTATCCCTTCCCAAGGGGGTATCTCGGTAATTGCTGCTCCGGCTTTTAACATTGTATATTCCTTCTTTCAAAAATGAAATTAATTTGTCTTATCAATACGAAGTGATGACTTCTTTGAGCGCAAAATCGCGGTCGACGACGACAACGTCGGCAAAATATCCCTCGCAAAGTTCTCCGACTCTGTCGAGTCCGATGACGCGGGACGGCGTCGTTGACGTCATACGGAAGACCTCCGGCACGGAGAATCCGAGCGCATGAACGTTACGCGCGACTTTGTCCATCGTGAGCAGGCTTCCGTAAAGCTCGCCGTTCACGATGTTGACGTCGGTCTCGTCGCTCTCTCCTTCGCACGCGTCGGTGATAGCCATGAGTCTGTCGACTCCGACGCACTTAGCCGCGAGACGGACAAGGTCGCCTCTGACGTGTATCTCGCGCTCGTCGCAGATGAGCTCGTAATACATATCGTCCTGAAGCAGAGCCGCGGCGTTGAACGAGACTTCTATCGTTCCGTCGAACCTTGTCGGCTCGATCGATTTTCCGGTCGCATCGAAAAGGTGAGTGACGATCTTCGCTCCGCGGCGGTGCGCCTCGGCGACGTCCTCCGGTCCTGCCGAAGAATGTCCGATAGCCGGCACGATGCCGAGCTTGGAAATATCAGAAATGAAATCAAGCACGCCGGAAACTTCGGGTGCTGACGTCCACTGCTTTATCATTCCGGTCGACGCGAGCTTCATATAGTTCTCTTTTACAGGTCTGTCGCCGCTCTCTGACGCTTCCGCACCGTAGCGCGGGTTGAGATACGGACCTTCGAGGTGAACGCCCTTTATATTTTTACACTCGCCGGACGCCTCTTTTATCTTCGCGATAAAGTCGAGGTACTGTTCCGTCGTGAAGCCGCGGTATATCGTACAGAGCATCGACGTCGTGCCGTGTTCAAGGTGATAGCGGCTTGCGCGCCGCGGATCGTCGTGAACGGCTACGATGCCGCCTGCGTGACAGTGGATGTCGACAAAGCCCGGCGCGATATAGTCGTCGCCGAAGTCGAAGACTTCTCCGAGATAGCGAGACTCGTCCGCCTCTCCCGCGTAAACGATCGCGCCGTCTTTTACGACTAGCGCACCGCGCGGCACGACGCGGTCGCGAAGCACGACCGCGCCGGTGAGCGTGTATGTTTTAAGTTTGTTATTGAAAATCATTGAATCAATATCCGACTGTCTCGAGGCACTCGATCGGCTTTGCGATCTCTTCGCTTACGTAGATATCGGTATCCCAGAGTCTGAGGATCGACGTGGGTACCAGCGGCGTGATCTCGCCGTATAGGCACAGACGCGACGTCATTCTCTGCCATGAGGAGAATGAACCCATAGTGGTGATGCCCTGCATTTCGAATCTCGATCTCGAACGCTTTACGTCAGCGGGACCAATCGTCGCCGCTCTCGGTGGAACGCTTGAGAGGTCGCCGGAGCATCCGAATACACCGTGGAGGGAGTTCTGGCAGATCGTGAGCGGATTGAGAGTTACGATGCGCGCGTCCATGTTGATGAACTCGTCGAGAGTGTCGCACGCGAACTCGGGCGTGCAGGGATCGATAAACGCGATGTGTCCTGCCCAACCGGGACCGCTGTAGCAAACGTCGGCGCCGCCGTTGCCGCACTCGGTGATCATCTTGGAGTAATCCTTTACGTTCTCGGTCGTGAAATAGTGCATCTGTTCGAGAGGCATACGCAGATCCTCGCGGATCTTGCCGTAGAAATACTTCATGCAGGAATAGCCGAATCCGGACTTATAAGTGATCGGAGCGACGTTGCCCTGATCGTCAGCCCACTCGTCCATCGTGAAGATGTGGACGTTGCGGCAGCTGATGTTCAGAAGGTTGCACGTGTCTGCGACCGCCTGATATTCTATCGGGCAGGGATTCGGGAAGATCATAACGAGCTTTTCGTCGAGAAGGTCGGATCTCGTGATCCGTGAGATCATATCGCCGACCCAGATGAGGTCGGGGCTCGGAACGATGTGGATGCGGCAGTTGGGATTGTCGCACTTTTCCATGTCTTCTCTCTTGATATTGCGGCATCTTTCGATCACTTCTTTGTTCTTGTACGGGATGAAATCCGCCATTTTGAATTCGAACATATTTTATCTCCTTTTGGATGAATTATAAAAATATCAGTTTTCAGGCTTGATAGTTTCGGCGACGAGCGCGGGCGTGATCTTCCCTCCCGACGCGACTATCGCCGCGCCGCGCGACGCGGTCTCCGGCGTATCGAGTATATCTATGGCGCATCCGGTGACCCTTGCGAGAATCTCGCACCATATACGGCTTTTCGAGCCGCCTCCGAACACTCTTATACGCTCTCCGCCGCCCATTTTCAAAAGTCTGTCCGCGATCTCGCGGCACGTGCCTTCATAGAGCGCGTAGATCAGGTCGCCTCTCGTCGTGGAGAGCGTGATGCCCTCGAACGAGGCGCCCTTTGAGAACGAGGTGAAAGCTCTGACGCCGTTCGCGCCGGGGCAGCTCTCCGATGCGAGCGCGTCGCACTCGCGGTACGAAACGCCGCCCATCGTTTTAGACAGCCATTTGAGCGCGGCGCCGGTCGTATCGGCAACGCCCTCGTAAACGTAATAGTCGTTGTTGAATCTGAAGAGGGACACGTCGGACGCGGCGCGCTCCTTCGAGAGCTTTTCTATCGCCGAGGCAGTGCCGAACGACATCGTCAGCACACCGTCCGCTATTCCCGCGCCGATGGCGGCGATCTTCTGGTCCTGCCCGCCGAGCGAAACGCGGCAACTTCTTTCGATGCCGAGCTCGTCGGCGACTTCGGGAAGGATCTCGCCGAGGTCGTATCCCATCTCGCGAACTTCGGGGAGCTTGTCCTCGTCGATACCGGAGAAATCGAGCAGTTCTCTGTCCCAGCAGAGGTTGTTTATGTCGTAGAGCATAGTGCCGCCGGCGATCGTATAGTCGGTGACGCACTTGCCCGTAAGCTTCATATTGAGGAAATCGAGCGGGAAAAGGATCTTATACGTCTTTTCGTAGACCTCGGGGCAATTCTCTCTGAACCAGATCAGTTTCGGCAGAGAGTACGCGGGGTCGACGTGCTTTCCGGTCACGGAATATACCTTTTCGTCGCCGAAGCGCTCTCTTATGCGCTCGCACTCGGACGCAGCTCTCATATCGAGCCAGTTTATTGAGTTATACAAAGTGTTGCCGGAGCGGTCGACGGGGACGAACGAGATGCTCTGCGACGAGACGGAGAGCGCTTCAACGTCGCGCCTTCCGGTCTTTTCGACGAGACATCTTATCGCAGTCTGAACGTTCGACCACCAGAGGTTTGCGTCCTGCTCAATGAACGAGTCAATAAAAATAAGAGGATACTCCTCGTTGTACTCCGCGACCGGCGCGCCGTCAGACTCGTACATCACGCATTTGAGCCCTGTCGTTCCGAGATCGATACCGAGATACATAAGAATAATTCCTCCTGAATCGCACTTTAATTATTATAGTTTATTTAGTTTTAGTTGTCAATAATATAAGGCGACTTTTTGATAAAATAGTCAGCGCCGGGGTCACTCTCCATACAAAGTGTGTACAATTTGTCGGAGAACTCCTCGAGGACGTACTGCGGGCACTTCGCGTCGGCGGGTTTTGTAACGGTCTCGATACCCGATATATCCTTAACTATCTTGCGTCCGGATCTGAATGCTGCTAATAAGACCGTATATTCCGGCAAAGCATCAATGTCAGCCTTTTTTACTCCTGTCACAGCAAATAAAGCAGCTCGGCGAAGTCTTGAGTTGGTATACTTCTTTGTCGACGCGGCGGATAAAAAATTTCCTTTCAAAACAGCGGATTTTTCAAGTCTTGCTATAATACCTGACTCTGAATCAAATGAGTCTCGAGATATCATACCAAGTCTGAAAAAAGACTTCTCTATTCTCTCAAACTCTTTTGAAGGATCGTACTCTCCGGACTCGTAAAGCTCTTTTCTTATCTCTGTCGCAGATGGTGAATCTATACGTTCAATCGCGTGAAAATCAAATTTTATGCCGAGTTTCTTTGACTGTCTGATATACTCTGCGGCGAGCATATCGTTTGAAGAGTTGAAGACTTCGGCGGCATCGGGCAAAATGCGGCGCGCCGCCTCGTATCTCGCCGCTGCAAAGCCGACGCCGCCCTGATAAAGCTTTTCGCAAAGGGCTTTGAACTCATCGGAATCAGACAGTTCTGCGGCGCGAAGGAGCGTGTCGGTATCGCCGCATTCCGAGCCGAAGACGAGGTCGGTGACTCCCGCGGCGTGTGCGACGGCGACTCCGGCGCGCGCAAAAAATTCCGCGGGCGCAGCGCACCACGGAAAAGGAAGTTCGAGCACGGCGTCGGCTCCGGCTCCGAGCGCGGACTTTGCGCGTGAATATTTGTCTTCAAACGCCGCCTCTCCGCGCTGAACGAAGTTCCCGCTCATAACGCAGACGACGCTTTTCGCGATCTTTTTCGCCTCGTTTATAAGGAAAATATGCCCCTCGTGGAGGGGGTTGAATTCGCAAATTATACCGCAGATCTTATCCATATCCAAAAAAATTCCCGAATAAGTAAATTTGCCCTTGTAATTTGAGTTTTTTTCATATATAATGATACACGGATTTTGAAAAATTGTCAACAAAAACATCCGGAGGTATTATCAATGAAGGTACTCGTTGTAAACGCGGGAAGCTCTTCTCTCAAATATCAGCTTCTCGACACCGAGACTGAACGTCTGCTTGCAAAAGGTATTTGCGAAAGAATAGGCGAGACGATAGGCATCCTCGACCACAAGAAGTATTCTTTTGAGGGCGGCGAGGAAAAAGAAGAGAGATTCAAAGAAGAGATAGTTATTCCCAACCACTCCGTCGCGACGCGCATGGTCGTCGACGCTCTGACCGACCCCGTAAAAGGCGTCATCAAAAGCATGGACGAGATCGAAGCGATCGGACACAGAGTAGTCCACGGCGGTCCTTACTTCTTTGAGAGCACGCTTGTAACTCCCGAAGTTATCGACAAGCTCCGTCTTTGCGTAGACTTTGCTCCGCTTCACACGATCCCTCACATCATGGGTATCGAAGGCGTTACCGCGGTAATGCCGGACAAGCCGCAGGTCCTCGTATTTGACACCGCTTTCCACACGACGATCCCCGAATATGCGAACACCTATCCCCTTCCTTATGAGATATACGAGAAGTACCACATCCGCCGCTACGGCGCGCACGGCACGTCTCACAGATTCGTTTCTCAGATCATGATCGAGCTGCTCGGCAACAAGCCCGACTCCAAGATCATCACCTGCCACATCGGCAACGGTTCTTCGATCTCCGCGGTCAGAAACGGCAAGTGCATCGACACGTCCATGGGCTTCACGCCTCTCGACGGCGTTGAGATGGGCACGCGCTGCGGAGCTATCGACCCGGCTATCGTTCCCTACATCATGGAGAAGGAAAACATTCCGGTCTCCGAGATCGCAAACTTCATGAACAAGAAGTGCGGATTCCTCGGCGTTTCCGGTCAATATTCCGACAGCCGTGATATAGAGGAAGGCATCAAGCGCGGCGACAAGAGATGTCTGCTTGCGGCTTCTATCCTTGCATATCAGGTGAAGAAGTACATTGGTTCGTATGCCGCCGCTATGAACGGCGTCGACGCGATCGTCTTCACCGCGGGCATGGGCGAGAACAATCCTGAGCTCCGCGAACGCGCTCTGCGCGATATGGATTACTACGGCATCGAGATCGATCTCGAGCTGAACGCGAGACCGTGGCGTCAGCCCAACATCGGCGAGCTCTCGACTCCCGCTTCCAAAGTCAAGGTCTACGTCATCCCGACGAACGAAGAGCTTATGATCGCGCGCGACACAGAAGCGATCGTTTCCAAGCTGTAATCAATAGGAATTGAATAGAATAATGCGGGGAGAACTTTTTACAAAAAGTTCTCCCCGCACCCTTTTCAAAAGCATTAGAAAACGATTTATTTTCCCGACAGTATCAGCTTGACTTTTCTCTCGGTCAGAAAGGTCGGGAGAAGGCATGGCATAAAGACGAATACCATTGCATAGACCGGCGTATAAAGCGAGTAGCCGACGTCAGCTTCCGAACCGCCGTTCAACACTGCAAGAGTGCCGGAGATCAGCATATAGAAGACCGTCACGGCGGGGGCTATCATACCGACGGACATAGCGAGGCTGTCGATCGTTACGACGCGCCTTTTCTCGAACTGTCCGAGGTCGGAGAGAAACGAAAACTTTTTAGAGTTCACGGCAAAAATGCCCGCCGCGCCAGCAAGTGACAGAACACCGAATACCACTGCCGAGACGATATATTTTTTCAGCGCCGCGTCGTCGATATCCGCTTTCGTATTTATGACCGTGAAGAAATATACGAATCCGGCGATCAGCACGGCGCACGGGATCAGCATTGATATGATAAACAGCTTATTTACGTTTCTTATGATATTGTTTCTTGTCGATCTGTCCATTCTATCCTCTCATTACAGCGCAGGATTCTTCGCTTATTGATTCTTCGCACCGCTGTTGCCTGCGAACCGCTTTTTTGATTTTATTTTTATGACGACATAAGGAATTATTTGAGAAGCAAGCACCGTGCATAACCAAATTATCAAAATTACAGGGGTGATCAATCGCTCATTCCCTCCGGCTCTTATGAGATCAATCACCGGAACGTATGAGAGCGGAAAAGCTATCACAAGACCGATAACGTCTAAAACTATGACCCACACGACAGAAACCGCAGTAATACTTCGCGCCGATTTATACTTCTTATAGTTTAGAAATACGGTCAACATCCCACCGACGAAATAGAAGATCTGGACAAGCCACAGACCGGTCGTCAGGTCCAGAGAGCTTGTATCGACGCCCCAGGAGAATCTTGACGAAAGCTCGTCAAATAAAAGCTCCATAAAATAAAATCCGGTGAAAAAATGAACGATAATACCTAAGACCGTATAGCGTTTTAACTTGCCCATGGCGTTTTGAACGCCGAGCTCGATATTTTCAGAACTCATTTTTCTCCTCCTATTTCAAATAGTTGTTTATGCTACTCCATTCTCGGACAAGTCTTTCAACATTCCAAACGGCGTTGGCGGGGCTGGTGGAAGGAAGGCAGATATCTTCCCTGCAGGTTGCGTGGAAAATGTATTTTCGGTAAAGGTTATGAGCGGTCTTGCCGTTTGTAAAGATAGCGCGGACGTCGGCGCCTTCAAGTATTATTGAAAGGTCGTTCGGCGTGACGTTCTTTATCGATGCGTCGGAGCTGCCGGTAATGTCGCACGAGGCGATGACGTCCCATACGGCGATCCCGTATTTAAGAAGAAAGCATCTCTTTTCGTCGACAGTCATCGGCGTCTCGTCGCCGGTCACAGCGGAGAGCACGCGCCAGAATCTGTTCTGAGGGTGGCCGTAAAAGAAGCGCGTCTCGCGGCTCTTTACCGACGGAAACGAGCCGAGTATAAGTATTTTCGAGTTTTCGTCCCATACGGGAGCGATAGGATGTACCGTCATTTTACAAGCATTTTTGACGCCGCTGCTCTGTCTGCCGCGACGCGGGTCGAATAGTTGGTGTGATAGATCACGTAGCCCGGCTTTGAAGCGGCGGGCTTTTTTACGTATTTGACCTTGGTGTAGTCGACCTCGACGGCGGTCATGTCGGCGGCTTTGGAATTTGCCGCGGCGACGGTCGCCGCTTCGGTGAAGTCGAGTTCCGAGGGTTCGGCGCCGGCGGGGCATCTCATAACGACGTGGCTTCCCGGCTGACCTTTGACGTGGAACCACCAGTCGGATCTGTCGGCGATTTTAAACGTGATATGGTCGTTTGCGAGATTGTTCTTCCCGCAGAGAAGTTCAAAGCCTCCGCTCGTTCTGTATTTCGTATAAGATGGTATGACTTTGCGTCTGTCGACAGCGCCCCTCATACGCGAGGCGTATCCGCTCTCGTGAAGCTCGGTCCTGATCTCCGCGATCTCGCGTTCGCCCGTCGCTTCTCCGAGCGCGTAGGCGACGGAAACGATATACTCGTACTCGCGCTCCGCGATCGCTATCTGCTCGGTCAAGTGTTCTCTCGCGGACTTCAGCTTTGAATATTTCTTATAGAATTTCTGCGCGTTTTGAGCCGGAGTATAACGGGTGTCAAGTTTTATCTCGACTTTTTTCATCCCGTCGTAGTAATTCTCGGCTATGACCGACTCGTCGCCTTTCTTTATTCTGTAAATATTTGCGGTCACAAGATCGCCGTAGACCTTATATTTCTCCCCTTCGTCGCACGAGGCGAGCTCGTCGTGAAGAATGGCGAGCTTTTTGGTTATTCGCTTTTCTGCGTTTGACAAAATCCGTTGCACGTCGGACGCTCTGTGATGGAGTCTCTCGCTTTCGGCTCTTGCAGAAAAGAATCTGTCGATCAGTTCTCCGAATCCGGAAAGCTCTTCTATCACTGCATCTTCGCCGTATTGAGCGAGCGGGATGAAATAATAATCGAGCGGACGGCTTTTGTCTAAATAAACAAGATACGGCTTTCCGCCGACGTTCTTCACCGTCTCGATAAAGGAGAAAAATACGTCCGTGAGTTTATTTCTGCAATCGTATAAATCACCTTTCGCGTCGCCGCAGGAAAGATAGGCGATCTCACGCGCCGCCACCGGCGCGATGCCGGAGAAGTTTGAAATTATGAATTTCTCGGCAGTCGTGTTCTCGTCGGTCGACGCGGCAAGCGCATTGAATCTGTCTCTGTCGACAGCAAGCGGATCGAGTTTGTTCTGCGCGGGAGGAAGTTCATATCTCATACCGGCGATTATCTGCCTTTTACTGCTCGTCGAAAAATCTATCTGCTTCGCCGCGCCGATGATCCTGTCTTCGGCGTCGGTAAGAATAAGATTGCTGTAAGTACCCATTATCTCGACGATAAGGTGCTTGTGAGACGAGAAGCCCATCTCGTCGTACGCGTCGCAGGTGATCCTTATCGCGCGTTCAAAGCCAAGCTGACATACGTCCGTGATCTTCGCGCCTGCAAAATGCTTTCTCAGCATCATGCAGAACATCGGGGGAGTCGTCGGGTTGTCCGTCTTGACGGAGGAGAGGTTTATCCTTGCGTTTGATGAGCCGACGTCGACGAGTATCTTCTTGTTTTCGCCGCCGCGGCGCACCGAGAAAATGACCTCGTTCTTCTGCGGCTGGTATATCTTTTCTATCCTGCCGCCCACCGTCTCGTCATAAAGCTGACGCGCGACGTGCGCGACCATACCCGCATCAAACGCCATTCCGATCTCCTCCCTGCGTTATTTTTTGTAACAGACGTAGAAAAACGTCTTGCCCTTGTATTTCAGTCCCGCCTTTTCGGCGACGCGGCGCGACGCCGCGTTCGACTTACGGCATCTGTAGCTGACCGTCTCGCCGAGCGAGACAAGATAGTTCACAAGCGACGACACCGCCGCCGTTGCGTACCCTTTTCCGCGCGAATTTTTCTCCGTCTCGACGTTTATCTCAACGGAGCCGTTGTCGGAATAATCGTTCACCGAAGCGACCGAAAGCGCGGCGCCGTCCTTGACCGCCGCGAACACGACGTCGCACGGATCGTCGTCATCTATTTCGATATCTCTTGTCGTCGAAAGATAGAGCTCGTTAAGTTTTTCATTCGTATCCGCGAAAACGATATCGGCGCCGCAGTCGGTCACCGGTACTTCAACGTCGGACGCAAAGTTCAGCACGGTCTGATCGTACTCGCACTCAAAGCGGAATCCCGCCTTTTCCATAAGCGGAGAAAACACGCCGTCAAGGTACGCGAGCGCTTCCTTCGAAAACGGATCGCCGCCGTACTTTCCGGCGAATTCTTCCGCCTCGCGCATATACCTCGAATATACGGTAAGCGTGACGACGCCGTCGCTCTCGTCTAACGTCACGGGGACGGCGATATCCGATCCGCCGTCGAAAACGAATTCTTCAAGCTCCTCGTCCTCGGTCAGTATCTTTAGCTTCTCTGTCATCTCGGGTTTTCCCAGAGGAGAGGACAGCGAGTCCACTCCGGCTCGTCGACCTTGTCCATCCAGATAAATTCTCTCGGACAGACCATTCCGTACATCTTCATCAGTTTGAACTGGATCTTGTTGTTCTCTATGATCTTTGCCTTTGCGGCTTCGTACTCGTTCTGTCTTTCGGGATCGTCCTTCGTCTCGTCGCAGATCTGGTTGTAAACGAAGAATTTATAGTTGTAAAGCTGTATCTCGGAACAGTTGATATGAGCGAGTTCCTCGTCGGTCTCGGCGAGCTCGCGCGCCTTGTTGTAGTACTCCTCGGCGCGTCTGATATACTCGAATTTCGCTTCAAGCTCGGAGGCGAATCCCTGCGGCTTGATATAGATCGACGCGTTGTCGAAATAGATGCCGAAATGTGAATCCTTCGAACACTCAGCCATATAGTCGATAAGCGCTCTGATGTACTTACCGCCGCGTCCGTAATAGCCCTCGCAGAAGCGGTCTATCTCGCGCCAGTACTCCTCCTCCGTCATATACGGATTCCAGAGAAGTCTTGCGAGGATATAACCCTTCAGCTCGCCGAACTCGCCGTTCGGACAGAAGATATTGCCCTGTTCAAAGACACCCTCGGCGCCGTTTCTCGCGAAGAATTCTACGTTTTTGCGCAGGATCGGAATGTTCATGAACGAGGTGGAATAGTTCGTAAAATCTGTCGTGTAGTCCCAGATAAAGAGGTGCTTCGTGCGGCGCGCCCACTCGACGAGCTGTTCGGAGAACGGTTCCGACGGCTCCTCGTGTCCGGGAGTTTCGTGACAGTCCTCGTGAGCGTGTCTGAAGCAGCACTCGATCGAGCAAAGGCGTACTATGACGTTGTCCTCCGGCATGATAGTCTTCGGAGGCTTTCTCGTAAATCTGTATGCGAACGTGTCAAAAAGCACGTCGGGGTACTCGTCCTTCAGTTCTCTCGCGATGCGGTTGACGAACGCGAGCATCGTTCCCATCTCGGACTCTTCCCTCTCGTTGACCGCGCGGCACTTCTCGCACTTGCAGGCGCCGGTGTCGCCGTCGTTCTGAGTGATCGACATTATCTTGGCGTTCGGACATTCGCGGAGTTTTCTTCTGACGTTTTTGAGAACCGTCTGATATACCTTTTCATCGGAGAGGCAGGGTTGTACCCACGCGCGTTCGCCCTCGGGGCATTGCTCAGCGAGGTAGCCGAGCGTGTGCTGGAAATCGCCCGCGTAGTAAACGCCGCCACCGACCATCTCGGACAGAGTGCGGTCTGAACAGCCGTTGATCTTAAGCTTCGCGCTGATCCCTTCTTCCTTAACCGGATACCAGTATGAGTTTCTCGACATAAAGACGGGGATCTCGACGTCGGGGGTCTCCTCGACTTCGAGCGTCTCGCGGCGCGGGATCTTTTCATAATCGTTCGTCATGAAAAGGCAGCCGCAGTATTTTTCAAGAAACGTATAGACACCGTAAAGCGCTCCGCGCACGGCGGATCCGAGAATGAATATCTTTTTGTCCTCGAATTTTATCTCAAATCCCTCGTCGCCGAGTTTCATCACCTTTTCGTCGTCAAAACCGCCGCGGTTGGTGTAACCTACGACGATCTCGCGCGGCCTTACGTGTCTGTTATCGGTGAACTCGCAAAGTACGGCACCGCTGATCTTGAAAAGATATTTTTTCAGCTCCGAGACCGCGGTCTTGACAGACGGCGTCGCATCGACGGGATAGATTATTTCGTATTCGGTATTGCGTTGTTCTGCAATTCTTATCATAACGAACTCCTCGCTTGAATTACTTGATTTTTCATCTATCAAGTATACCAAATTCCGATAGCGATTTCAAGGAGTACACGCAAATTCGAAGCCGTCCGTTCAATTATTTGCGAAAAAATCTTTAAGCTATAGATTTTTTAATAAAAGTGTGATATAATATAATAATTCTAATCGAAAGGATCTTGCAAATGTCCCCCATCAATGACATTACGGAAGGGCTTCCGCTGCCTGTGATCGACTTCGGCACGCTGATCGCCTATCCTAATATACCTGTATTTTTTGACCTCGTGAACGAGGGCGCGGCCGCTTCCGCGGACAAAGCCGAGGAGACGGATTCTACGGTCCTTCTCACGTTTTCGAAAGACCCCGATATCTTCACTCCGAAGACGGGCGATCTGTTTAAGGTCGGCGTTATAGCGAAGATCGTCGGACGTGTTGAGGGAATGTCTCTCGGCGACGCTCCGCGCGTGAAATTCCACTGCATTTGCCGCGCGAGGATCCTCTCTTACGAGGACCGCGACGGGATCAAATACGGCCGCGTTATTCCCGAAGAGTACGTCGAGCCGCAGAACAGTGTGAAAGCGGAAGCGCTCCGCCGCCACATACTTCAGAAAATGAGAGCTCTCTCCCGTATAATCCGGCCGAACGAGAACGGTTTTGCCGACGCCAAGAACATCATCGACATCGGCGAGCTTTCGGACTACGCCGCTTACACGATGTTTTCTCGCTACGAGGACAAGCTCGACGTTCTCGCCGAGTTCGACCGCACGAAGCGCGCGGTGCTCACGGCATCCGTACTCGAAAAAGATATCGGCGTTTATAAAGAAGAGATAGTCATCCACCAGAAGATACAGAAGAACCTCGAAAAAACTCATTACGAGAACTACCTGCGCGAGAAGATGAGAGTCATCCGCGAAGAGCTCGGTGAAGAGGATGACGATATTGAGGAATATCTCGACGCTATCGAAAAGACGTCTTTCTCGCCGGATAAAAAAGTATCCGACGCGACGAAAGAAAAACTGCTCAAGGAAGTCGCGCGTCTGTCGAAAATGTCGTTCGGCTCGCCCGAAGCGGTCGTCGTCAAAGGGTATCTTGACACCTGTCTCGACCTTCCGTGGGATATAACCACAAAAGACCGTATCGACGTCGCCGAGGCAAAAAAGATACTCGACGCAGATCACGACGGCCTTGAGAAACCGAAGGAGCGCATCCTCGAATATCTCGCGGTTAAACAGCTCAACCCGAAACTTAAGAATCAGATACTCTGCTTCGTCGGCCCTCCCGGAGTCGGCAAGACGTCGCTCGGCGAGTCGATCGCGCGTGCCATGGGCAGAAAGTTCGCGCGTGTCGCGCTCGGCGGCATCCACGACGAGGCGGAGATAAGAGGTCACCGCAAGACTTACATAGGTTCGATGCCCGGACGTATCATCGCCGCGATCGAGCAGGCGGGAAGCCGCAATCCGGTGCTTCTTCTCGACGAGATAGACAAAATGTGCGCGAGCGTTCAGGGCGACCCGTCCTCTGCTATGCTTGAAGTTCTCGACGCGGAGCAGAACAAAAACTTCCGCGACCATTATCTCGAAGTTCCGTTCGACCTTTCCGACTGCCTCTTTATCTGCACGGCGAACAACGCGTCGGACATACCCGCTCCGCTCTATGACAGAATGGAGATCATCGAGCTGACGACTTATACCGACAGCGAGAAATTCCTTATTGCAAAGAATCATCTTATCCCGAAGCAGATGAAGCGCCACGGTCTGAACCGCCGCACGATGCGTCTCAAAGACGACGCGCTGACGGAGATCATCACCGGATATACAAAAGAATCCGGCGTCAGAAACCTTGAGCGCGAACTCGCTTCCCTGTTCAGAAAAGCCGCGAAGAAGATCGCCACCGGCGAGGCAAAGAGCGTCACAGTGACGAAAGAGAACGCTCACGAATTTCTCGGCACGAGAAAATACAACGACGAAAAGGCTGACGAGACGGATCTCGTCGGAGTCGTCTGCGGACTTGCTTATACCTCTGTCGGAGGGGATATACTTAAAATAGAGACGTCCGTTATGCCCGGCGACGGCAAGCTTAAACTTACCGGCACTCTCGGCGACGTGATGAAGGAATCGGCTTCGATCGCCGTAAGCTATATCAGAGCTCACGCCGACGCGCTGAACGTCGACGGAGATTTCTATAAGACCCGCGATATCCACATCCACGTTCCGGAGGGTGCAACTCCTAAGGACGGTCCGTCCGCAGGCGTCACGATGCTGACGAGCCTTGCAAGCTCTCTCTCCGGAAAGCCCGTCCGTTCCGACGTCGCGATGACCGGAGAACTGACGCTGACCGGACGCGTGCTTCCGATAGGCGGACTCAAAGAAAAGACTTTCGCCGCTTACAAAGCGGGCATCAAAACGGTCATCATCCCGAAGGACAACGTGCCCGACCTTGACGACATCGACAAAACGGTGCGCGAGAGCCTCGATTTCGTACCGGTTACAAAGGCGTCCGAGGTATTGAACCTCGCGCTGAACAGGTGACGGGATGAAACTCAATCTCAACAACGTAAACCTCAAAATATCGGCGGGACTTGCAAACCAGTTCCCGGGAGATCCCGTACCGCAGGTCGCGCTTGCGGGCAGATCGAACGTCGGCAAAAGCTCTCTCGTCAACTGCCTTCTCGGAAGAAAAAGTCTCGCGAGAGTGAGCGGTGAGCCGGGCAAAACGATAACTGTCAATTTTTACGACGTTGACCGCAAGCTGTACCTGGTCGACCTTCCCGGCTACGGCTTTGCGAAGCGAACAAAAGAGGAACAGCAGAAGTGGTCGAGCCTTACGGACGGATACTTTACGAAGAACCCGAACGCCGACAGGATAATGCTCGTGGTACAGCTCATCGACTCGAGGATCGGACCGACGAAAGACGACCTCGATATGCTCTCCTACCTTTCGGAGTGCGGCATTCCTCACGCCGTCGCCGCCACCAAGTGCGACAAGCTGAACGCGACGGAAAGAAAAAAGAGCGAGGAATCGCTCCGTTCAAATCCCGCGTGCGCCGGCGCTGAAGAAATAATCTTCTTCTCTTCCAAAACGAGAGAAGGGCGCGACGAGCTTTGGAACGCGATCACCGCTCACTGCAATCTATAAAACCGGAGAAAAATATGCTTTTCCATATTTTAAAAGATTCAACGCTTGACTTCAAGCAGAAGATGACTTATCTTGTATTTTCGATCATCATAGTCGTTTTCTCGCTGACGATACATGAGCTTTCACACGCGCTGACAGCGTCGGCGCTCGGCGACAACACCGCGAGGGAAAAAGGCAGGATCACGCTGAATCCGTTAAAGCACCTCAATCCCATCGGAAGTATAGCCATGCTTCTGTTCGGTTTCGGCTGGGCTGAACCGGTGCCCGTTAACCCGCTCCGTTTCAAGAAAAGACACAGAATGAAAAGCGGAATGGCGCTCACCGCCATTATGGGACCGATAGCGAACCTTATCATTTCGTTCATCGCGACGTTCGGCGCAGGTCTCTGTCTGAAGGGCGCCCTCAACAATATGAGCTCGTATGAGGAGATAGCCGCTTCACCGCTTTATCTGCTCTATATGTTCTTCTATCTGATGCACGTGATGAACCTATATCTCGCAGTTTTCAACCTTTTGCCGATACCTCCCCTCGACGGTTCAAAGATACTCTTTATGTTCTTGCCGGACAGGATATACAATAAGATAATGAAATACGAGCAGTTCATCGCGATCGGTCTTGTCATACTCCTCTATTTCGGAGTTTTTACCGGACCGCTCTCAATCATAACCGACAAGATGAGCGACGGAATGTTTAAACTTGTAACGCTCATAATCGGCAGTTAACGAAATCAAAATGGAAATCAGCTATAAACTCGAGCAGTTTGAAGGCCCTCTCGACCTACTGCTGTCACTCATTTCAAAAAACAAAATAGACATCAAAGACATACCGATCTCCCTGCTTTGCGATCAGTATATGGATTACATTTCCAAAGCGGAAGAGCTCGATATGGAGCTTTCGAGCGACTTTTTATATATGGCGTCTGAGCTTATGCTCATAAAGAGCCGTATGCTGCTGCCGCGCGACGAAGAGCACGACGAGGACCCGAGAGAAGCGCTCGCCGCCGCCCTTCTCGAATATCAAAAGGCAAAAACGGCGTCGGAACAACTGAAAGTCATGTTCGGCGAATACGGCGGACGCATGGTCAAGGAGACAGACGAGATAGCTCCGGACAGAACTTACGTTGCGGACCACGAAGCAGAGCTTCTCTACAAAGCGTTCCTAAAGGTGATGAACGAAGTCCGTGTCACCGACGAGGACGCAAAGAAGAAGTTTGAGCCGATATTAAAAAAGCGCACCGTTTCGGTCGTCTCGATCGTCGAGAATCTCGCGAGAAGGCTTCGCGGAGGCAAAAAGATCTCTCTCGGTTCATTCTTCAGGCAGGCGGAAGACAGACTCGAACTCGTTTCGATGTTTCTCGCGATGCTTGAACTGCTGAAATCCGGTCACCTTGTGATCAACGAGGAAACGGACGATCCGGACGGCGTTATCGACGCCGCGTCCGGAGTTACAATATCGCTTGCGCCCGACGCCGATATCGAAGATATGACGAAACTCGTCGCAGAAGAGTAAAAATCAAAAAGGATACCAACTGATGACAGAACTACTTGAACTTGAAGAGACAGAAATGGATATAACACCGGATTTATCCGCGGAAGGCGACGCCGGTTCCGTAAGCGCGGAAAACAAGCCGGAGGTCGACGCGGACGATCCGTCGTTTCGCATGATGGCGAAATCGGTCATAGAAGCGGTCCTCTTCGCCGCGGGATATCCCGTAAAATACGACAAGATCGCATCGGTCCTCGGCATTACCGCCGGAAAAGCGAAGGAGATCGTCAAAGAGTACGCGAAGGAATACAACGGAACGGACGAGATACCGCGAGGAGTTATTCTGCTTACGTTCGACGACGCATGCCAGCTCTGCACCAAAGAAGAATTCGGATCTGAAGTCAGAGAAGCACTCGGGATCAGACGCGGGGGAAATCTCTCGCCGTCTTCGATCGAAGTTCTCGCTATAATAGCGTATAACGAACCCGTGACGCGCGCTTACGTCGACACGGTGCGCGGAGTCGATTCGAGCTATGCGATAACGTCGCTGACGGACAAGCACCTCATCGAAGTATGCGGCAGGCTCGACGTGCCCGGAAGACCTCTTCTCTACCGCACGACCGACGACTTTCTCAGAGTTTTCGGAATGCAGTCGCTCTCCGATCTGCCCGAGGTCTCCATTGCGACGTCCGAAGACCGTCAGCAGTCTCTGCCGGACGTCGACGCAAAAGAATAAAGCATAAGGAATCTGCAAAGCTGTAAGGAGGAGAAAGTGATCTGGCTGATAATCGCCGCGTGCGTGATCGCGTTTATCGCTTTTCTTCTCACACGGTACGCGGGTATCATAATCAAATACAGGGACGATTTCACCGTTTCCGTCACATACGGAATACTGAAGTTCAATCCCGGCAAGAAGAAAAGAATTAAAAAGCCGAAGAAAAAGAAAGAAGCGCCGGAGGCTGAAATTAAGGAAGAAGAAAAGCCAAAAGAAAAAACGAAGATCACGAAAGACGCGATCTTCGAAGTTCTGGAGGAACTCAAGGATCTACTGCCGAAATTTATCGGAAAGATACATTTCAGAAGCGCGAAGCTCGAAGTTAAAACAGCTACGGGGGACGCGGCGTCGACAGCGCTTCAATGCGCCGGCGCAAAGGCGGGCGTTTCGCTGATCTTTGAGACTATTGACAGATTCGCAGTACTTGAAAAAGGAAGCGAAAAGAACGTCTCGATCGAACCGGATTTTCTGTCCGACAAGCCGTCATACGATATTGATCTGCGTTTCAGGATACGCGTGATCTACGCCGTACACTACGGGATCAAAACGCTTGTCAGATTTATGAAAATAAAAATAAAGAAAGAAAAAAGCAACAAAGAAACCAAAAAGAGAGGTCATAAAAATGAACGACAACAGAATGGCTGAAATAATTGAGGCTTCCGTGAACAGCATCAAAAGCATAGCCGGAGCCGACACGATCATCGGCGCGCCGATCAATACGCCTTCGGGCACGACCGTCATCCCCGTTTCAAAGCTCTCGCTCGGTTACGTTACCGGCGGCGTGGACTACGCCTCCAAAGCAGAGGGTAAAGATAAGAATTTCGGCGGAGGCGGCGGAACCGGCGTCACGATGACACCCATCTGCTTCCTCGTCATCGACAAGGAAGGAAAAGTTGAGATCCTTAACGTCGGCGAAGACAGATCTCCCGATCCGATCGGTGACGTCGTAGGTCTCGTTGAGCGTTCTCCCGAGCTGATCGGTAAGATCAAAGCCGCTTTCGGCAAAAAGAAAAAAGAAGAAACCGAAGAATAATTCTATAATTTCAAAAAACTGTCGTGAATGACCGGACCCCACGCGTAGAATGATACTAATGATATTATTATTATACGCAGGAGTCATCCGTGAAAAAATGTGTCATACTTGCCGCAGTTTTATGCGCTCTAATATTTGCAGCAAAGATATTTGCCGCCGACGCGCCGTCGGTATCGGCGCGCTCCGCTGTTCTCGTCACATCTGACGGCGAAGTTCTGTACGAACACAACGCAGACGAGCGACTTCCGATGGCGAGCACGACAAAGATCATGACGTGCCTGATCGCGATCGAGAACTGCGATCTTGACGAGGAAATAACTGTCACGTCGGCGTCTGCCGGCATAGAGGGTTCTTCTCTCTATATGAAAGAAGGAGACGTCACGACGGTGAAAGATATGCTGTATGCCGCTATGCTCCGCTCCGCCAACGACGCAGCGTCGGTGCTTGCAGTCCACGTTTCGTGGAGCGAGAAAGAATTCGCCGCGCTGATGAACGAAAAAGCGAGAGCGCTCGGAATGAACGACACGCATTTCACGAACCCGCACGGGCTGCCGGACGCGGATCATTACACCAGCGCGAGAGATTTCGCGCGTCTTGCGTCATACGCGATGGAAAACGAGATCTTCGCCGGGATAGCCGGGACGAAGGAATACGTTGTGACGATAAACGGCGCCGAAAGAAAGCCCGTAAAGAATCACAACAGACTTCTCTTCACTTACGACGGATGCACCGGCGTCAAGACCGGTTACACAAGATCGAGCGGCAGATGTCTCGTCAGCACAGCTGAAAGAGACGGCGTACGCCTCATCTGCGTCACGCTTTCCGACGGCAACGACTGGCACGATCACACCGCGCTGCTTGATTACGGATTCAACAAACTCTCCGGAGATACCTGATATATGGAAAAAATTAGGCTTCAAAAGATATTTACAGACTTTGGCGTGATGTCGCGCCGCGCCGCCGAACGCGAGATCGAAGAAGGACACGTCACAGTCAACGGAATGACGGCCAAGCTCGGAGACAAAGCCGATCCTTCGACCGACGACATTCGGTTGAACGGCAAAAAAATCAAGTCTTCCGTTTCGCGCGAGAAGACGTACATAGTTCTGAACAAGCCTCTCGGCTACGTCACGACCGCAAAAGACGAAAAAGGGCGTGAGAGCGTTATCGATCTTATCGGCGACGTCGGAACGAGAGTCTACCCGGTGGGGCGGCTCGATATGTTCTCCGAAGGGCTTCTGATACTTACCGACGACGGCGAACTCACAAACAAAATGACACACCCGTCCGGAAAATTAAAAAAAGTCTATACCGTCAAGATCAAAGGATACGTCTCCGACGCCGATCTTGACGCTTTGAGAGCCCCGATGAAGCTCGACGGATACAAGCTCCGTCCGGTGGGCGTGAGACTTATTTCGCGCGGAAAAACAGACCGCGCCGGCGCCGAATACTCCTCCCTTGAATTCACACTTACAGAAGGCAGGAACAGGCAGATCAGAAGGATGTGCGAAAAGTGCTCGCTCACGGTCATGAGCCTTTGCCGTGTACGTATCGGAGAGATCGAGCTTGGGAACCTTCCGAGCGGAGAATGGAGATATCTTTCCGAAGGCGAACTTCAATATCTGAGAGACAATTTGTAAAGGGTACGGCGCGGCGCAAAGCCGCGCCGCTTTACTTTCTGAGGTAAAAATTCCAATAATTCAGCGTTTCTTTTATCAACAAAGCATATTATAATATAAACGCGGCACAGATAAGCTGCAGTTTGCAAAACAGCGCCGCGGACAAGGATCTATTAACAAATGAAAGCGCTGATTATCTGCGAAAGCAGAATATTACTGACGGTCGACAGCGATGACGTATATCTTTTGACAGGGCTCACCGCGCCGAGCGCGGAAAAGCTTCTGTCCGCAGTTATACCGATGGTACGAAACGTCGGATTCTGCGGCGAACGCTATCGTCTCGACTGTGAGATATTCGAGATGGGAGGATCATTCTCGATATTTATGACAAAAGAAGAAAAAGAAAACAATATAACGCCGGAAAGGCGAAGCGGATCAACGTGCACCACGCCGGAATACATATATGAATTCACCGATTTCGAGAATTTTCTTTCCGCCTGCCGCGGTATATCCTTATCTCACGGAGATGACGCTACGGCTATGTATGACGGTGAAAAGACGTATATATGCCTTAGATCACGCTCTCCTCTGCCCTTGGAATTCGGAGCGAGAGAATGTTCTGCCGCCGAATGTGCCGCCGCGCGGGAGCACTGCCGCGCGCTTCCTTTCAGCGCGGAACAGCTCGGCGTTATCGCCAAGTCTTCATACTGATCAAAAACGTGTTTTATACTATTGACCTTTTATAAAAAATATGATATTATATACGTGGTATGTATTTTTTGCGGCACTCGCCGCCATGAAAGGAAATCACGATGAAAAAAATATCGCTGCTTCTTGCGCTCGTCATCATGCTGGGTGCGCTTCTCGCTTCCTGCGGCGGAAGAAGCTACAAGGCATATTCAGTCGATCCCGATTATCAGTCTGAAAATACCGGCTCGGATTCGATAACGTTCCAGGATTTCGACGGAAACAAGATCACGGTCAAAAAAGGTATTCAGAATATCGTATGCTTCTCTCCCGAAGCTGCTCTGATTTTGAGAAGCATCGGAAGTCAGAAATACATAAAAGCGGTCGATGAGAATACAACGAACGTCATCGTATCAAACAACGTGATAACGGTTGATAAGATCGACGAGCAAAACCCTGAAATAGTTTTCATCAAAGAGTCTTACAACTACACGCCGAAAGACGACAGCGTTGCCTGCGTCACGATACCGGACGATATGACGGTCAACGACACAAAAACGCTGATAAAGATAATCGAAAAAGCGCTCGAGTCCAAAAAGGACAGCCTTGCCGACGCAATAGAAAATCAGACCAATCTTGCACAGGCGGCGACAAACGAATACGCAAATAAATATCCCGTATTCGTCGATCTCGGAAACTTTTCGACCGTGGGCAACGGAACGTACGTCAGCGAGATCGTCAGCATCAGCGGCGGGTACAACGTTTTCGGAGATCGCGAAGGATACTTTGAAGTTACAGCCGAAGAGATCGCGGAAGCTAATCCGACCTTCATCTTCACTTCAAGCGACGTTTCGCTCTACACACGCGACAGAACGCTCAAGACGCTCGACTGTGTGAAAGAAAACAGAGTCATAAAAATAGAGCCTTATAAATTGAATTATGCTTCTCAGAACATAGCGGAATGTATTTCTACAATGTTCGCCGCTATCAACGCGGTTCAGACAGGTTCATAATTGAATAACCGAAATGAAAAAGGTCCCCGAAGCGGTTCGCTTCGGGGACCTTTTATTGTTAATATGTGACTCAATCTATTCCTGCGATGATCTTTCTTACTCTGAGAACGTCGGACATCGTGATATATCCGTCGCCGGTGACGTCTGCCCTCATAAACTGTTCGTCCGTCAGGTCGATAATGCCCGCGATATACTTTCTGATCATCAGAACGTCAGACATCGTGACGTATCCGTCTCCCGTCGCGTCGCCTTTGATATACTGTGCCGGATGATCTATCTCATCAGCTGATACGACAGCGTTCAGCGTCAGCTTGCGCTCCGCGCTGTCAAACGCCCTTTCGGAATCTATAACTTTTTCGATCGCCGAAACAAGTTCTCCGAGTTCAGCGCTCAAAGTGTCGATCAGCGCGTCAGGCTCTGTCAGAGCGACCGCGTCGAGTTCTTCGAGAAGATCGCCGATATCGTTGTAATAGTCTTCATATTCAACTGTCACGAGCAAATTATAGAACTCGGGATCTTCGTACACTATTCTGAAGTTGTCTTTAAGTATATTGACCTGATTGATCATCTTAGCGTAGTTCTTATCGCGATAATAGTACGCAAGACCTTCCGACCTGTAATCGGTGAGGTAGCCGTATATGTACAGCGTTGCGGTTTCCTCTTCAACGCAGCCTTTGATTATCGTCCCTACTGCCGCTTTTGATTCTTCCGACATATCGCTGCCTTTGACGGCAATTTCGATCGCTTTTAACGTCTTTTTATCAAACTCTCCGAGCCTGTCGTAGTTTTTGTCAAGAAAGCCTAAATTCTCAATCTGATCGGCGGCTTCCCCGGCGAGGATTCCGGGGATGTTCAGCACTTCAAGTATCTCATCGTCGGAAATGTTCGTGAGAGTCATGCCGTATTCGATCTCGACTCTCTCAAACTCAGCCGTTGTGAATTCCGCCTTGCCTTCGCTGAACGTGAACTCTGCGACTGTCTCCGTGCCGTTAACCGCCTTGCCCGAAGAAGGAGTCCACGTTATGCCTTCGATCCCCGAAGGATAATCCGATACCTCAACTTCATATTTCCCGTCTTCAAGCGCCGTTATCGTCACGAGTCCGTCATCGTTCGTCGGTTTTCTGAGAAGGACCGTTTCGCTCTTCAGCGCAGTCGAAGACAACGCTTCTTTTTCACCTTCCGTCAGATCTTCATCATAAACTTCTGCAACTATCCGGGCAAGCCTCATCGCGTCCCACGGTTTTCCTTCGCTTCTGTTCACCGTGAAGTCAGACGTCGCTTTATACACGTCACCCTCAAGATATTTCTTTCCGCCTATCTCGTAATCGTATACAAGTTTGTCTCCTCCGTGAAGCG
>JAFSUU010000018.1 GCA_017445115.1 Clostridia bacterium | reverse complement strand
TTTTCTTGCGCTGACTGCTATGAAAGGCAAGGATACGATGAGCAGCGTAGCGGTGTCGATCCGGGGCAAAGTACTGGAACTCGGATTTGAAAGAATATCGGTGCTGTTTGCGAAGAATCCATACATGAAGGAGATTTATCCGACGGAGGACTCCATGAAAGCTCTGACCGTCTTTCAGATTTACGAAGGAATCGGCGAATGGTTCGATCTCTCGAAAAAGCCGATCGAGCGTGCCACCTTCACCTTCGGGGGCGCGGAGAAGAAAGCGGAGGGCTACTTCATCACCGACGCCTGCGTCGGATGCGGAAGCTGTGCGGAGGTCTGCCCGCAGAACTGTATCAATACGGACGGCATACCTCATGTGATCGAACAGGAGCATTGTCTGCACTGCGGAAACTGTTTTGAGGCGTGTCCGACCGGCGCGGTGGAAAAGAGGTAACGATGAGCGAAAAAATGACACAAACGGAGCGGCTGGACTTCCTTGTGGAAACCTTCAAGGCAGATTCCGAACAGTATCAAAATATCCAGACACCGACCGACGAAAGCGGCAAGCGTCGAATCCTTCGATCTCTTATGAACATTCGTATGCCGAAAAAGCTGGATGATTCCGCCCTCGCCATACAGGACGAATACCTGCGTGAGCGGATCCGTGAAAACGGTATCGTCACGCTTTCGGATATCCCGGTCATCCGCGACGGACTGTCGATCTGGCAGGGCGATATCACGCGTCTTGCCGTTGACGCCATAGTCAACGCGGCAAACTCGCAGATGCTCGGCTGTTTCGTTCCGATGCACACCTGTATCGACAACTGCATTCATACATTTGCGGGTGTTCAGCTCCGCGCGGAATGTGCGCGGCAGATGAGCGAGCTTCGGAAAAAATACGGCGCTGACTATGAACAGCCGACAGCAGTTCCGATGCTGACCGACGCATACAATCTTCCGACGAAAAAGGTCGTTCACGTCGTCGGACCGATCGTGCAAGGAAGACTTACACCCGCGCTTGAAAACGACCTTGCCGACTGCTACCAAAACACGCTCGATCTTTGTGCGGAGAACGGACTTCGCTCGGTCGCGTTCTGTTGTATTTCGACGGGCGTATTCCGCTTCCCGAATAAAAGAGCGGCGGAAATCGCAGTTGAAACGGTTGAAAAATGGTTATCGGAACACGGCGGCAAGATCGACCGCGTGATCTTCAACGTGTTCAAGGACGAGGACAAAGCGTATTATGAGGAACTTTTACACTGAGCAAGACGGCTATCTTGCAACCATACAAAAAGCGCTGATCGCGATCCGCGGATTTGACCTTCAACTGTCGCATGGCGTCGGAACGCGCGGGGAACAGATAGACCGGCTGAAACGCGAAATTGAAACCGCAGACGCGATCCTTGTGGGCGCCGGCGCGGGACTATCCGCTTCGGCGGGGCTGACCTACAGCGGCGAGCGGTTTGAGCGGTATTTCTTCGATTTTGCGAAAAAGTATAACATCAAAGACATCTACTCCGGCGGTTTCTATCCGTTTCCCGATGAGGAAACGTTGTGGGCGTGGTGGGCAAGGCACATCTATTACAACCGCTATATCGACGCGCCGAAACCGGTCTATCCCAAGCTTCTGAAGCTGCTCGACGGCAAGGACTATTTCGTTATCACGACCAACGTCGACCATCAGTTCCAGCGCGCCGGATTCGATAAAAAGCGCCTGTTCTACACGCAGGGCGATTACGGACTCTTTCAGATCGCCGGCGGCTCTGTCCCCGAAACATACGACAACGAGGAATGGACGATGAAGGCTATGGATGCGCAGGGCTTCATCAAGGATGATGCCGGCGTTTTTCAGGTGCCGGAGGACAAGGCGATCAAGATGCGCATCCCTGCCGAACTGATCCCAAAGTCCCCTGACGGAAAAGCGGTGACGATGAATCTCCGTTCGGACGATACCTTCGTCGAGGATGCGGGCTGGCACAAAGCAGCGAGCTCGTATTCAGATTATATCCGCCGTCACGAAAATCTGCACGTTCTGTATCTCGAACTCGGCGTTGGAGCGAATACGCCGATGATCGTCAAATACCCGTTCTGGCATATGACGGACGCAAACGAAAAAGCCGTTTACGCTTGTCTGAACTACGGAGAAGCGTACTGTCCGATGCAGATCGAGAAGAAAGCAATTTGTATCAACGGGGATATCGGTGAGATAATCGAATCGCTCAGCAAATAAACAAATACCGGTTTCAAAAGAATAGTTTACGCTTGCAGCAAATGAAAAGCGCTGCGAAGCATATGAGTTGGAACAACGGGCACTTCGAATAATTGACGATGAGGTTGCTTTTGCCAAATGACGCCATATAGTAAAGCCCCACTGGTGTACTTTTTGGTGTTCTTAGCTCAGTTTTGTACCTTTTAGTGGTTCTTAGACAAAAAAGAACCCTCTTTTGTCTACCAAGGCAAAAGGGATTTTTTCTTTTGGGCAAAAATAAGGCGAAATCAGGCAATTTCGGGCTTTCAGGCGGTCGATCAACCGTCCGGAAGCCCGTTTTTTTTGTTATCAGGACGGGAAAACGGTCGAAAATGCTGGTGTACTTTTTGCGTTTCTTTGCTCCGCAAAGAACACCAAAAAAAGACGGGTTGGAAGGATTTGAACCCCGAAACACGTGAAAAGGTGTATGAAACGGACAATTTTGTCGCGTCCAACACTTGATTTACAGCACCGATCCTTGCAGAAGAAATACTGGCAATGTCGAGAATTCTGCTGAAAGCAGCATAAGGAGAGTACATCATGGCTAATACACAAAAAACGGAAAGAGTGTGACACCGGCATAGAGGTAGAGTTCGGATGCGGTGTCAGAATCAAAAAAGAATATGTGAGATAAGGCAACCCCCGCAAACCGTTCGCACACAGTGATTTGCGGGGCTTTTTTACGTGGAATTCAAGTAAAAATCGGATTTTTCATGATATCCTCTTGACAAATTATATCGCACGCGATATAATATAGCCAATTAAGTCGCGTGCGATATAATGTGAGGTGAACGCTATGGAAGACAAATACGCAGCTTTAAGGTTGAAAAACCAACTTTGTTTCCCGCTTTACGCGGTATCCAATCTAATTACGAGAAAATATAAACCACTGCTCGACAAACTCGACCTAACCTATACGCAGTACATCGTGATGATGGTACTCTGGGAGGAGAAGCAGGTAAACGAAAAATTCCTTTGCAAGGCGCTGTGTCTTAAATCCAATACGGTGACGCCCTTGCTAAAGAAACTTGAAGACAAGGAATATATTAAAAAAATTAAGGACAAAGGCGACGAGCGCAATCTCGTTATCACGCTTACGGAAGAAGGAGAAAAACTTCAAGATAACGCGCTTGGCGTGCCGGAGTGCATAGCACGGGAATTTCATTTGACTCCGGAAGAAGCTTTGGAACTGTATCGAGTACTGTATAAAATAATTGATGAAGAAAAAGAAAAGGAGCAAAACCAATGAACGTCGCTATCAGATATTTTACGAGATCAAAGAAAGGCAACACAAAAAAGCTTGCAGACGCCGTTTCGTCCGCCATTGGCAT
>JAFSUU010000017.1 GCA_017445115.1 Clostridia bacterium | reverse complement strand
AGCAGCGTTTCGGTCTCTCCTGCGCCGCCGTCCAGACGGTTGCGGAGCAGTCCCGAGGCGTTGTTGTCAAAGAAGCCGAGCGGCGTTTTCATCATGTGCGCGACGCCCTGCTTTCGGATATTTGCGGCGGTACGGAACGCCGCAAGGTGCGTACACATCAGCGCGGCGAAATATACGATGATGCCGCCGAAGGCAAAGCCGAACGCCATCCAGCCGTATTTTGCGATCCCGGTCGCCTGCGTCCAGTCCGGCGCAACCGCGATCAGGTCCCGCGCGGCCAACCAGATGCAGAGATAGGGCGCCATGCCCATAATCATGGCGACAGCAGAGAGGAACATACCCAGAAACGTCAGAACTTTGTATTTTCCTGCAAACCTGAGCAGCACAACGATTTCGTTTTGTTTCTTGTCTTTCATCGTGAACCTTCTTTCATCGCTTTGTATCTCAAACGGCTACCGTAAGCCGTTCCATGCTCTTTCCCGCAGCCCACTGCGCGCAGTAAACCGCCGTACACTTATTGTATTTTGCGAATGTACACTTCGCTTTTGCCTCGTCGCCGTAGACCTTCCAGCAGCCGACGCATTTAAAAGACTGCGCACCGTTTTTGATAAATCCCGAAACGTCCTCCGACGGGTAGCCAAGAAACAATCCGACCTCATGCGGAAATCCCCCGTTTTTCATCAGTCTGCTGCGGAGATATGAAACGCACATTCCGGGACTTTCCGGATAACCGTTTTCTTCCAGAATATCTTTCGCCTCACTGTGTTTCAGATCGTCCGCCAGCTTTTTCGGACGATACAGATAAAGGAGCGCACGGTTTTCTTTGCACCGCAGCGGAACGATACGCACTCCTTTGGACGCCAACCGGCGGTTGAACGTGCGCAGATCCTGCCGGAGTTCCTTTTCATTTGCATAGGAAGCCGTAAACATGTTTCCTGTTTTCATCCCCGCCAGCGTCGGCGAGCAGTGCCGGATCAATACTTCTTCTGACATTTCTTCCCTCTTTTAATAGTTAGCATCTGCTAACTTAGTTTCAAAAAAATATAACCGTGCATCAATGAGACTGCAGGTGTTAGCAAACGCTAACCATAAAACACTATAGCAGATAATCGCCCGTTTGTCAACTGCTTTTATAATGGTGGCCACAGATCGTTGTCTGTTCGGCAACAATCTGCGATGTAACGATTTACTGATATTACTCGGCACGCTTTTCTCACCTGTTCCGCGATTGCGGCGAAATATCAGAACAGCGAGCAGATCCACGCCGCCAGCGCGGAAACCGCCGGGAATATGACCAGGAGCTTGAGAATCTGACTTTTGATATTGAAGCCGTACTTCCTTCCGGCAAGGGCGTCCGCCGTTTCCGGATAATAATACTGAAAAAAGTGCAGCTTCATCAGCAGGAAATAATCAAAGCAAATCATGTCGTAAAGTTTATATATGGTAAAGATCAGTACAAACCGCAGAAAAAACTGCCAGAAGGTAAACCCGCTTCTGAAGCCGTCCCAGATGGAGATCGCACCGACTCCCAGAATCATGAGAAAGGCAAAGATCATCAGCGTCCATCCGATGATCCTGGCCCCGTTGAACAATTCATGTTCTCGGGGTTGAATCACCTCCCGCACCTCTTTGGTGGCCGATGAAAAGAATTCCTTCTTCTGAATAAAAGCCACGGCTGACAACAGCATAAGCGATATGGCCGCGCAAAACACAATCGCCAAAAAGACGGTCAACAACATAATATCCTCACTTTCCTGCTACTACTGCGAGCCACGGCCTGTTCGGGTGGCGGTCGGTCCGGACTTCGGAAAAGCCCGCCGCTTTCAGCGCAGTCGTGAGCTCTTCGGCGGTGTAGCATTTCATGCCGTCGATAATGGTTTCAAATTTCAATCCCGTTTCATCCCTGCCGTCGGATTCGTTGCAGATCAGGAACGTGCCGCCGGGCTTCAGCACCCTGCACACCTCGGCAAAGCAGGTTTCAAGCCCCGGCCAGAAATACACGGTTTCAAAGGCCGTGGCAAGGTCGAAGGAGCCACCATCAAAGGGCAAAGACGCCACGTTCTCCCGCAGGACGGTACACCGTCCCGCGGCGATCGCCTTTTGATTCGTCGCCCTCGCCTTCTGCACCGAGGTTTCCGAATAATCCAGCGCCGTAAGTTTTGCCGCAGGATAGCGCTTCATCAGTTCCGCGGCGTTCCTGCCGCCGCCGCAGCCAAGCTCCGCAATGGATGTTGGCGTGATATTTTCCAGATGCGACATGCCCCAATCCGCCAGCTTCGCGTGGCCGCCGTTCATGCCGAACACCATCAATTTTCCGAGAAAGCCCTCCGGTTTTCTGGTCTGATTCACGTAATCCTTGAAAAGTCCCATCTGTGCCTCACTTTCTGCCCACAAGAAGCGCAGAGCCGGACAATTCCATCCACGTCGCTTCCCGTTTTGTCATAAACAGTCCGTTCGTTGCGTCTATCAATTCCACTCGCTCGTAACCCATATCCTT
>JAFSUU010000016.1 GCA_017445115.1 Clostridia bacterium | reverse complement strand
TGTATGTAATCAACACGAAGTGTTGCATGTAATCAAGCCGACACGGAACGGAAGGAAATGCACGCGTGCGCGCGTGATGCCATACACGGCGAAGCCGTGATTACATACGCGCTCGTACGAGCGCGATTACATTCAACGCGCAAGCGCGTTGATTACATGCCAAGCCTCCGTTCCGTCGGCTTGGACTGAAAAACGTCTTATTTGGCAGACAAATAAGACGTTTTTCATGGAGCAGGCGACGGGAATCGAACCCGCACTATCAGCTTGGGAAGCTGAAGTTCTGCCACTAAACTACGCCTGCGCAAATGATATTGTATCACATCGGTTTCAAAAATGCAAGAGCTGATGTGTTTTTTTATTGCAATTCAGAAAAATATTTCTTCAGGAGAACTTCATCAAACCGTCACTTTCATTCAATATAAGTTTAAGGAACCCCGAATATAATTATGACAAAGAAGAAAGGAGGCGTTCGATATGAATAAGAAGTTTTTTCCTGAAAAGTACCTGTTCGGTTTCATTTCCGCTTTTGTGCTGACAGCGTTTACGGTTTACGCTCTCCTTGACACCTTTGTTATCGAGCGCCGGATGGTAACGGTAGAGGCGAATAAAAGCACGAGACTTGAGACTGCACTTGCTGCCATTGAAGAGACGGAGTCACAGGATGAAGAGACGGATGCCGCGCCTTGTGATATCGTTATCACAGACGACACCTATTCCGACGGAGAGGTCGATATCACTGTAAACGAGTACAGAGCGTATGATACCACGATCTACGTTGCCGACGTTTACATTTCTTCTCCCGAATATCTGTTTACGGCATTTGCGAACAACGTTTTCGGAAGAAACGTGAAAGACGAGACCTCGTCGATCGCTTCCGACAACGGAGCTATAATCGCGATCAACGGCGATTTTTACGGATCACGCAATTCGGGCTACGTTATCAGAAACGGCGTTCTGTACAGAAGCGTTTCCGCAGGATCTGAGGATCTTGTTATCTGGTCTGACGGTTCATTCGGGATCATTGACGAGAATGAGATCACGGCGGAGGAGTTGCTTGATGAAGGAGCGGTGCAGGTGTTCTCGTTCGGTCCCGCGCTGGTAGTTGACGGCGAGGTCGCCGTTTCAGCCGGAGAGGAGGTCGGCAAGGCGATGGCGTCCAATCCGAGAACCGCAATTGCAATAGTCGACGAGGGGCACTATCTCTTTATCGTCTCCGACGGCAGAACGAATGAGAGCGAGGGACTTTCTCTACTTGAGCTTGCCGAGTTTTCAAAGAGTCTCGGCGCCGAGGTCTGCTACAATCTCGACGGCGGCGGATCGTCAACTATGTACTTTTTGGGAGAGGTCCTGAACAATCCGACAACAAACGGACACAGTATAAACGAAAGGAGTGTGAGCGACATTATATATGTCGGTTGATATGAAAAAGCATAATTTGAAAATAATGAGAAACTATTTGATCATATCGGCATTTACCGCCGTATTCGGCGCGGTATATGAAATGTTCGGTCACGGAGTGTACTCGCTCTTTATGATCTTTGCATTTGCTCCGACTCTGATCCTCGGTGCGATACCGTCGGGAGTCATAACGTTTATCGGGATCGGCGCGGGTATTCCGCAAAGGGCGAGGAGCATTTACAGAGTCGGCGTCGCCTCGCTGACGCTCGGCATGATCTTCAAAGGAGTCATCGATATTTACGGAACGACGAGCCCCCTTACAAAATTCTATTTCATCGCATCCGCGCTGATGTTTTCACTTTCACTTATTTTATTTGCATTGCTGCAGCCGAAAAAACGTCAATAAACGAAATACACGGGGCAGCTTGACTGCCCCGTGTCAGAGTGAAGACAAAGTCTTCACTCTGACCCAGACGAAGAGAAACGCCGGTAGATTTGGTGATCTCGCCGCGTCAGGCGTATATGAATACGTCAAGCGGTGAGATCGCCGAAAGGCAATGACGGCGGTGGGTGGCGGATTTTCCGCATCCCACCGCCTCTTTGTTTTTCGGCGAAATGATATCGTTTTATGATGTTATGCTTGCGTGATAAAACGCCTTGTCATTGCTGCTCTACCAAGTTTGTCTTCAGTCTGAGGGGGCGCGATTGCGCCCCCTTTCATTTTCAAATATTTATCCGTTTGCAATAATCTTCTTCAGCGCCGCAACGTCTTTGTTTGTGTATTTTCCGTCGCCGTTGACGTCAGCGTTTGCCTCGTTATACGTTCCTTCGGCGGCTGTTCCCACAACGATACGTTTCATAAGCGCCAGATCC
>JAFSUU010000015.1 GCA_017445115.1 Clostridia bacterium | reverse complement strand
TCATCTTTTTGAGGTGAAAATCCTACGGATTTTTCCATTTTATGTGCTTTTTCTATCGCCGTTTTTGCCCCTCGACGTACGCCAGTACGCCTCACGGGGCAAAGAACGACGATTCTGCATCTAATTGCAACAACCCCTTTTTTTTCGGAAAAACCGGCTATTTGACGGAAAACCGGGTATTTATGAGAAGAGGAGGTGAGCCGTTTGTTCGACGCCGGACGTTTTGAAGAACTGTACAGACGCTTTTACGCGCCGATTTTCGAATACTGTCTCACCCGTCTCTCATTCGACCGCGACGCGTCGGCGGAAGCGGCGGACAACGCGTTCCTCGCGCTTCACCGCCGATGGGACGACCTTGAGATCGGCGGGAACGTCAAGCTCTGGCTGTACCGCGCCGCGGACAATTATATAAAGAAGGCCTTGCGTAAAAGAGAGCGCGCGTACCGGAAGACCGTACAGCTCGGCGACGGGGACGATTATGAAAACGACGCGGCGTTTTCCCGCTTCGACGAATATTTCAGCACGGACGTCCCGGAGGAGGAACTGATAAGCCGTGTGAGATCCGCCCTCCCCGAAGAAAAGAGAGAACTTTTTTCGCTCCGGTACGAAAAAAAGAAAAAGCTCTCCGAAATATCGGAGCTGCTCGGAACGCCTTATTCCACGGTCCGCCGACGGCTCGCCGGAATGGAAGCGGAGATCAGGGACGCCGTCAAAAAAGCAGCGGACTGCGGCTATTCGTGATTTTCCGGGGTATTTATAGGGCAGAGACCGAAAAAAGCGAGGTAAATCGAAAGATGGAAAAACTTGACAGAGCTCTCGAAGAATACGAAAAAGAGCGACCGATCTCAAACGACGGGGAGCTGAAGGCGGCGCTCGCCGCGATCCGCGAACGCGAGCTCGCCCTTCCGGACGGCGACGCCGACCTCGTCGAGGAGGCGACGCGCGAGCTTCTTCTCCTTGAGGGCGAGGACCCCGCCGCCGTTCGCGCTGAAGCCGGTAAGATCGGCGAGGATCGGTTTGAAGGAATCGGAAAGCGGGCGGCGAAGCCGCAAAAAAAGCGCGTTCCGCTTCGCTTCCTCATCCCCGCCGCCGCTCTCGTCGCGACCGTCGCCGCGGCGTCGATATTCGCGTCGAGCTTCGGAAAACAAAAACTGCCGGACGTTTCTCTGAGAACGGAACAGACCGGCGACACGGCGCCGTCCTCCGAAAGCCGGGAAACCGATCAGACCTCCACGCCTTACAGCCATTTTGAGCCGGATCCCATGGCGCTGTACGATATGATCCGCCTGTTGAACGAACATAGGGCGACCGTTTCGGACGTTCTGGGCTTTAACTCCAGATGGATGCCGAAAACTCTCCCCGAGATGTTTGAGCGATCGGCTGTCGTCATACTCGGGACGGTGACGGACGACAACGGAAATCGTTTTGCCGAGAAGGGTTTTTGGTCACATATCGTATTTTCGGAAATCACCGTTCGGAAATCATGGCGCGGCCCGTACAGGGCGGGCGACACGGTAACCGTTTGTTCCGATGTATATGATTCGGAAGACGGGACGGTAAGCACTCTCACGCACTACGGTCAGGGAAACTTCAAAATCTCCCTGACGGGCGAGCCGCCGCTCAGATCGGGGACCACCGTGATCCTCTTTCTCACAAATTCCGGAATCAAGGATCTGACCATGCCGGACGGGACGAAATACTTCGGAGACGACGAGGAAATATTTGAAGTTTCCGGTGAAATGACGGGAAAATTCATAGTTGAGGACAATACCGTTTATTCCTACGAATACTATGCGAAATCGCTTCCGGAAGGATACCTCGGAAAAGACGATCTCTTCCTTGAGGACGTCGGGGAGACGGCGTCGCTTCCGGATTTTGAAGACTATCTCTGCTACCTTGAGGAAGAATATCCGCTCCGCGTCTCGTTCGGCCCCGCTCCGGCAGAAACGCAGTCCGATCCGGAAGCCGGCGAAGACCGGAAATAACCGTTCGATTGGGTAAACGCGGCAGAATATGACTTTTCGGATCGCTTCGATCATTTCACGATCAGAGCGAGATTCCTTGAAAATCTTTCTCTGAGAAACGACGAGGAAATGGGACGGAAAGTCATGGACGCCGAATTTGAGGCGCTCGACGCCGCGGGAGAGATCTGCGCCGGCGACGTCTTCACCGCTTCATATTACGGAACAATCGTTTTCTACATGACAGCGTGGGAGAAACAGGTCCCGAAGAGAGAACCCGATTATTCCGTAGGCGTAGGGACGGATAAAGATTGGAGTTTTGATTTCGTCCTGAACGCCCCGGATACCGAGTATCTCATTTTTATCACAAAGGACCGTGCGACCGGGAAACTGTATATCGGTTACGACGGTATGACCTGTATTGAAATAAAAGACGGTTACGTCACAATACCGATCACCGGCGAGACAAAAAGCGTCGACGAAATGAAATAAAAAAATCCGGGACGCCTCGACCGCGAGGCGTCCCGACCGTTTTATAATACGAATTCGCCGAAGAATTCCGGCGTATGGAAGTTCGGACCGTCCGTTCCGACGCGGCTCCAGCAGGAGTAGTGCTCCGTCTGATCGGTCTTTCCGCACTTGTATACGTTCGCCCTGATGACGTCGCCGTCAGACAGCGCCGCGTCGGGCGCGAAGCGTCTGATAAGCTCAAACGGGATACGGAAGGTCACCTGCCAGAACGCTCCTTTTTCATCCTCGCCGCGGGTCGAGCGGACGGAGAGATCACCGTCGTCCCAATCTATGTGGACCCTCCCGTCCCCGGGATCGGGCCCGTAATCGAAAAGATACGTCGGATTCGCGTTGACCTCGAAATTGAAATACCCGTTCGAGCAGTCGGGCGACGGCGAGAAGAAAAACTCCATGCACGAGTCGTTGCAGACCGGCCCGTGCTTTTTTTCGATCCGGGCGACCGGGTCTTTTTCATAGCAGCGCAGAAGGACGGAGAAAGCGTCGTCCGAGCGGATGACGCGGAAGACCGTCTCGGGCGCGGCGGGGTAATTCCACGGAGACAGCGAGACCGAGCCGATCCCGGCGTCGTCGAAGGAATCGGTCTTTTTAACAAAATATTTCATTTTTTACCTCTTTCCCGGTTTTTTTCGATTATACCGCCGCGTCTTCCCTTTGTCAAGAGCCCGGGATCGCCGCGCGGCGGGGAGTTCCGGGCCGTCGGCTTTTTCAGATTTTCCGTTTTTGTTTTTGAAAAAGTCCTCTTTTCCGACCCCGTCCGTGCCGGAAAGACCGCTTTTCCGCCGAAAAACCGCTTTTCCCCCCGCGTTGTGTTTCCGACAAAGCGCCGCCCGCGGACGGGATGGGGTATAATCGTGTTCACCGCCCTTTTCGGAGAGGATTGGTAAAAAATGAAAGAGAAAACGGTAAAAAAAGAAACCTCGACCGTCGACGGCCTCGAGCTGACGTTCACCCTGACCCGGATCGATCTTGAGCCGCGGAGCGTCTTCGGCGCGGCGTATTCGATCGGAGTCGAGCTCAAAGACAGGGCGACCGGAAAGCGCGAGCGGTGCGTCGTCGCCGACGTTTCGAGAAACAGGTCGGAGGCGGAGAGACTGTTCCGCCTCGCCGCGGACGGAGCGGTGACGCCGACGACGCTCCCCGACGTAATATCCGATCTTCTCGCGGAGTATTGACCCGAAGGCCGCCCGGTGGTAAAATCTTCTCATATAACAAATTACCGTCGGGGGGGCGGATATGGAACATCTCCGGGCGCGGCCCCTGTTCTCGTTTTGCGCGCTGTTTCTCGTCGCGTCGGCCGCCGTATCGGGCGCGCCCGCGATCCTCAAGCTGATCCTGTCGTCTCTCTTTTTCGCGTCGGGCGTCGCTTCCGCGGTCCTTTTTGCGAAGAAGAAAGACAGACGGTTTGTTTCCGCGCTCATTCTGTCCGCCGCGGTCGCGCTCTCTTCCGCGCTCTCGTTCGTCTCCTTCAACGTCGCGCTCGCCCGGGCCGAAAAATACGACTGTTCGACCGTCGCCTGCACGGTAAAGATCGAGGAGGAACGCTATTCGTCCGAGAATTTCGGCGTTTACAGAGCGAGGCTCACCGCGGACGAAACGGGCGACCGCTTCTCCGTCGTTCTCACGACCCGCGAGGGATGCTATCTTCCCGGAGACGTGCTGACCGGCGACGTCGTCCTCTCCCGCCTTCTCGACGAGGGAGCGTACGACGAAAGGAGCGCCGAGCTTCCCGACCTCGTTTTTATGGAGGCGGAGGATTCGGGCCTCGTTTTCTCTCATCACGACGGCTCTTTCTCGCTCCGCGCGGCGATCTCATCCGTCCGCGGCAATATCCGCTCCCGTTTTTCGTCGACGCTGTCCTCTCCGGCGGCGGGTCTCTCGTCCGCTCTGCTCATCGGCGAGCGGGGAGACCTCGACCCGGCGATAAAGAAGGATTTCGCCCGTCTCGGCGTCTCTCATCTTCTCGCGATCAGCGGACTGCACCTGTCCGTCATTCTTTTCATGGTCGGTAAAGCGCTCGGGGCGTTCCGGGTGAGAAGGATACCGGGAGCGATCGTCACCGTCGTCTTCATCGCCGCTTTCGCCGCGCTCGCGGGCTTCACCGCGTCGATCGTCAGAGCGTCGGTCATGCACGTCATCGGGACCGTTGCGGACGCGGCGGGCAAAAGGCGCGATCCGCTGACCTCGCTCGGGGTCGCCGGGGCGCTCATCGTAATCGCCGATCCGTTCGCGGTCGTCGACGCCGCCCTCTGGCTCTCCCTTCTGTCGGCCTTCGCGTGCGTCGCGCCGTCGGTGAGAAAAAAAGAGACGCCCGCCGCGCGTTCGCTCCCCGCCCGTCTTCTCCGGTACGCCGTCTCGTCGGTCAAGCTGACCCTTTATATAACCGCGTGTACGCTTCCCGTGACGTGGCTCGTCTTCGGCGAGGCGTCCGTCGTCTCTCCCCTCTCCAACCTCATCGGCATTCCGGTCATAACGGTCTATCTTTGGGCGACGGTCGTCTTCGCCGTCCTCTTGTCGGCGGGGATCGTCCCCTCGTTCTTCACTTCCTTCATGAACTCTTTCGCACGTGGGATCTCGTCGTCCGCCTCGTTTTTCTCCGGGGCGCGCGGGATAGTCCGGTCCGTACGCGGTCCCGTCACCGGAGCGATAATCATTGTCCTTTTCATCTCCGCGCTCGCCCTTCCTTTCATAAGCGATAAGCGGAGACGGCTGAGGGCGGCCGCGCCGGCGTCGGCGCTCTGTCTCGTCGCCGCCGTCGCGGTGACGTCGATCATAAGATCGTTCTCGTCGGACGCCGTTTTCGTGACCGGAAAGAAATCGGACGGCTTCGCTGTCCGGTCGGGAAACGAATACGCTCTGGTCGACGTGTCCTCCGGCTCGAACGCCTTTCTGCGCCGCCTCCTCTTCGAGGGCAAAAAGGGCGGAGCGACCGAGATCGGGACGTACGTTCTGACCCACTGCCATATGAAGCACGCGTCCGCCGTATACAAGCTGACCGGCCTCGTGACGGTGCGGCGGGTCATGATCCCCGAGGGCGTGACCGACGACGAACGGGACGCCGCGGAGACGGTCGCCGACGTCTGCCGTTCGCGCGGCGTCGAATGCGTCGTCTACGGGAAAGAGGGCGCAAAGATCCTCCGCGGAGTCTCCGTCGTCCCGCTCGACGCCGTAAAATCGGGGCGTTCGACGCACCGCGTCGTGTCGTTCTCGCTCGATCCCGGATCGTCCCCCGCGGTCTATCTCGGGTCTTCGGTCGCGGATCGGACGGAGGAAGAGCTCTCCGCCGTTGAAAAAGCGGCGTCCGTCACGGTCGGGTCGCACCCGAATCCGCGCGTTCTGCCGGAGCTTCCGGGCGACGCTCCGGTCTTCGCCGCGCCGGGGTACGGGGACCTTCCCGAACGCGTCTTTTCGGTCGGGACGGGCGCCGACGGGTTCGGATCGGAGAGGATCCCCTTCGGAAAATAAAAAGTCCGCTGTCGGAGCAAAACAGCGGACTTTTTATTCTGTTCTGATTACATGCGGTTGAGCTTAAGTGTGAACTGGCTCTTCTTGTGGGCGGCGTTGTTCTTGTGGATGACGCCGCGCGCAGCCGCCTGGTCAAGGATCTTGACGACTTCCTTGTAAAGTCCGGTCGCCTCTTCCTTGTTTCCTGCCTCGACAGCCGCTTTGTACTTTTTGATCACAGTACGCATGCGGTTCTTGAACATCTTGTTCTGGAGGGTCTTGGCCTCGGTCACCTTAACGCGCTTCTTGGCTGATTTGATGTTAGGCATCTTTTCTACCTTTCTTTCAAATTTGTAGCTTCAAGCGGAACGACCGCTTTATATCCCGCGCTTTGCGCGGTTCCCCGTCTCCGTGCTGAGAGGCACACGGGACGAAAATATCGTACGGATATGAAGTATAACACATTTTTCCGCCGTTTGCAACCCCCGTCGCAAATTTTTTTATTCCGTAAGAAGATCGCGGAGCGCGGCCATGCGGTCGTCCCCGATCCCGATCGATCTCAGATGAGCTCTCATCAGCTCCGGGTGATCGGCGGACAGCCCGAAGCGGTCCCTCAGGACGGCGTCGTTTTTGAGGTAAAGAGAAGGCCCGACCCAGTCGATCCGCTCGTCGGGGATCAGCGAAAACGCGGTGACGGCGAAATCCGTGTAGATCTCCTCCTCGGAGACGCCGAGCGCCGCGAGGATATATCCGATCGCCGCGCCGGTCCTGTCCGCGCCCGCCGCGCAGTGTATGTAAACGGGGTATACGCCGGGGTCGGAAAGCGCGTCGAACAGATCGCGGAGCGCCGTCTCGCCCTCGTCGGATATCACATCGTAAAAATCGTAAAAAGGGATGACCCTGTACCCGACGTCCTCGCCGAGAAGATGCCTCGCGTGCGGTTCCGCCCCGCCCTCGCGCAGGTCGATCTCCGTCCTGACGCCGACGACGCCGCGCATCGCCCCGACGCCTGCCGGCAAGAGCTCCTCTGCCTCGTCCCCTTGGTGCTCGAGCTGTATCCCGCGGATTATCATTCCCTGCTTCACGACGCGCCCGTCGGCCGTTTTCTTTCCGCCCGGATCGCGCACGTTGTTGATTCTGTCGATCCGGAGAAAGCGTATGCCGCGGGGGGACGTGCGGAACGAACGGACTTCTCCTCCGCCGCCGACGCGCCAGAAATACTCGGCCCCGAGCAAAAGATTGGTGATCTCGGCGGTGACGACGCCGTCCTTTTCCTCCGTGCCGACGACGGTCACACGCGCGGGACGCCAAAATCCGGCGTCCTCCGACAGAGAGAGGTTCTCGTCGGCGCCGCCGATCCACGAAAGGCGGACGGACGCGGGATAGGTCGCCGTCCTCTCATCGTATCCGTCCGGCATTTTCCAGCTCTGAACCGTTTTTTCGTCCCGGCTCCTCCGGACGTCGTCGGCAAAGCGCGCCGCGAAATCGGTCGTCACCGAAAACTCCTCTCCGTTTTTCGGGTAAAGAAGAACCGCCATCCCATATCCTCCGTTTCTTTATTTAACCCTATTATAACATCGGAACGCGGACGATGTGAAGACCCGCGCGCAAAAAAACGGTTGTACCGGCGCGATTTACATGGTATAATAATAAAGTTAAATACTTTTGATAACAAAACAAAGGAAACCGGAGAGTGAAAATGAACGAAGAAATCGAAAAAACCGAGCCGACCGAAGCCGCGGAAGCGCAGCCGGAGGGAGGACCCTCCGCCGGAATGAAATTCGCGGGATTTCTCTATGATCTCTGCGAGATGATGGGCGCCATTACGGTCATCGTCATTCTCTGCTTCTCTTTTGTCCTGCGCCTCAACATCGTCGACGGTCCGTCGATGGAAAACACGCTCCACACGGGCGAATATCTCGTCGTGTCCGATCTCTTCTACACCCCGACGCGCGGCGATATCATCGTCTTCCAGAGCCCCGTCGCCGCCGAGAGATACAGAAAGCCGCTCGTCAAGCGCGTGATCGCCACGGAGGGACAGACGGTCGGGATCGACGTCAAGACCGGCGACGTCACCGTCGACGGCGAACCGATCAACGAGACGTACCGCAACCTGACGACCGATCCGATCTACTATTTCGGATCTCATATGACGGTAAAGGACGGAGTCGCCTCCGTCACCGTGACGCCCGGTCACGTCTTCGTCATGGGCGACAACAGGAACAACTCCGCGGACAGCCGCCTTCAGGGGATAGGTCTGATCGACGAGCGCTGTATCGTCGGGAAGGTCTACGCCCGCGTCTGGCCGTTCAACAAGCTCTCCGCCTTCAAGAATCCTTTCTCCGGTAAATAAACGGTATGAACGACAACGTATCCGAAAACATAAACTGGTTTCCGGGGCACATGGCGAAAACGCGGAGGATGATATCGGAAAACATCTCGTTCTGCGATATCGTCCTCGAGCTTCTCGACGCCCGTATCCCGAGGAGCTCAAAAAACCCCGAGATCGAGCGTCTCACCGCGACGCGCCCGACGCTCACCCTGCTCAACAAATCGTCTCTCGCCGACCCGGAGGTCACGAAAAGCTGGATCGCCCGGTATAAGAGGGACGGAGCGCACGCCGTCGCCATCGACTGCATCACCGGCGACGGCGTCGGAAAGATCGGTCAGGCGTGCGCCTCGATCCTGCGTGAAAAGCTCGAAAAATTCAGCGAAAAAGGGATGAGCGGAAGAAAGATCCGCGCTATGATCCTCGGCATCCCGAACGTCGGCAAATCGTCCCTCGTCAACCGCCTCTCGGGCGCGAAAAAAGCGCGCGTCGAGGACCGCCCGGGCGTCACGCTCTCAAAGCAGTGGGTCGCCGCGTCGGGCGGGATCGACCTGCTCGATATGCCGGGCGTCCTCTGGCCGAAGTTCGAGGACCCCGAAACGGGGCGGAACCTCGCGTTCACCGGGGCGATCCGCGACGCGATCCTCGACACGGAGATGCTCGCGGGCGAGCTTTGCGTCCGCCTTTTTTCCCTTTATCCCGCTCTTTTTACGGCGAGATACAAGCTCGATCCCGGATCGCTCGAAGGGCTCGGACCGCACGACCTGCTCCGCGCCGTCGCGAAAAAGAGGGGTTTCCTGATCTCCGGCGGCGAGCTCGACACGGAGCGCGCCGCAAACATCATTCTCGACGAATTCCGCGGAGGAAAGCTCGGTCGGATCTCGCTCGAGACCCCGGAGGAATAAGATGCTCGACCTTACGTTCGACCTGAAATATCAGAAGCGGTACGGACTCGTCTGCGGCGTCGACGAGGCGGGACGCGGGCCTCTCGCGGGACCCGTCGTCGCCGGAGCGTGCATCCTGCCGGAGGACGCCGTGATCGAAGGGCTCGACGACTCAAAAAAGCTCACCGAAAAAAAGCGCGAGGCGCTTTACGACGTTATAACGAAAACCGCTCTCTTCTGGGGCGTCGGCCTCGCGGACGAGGGCGAGATCGACCGGATCAACATCCTCGAGGCGTCCCTGCTCGCGATGAGGCGGGCGGTCGCGGCGACCGGCGCCGATCCCGCCTTTCTCCTCATCGACGGCAATCAAAAAAAGGGATTCGACGTCCCCGCGGAGGCGGTCGTCAAGGGCGACGGAAAGTCGCAGTCGATCGCCGCGGCGTCGGTCCTCGCAAAAGTGACGAGAGACCGCATAATGAAAAAGCTCGACGCCGAGTATCCGGCGTACGGATTCGCCCGCCACATGGGTTACCCGACGCCGGAGCACAAGCTCGCCGTCTTCGTCAACGGCCCGTCTCCCGTTCACAGAAGATCGTTCCTCTCGTTTCTCGAACGCGACCGCGAAAAGCTCGAGGAGGCGGCGCGCGCCGCGGGAGTTTCCTCAAAATGAGGGATCACGGAGGAACAAGCTCCCGCGATTTCGGAAAAGAGGGCGAGGCGGCGGCGGCGCGGTATCTCCTCAAAAAGGGATTCCGGACGACGGCGAGGAACGTTTTCGTCGGGAGGAAGGAGATCGACCTCATAGCCGTCGGTCAGGGAATGATCCTTTTCGTCGAGGTCAAGACGAGGACGCAGACGCCGGATTCGGACAGCCCGTACGGCAGACCCGGCGACGCCGTCAACGCGAGGAAGAGGGATAACCTTCTTTACGCCGTCAGAGGATATATGTACAGCCACAAAAAGGAGTGCGAGGGGCTTCAGCCGCGCATCGATATCGTCGAGGTCTACGCCGACCCGTCGAGCGACGGCTTCCGCGCCCTCGAGATCCGCCATTTTCCGAACGCGGTACACCCGCGGCGATATTGAATTATGAAACTATTCGATTTACACTGCGACACGCCGCTCAGGTATTATCTCGGCGGCGGGAGCCTTCGCTCGGGAGAGCTCCACATTACGAAGGATAAGCTGAAGGACGTCACGGAATACCGTCAGCTCGCCGCGTTCTGCGTCCCGGAGAGGATGAGCGACGAGGACGGCTTCGCGTGCTTTTTCCGCACCGCCGACGCGTTCCGCCGCGGAGCCGAGGAGATCGGATTCACCGTCGGCGCGACGGGCGACCCGCTGACCGCGAACTTCACCCTGACCGTCGAGGACGCAAGGATCCTCGGAGGCGACGCGGGAAGGCTCGACGCGCTCCTTCGGGCGGGCGTCGGGCTCGTCACCCCGCTGTGGGGAGGATCGACGTGCATCGGAGGCGCCCACGACACGGACGAAGGGCTGACGCCGTTCGGAAAGGACGTAGTCACGGCCCTCGCCTCGCGCGGCGTTCCGGTCGACGTCTCCCACGCGTCGAGAAAATCGACGGCGCAGATCGCCGCCATCCTGTCCTCGTACGGAATGCCGGTCACGGCGACCCACTCGAACGCCTACTCCGTGTTCCCGCACACAAGGAACCTCACGGACGGCGAGCTCGATATCATAAGGGAGTCGGGCGGGATCGTCGGAGTGAGTCTCTACCCCCGCCATCTCGCCGCGGACGCGGAGTCCGTCACCTCGGAGGACGTCGTCCGTCACATAATGTACTATCTTGAAAAGCTCGGCGAGGACAAGGTCGCGCTCGGATGCGATTTCGACGGGATCGGGATCGCCCCGCGCGATATCGGCGACGTCTCGAAGCTCGGAGTCCTGCGCGGCGCGCTGCTGTCACGCGGCGTCCGGGAAGAGACGGTCGACGGCGTTTTTTTCGGCAACGCGCGTTCATATTTTGAAAAGATCCGCAAAATGAGAGGATGCGAAAAATGATAAAATACGTAAGCACGAGAGATATCCGCGGCGCTTTTTCCGTCAGCTCCGCGGAGGCGATAAAAAGAGGCCTCGCGCCGGACGGCGGGCTTTTCGTCCCCGACGCGGTCCCGCGGATAAGCAAGGAAGATACGGAAAAACTCGTCGGGATGAAATACGAGGAAAGAGCGGCGTTTATCCTCTCCCTTCTCCTTCCCGATTACGGATACGGTACCCTCGCCGGGTACGCTGACGAGGCGTACCGCGACGAGCGGTTCCCCGGCGGCGCCGCGCCGCTTCGCGAGGTCGCGGACGGCTTGTTCTCGCTCGAGCTCTGGCACGGTCCGACGTGCGCCTTCAAGGATATGGCGCTCCAGTATATGCCGCGCCTTCTCTCCGGCGCGCTCCGTATGACCGGCGAGACGCGGACGGCTCACATCCTCGTCGCCACGTCCGGCGACACCGGAAAAGCGGCGCTCGAGGGATTCCGCGACGTCGACGGCGTCAGGATAACCGTATTCTACCCCGAGGACGGCGTCTCCCCGATGCAGAAGATGCAGATGACGACGCAGGAGGGCGGAAACGTCCGCGTTTGCGCCGTGAAGGGCAATTTCGACGACGCCCAGACAGGCGTGAAGCGTATCTTCTCCGATCCGGGGCTCGCTGAAAAGGCAAATGCCGAAAATATGTTCTTTTCGAGCGCAAACTCGATAAACTGGGGCAGACTCGCCCCGCAGATCGTCTACTACTTCTCCGCGTACTGCGACCTCGCGGCGCGCGGGGCGGTCTCCGTCGGCGACCCGGTGAACTTCACCGTGCCGACGGGAAACTTCGGCAATATCTTCGCCGCGTTCCTTGCCCGGATGATGGGACTGCCCGTCGGCCGCCTCGTCTGCGCGTCGAACTCAAACCGCGTTCTCACCGATTTCATAAACACCGGCGTTTACGACAGAAACAGAGAATTCTTCCGCACCGTTTCGCCGTCGATGGATATCCTCATTTCGAGCAACCTCGAACGGCTCCTCTTCGTCCTCGGCGGCCCCGACGCCACGGCGCGCTTCATGAAGGAGCTCGGCGACAAGGGGTCGTACCGCGTCCCCGACAGCCTTATCGGCTCCGTCCGCTCCGTTTTCTCGGGGTACTTCGCCGACGAGGACGAAACGCTCGGGACGATCGGGGAGATCCGCGAAAAATACGGATACCTCGCCGATCCGCACTCGTCCGTCGCGTTCCGCTGCGCCGGAAAATACGCCCGCGAGACGGGCGACCGGACGCCGATGGTCGTCGTGTCGACCGCGAGCCCGTACAAATTCCCCGCCGACGTGCTCCGCGCGCTCGGGAAAGAGACGGCGGAAAGCGACCCGCGCGCCGTCTTCGGCGCTCTGTCAGCCGCGACGGGGACCGAGCCTCCGGCTCCGCTCCTCCGCACCCTCGACCTGCCCGTCCGGTTCCGCGACACCGTCGAGCCGTCGCGTATGGAAACGGCGATCTTCGGCTGATATGGCTCTCTTTACGATCGCCGATCTGCACCTCTCTCTCGCCGTCCCGAAAAAAATGGACGTTTTCGGCCACAGATGGCAGGGATATACCGAAAAGATCGAAAAAAGATGGCGCGCCGTCGTCGGCGGCGGCGACACCGTCGTTATCCCCGGCGACATCTCGTGGGCGATGCGTCTTGACGAGGCGAAGGACGATTTCCTCTTTCTCGATTCCCTTCCCGGCGAAAAGATCGTCGGAAAAGGGAACCACGACCTCTGGTGGACGTCCGTCTCGAAAATGGAGAGCTATCTCTCCTCGATCGGAGTCCGTACCGTCAGATTCCTTCACAACAACGCGTACGCCGCCGAGGGGGCGGTGATCGCCGGGACGAGAGGATGGTTCCCCGAGGAGCGGCTGATGACGTCGAAAACGCTCGCCGACGCCGATTTTGAAAAGCTCTCCTCCCGCGAGGCGATCCGTCTCAGGGCGAGTCTCGACGCGGCGGTGAAAGAGCGGCAAAGGATCGGCGGCGATCCGCTCCCGATCTTCGCGTTCCTTCACTTCCCTCCCGCCTTCGAGGGCTTCCGCGTCGGTGAGATGGTCTCTCTCCTTCGGGAATACGGCGTCAGCCGGTGCTTTTTCGGTCACGTTCACGGAAACTATACCGTCCCCCGGACGACGGAGACGGACGGCATCCCGATGACGCTCGTCTCGGCGGATTTTCTCGATTTCACGCCCCTCCGCGTCCTCTGAACCGCTCCGTTTGGTGCTTTTCGCCATAGTACGAAAAAAGACGGCCTCTTTTCTATCAATAACTGCTTATTGACAAATTTTGCAAATTTAGATAAAATAACTATGTATGCTCTAAGTACATAATTCCGGAGGAAATAAAGAATGAGTTTGAAGAAAACCGAACAACTGGGCGACAATCAGTACAAGATCACCTTCGACGCCGACCGCGCCGCCTTTGACGAGGCGCTCAACAAAGTTTTCAGGAAAGCGTCGAGAAACATCACGGTTCCCGGGTTCCGCAAGGGCAAGGCTCCCCGCGCCATCATCGAGAAGATGTACGGACGCGATATCTTCCACGAGGACGCGGTGAACGAGATCCTTCCCGCCGCGTACGAGAACGCGATCGGGAGCTTTGAAAAGACGATCGTCAGCCGTCCCGCTTTCGACGTCGAGTCGATCGACGAGAACGGCGTCACGCTGACCGCCACGTTCTACACGAAGCCCGACGTGAATATAAAGGATTACGCGGGTATCCCCGTCACCCGTGAGGTCGAGGCGGTGAACGACTCCGAGGTCGACGCGGAGATCGAGAGAGTCAGGAACCGCAACGCGAGAATGATCGAGATCACCGACCGTCCCGCCGAAAACGGCGATATCGCGAACATCGACTATGAGGGCTTCGTCGGCGGAGTTCCCTTCAAGGGCGGCGCCGACAAGGGTCACGATCTGAAGCTCGGCTCCGGTCAGTTCATCCCCGGCTTTGAGGAGCAGGTCATCGGCCACAGCGTCGGCGACGAGTTCGACGTCAACGTCACGTTCCCGAAGGAATACCACGCCGAGGAGCTCGCGGGCAAGGAAGCGGTCTTCAAGTGCCGTCTGAACGGCGTCAAGTTCAACGAGCTTCCCGAGCTCGACGACGAATTCGCGCGCGACGTGTCCGAATTCGATACCCTCGATGAATACAAGAAGGATATCGCGGCGAAACTCAAGGAGAGAAACGAAAAGACGGCCGACAAGAAGGTGGAGGATCAGCTTCTCGAGGCGGTCACGGAAAAGCTCGAGGCTGATATCCCCGAGGCGATGTTCGAGACCGAAACCGAAAACTTCGTCCGCGACTACGAGACCCGTCTCCGTATGCAGGGCCTCGATCTCAACACTTATTTCAAGTACACCGGACTCGATCTCGAAACGCTGAAGAAGCAGATGCGTCCGGACGCCGAGCGTCAGGTCAAGTCGCGCCTCGCGCTTGAAAAGATCGCCGAGCTCGAGGGCTTCACCGCCTCCGACGAGGAGATCGACGAGGAGTACGGTCGTCTCGCCGAGGCGTACGGTATGGAAGTCGACAAGGTCAAGGAAGCCGTGGGACGCGACGGCGTCGCCGAGGACCTCAAGGTCAAGAAAGCGGCGGACTTCATAAAGGAAAAGGCGAAGATCACCGGCAAGACCGCAAAGAAACCCGCCGCGAAGAAAGCTCCCGCGAAGAAGGCGGAGACGGCGGAGGGCGAAGCCGAGCCCGAAAAGAAGGCGCCCGCGAAGAAGCCCGCGGCAAAGAAGCCCGCGGCGGCGAAAGCGGAAGAGGCCCCGAAGGCGGAGCCCTCGAAGAAGCCGGCGGCAAAGAAGCCCGCGGCGAAGAAGCCGGCGGCGAAGGCTGAAGACGGCGAAAAGAAGGAGCCCGCGAAGAAAGCTCCCGCGAAGAAAGCTCCCGCAAAAAAGAAAGAGACCGAAAAAGCGGAAGGCTGACATAAACGATACCGCTGTTTCCCGGAACAGCGGTACGCGTATATTTTCAACTGAAAGGCAGGTTACAGTATGGCGCTCGTTCCGATGGTAATCGAACAGACAAACAGAGGGGAAAGATCCTACGACATCTATTCCCGTCTTCTCAACGACAGGATCGTCTTTCTCGCCGACGAGGTCAACGACGTCACCGCGTCGCTCGTCGTCGCCCAGCTCCTCTATCTCGAGGCGCAGGACCCCGACAAGGACATCAATCTGTATATCAACAGCCCCGGAGGCTCCGTCACCGCGGGAATGGCTATCTACGACACGATGAATTTCGTCAAATGCGACGTTTCGACGACGTGTATCGGCATGGCGGCGAGCATGGGCGCGTTCCTTCTCTCCTCCGGCGCGAAGGGCAAGAGATTCGCCCTTCCGAACAGCGAGATCATGATCCATCAGCCGCTCGGCGGCGCGCAGGGTCAGGCGTCCGACATCAAGATCCACGCCGAGCACATCCTGAAGACGCGCGAGACGCTGAACCGCATCCTCGCCGAGAACACCGGCAAGCCGATCGAGATCATCGAGGCGGACACGGAGCGCGACAATTTCATGGGCGCCGAGGCGGCGCGCGAATACGGTCTTGTCGACCGCGTAATCGCTCATCACGCCTGACGCCTGATCCGGAGGACAAATGGCAAACGGTAACAGCGGAAGACCGAAAAGAGCGTGCTCCTTCTGCGGAAGGACCGAAAACGAGGTGTTGTTCCTCATCCCCTCTCCGACCGGTCTTTATATCTGCGACAACTGTATCGACGCGTGCAACGACATCATATACGATCACATGAAGGCCGCGCCGGTTGAGAAAAAGGGGTTGAAGCGCGAGGATCTCCCCACCCCGAAGAAGATCAAGGAAACGCTCGACGAATACGTCATCGGGCAGGATAAAGCGAAGATCACTCTCTCCGTCGCGGTCTACAACCACTACAAGAGGCTGATCAACGCCGACGCGCGCGCAAAGCTGAACGGAAAGAAAACGGACGGAGCGGACGACGTCGAGCTTCAGAAGAGCAACGTGCTCCTCATCGGCCCGACCGGCGTCGGAAAAACGTTCCTCGCGCAGACGCTCGCCAAAACGCTCAACGTTCCGTTCGCGATCGCCGACGCCACGACGCTGACGGAGGCCGGGTACGTCGGAGAGGACGTCGAGAACATCCTGCTCCGTCTCATTCAGGCCGCCGACTGGGACGTCGAGGAGGCGGAGCGCGGGATCATCTATATCGACGAGATCGACAAGATATCCCGCCGGAGCGAAAACCGCTCGATCACACGCGACGTGTCGGGCGAGGGCGTTCAGCAGGCGCTCCTCAAGATTCTCGAGGGGACCGTCGCAAACGTCCCTCCACAGGGCGGCAGAAAGCACCCGAACCAGGACTTCATTCAGATCAACACCGAGAACATCCTCTTCATCTGCGGAGGCGCGTTCGACAATCTCGATCAGATAATCGAGGCTCGCCGCGGCTCGTCTTCCATCGGCTTCGGCGGAGAGGTGAAGAGCAAAAAGGAAAAGCTGTCGCGGAAGATCTTCGGGGACGTCACGTCCCACGATATCGTGAAGTTCGGGCTGATCCCCGAGCTCGTCGGCAGACTGCCCGTCATCGTCGGCCTCGAAGCGCTCGACGCGGACGCGCTCGTGCGTATCCTGAAGGAGCCGAGAAATTCTCTGACAAAACAGTACGAGGCGCTCCTCGGAATGGACGGCGTGAAGCTGACGTTCGAGGAAGACGCGCTCCGCGCGGTCGCCGAAAAGGCGATCGAACGCGGGACCGGCGCGCGCGGTCTGCGCTCGATAATCGAGGAAACGATGACCGGGATCATGTTCGACGTCCCGTCGCGGGACGACGTCGCCGAGGTGGTCGTGACGAAGGAGTCGATCACTTCGGGCGCGGAGCCGAAGATAGTAAACAAACAGTAAAAAAAGCGCCTTTGCGGTGTACTTCGTAAGGAAGTACACCGCAGCTGAATTCGCCGCAAACGGCGAGCTGAAAGAGAATAACCCACTATGACACTTTCAATAATAGAAAGACGTCATAGTGGGTTTTCCATTCTTATTATACTTAAGAAAAAACAGGCATTTCAATATAATGGGATAACAAAGACAGGGGACGGTTCTATGTCTTAATACATTTTTCGACAATCCCCTTGCTTATTCCGCAGAGTCTCGATAACTGTCTCACGGATATACCCTTTAAGTGCAGTTCTTTGATATACTTTTGCTGTTTGATGGGATCTGACTTCTGAAACTCTGCCGCGCTCTTGCAGTTAGTAGTTTTTTCAATTATATTTACTGCCTGTTGATCAGTTAACCTTTCTTTTATTGCCGTTTCAATATCCAAGCAATTGTCATTTGCATATCTTTCGTTCAACTCAGAAAAAGATTCCTTCGGAATAACCTCGAAGACGAATCCACTGTCAACAATTTTCGGCTTTTGACCGTTTATGACATTAAGATACTCTTTGTAACTGCTGTATGGATAATCCGATATATGTTTAACAAGTCCGGCTTTCAGGGGATTTTGATGTATGTATCTTATTACGGTTTTGAAATACTTCTCGTTTTCAACTGCTTCACTCTTGAATCTGTCCTGAAACAAGTGCCCGGTTCTCCGGTACTTTAAGTTGTACCAATAAACATACTTCGTTCCGACTTTTTTAATGAACTGACTTATCCCGGTTTCGCTTTCCTTTATCAGCAAGTGTAAATGATTCCCCATTAAACAGTATGCGTAAATCTTTACGTCCGTCGATTCTTTACTCTCTTTGATAGCCTCAAGTATATCCTTATAGTCTTCATCCTCAATAAAGATCTGCTGTTGATTGATCCCTCTGAGCATTACATGATATATTCCGGTAACGCTTTTCTCTCTCGCTTTTCTCTCTCGCTTTTCTCGGCATTGTGAACACCTCCGATCCTTTTTGATTATATATCGGTGGTCTGTAAATGTCAAAACATAGAACCGTCCCCTGTCTTAGTCCCCTGTCTTACTGTCTCATTCAAGAAAAAGCAAACCGTATCTCCTTGCAATATCAAAAGCATGACTAAAACCATCGTCAGACCCTAATATTACTTTATATGTTCTCTTGCCGTTACTTACATCTACATGAGCTGGAATAACTGTTTGACCATATGTATTTAACTTATCAATATAGTTGGAAAGTTCATGTAAGTGAGTTGAAAACAAACAATAAGCACTTTTTTTTTGAATAAATCTTAACACATTAAAAGCTACTTCCGAACCGTCAGCGGAACTCGTACTTGAAAAGGCCTCATCAAATAATATCATTGAGTTCGAACCTATTTCATCAATAATTGTACGCACTAACTTACACTCCTCGACAAAACTACTCTCTGAATTTTCTAGATTCTTTTTTGAAAAATCAGTGAATAACTTGTCGCGAGTTTTTATTATAGCAGAAAATGCAGGAACAGGCATTCCAAGTTGAAAAAACAACTGAATAATACCAACTGTTCTAAGATAGATGCTTTTTCCTCCCGCGTTTGCTCCGGTTAATATGATTATTCTAGCACTTTCAGAAAAAGAAATATCATTTTTAACTATCCTATTATATTCAATTGTTTTTAAAAGCAAAGGATTATAAGCACCCTCAATAGAAGTTTTCTCTCCAGTTTTAGGAAAAGAAAAATAAGCGCCGATCATACGATACTGTTTAATAAACTGCACACATTTTCCCAAAAATAACAACTCATCTTTAATCTCCATAAAACCAGATGTCATACTTTCAAACTCGAAAAGCAATTCTGTCATCTTTTTTTTGAGTGCCTTTTTAATATAATCGTTTATTGATAGATAAATAGAATTGTCTAAAGCAGTATTTTCTTTTGTGTATTTAACTAGAGGAGTTACGGGATGAGGCGAAGAACTTGAAGAAAACACTCTTGAAAAAATATTATCGGCAAGATAGAATTCCTTATTAAACGAAATAATACCAATCTCGGTTGGAGCAAACTCTGCATTTAAATTTACTGCAAGGTTTATACTTTTAATATCACAAATTACCGTATCAAATTCTAAAATATATTGTTTTACACCTGTGAATTTCTCAGTTTTTGATAACTCATAATATGATTCTAAATAAAACGATAAACGCTTTGATTGTAGCGTTGTTGAAAACTTTTCATATGCAGTGGCAAGCATTTCTACACAATCAACAAAAACTTTTGTATCCCTTATTCTGTATAGAATACGTTCAACAGAGTCAATACTTTCAATTTTTTTTCGTATTGAGTTTATCGTCTCAATATTTACTATTAAACGAGAAAAAACGTCAAATAAATAATCGTTTTTTTCAAGATCTGAAATTATTTTTTGTCTCTCGATTATTTCGTTGTAATCTTCAGTTATGTATCGCGCGATTATTTCCGACTTTATACCAATCAATGAGTCGAAGTTTAACTCTTTAATAGCCTTTTCCCAAATGTTTTTGAATATGGAACAATTATCAAACATTTATTTCTCCTTCAACTATTATATATATAAGTGCAATACTGAATTAAACAACAAATTTCTAATACTTACAACAAATATATATAAAAAAAACAAAAGTGGTGTAATGAATAATAGTTTCATTCTAGATAAGGTTAAAAATACAAACAGTCTGTTTATAAGAAAAAAATATACTAAACTTAAAAAAAAGAGAATAATTGCAAATGCCCACATTATGTTAAAAGTGAAAAATGAACCGAGTATAAAAGAAACAAGTAGTGAAACGAATAGTTTTGAAAGGAAAGAAAAGGGGAAAAATATATGACAGGGTGTCTTTTCAAGCTTATCAACAAACCGGAAAGCAAAAAACAAATTCAACATTTTGTTCCTCTTTTTCATACTCCATTTTACCAGTATATAAACCTAAAGTAAACTTTTTTGACATTGTTTTATGAGAGAAATACTGCAAGATATTAATTGTCCTTCTGATATTACAATTAACCTAAAATGTCGAGATGGCAAAAAGAATTGTTCTCAGACTGTTAACAAACCAAGAAGTCAAAAAATAGTCGATGTTATTAAAAAGAATAGCATCCAATTGACCAAAGGTAACAATATCCGTTTCCCTGAAGCTCATCTACATATAACGAGCTATTAGGCATGTGCATCTTGTTAGGTTTGCGAAGTTTCTTCATTTTAATTTCTCCTTTCCCCTTGCAGTATTCCGCCCAACATGAATGTCAAACAAATGTAAAATTATCAGAAGGAATATCATCAATAATAACACTTATTCGTGAAAGCAATTCTTTTTTTAATTGATCACACCAAATTATCTTGTAATTATCCATTAAAAGTTTGCTCGGGCATCCTATTCCCATACATATTGGAAATAGCCCACAAGTTGCGCAAACTTCTTTTTTTGTATTTTCCCACACTTTTTTTTGAGAATTAAATATGAGATCGCCATTATTCTCTATGCAGCCAATAATATTTCTCTTTTCTCCTATAATCACCTGACATTTTAAAAGTTGATTTCTAGGACTAATAATCAATGAGTTTCTAAATCCAGCAGCACAAAATGCCGCACCAGCATGAAGATCATTTAGATATTTTTTTAATTCTGCCAAAATCTTCTGTTTATTATGTATTCTTTTTTTATCATCCGATTCGTGTAATGAATCCATATCATCAAACAGTCGAAGATTATCATCAAATTCGAAACTAATGAATTGATCTTTTGAAAGTGAACTATTGCTGTTATGCCAAGCATACCTCGGCAAGTACGAAAACCTGTTATCTTTTAAGAACACTTGTTTAAGATAGTTTTCCCATTCTTCACGATACATTAACGTATCCTTGGTATAATTTGTCCTGATACTTATCCTCCATAAATGACCATTATTATTATCTTTTATTTCAATCAAGTTAGCGATTATCCGATCATATGTTCCGTCTCCATTTTTTAAAAATCTAGTTGAATTATGAGCTGTTTCAGGTCCATCAATTGTAACTACAAATCTCAAGATATTACATTTCAGAAGTTTTTCAAAAGTTTCTAAATCAAGAAAAAAGCCATTGGTTGTAATATTTGCCCAATATGGTATTTGTCTTGACTTGCATATTTCTTTAACATTGTTTGAGATCGTTATTATTGTTTCAAGCTCAAGTAATGGTTCTCCACCATACCAGTTTATTTCTACAGCGGTTTTATTACTTATTATTCTTTTTATCGCTTCAACCACTCTAGTTATTTGATCATCATCAAATCGAGCATTCCTATGTTTTTCAAAACAATAGTTACAACCGAAATTACAGTTTTCAGTCGGCATAATAGTCAATCTTAAAATTGAATCAATTCTATCTATCTTATCATATAATTCTTCGTCCTCATCAGTTTCGGCAGGAATAACAAATCCCTTATATTCCAATTCCCTAAAAATTTTATTATAATTCTCATTTTGTTTTTCATTTAGTATTTTATTTATGTAATCTTTATCGGAACGAGAAACAAGTAATATGATATTCGATTTGGTGTTATAAAGAATCATTCCTTTCTCACCATCATATACTTCAAGAATGTATTTTGACTTTTTATATTTCATATTCATTCCTCGCTCTTATAATGTTATTATCTTGGACTCGTATTATTACTTTTTGCATTATGAAAGAAACTCAATGATGCCATTTGTAATACTGTCTATTTCTTCATGACTGAATACCGGTAGCCCAATAGCACTTGTAAATTTTTCCTTTGTTTCAAAAAGTGTTTGTTCAGAGATCTTTTTTTTGTCAATCCCTATCTCAAAATCATTTCTTGTAAGAACTAATGGAGAAATAATTAGAGCAATAACCTTTGTTTCAACACATGACTCAATATAGTTAATTGTGCGCCGGATCAAATCAAAGTCATCTATTGTATTTACACATAATAACACGCAATCCGGATGTGTTCCTAATAAAAAATCATGCTGGGTCATATTATAGTACCCAATGTTTGACACCATCAACGGAACTGTACCCGACTGTGAACCGACAATGACTATGTCTGTATTATCATCTGTAATTCTGTTAATCTCTTCGTTTAAAAAGACAACTGTTTCTAACGAATTTAAATTATAATTCGACTCAAAACCCATCGGGACTACACTTTCAAGTTCAAACAAATATCCTGATGGCTCAGTCGAAAGATTTTTGACACTATACCCCATTTGCTTCATTTTCATTCTTAAAGCTAGTTGAAGACTATATTTTCCTTGCAAAGAACTGGTTCCCATAACTGCGACAATTGGAACTGCTATATCGAATAATTTATTTCCATTTCCCATTGAAACATATTCATGGCTGATATATGGAGTGAATATTTTGATTTTTGTATTTATGTTATACGCTTGGTAATTATCGAAAAGGTAAATGTCCTTTGAATATTCGTTGCAACGGTCAATGACCATTTGCAAAACATCATTTTTAATAATGCTACTTAATCTTCCGCAATGACCACATATAAAAGTATCAAAACTTTTGTCAAAATCCAATTCCCTTATAGGTTTGATTATTTTATTATTATTTGAATAACCTAATATATCGCATATTTTTTTATTATTATTTTGAGAATAATCGAAATCATAATAATCTATTTCTTCAAACGAAAGAAGTTCCTCATTTGCCGATAAAACCTGTATCTCTTTGTTGAAAGGGAATGCAACAGCTTTTTGGGGCTTATTGTAACTTAGCCTTTTGTTATTTTTTGTTTTTTTGAAAAAGAATGTTTTGTCTGCTTTATTTTTCAAATACTCCACAATTTTTTCAAAAGTAAAATCATCTATAGAACCACAAATAATTGCTTCAATTAGCATACTGCTTATCAAAGCAGTATATAAACTTGACCCTCTATAAAAACTAACAATGCCATTTTTGTTTTTGGCCCGGATTGATTTGTTTGGGAACACAACGTCTACGTATGAATTGATGTTAAAATAAAAACCGTTACTTGACATTATTTCCGGGCTATTAGAAACATCTACACCTATAACATTGGGTAATGATGCTGGATAGGATAGACATAATGGATTATTAGCAGCTACAACAATTATTCCTTTTTCCAATAATTGGTTAATGATTGAATATAAACTATTCTTCTCTCTAAATTGAATCACACCAAGACTTACATTAACTATGCAATTATGAAAGTTTTTCGACAATATGTATTTAAAACACAATAATAAATCACTTGAAAGAAAAGAATCTTCTGTTTCACAAATCTTAATTACGTAAACATTTATGTCATTACAATAGTCGATCATTTGGTTAACTATTGTCGTGCCATGACCACAAGAATCAGAATAATCATCTGCTATTATCCCATTAATAATACAAGTCCCATTAACATTTCTATTATTTCCGGAATATCCGCTATCTATTATTATTACATTATAATCAATCATTCTGACTTATTTCCAATCCCAATGATAATGTTATATATATTGTCTAGCGAAGACAAACTCTCAAGTTTTAAAAACTCGTCTGGAATTCTAATACAAAAAGTATCTTCTAGTTCTACAAATGCAGAAACAAATTGCATTGAATTAATCTCTTTTAAATTTACGCATAAACCTTTATCATATAATACGCCAACACTCTTCAGGCAGTTTTCAACATCATTTTTACTTATCATTTTTGTTTTTCACCCCTATAAAACAAGTTGTTATTTGGAATACTATAGTATTGTCAACAGAATAAAAATGATTATTATTTCTAAAATAGAATTTCTCCACCATAATTAAGAACAATTCTCAAAGCATCATTTAGTATTTCACTCTCTTTTTCAAATAGTTCGAGCAGCAAAACCATCATTTTGTCTAGAATACAGACATCTCTTTTGATACAGTACTTTAACCCCAAATTGAAAAAAACCTTCATTTCTTCAATAAAAGCACTATATAAGACTGATTGGTCGTTCAAAATATCAAATTGCGTTTTTATATAATCAAAACATGATAGTATATGTAATTTATGCTCTACTAGGAAACGTAAGCGCTGCATATCCAACATTTCTTTTTTATTTATTGTGTTATCGATATGTATATACATCGATTTCCATGTTGAAATGCCCGAATATCCATTAATGGGTTCAGTTGCAACAAGAAGTGGTTGTTTAATATATCTATATAATTCATCTAAGAAACCTATCCAGCTGAATTCAAATTTAAATGAAGGGTTTATTCTCATACGAAATGCCTTACTCTCAACCATCGGAGATGAAAATGCATTTATAAAATCTTTATACTGAATCATGTACTTTCTAAACTTTTTTCCTTTGATATACCCATATGAAATAAAAGATTCCGAAAAATCATCATACCCAGTCAATAAGAAGTCGTGCTCATTATGTTCAATACCATATGCCCATTTGTGTGGATCATAGAACTCATCATACAGTCCACTAATATAATATCCTTTTTCTATCTGTTCTTGAATCTCAGAAATCGTTGTCTCCTTATTTATAGAAAGTATACTATCAAATAACAATTCACGTTGTAGAACACCTTGTTCTATCCTCCATATATCTTTATCCCCAAAAGAAAAATTATCACACCAAATGAAATTACAACTTAACCAAGGACGAGTTTCTTCCTTTACTTGAATAATTCCAAATAAAAAGGCTAGATATTGATACGTTATAAATTTTGGATGTTCAAAAAAAGGAAGATATTTTTCAAGTTTTTTAAATGAGAGTTCTTTTTTTTTCAAGATAACCCCCAAAGTCGTTTTTTATATATGCTTTCAATTCAAAAAAATTATACATATTTTTTTCTCAAAAAACGAAAATTGGGATAAATAATAAGAAAAAAGGGATAAGTGTTCAAGCCAAAAATATTCGCTGAACACTTATCCCAAGAAATGGCACATTTATCCCTTACGGATAGGCGGATAGATCATCTCATTTTTTTATCAACCCCGGAAGAACAATTTGAACACAGAACATACCGCCCGACTCTGAATAATGGATCATGCCTCCGAGACGAACTACTGTTTCTTCTACAATCATATGACCGAGCCCATGAGAACCCGAATCCTTTTTCGTGGATTTCATCTCACGGTTATTCTCAAGGACAGACTTACCAATTGTATTTTTACAAATAATAATCCGGTTTTCATCCTGTTTTGTGAACAAGATTTCAATACGTTTTTCATCGAGTTCCGAAATAGCTTCTATTGCATTATCGATAATGTTTCCGAAAATCGTAACAAGATCACGATTGTCAATATCTGAAAGGTCGCCGACAACTCCCGAAATGATTACTTCGGTGTTTTCCAGCGCACATAGTTTTGAGTTTATAAGATAATCTAAGACAAGATTATCTGAACTGATAATCTTACCCATTGTATTTGTCACGGGAATAAGATTATCTACATATTCTTTACAATCATCTATTCTGTTATCGTGAAGTAATCTGTTTATCATTGTCAGATGCTCTTTAATATCATGCTGTACTTTTCTGACGTTATTCCACACCCCGATTGCTTCTGAATACTTTCCCTGTTGTAGTTCATACTTATCGTTCAAAAGTTTCAACTCATATTTTTGCTTTTCAAGTTTTCTGACACGATATACCAGTAAATACATTCCTATATTTACAAGCACAAAGACTATTATCTGGAATAAGAGCGGTAATGTCGTCTTGCTGTTTTGCTCAATCCCCATTACAACCATCGTCACACCCAAACCGATTATTGTAAGTAAAGATATTGCAAAAACAATAACGCCTGTCAGTTTATCGTTTATTTCACCTTTTGAGAAAAGAACTACGATCAAAATGAAAGACGCAGTTAAAAATACTTTATGGATCAAAAGCATCGTCAGTCTGACGCCGCTTCCGGATCCCTGCATCATGATACCGTAATCGTTAAAAATCATTGAGATAATTGCAAAAATCAAAGAGCTTGAAACGATGTAAACAATCTTGTATGTACAAGTACATATGATAGCTTTAATATAATGCTTTTTACAAATCAGTAAGGCATACACAAAACTGACCAGCAGTAATACGATCGTAATTACAACACTGAATCCGGGAAGAAAACGATCTCCAATAAGCGTAATTCCATAATATATCAATACCGTTGCGATGGTAATAGGCAAATTCTTTTTGTCACGGTTCAAAAAAGCACGTATAAAGAAAATACAGATCACCGCATCCACGAACGAGGCAATTATTTCAATCATTTGATAAACCTCCTGCTTGTAAAGTCCATATAAGCAATTTTAAAATCAGCTGCTTTTCTGGCACTTATCGGTAAATTAGTTCCGTCCTTCATTGTTACACTTTTATTTCCTTCGGTTCTTCGAATATTACTCAGATTAATAACAAAAGCATTATGTATACGACAGAAATCATATTCTTCAATTTTATCAAGCATTTCGGATAATGTACTTCTGACCCTATACGTATTACCACCTGTTTGGTGTATAACCAAATAGTTTCTTTCGCTTTCAATATACAAAATATCCACCAGACGCAATTCGATTTTTCCGTTGATTGTATCGAAAACCATCGTTTTTTGAATCGACATCAGTTTGTCAATAGCAGCAAGAAGCGCGTCTTCCAGTTCGTCGTCAATGTGCGTTTTCCTTAAAAAGCGAAAAGGAGCATATTCAAATGCGCTGTACACATAATTCTCGAACGCAGTTACAAATATGATGATAATATCAGGAAACTTTTGGTTCAATATAGACGCCAATTCAAACCCGTTCATCCCCTTCATTTCAATATCGAGAAACAGAATATCAATCTTATTCTTTTCAAGATAACTTATAACGTCTTCGGCAGATTGAAACCCTTCATGCCCCTGGCAATCATATTGTTCCGGGACTTTTACAGCGCATATTGCCCGTATGTCCCTAATCAGATCTTTTGAATACATGGTATTATCGTCACAGACTGCTATTCTTATCATTTAATTTCACAACCCCTTTTCGAATGAATATATTATACCACAAAAAAATTATAAAAAAGCGATAAGAAGACGGATACTCGAATCCGCCTTCTTATCTGATACGTCATTTCTTCATGATCTTTTTCAACGTCTCGGGTTCTTTGGGCTGGTACATATTCCAGTCAGACGCAGAACCGCCCGCGCTCTTAGCAACCTTGAGAGTGATCGCCGCAAGCATCTTCGCTATTCTGTTTTTCAATTCTCTTTCCTCCTTTCTTGAAAACTGTAACGATAATTGAAGCAAGTACGGAAGCCAACGAGAAAAACACCGTATTGCTCAATAGTTGATCCAAAAATGATAACGCTGATCCACATATTACTAATCCGGAAAAGAGGATATGCGAGAGCGCTTTAAATCTTTGTTTTTGCCGATCGTTCAAAGGTTTATTCGGATTTTCTACCGGCGCTTTAAAAAGGATAATTGTATTTCCAGCGAAGAAAAGAATCAAATATGAATACCATTCAATATCAAAATACCGTGCTAGTAGGATAACCGTAATATAAACAGAAACCGTCAATAGTTTACATTTCAAATATGTATCCGCATGATAACCCCCGGTAAAACGTCTTAACGCTATAAACACTATCAAATGCGCCAAAGACATCCAAACAGTTCCGGACAGTACTGCAATAACAGCAATTATCAACGTCGTTACTATAAACGAGAGGAACAATTCCGCTCCGTATACGTAAACTTCAAAATACTCCTCTTGGATTATTTTTCGTTTGCGAAGATAATCACCAAACCTGCTCGCAAGCAAATGCTCCATATTCCCCTACTTATTATCAAAAAAGATTTTAAGACCTTACTGTTTTAAATCTGAAAGCAATATCTCGTTCTTCGCCGGTATCGTCCGGATAGTATTCATAATCGATGTTAACGACTTCCCCGTTCATATTCTCACAAACTACAACACGTCGAACGTCGTGATCTGGAGAAGATAGTTTTATATTTTCCTCTATCTGATCGAACCAGCGTTGAAACGATCTATAAGCCATTGCATCACCGGGATGTCTTTTCAAAACGTCTTTTAATGTTTTTTCTTTTTCTTTCTCATTCCAATCAATCAATTTTACAGCCCGAATGTTTTGGTTATTATTTACATTTTCTATAATAGCTCCCCCCTGAATTGTACACTTTTTACACATATGACAGTAGGGACTGAATATGTTGGAGTATGACTCGCGAGATCTGTCTGTTATTATACTCATAAAAAACGGTTTGTGTAAAATCTGGGATAAATAATATAAAATTTGGGATAAGTGTAGGATTTTAATCGTATTTCTCATATTAATATGATCCGACGCTCATATTTTTGAACGTCGTGGTATCGTCTTTTTACCTCTCTCCTCCTGTCCATTCTTTACAGAACAGTCGGTAAACCGGAGAGTAAATCGGCTTTTCTCTTTGCATCAAAAAAAGCGGAAAAGCCAAACGATCGTCAACCTGACGGGTTCTCGTACAAGGGAGTATTCGGTCCGTTTTTCCAGGTTAACATCCAAACGGTGGAAACAGGGTGGGTTAACAGCCGGATGCTCTGCCGAGTGAAGCGTGTCACACGGCAGAGCATACCGTTCTATTGGTATCGGAAAGGATGGCAATTCAATTGAAATTGAGGTTTTGTCACATCAATTTAAATATCACACGCGGGCTCGCCGCGCCGCACAACGGATGGCTTCCGCAGCTCAGTCGGAAGCCCTCGGGTCAAAATTCAGTCTGTCTCGGTCTCGTCTCCTGCCATAAACCTGAGAAGCCGGATAAGATCTTTGGAGTTGACCTTGCCGTCGCCGTTCACGTCGAGCGCTTCTTCAACGACTTCGACGTTATTGCCCGCGAGATACTTCAGAAATCTGGTGAGGTCCTTGGAGTTGACCTTGCCGTCGCCGTTCACGTCTCCCGCGATCTTTTCGGCGGGTTCTTCGACGCCCGTTACGGGATCGTCTCCGTTATCGCCGCCGAGGAAGATAACGGTCGCGTTCAGCACTTCGTCGTTATGATCAGCAATCTCGACGTTCGCCCATTCTTCCTCAGTGCCTCCGTAATAGATCGTCATCGGTCCCTGGCAAGTGAACGCGTATTCGCCGATCGACTCGATGGTCGAGGGGAGATACAGCGCAAAGATCTTCCCGCCTTCGACGTTTACGACGTGGCCGACGTCAAAGTGGATCTCCTCAGGGGTCACGTTGAACGCATGATGCTCAATGCTCCTGACTCCCTCGGGGATGATCACCGCTTCAAGATTCGGGCAATCCGCGAACGCGTACGGAGCAACGGTTTCGAGCGACTTTGAGAGCTCGACCTGAGTCGCGCTCAGGCAGGAGCGGAACGCGTCCATTCCTATCTCCGTCACGCTGTCCGGGATCTCGATCTTAGTGACAACGTCGCAGCAGTTGAACGCGAAATCTCCGATCGTCTCGACGCCGTCCGGAATGTTTATCTCAGCAAGCTCGTGGCACGCCGCAAAAGCGTTATCTCCGATTGACTTGACGCCATCCGGGATATTCACGTTCACAAGACTGACGGCGGCACTGCAAAGATTGTCCGGGATCTCGGTGAGAGATTCAGGCAGCGTCAGATCGGTCAACGCGTAACAATACTCAAAAGCGCCCTCTCCGATCTCTCCGACGTTATCCGGAATGACGACTTCGGTCAGAGAATCGTCATGCCAGAAAGCGTAAGCCCCGATTTTTTCGAGACTTTCGGGCAAAGAGATCGATGTGAGATGTTGACATCTTCCGAACGACCAGTCTCCGAGATCACGGACGCCTTCCGGAACGGTAACCGTCTCGAATCCGGTCCACTGGAACGCGGTGGGAAAGATCGACGTGATACGGTATCCCTCGATGGTATCGGGAATAACGAGATCATTCGGTTTCTCGTCGGGTTTACAGGTATAAAATATTTGTTTCAATACCGCTTCCCCGAGTTCGTCGTTGCAGATATACTCCGTTATGATCGGCGGTTCTCCATCCCATTTCGTCATTCCCACCCATCCGTCGTCGGGATTATAGTGTTCGAGCCTGTATTTTGTAAGATCATTCTGACTGTACTCGAAGAACGCACCCGCGGGAAGCGCGAGCGAAAAGGACGCGATCATCACGGCGGTCAAAAGCGCTGAAACGGTTCTCCTGATATACTTTTTCTTCATTTTTCTCTCCTTTCTGCCCGGGCAAACCGGGGGTTGTTGTCATCGCCCACCGGTTTCACGGGCGAATGAAAAATTTTATACTGTCATTTTTGTGTTTTGTTGTGCGGCGCGGCGAGCCCGCTGAGGGAATTGAAACTATGTTATTTGTTCAGATTCAATAGAGATGACCTCCGTTGTGTTAATTCCGTTTTTCGGCGAAAAGTGCAATATACACATCTTCCAGAGAAGGGGTAACAGGATACGCGTTGTCTTTGAACGGCGCGTTTGATATTACGCGCATTCGGAAAGATGAATCGCTTATGGGTTTTGACGACGACACCGGATATATCTCCGCGATAGAGCACGCTTCGTCTGCGGATACGTCGACTTCCCAGACCTTTCCGGCATATTTCCGGATAAGGTCTGAAGGAGCGCCGCTCGCAACAATGACGCCGCGTTTCAGCAAGATCACGCGATCGGCAATGTTCTCTATATCCGACACTATATGAGTTGATACGATAACTATTTTATTTCGTCCGAGCGAAGACAGCAGGTTACG
>JAFSUU010000014.1 GCA_017445115.1 Clostridia bacterium | reverse complement strand
TTATTTCGATGATTTTTTCAATTTCCACTGGTATTTTTACTTGATATGGTGTATAATACCATTGGTGTATATATGTTTTTTTCATCAATTAACATTATACCAAAAAAGGAAGACTATGTCCCTACTTTTGAAACATAGTCTTCTCTTTTTTTGGACTTTTTTTACAGTCCCCTTTTCGTACGACAAAAACGATATTCAACGGCAAACAACAACATGCTATAAATATATTTTGGATAACTGAACCTTTCAGGCATTTTTATCGACTTTATAGTTGAAACCGGTTTTATTCTCACGGAAAGCGAGGTGAGAGATATGGATTTTGACGATCTGCTGCGGGAAAGCCTTGGCCCGCTTGAACGATTCGTATACTATCGCATAGGGAATCCGGAAGACGCGAAAGACGTGATCCAGGAGACCTGTCTTGCGGCGTTCAACGGATTTGACGGATTGAAAGACGAAAGTTTTTTCAAGGCGTGGATCATCGGTATTGCGCGCAACAAGTGCAACGATTACTATCGCCGGAAGGCAAAGACCTCGGAGGTGCTTTTTGAAGACCTTGATACCGAACTTCCGTACGTCAATATCTACGGCGTCACCGAGAGCAGCATAATTGATGATACGTTGGAAGCGCTCGATGTGAGGTCGAGACAGATCCTCGAGCTTTACTATCTGAACGATATGTCTCAAGCCGAGATAGCAAAAAGGCTTGATATCCCCGTCGGAACGGTCAAAAGCCGTCTTCACAACGCAAAAGTGAGATTCAGGGAAAAGTATCCGTTTAATACAAATCTGAAAGGGGAAAGAAATATGAAATCACTTCCGGAGATCATACCGAAATATACCATCGTCAAATCTGACGCGGAGCCGTTCGACGTGGTATGCGAGGAACTCCCCGGCTGGCTCATCGTACCGAGAATTGGAGAACATATTATATTTGGCAGTTACGAGTCACCTTCGGGACAGCTTCTCGATACCGAGGAATTGAAAGCGGAGAGCGAGGTCGAGATACACGGCATCCGCGGAGTCCGTATATCATGCCTGATAAAGCCGTACGATCTGTCCGAACTTTGTCGCAAAGGAGATTACGAAGAATACAAAATGGATCTCGTCGCGTCTCTAACCGATACGCGATGCCGATTCCTTGCGCAGGGACAGTTGAACAACGGCGTCTATCAACTCCGAACATTCCTCGACGGCGACGCCTTCAACGAAGATTGGGGCTTCGGCGAGGACAACTGCGGCACGGAAACTCATCTTTCAAAAAAAGATGAGATCACGGCGGTCGGGAGCGACATCACCTGCTCAGAGCTTCCTTACTCGATATCCGATATCGTCGGACGGTACACAGTGACAATAGGCGGTGAAGCTTACGATACCGTCCGTCTTGTCAGCGTGGAGCCGAGGGGGTCAAAAGTCCTGACCGAGCAATATATCACAAAGGACGGAAGGACGGTCATTTGGCGCAGATTCAATCGCAACGACTGGGGATATACACGCTACGGGAAACACTGGACCGAACTGCGCCCTTCAAACGAACGTCTTACCGTAAACGGCGAGACCTACGTTCACTGGTATGACACGATATATGTTAAGAAGTTTTGAATTCCTCTTAAAAGTTACATTTTTATGTTTTAACATATAAACAACCGCGGCGTCGGAGATTTCACCGATACCGCGGCTGTTTATCTTTTATACGATCTCATACTTTGGATGATACGACCTGTTTACAAGCTTGTATCCGAGATCGACGGAATTGAAGGAACCGTATTTATCCTCCGGCTTATAACATGGGGTCTGAACGTCGTCGAAAGGCAGCGCGCCCTTTTCGAGAACGGCTTTGGTGACGAATTTGAAGGCGAAGCGATAGAGCGCGTCGTCTTTGTATTCTTCGTCCGCGAAATCGGTATAAATGCAGTTGTTCAGCTTAAAACCGTTTGCGTACTGAAGCCCTCCGTAGCTCAGACCGATCAGTCGGTCTTCCGAAAAGATTCCGAAGATCAGTACCGTCATTTCGTCGCTTTTCAGAACGTCGCGCTTATACAGTTCTCTTTTGTAGAATTCGATCTTCGGCAAATCGCTTCCTTTTCCGACGAGGTATGATCTTATCATTTCAAAATCGTCGTAGTGAAGCTCCCTCATCGTGATCCCCTCCGGAGCGATCAGGTCATAAGGCTTGCCGGTATAAACGCACTCGTCGTAACAATCTGATTCGAAAACTTTAATCCCGTATTCAAGCAGAGCCGAGGTTACGGCGTCAACGTCGTCTAACGAGAAGAAGCACATTTCAAACCGATCGTCCGAGAACAGCTTCAGGTATTCGGCAACAAGTGCGAGATCTTCGCAAATAACGTCGCCCCATATCTTATCGTCGATCTCGTAAAACCAGACGAATCCTCTCCGGAAGTCGTCGCCGATATAGAATCCCGCACCTCCGTTGACCTTAGTCGTGACCGCCATGTAGCCCCATTTCAAAGCATCCTTCTCGAGAAGGTACTCTCTGATCTCATCCGGATCGGCGACCTTTAACTGCTTGAATTCGTGCGTCAGTCGTGCGGCGATGGTATCGTTATTGAATTCCCCGTACCAGCATTCAGCTTTTTCGTACTTCTTTCTGTACTCCGAAGGCGTCATCTCATACTGCTTTTTGAACGCCCTTGTAAAACTTTCATGCGTTTCATAGCCGCAGTCCAAAGCAATATCGATCACGCTCCGCTCAGACGTTCGCAGAGATATCGCGGCGGCTTTCAAGCGCGTAAAACGTATGTATTCCATCACGTTGAAACCGGTATGCTCAAAGAAAATGCGGTTGAAATAGTTGGTTGAGAAACCCGCGTTGACGGCGACGTCCTCAATGGACATCCCGCTGTTCTTTTTCTCGTTGTTGATATAGCGTATCGCTTTTGTAATCAGTTCGCTGTTTTCCATAATTGCAGTCCTCCGTATCAGTCAAACATACGGCCGTTTGTTTGTGGCTCTATTATACAACGATCACCGCCCGTTGTCTTGACAGAAACAAAGGAGTTAATAGCGCTGATCAGAAATCTACCCGCTGTACTTTCTATACTCCGCGACCTTGGTCATTCCAACCGCTTCACAGGCAGCAACGGAGAGCGGCGAGTCGTCATCCTTTGCTCCGGCGTTCCCGATATGAGCGTTATCGCTTGAACACATCGAGATAACGTATTTCCAGATCCGCTCAACGTCGCTATCGTCCGCATCGAGAACAAATATTGCTCCGATATCGTATTTCCGGAAATCCCTTACTATATCGAGCGTCGGCATTGCGAGCGCCGCAAGTTCTCCGTTTTTGAACAATCCGACCGGACGAAGCCCGATGTTGCCTTTTCTGTCAAATGAGATTTGGATGGCTTTGACATGACTTTCGGCGCACCCGCCACGTTCTTTGAACACGCGAATCTGCGGCAGGTCCTCCGGCGTCAGTTCCCGAACGTCTTCGAACGATACGGCGTACAATCCGCCGACAAGCCGGACCATATCATAAGTTTTCTTGCAGACGAGCCCCGCCTTTGACGCAGCGGCGTCAAGCTCGCTCCAGTCGGCGCCGGGATCGAGATGCATTGAGAACCTATTTACGCCGGAGCTTGTCAGGAGCTCAACGTATTTCACCGCGGACCGTTCATCAACGCAGACAAGATCGACCACCGGTTCGGCGTCGTTGTAATCCGATACGTAAATGAAGCTCTGCGGGTCTCCGGGATCATCCAACGTAAATACCGCGGTATCGGCGACGGTCACACCTACGATATCTTCGCCGTATTTCAGTGGATCGTGAGTGAACAGGAAATCCAACGCCGCCTCCTGACTGATCGGCTTAAGCTCCGGAAACTCTCTCCCGAAACGGCTGAGCGAGATCTTTGACGACAGATCGTGCCAGGTTATCGCCTTCTCAGAATACTTTTCACGGTACTCGCTCGGAGCGAGATTGTAAAAACCTTTGAACGCCCGAGTGAAGCTCTCCGGACTTTGATATCCGAATTCCAAAGCAACGTCAAGTACGCTTTTGTCCGTCCTTCTCAGTTCCAGAGCGCACCTTGTCAGCTTGTAGATCCGGGAATATTCTATCGGGCTGTACCCGGTATGCTTTTGAAATAACGCGTCAAAATAGGTCAGCGAAAATCCCGCGGCTTCGGCAATATTCCGCAGCGACAGGTTTTCTTTAGGGTTTTTCTGGATATACCTTATGGCGTTTGTAATGAGGTCCTTGTTTTCCATAACGGTTTCATCTCCTTTCTGACGCTATTTTATCATATTCGAAAAACTTAGTCCTTGCAGATATTATGATGTTTGAAACAAACAAGTCAGTTTTCGATTCTATTATATCATAACAGCGGGCAAAGACAAGCGAAACGTAATAACGAGCAGTTTAACTGCGGGTTGACTTTTTATGATATACATTAGTATGCTGAGGCGGGGATCGCTTGATCCCCGCCTCGCGCTGTTATCCGGGTTACATTTCGTTGACCGTTTTCAAAATATCTTGGAACTCTTTCGTCTTCCTTATTTCATCAAAAAAACTGTCATTAAGGCTTTTCAACAGAGCCGTTTTATAATTCATATCGTTCCTATAAAAATCGAAATCCGCATCGTGCAGAAGCGGAGATATCATCTTCTGACCGCTAACAAATCTTTTCGTTTCTTTTGTATCGTATTGTGCTGCCTTTTGCAATTCCGGAATAGCCTTTTCTCTTTGTTCCGTCTTCAGATACGCTCTTGCGAGAAGAAAATGAATATCCCCCGCTTCACGTTTATGAAAGCTCGGAACAATGTCTTCGTCTTTACATACCAGATCGATCATCGACAACGCCTGCCTGAAGCATTCGGCTGCAATACCGTATTTTTCACAATTAAAATAGCACATTCCGATATCGACAATATCGTCAAGCAGCGCCTCAAAATGGTACATAAAATCGGTTTGCCAATAACCGCTCTCTTCTTCATAATTCTTTTCCCATCGTGCGATATATCCTCGCATCTCATTGACAGTCATATCTGCTCGATATGGGAATATGTCGGCGTGAGAACGGGCTTCTTCTATTTGGCCGTAAGCCGCGTGGAGCAGCACCATTATCATATGCGCCCGTAAAACGTCCGTCGTGTTCTTCCCGTATTTGATTACAAGATTTGCTTCCGATATGCATTTGTGATATATAGCTTCACCGTTTTCCTGATCATATGTATCATTTGAGGGATATGCAAGAGCCATACCGGCTTCAAGACAATTCATCATAAGCAGAGTGTTGCTCGGATAGAGTTCCAATCCTTCGTGAAGACGATCGTATTTTTTTCTTACTTTTTCTTTTGTGACCGGATAAGATAAAAAAGCATACGCCTCTTCAATGATTCTGTTCACTTCTTCTGTATTGTTTGTTCCGTATAGTCCGAAAAGAACGTCGGTGCTGACGTCGAATACCGTTGCGAGCGGGATCACCTGCGAGATATCGGGCATTCCGGTATCGTTTTCCCACTTGGACACCGCCTGAAAGGTAACACCTATCTGTTCGGCGAGCTCCTCTTGCGTGAATCCGCGCTCCTTACGAAGTCGTTTGATGATCTGTCCCATTGTTTCTTTCATGGTTTTATCTCCTATTATGTTTTGTTCGGCGCCGCAATCATATTATCGCACAACGTTGTAGAGAAAAGAAGCGACTTAAAAATGAAAATAGCTCAACGGAGCGTTGAGTATATTATTACATGTTGAAATTATTTTTTCAAGTGCAATTTAATTGAAAACGGGGCGGGAGCGATCCCCGCCTCGCATATTATTATCTATTCTTTAGCCCGTTTGACCCATTCCGCCCAGCGCGGGTCTGACTTGATCTCTTTTTCGACCTCGCTGTGATCGGGGACCTGCCAGAACGGCCAGTCGTCCGGAAGCCCTTCTGCGATGCTCTCGCAAGGCGCGGCGTCAAACTCGTCCTTTACGAACGCGACAAGCGGCGCAGTATAGGAGTGCTCCGTTTTCGTTAGTATGCGTTCAAGTTCTTTTGCGTGATACAGCGCCCGGTCGAGCGAATCGAACGCTTCATCGTGACAGCCGCGCTCCCACTGGAACCTCGAAAGATAGAGATAAAGTTTTATCAGATCGTCGTTAAGCATACCGTAATTGCCGTCGTCGCAGATCAGGTCAAACAAAGCTATCAACCCTTTTATCTTGTTGATCGGCATATCGCTGTCAAAGTTGCGGCGATTGACGGTGATCCCGTTGATAACTTGCTCCACAAACTCGTGCGCCGCCCTCAAAAGGAATTCGCCTATATATTTGGCTTGCTCTTTTCCTTCCGCAGCAGACGCAAGCATTATCTCGCGGCAGTATTTCAGTTCGGGCATCCTTTTCGCGTAAGCGGCGGCTTTTTCATTCTCACCGAAATTCCTGTACAACATAACAAGAAGCGTGATCGCGCGCGTGGATATCGTGCTGTCCGTCGTTTGCGTGGCAAGCCGTTCACATATCTTTACAGACTCATTCCAGTACGGGTTTTCGCGGTGAGCTTCGTGATCGAGACGCATAAAGCCGTCTTCATCGTAATAGGTCCTTTCCTTGTACCGTCTCCATCCCGCTTCCGACAGAGTTTCCGCAAGAGTTATCAGAAGTTTCTCGTTTCCGGGAAACTCCGCGAGTCCTTCACGCAGGATTGCAAGACATTCATCGACCCACTCGTCGTCCCCGCGCGCTTTGATGCCGAAGCTGTCGATTTTTCCTATGATCGCGTCGATCCTTCGGTCACGGTCGTTTTTATATCCGAACAGTTCGTCTATCGTGATCCCGAAATAGTTTGCAATGGAAGGTATCATTTCCATATCGGGGTACCCGCCGTTCGCTTCCCAGCGTGAGATCGCCTGCGACGTTACTCCGATAGCTTCCGCAAGCGCTTCCTGTGTGCGTCCGTCACGATGACGGAGCTCGCGTATCTTTTGTCCTAATTCAAGCTGCATAATTGCACCTCCAGTTTTATTTCACCGGTGTAACTCAATTATAGCTCATTCGTGTAAAAAATCAATTATCAATTCATTGTTGCAAATCCAAGTTTCCGTTGATATTTAATGTAAGTGCCGCGAGGCGGGGATTGTTTGGTCTCCGCCTCGCATTTCTACGTTTCAGATGAAAACTGCCTTTACTTGCGTTTCGATCTTTTGACGTAAATCGTCAAGGGATCGTTTTTCTTCTTTGCCGATCTCCGCATAAGTCGAATACGCCTCGATGTCCCACAATAATTGACGAAGATCGCAAGAAATGCGGTCTTTCAAATAGTCTATCCGTTCCTCGCCTTCGAGAGCCCAGTAGATATTGTGCTCATAACAAGTTTCGACGCTTGCCATGTTTTCGGCAAGCTGTTTTGCTTCTGCTATCCTGTTCGTATCACAATAATGCCGGAAAAGCAGCCGCAGCGATTCGTTTCTGCAGTAGTTGTCGGTGGAGTATTTTTGTATCCTATAGTATATCGAAATGATCTCCGAATCGTATTTACGGCATAGCTCTTCATTCTCACTTGCCGCATATAAGGCGTACATAAGACAGGTAAGGAGTTTATCGTTGTTTGGATATTTGTTGAGCGTCTCTCGCAGCTTAATGATCGGCTCTTCGGTAATGTTCTGATCGATCTTTTCCTCCGCGCCTGCAATAACCGATGATATCTCATCCCGTTTTGCCGCTTCGTCGATACCAAGCAGTTCATCTACGGTTATACCGAAAAGCTCTGCAAGAAACGGGAGCGCCGAAATGTCTGGCGACGTCGCCCCGGTCTCCCATCGGCTGACGGCCTGAGGCGAAACGCCCATGTAATCCGCGAGCTGTTCTTGCGTTAGGTCTTTCATCTTACGCAGTATTTTCAGTCTTTCGTTTAACGCTGTCATGTGTTTATCCTCCAAATTAGCGGTTCTGTAAGCTTACGACTAAATTATAGCGCCATATCTCTTCGTTTTCAAGCAATCG
>JAFSUU010000013.1 GCA_017445115.1 Clostridia bacterium | reverse complement strand
TTGCGTTCTTTCACGGATGACTGCACGGCATAATCCTTCATGTTCGTTTCATCCGTATACAGATCACCGCTGTGTCCGTTCTCAAAATAATACTTTCTCAGCATTCTGTGAACGATCAGGTCGGGATATCTTCTGATCGGGGAAGTGAAATGCAGATACTCGTCCTCTGCCAGGGAGAAGTGTCCCACACAGACCGGATCATACTTTGCTTTCTGCATGCATCTCAGCAGCATCTTTGACAGGACCGGATAGCATTCCAGGTCTTTTGCATCATTCAGATACTCCTGCAGTTTTTTCGGTGTTGCCGAGCCGCCTGCGATCGTCAGTTTGTGGCCGAGATGGTATGACAGCGTTTCAAAACTCCTGAGTTTCTTGGCCTGCGGTTCTTCATGGATACGGTACAGTGCCGGAATGTGATTTTTCTTCATCAGGTTGGCGACAGACACGTTGGCAGCGATCATGAAGTCTTCGATCATCATTTCCGCTTCCCCGCGTTCTGCCGGTGCTACCTTCACAGGTCTGCCGTTCTCATCAACGTCGATCTTTGATTCCGTTGATTCAAATTCCATCGCGCCTTTGGCATTGCGCATCCTGCGGATCGCTTTTGCACACTGCCTCATATCCTGGAACAATGAACCGAGATGCGCGTACCGTTCCTTCAGTTCCTGATCGCCGTCAAATATCTTATTGACGTTCGCATAGGTCATCCGCTCATCCGAATGAATGACTGACGGATAAACTTCATAGTTGACAGTCGTGCCGTCTTTGGCGATCATCATTTCCACTGTATTTGTCAGGCGGTCTGTTCCGGGATTCAGACTGCAGATCCCGTTGCTCAGTACGTGCGGTAGCATCGGTACGACCTTATCAAGCACATAGACGGATGTCCCGCGTTCATATGCTTCCCTGTCAAGCGGGCTGCCCTCTGTGACATAGTGCCTCCGCAAAAAGCGGCGTCAAGCCGGATATTGAAGAATACGTCGGATTTTTCTCGTTCGGAGTTCCGCGCAGTCCTTTTCTGACGTACAAAAACATCGTAAACAGCAAAGACGGGCGCGAGTGGTACGAGCCGACCGTTAAGGAAAAGCTCGAAACTTTCTTTGAGAATACCGACTGGGATACGGTCAGCTCCAACGTGGAAAAACTGCCGTATTACGCCCGTATGCTTGAAAAGAACACTCCGAAGCTGAAGCCGAAGCCGGCAAGGGACGCCGAGCTGTTTTCCTTTGCCAGGAAAAGAGGCTGGGCAGACAGGCTCGATCCGAAGGATCTGGAACTTATGCGTGGTATGATTGCCGATTACAACGAGGCGCTGCGGCGCATCCGCGTCAGCCGGATCAAGATCAAACAGATGACGCGCTGCGGCGATATTGAGCGAATCCTTTTCTCACGCGCACAGGATGAAGAATATACGACCGACGAACTCTACGGCGTGTTTCAGGAATCGAGCGCGGAGGAGATTCACGACATCCGCACCGCGCTCGACCGTGAGAACTGGCACATGCTTGACGAGGACGGACGCGAAGATTTCCTTTTGCGTTATCTTCCGTACAACAGGCACGAATATATCGACCTTTTCGCCGATTTCAGAAGCTTCGGTTTCCGTATCCTCTCGGATATCATCGCCGATCTTGACGATATGTACGATGCCGAAGAGAAAAAGAAAAACGCCGTCCGCACCGATACGGACAGCGAGCTTGTCAACGATATTATGGAACACTATCTGAAAGGCAGAAGCCACGACTACCGCGATCTCGCGGCGAGCCGGACGAGGATCTATCTGAACGAACGCATCGACCCCGATACGGCGCTGAAATGCGCCGTTGCGCTCAAAAAGCGAGATTTTGCGATGGACGTGCTTCTCGACCGCATAGCGGATAACGCGGTGAGGGGGTGACGGTATATGCTGAATGAAATAGAAGAATTCAAAGCGTACACGACCTTCCCCGAATACGTCATCAAGAACAAGCGCGATACAGGTTATCTCGGGCGATTCACCTACGATATGCTCAAGAAATTCGACGCGCTGACCAGAGTTTTCACGATTCTTGCGAGAGGATATATGTGGGAGACCGACGTGCCGGATCTGGAACGTGCCGGGCGCGCGCTCAAGGCGTGGTGCAGTCTGCCGGACGGAAGCAAGCCGAAGAAAGACGAGTCTTGGAAGGACAAGACGTGTTTCCCTGAATTACACGCTGAATTCCCGGAGCTTGTAAACGAAGACGGCGAAGGCTGGTTTTACACGCACGTTCATAACGTAATTGAAGTTGTGCTCGACCATACCGACGGCGTTTATCCCACGTCCGTCGGCAGCGCTATCGTTCTCACAAAAGGCTTTGACGACGCATGGCGTGACAAGGTGATACAGTATCAGGCGTCCCTCTATTCCGTCAACACGAAGGGCTGGGTGCGGCGATTCGCGGATATCCTCGCCGAAGCGAAGGAAGAAGGGCCGCTGAAAAACAAAGACTTTGAACTGCCCGCCGAAACGGTGCAGAAATTGAAGGACGCACTGAACAACAAGAAATGCGAGAACGTGATCATAGAGCTTGCAAAATATTACATTGCCAACAAACAGGAAGATACCGATTGGGTGATCCTTCCCGTCGACAGCTTCAACGCCTATTTCGGCACGACCAGCTTTGACCGCAAGTGGCTGCCGGAGTTCCCGGAGGAAATTATAGAGCGCAAGGATTACGCCGGGTTGTGCAGATATAAAATGTTTATATAGCGCCTTTTGGCTTGAAACGAGCTTTTCATCCGCAAAAAATGTGATGAATAACCCAATTGAGGTTGTAAATATGTGATGAAAGGGCTTGATTTTTTCGCGAAAATGTGATATACTATTGGTGATGATAGTTGGGAGGGATCAAAATGGAACGGCTTTCAAGAAAAATCGACCTTTTTCTTGCCGAGTGGAAAAAAGATGAAAACAGGCTGCCGCTGGTCGTAAAGGGCGCAAGGCAGATCGGCAAAACCGAGGCGATCCGGCATTTTGCGAAAAACACGTATAAATCCGTCGTTGAGATCAACTTTGTACTTCAAAAACAGTATAAGACGATTTTTGACAACGGGTTCGAAGTGGATACGATCCTCCGGAATATTTCTCTTTACAACCCGGAGTTTGACTTTCCCGAAGGCGAAACGCTTATTTTCTTCGACGAGCTTCAGGATTGCGTAAACTGTGCCACGAGCCTGAAATCCTTTAAGGAAGACGGCAGGTTTGATGTGATTTGCTCAGGATCGTTGATGGGAATCAACTACAAGGAGATCGAATCCAACAGCGTGGGCTTCAAAGAAGATTACGAAATGTACTCGCTGGATTTTGAGGAGTTTCTGTGGGCAAAAGGATACAAGCCCGAGCTGATCGAAGAGCTTTATCAAAAAATGCTGACTGTTACGCCTCTTACGCAGAATGAATATGACGTAATGCTTGAAAATTTTCGCGAATATATGGTACTCGGCGGGATGCCCGCAGTTGTCTTTACTTTTATTACGCAGAAGAATTACAGCGGTACGCTTAAGATGCAAAGACAGCTCCTCCTCGATTATGAAGAAGATATCACCAAATACGCCGAAGGCTTCGATAAGGCTCGAATATTGGACGTGTATCGCAAGATACCGGTGTTCCTCGGAAAGGACAATAAAAAGTTTCAGATCTCCAAGGTCCGAAAAGGAGCGCGGAACAGAGAGTATATCGGCACGGTGGATTGGCTTTCCAACGCCGGTATCATAAACGTTTGCCATTGTATGAATGCGCCGGAACTTCCGCTCAAAGGCAATTACGATCCCAATAACTACAAGCTTTACTATGCTGATACCGGGCTTCTCGTCGGCGCGCTCGACGACGAAGCGCAGGAAGATCTTCGGGCTAACCGTAATTTCAACACGTATAAAGGCGCGCTGTATGAGAACGTTGTCGGAGAAATGCTTGTCAAGCAGGGGTATAAACTCTATTTCTTCCGCAATGAGCGGGGATCACTTGAGATGGATTTCTTTGTCCGGAACGCCGGATCACTTGTCCCGGTAGAGGTAAAGGCAAACGACTCGTCTACTCCGTCGCTTAATGCGCTGATCGACAAAGACGAGTATCCCGACGTCAAATTCGGCATAAAGTTTGCCAACAGAAATATCGGCTACAACGGAAAGTTTTATACCATCCCTTATTTTCTCACCTTCCTTCTGAAACGGTTCCTGCGGGAAAAGGAATAACTGAGAACAACTGTTCAGGATCGATAAAGATAATTATAAACAAAAAGCCCCGTCGGGAGTGAAAACAAGCGTTACGCTTGCTGTCATTCCCAGCGGGGCTTTTCACACATTCGTATTATGAAAGATTTTGCCCTACAATAAAGCGACAATTCTTTAATTTCATGCTTTTCGGGTAAAATCTTAAATAATTTACTCGGAGGTAAATCAAGATGAAAGGACATATTTTGACAAAAGTGCTCCTTGAAAAGTTCAGGGAGCATCTCATTCTGGAGGAAAGGAGCGACGCGACGATTGAAAAGTATTGCAGGGACGTTTCCGTTTTCGCGGTTTTCGCGGACGGCGCGGAGATCACAAAAGAACTTGCTATCGCCTACAAAACCAAGCTGAAGGATGACGGATACGCCGTGCGGAGCATCAATTCCATGTTGGCGAGCATCAACAGTCTGTTTTTGTTTCTCGGCTGGCACGATCTGAAGGTGAAAACGATCAAGATCCAACAGCAGATCTTCTGCCCGGAGGAAAAGGAACTGACAAAAGCAGAGTATACGCGGCTTGTGAACACGGCGAAAGCAAATCACAACGAGCGGCTGTGTTTGATCTTGCAAACGATCTGCGGTACCGGTATCCGCGTGAGCGAATTGCAATTCATCACCGTAGAAGCTGCCAAACGCGGCGAGGCGACAGTATCGTGTAAAGGTAAAACTCGATCTGTGTTTATAGTCCGTGAACTGCAAAAGAAACTTCTCCGCTATGCAACGGAGCAAGAGATCGAATCGGGCTATATCTTCATCACGCGCGGCGGAAAGCCGGTCAGCCGGACAAATATCTGGCGTGATATGAAGGCGCTGTGTGTGGAAGCGGACGTTAACCCGAATAAGGTGTTTCCGCATAATCTGCGACATCTTTTCGCCCGCGTCTTCTACGGTATCGAGAAGGACATCGCCAAGCTCGCCGACATCCTCGGTCACAGCAGTATCAACACCACGCGGATCTATATTATCAGCACTGGAACAGAGCATCGTCAACGAATGGAAAAAATGCGGCTGATTATATAAAAAACCGCCGTCGCGCGGCGGGTGATTACATAATTCGCGTTATGTTGCATTTGCAGGACAATTGTAGGTATACTCGCACTTATACTGACAAATTATAGCATGTCAAAGCGGTTTTGTCAAGTATAAAGCGCAAAAATAATCGCCGGAAATGCAAAAATTCAAAGAATTGTTACAAGTTTGATACGCCGAAAAAGCCCTTTCGTCTCTTTTTTTGTTAAAGAGCGCAAGAGCGTGCTTTGTTGCGCGTTTTTTTATTTTTATAAGCCGGTTTGGGCAGATACCGCTTACGAAAAATTACATAACGCGAATAATGTAATCATAGGCGGAAGTAATTTTATGTACAAAGCGGATTCGAACTCGGGAAGTTCGGATCCATCGGATTACTGCCTTGTATGCGGATGATGCGTTCCTTAAGGAAGGCAGTTTTGTCACCTTTGCGGTCTGTTTTACAAACCGGGATCTTTGGTTGGCAGATTTGCTGCGGCAAGCGTTAAGATCGACCGGTCAAAGAATGATCGGTTTGCGGGACGAAACGTTGTTATTAAAGGGAAGTGATGGAATGATAGACGGAAAAGATTTATTCGAATACTGTGCGGACAGAATGGGCTGTCTTTATATTTCCGATCTGCGGTTTATTGGAAAAGAAGAAAAAACAAGGCTTTCCGACGTGATAGACAGCATTCCGGAGGAGGACGCCACGCTGTTTCAGTGGAACGACGCGTTCGCTTACCTTACCGGAAGCACAGAGGTGTTTGAAAGCGCCGGCGAGGCAAAAAGGCATCTGGTAGGATCTCTGCGCTGAGTTCAACACGAAAATACGGTTTTTCCTTCCTTATATATTATTCCTTATTAGTGCGAATGAATTCATGTTGGCCTGCCGTTGGCCAGATCGGCTTGAGGAACAAAACGGCAGTCGCCGGGAATCGACTAATATTGCGGAGTTTAAGTTGAGCATTTTGCTCTGCATTCCTCAAGCGCCTTTATATTGAAAAGAAAGGGCAGACGCGGCCCCAATACGGCAGAAAGGATCGGGTGAGTGATAGTGAACGAAACAAGCAGCGGAAAACGAAAAGGCAAGTCAAGCGTCGGTCACAGGGTTTTCACTGTAATCGGGATTGTTCTTTGCGTTATTCTTATTCCGATTCTGGTGATCAACGTTACTTTGATCATACGCAGTTATACCAATAAAGATGATGTCCCGAGCATTGGCGGGATCTTTCCATTGATCGTTTTGACCGATTCTATGGACCCTGTGATAAAGAGCGGGGATTTGATCGTCTGCCGTCAGGCAGACACCTCATCTCTCGCGGTCGGAGACGTGATAGCGTTCTTTGATCCCGCCGGAAACGGCACAAGCATCGTGACTCACCGTATAATCGAAATCACCGAAGAGGACGGCGTGCTTGCTTTCCGGACAAAAGGCGACGCCAACAATACGGAAGACCGGCTTGCGGTCAAGGCTGATAAGGTCGTCGGCACTTACCGTTTCCGGATACCGAACGTCGGTCACGTCGCTCTGTTCATGCAGACCACCGCCGGATTGATCGTCTGCGTCTTTCTTCCTATGCTTCTTCTGATCGCGTACGAGCTGATCCGGGCAAAGAAATTTGACCGGAAACGCCGGAACGATAACGACGCCCTGCTCGCCGAGCTTGCGGCTTTGCGGGCAAAGCAGGCGGAAACGGAAAAAACGTCTTCCGGCGATGTGCTTCAGCCGATGCCATCCGGACAGACAGAACCTCCGTCCGGACACACCGAAACGGTCGACCCGCCAGATGCGGGGAACACCGATCCGCCCGATGAGAGGGCATAACACAGTATTCTTCCTCCGGAAGCCACACCGGGGGGAAAATATATAAAACTCCTCGGTAGAGGAAGAATTATCATTGCCGAGAAGGCAAGAAAGGATCTTAATTATGAAGAAAAACAAAACGATGAGAGTGGCTTCCGTTCTGTTGATGGCCGTTCTCCTCACCACCAGCATCATTTCCGGTACTTTCGCGAAGTACACCACGGAAGACGGCGCGCAGGACCAAGCCCGCGTTGCCAAATGGGG
>JAFSUU010000012.1 GCA_017445115.1 Clostridia bacterium | reverse complement strand
TACGAGATTTCTTTTACACAATCGTGCTTTGTACTCTCTCTATCGTTGTTCAATTTTTAAGGACCGTGTGCGCTCCTCTTTTTTGCGAGCGCTTGAGTAGTATACCACTATGATTTCCTTTTGTCAATACCTTTTTTTAAAAATTTTTCCGTTTTTGTTCGATTTATGCATAATCGCCGAAGTGCGGTTTTTTTGGAGAATAAAGGAGGTCGGTTTTGGTTAAAATAACGAAAAATCTTCTGAAAAGCCGGAGAAGTCATGCTCGTCATCGCGCTGCGCGCTCTGTTTGTATACGTGTTCCTGATGATCTTTATGCGTCTGCTCGGAAAAAGGCAGGTCGGGCAGATGCAGGTCGAAGAACTGGTCACCGCCCTGCTGCTTTCGGAACTTGCCGCCTTCCCGATCGCGGACGCGGATATTCCCCTCCTGCACGCCGCGGCACCGGTCGCGATGATCATTTTCATGGAGTTGATCTCCTCCTGCATGAGCACGGTTTTTCCGTTTGCAAAGAAACTGATCGAAGGCGCGCCGTCGATCCTCATCGCCCGCGGGCGTCTCGACCAGAAACAGCTGTACCGCTGCCGCCTGTCGCCGGACGAACTACTGGCGCAGCTGCGCCTGAAGAATGTGCGCGACCTCTCGGAAGTTGACTGGGCGATCTTAGAGCAGAGCGGACAGTTGTCGGTATTCTTAAAAAACGGCGAGCCGGAAGAGAAAAACGAAAGCGCGAAACACGGCGCGCAGGAGGAGAGCCCCGGTCTGTCGCTGCCGCTGATCGTCAACGGCACGTGGCACAAGAGCAATCTCACCAGACTTTCGGTCACGAAAAAGGCGGTCAGGAAAACGCTCGGCGGCAGGCGGATCACCGACGTGCTGCTGTATACTTCAGACGGAAAAAAGAAAGAAACGGTCGTCTTCCGCGACAAGGAACTTTGAAATATGAAACGGACCCTCCTGCTTCTCACCCTGTTCATCGCCCTGCTCCTCCTCACCTGCGCCTTCTGCGCCGGCGCCGCGGCGTACACGGCGCGCGTATCGCAGGAACTGCTTACACTGTGGGCGCGCACGCCGGAGGGCAAGACCGACGCGGCAGCGGGACGGGAAGCGCGCCTCCTCGCAAAAGAGATCGAAGCCCTCATATATAAAGAGGAAGAAAAACTCGCGTTTTTCATACGCTACGATACGGTCAACCGCGCGCACACGGCAGCGTCTCTCTTCTGTGCCGCCGCAGACGCCGGCTCCGACGAGGACTACCGCCGCGCCCGGATCACGCTCTTCGACGCGCTCGGCACCCTCGACCGCTCCGGCGCGCTCTCCTTTGAACTGTTCTTTTGAACGAAGTCTTCTCGCGCGCAAAGAAAATCTCCGTCTTCCGCAGCCGGAAAACGGCGCCGCCGGCGCCCCTTCCCCGCGCGCACACGGACGCTTCACGGGCGCTGATCAAAAAATATCAAATTTTTTCATCTTTTTTTCATTTTCCTCTTCCATTTTTGAAAAAACTGTGCTATAATAGCCAAGCCGTCCAAAAAACGGCAAATATGGGAGAAGGGCTTGTAGCTCAGATGGGAGCACGGCTCACATCTTTACACACCCCCATAAGTTTTCATTCGGTTTTGACCCGAAATTTCGGCGCCTCCACCGCTTCGCGCTGTCGGCGCTTGGTTGATAAAATCAACCCCGCCCGAACACCGCATTTCGTTGTTTTATTAACGCCCCTCACTATTGCCGATTTTTATCGGGTTTCCAATCTCTTCTATCAATAAAAAATTTCACACATTTGACAAGGGCTTGTAGCTCAGTTGGGAGAGCGCTGCGTTCGCAACGCAGAGGTCATGGGTTCGAATCCCACCAGGTCCACCATTGCCTTAGGGCAAGAAAAACCCGCCTGTTCAATCGAACAGACGGGCTTTTTCTATGCCTTTCGTTATGCAGTTTTCGGTAATGTGACGTGTGCTTCTGCTTCGGTTTCTTCCTCATCGGCAATCCCCTCAAAGAACTGACGAATATTGAAATTGAATTCGATATTCAGCTCGTATCCGCTGAAAACGTCGATACGCGTGATCATCGCGTTCACGATCATCTTCTTCGCTTCAAAGCTTGCGCTGTCGTAAAGCTCCGACCAGGAAATGATCTCATCATAACTGTCGCTAAGGTCTTTCATCAAAATCTGCTTTTCAGCCAGTTCACGCTCCGCCGCCGTGCAGATACTTTCAAACTCCCGGACCTTTTCATCGGTCTCGTTCACCAACCCGGCAAGCAGTTCCTGCGAATAGGCGCTCTCGCCCTGAATGGATTTGATGACCTCCGCCCGAAGCTTTGAGAGCTTTTCCTGCTCCTTTGCAAGATCGGCATTGGCTTTTATGAGATTGGTTTTCCGCAGAGACAGTTCTTTGTCGTATCTCGAAGCGATCATTTCATCTTTTGAAATGCCTCTCATACGCTTGAACACGTTTTTGATCACTTCCTCCACCATACGATCCAGTTTTTCAGCCGAATAACCCGACTGACCGCCGCAGTCCGCCATTTTGCGTACCTTCTTGTAACAGGCGTAACGGATGCGACGTTTGTTGACGACGGTACCGTCGGCTTTCTTGTAATATCGCGTTGTGGTCGTCAGATGGAGCCGCGAACCGCAATGCCCGCAGAATACGTTGCCGGACAGAAGCGAATGACCTCGCATATTGATCGGCACTCTCGGCGTGTTGGCTTTTGCCTCCGCTCGCTGACGGCGAATATCCTGTGCTCGGTCGAACAGCTCCTGCGGCACGATCTGCAGTTCCGGGATATGCGGAGAACGCGTATCGCCGCTTTTAAGGATGCCGACGTAGGTCTCGTTTTGCAGGATATTTCGGATCGTATTGTGCGACCAAGGATTCCCGGTGGGGTTCTTATATCCGTTGCAGTTCAGATAGTTTGCTATCTTCTGTACCCCGTAACCCTCGTTGACGTACTTGGTGAAGATAAGAAGAACGATTTTCGCGTCATCCTCCTTTACTTTCAGATCGTACAGTTCGTGTTTGCGCTTGTTGATACGTCCGCTCTTGACCAGTTCATATCCGACCGGCGCGGTGCCGCCTTTATAGTGTCCTTCTTCGACCATCTGTCCGAGACTGGTTTTCGTTCGGATCGAGGTCTTTTCGCTTTCACCGTCGGCTTGCCAGAAACGGATATAGTTGAGCAGCTTGTCGATATGGTTGTCAAAGCGCTGTTCGCCCTCCTGCGTGCTCCAGACCTGTATGCCGTTCTTGACGAACCATTCCACGACAAACGGCGTTTCGTCTGCGATACGACCGATACGGTCGAACATGAATACGAGCAGGATGTCGAACTTGCCTTTGCGGGCGAGTTCTTTGATCGTCTGTATCTTGTCTCTGTTTTCTGCTCGTACTTTATGACCGGAAACGCCGTCCTCCTGCTCCTCGTGAACGATCTGCCAGCCCATCTGCTCGGCGAATTTGTGACACGCCTTGCGCTGCATCGGGATATCCGCTTCGTGATTTTCCTTGTAATCCACCTGTTTATCAGTGGAAACGCGGTATAAACAGCAAACTCTGTTGTTTTCCATTATTTACGCTCCCTCTTTGTTTTGCCGTATTTTATCATCTTCTGCCGCCTTTTTACGAATATGCGGGGCGGCGTCGGACGATAAGAGAATGCTTTTGATACGGCTGAAAAGGTCCGGGTTCGGTGCTTGGGAGAAGGAAAGTGTGATAAGATGACCGTCGACGACCATATACTTTTTGGTATGATCTGCTTTCGTCATCTTCGCTATCACCTCGCATCCCTCTGACGGATCAAATGACGGTAATAATAGTCGCAAGCTTTCAGAATGAAATCTTGCCGCTGCTGACCGATATAGCCGCTCGGAATTTTGCCTTTCAGCTTATCGGCGGGTATTTTGATCGTTTCACGCTGGTTTGCCTTTTCTTCGCACATAATGGCTTCGATATCCTCCCGCTTGAGTTCTCCCGTTCCATAAGCTTTGTGCATCCTTACCGCCTGCGCGTAGGACGGCGTGTTGTCGTTTTCTTCGCAGGCGTTGAGGACGTCGTATTGAAGCTGATCGTCGAGGAAGGACAGTTCGACGCCGACAGAGAACGCGATCTTGTTTTCATCCATCATATCGAGAAGTTCGGGGATGAGATTAGTGAGGCGGATATAGCGGCGAATCTGTGTTTTACTCTCATTTGCCTGTTCTGCAATTATCTCCGCCGTTTCCAACTTCCGACCAACTTGGTCGGAAGTGAGGTCTGAACGATACCCCTGTCGGCTCATAGCTTCAAGTTTCAACTTGTAAGCAAACGCCTTTTCCGACGGAAGGATTCGTTCCCGGTGCAGATTGCTGTCCACGAGCATGATCGCCGCTTCATCGCGGCTGACGGCACGAATAAAGGCAGGGACTTCGGTAAGCCCTGCCTTCTTTGCCGCGTGATAGCGGCGGTGTCCGGATATGATCTCATAATTGTCAGTGCCTTCGAGCGGTCTCACGATGATCGGCTCCATAATTCCGTTGTCTTGCACGCTCTCTGTCAGATCGTTCATACTGTCGTCGTCCAGCACTTTGTACGGATGCCCGTCAAATGGGACGAGATTATCTACCGGTATCATAACCGGCGCTTTGGGTTTGTTAGATTTCATATAATAACTATTCCTCTCTTTCTTATCTTGCTCCTTTTTCCGGAGCGTCTTTGAATATCATTTTTCCGTTGCGGTCGAGTTGACGGTACGGCGCCTCCATTTCAAACTCCTGCCGTACCAGATCGTAAAGGTGAGGAGATTTATCTCTTATGCGCTTCGCCCGGTCGAGATTCTTCCGTAACGGCTCGATGTGCTTTTTCGTGATTTCCGAACGCTGCGTTTTGTTATCCGCAAGAACCTCGGGATCGGTCTCCCGGCGTATCTTGTTGCGGAGCAAACCGCGCTCACGTTCATAATCCTTTATTTGTGTCTGTGTGTCGGTAATATATCTGTCAAGCTGCGGAAACGTGTGGATATCCGCTTCCCGCAGGAATTTGTAGTCATAGATGAATTGTTCCAGGTCTTTTACGGCGTGACGGAGTTCGACCGACATGATAACGGCGTCTTTGATCTCTTTTATAGTTTGGAAAGTGTTTATGATGATAAGGAACAAAAGGTCGATATAGATTTCCACGACGTCGCGGCTGTGCTCGATGTTGTATCCGAGATCGTGGGCGATATAGAACAGTAAAACGGATCTTCTCTTTTTCGGCAGGTTGGCGTTCCAGACGTCCGCTGCAAAACGGGGAGTATAAAGGTTTCTTGTAAGCCGCGCGTCGATCACGTCCGCCGTGTACCCGAGACTGCTGAGACGGACGGCGCGATCCCATTCCTTTGCACGGACGGACATACGGGAGTAGTCAACGGAGTAACCGAGACCGAATAACTGCTTGTAGAATGAATCACGGTTGTACGATACGCTGAGGCAGTATTCGACGTCGCGTTTGAGCATATCTCTGTGCGTCGGGTGTCCTTTCTTTTCAGCCCAGTATGCTCTGCGGCTTTTGCCGCCGTAGAAGTTACTGTGCTCAAGGATGCTTTTCCCGCGCTCACGGCAGACCTCGTCCGAGATCTCGCGCAAGCGGCGGTGATTGTATATTTTGTTCTGAAAGCGGGAGCCGTCTCTGAACGAAATCGGGTTTACGATGAAATGGCAGTGCAGGTTGTCCGTGTTCAGATGGACGGTCACGACGACCTGATATTTGTCTCCCCACATCCGGCGCGCGGTCTCCTTGCCGATCTCAAACGCCTCGTCGGGAGTGACCTCTCCTGTAGCAAAGCTTTGGAACCCGTGCCACGCGACCGTGCCGCCCGTTTTGCCGAACCTTCTTTTGACCGCCATCATCGCTTCATACGCCCGCTGCTTCGGGCAGTTGATGCCGGCGACAAACAGCCGCTGATCCGTTTTATCGTCGTTTTCGGCGTATTTCAGAGCGTTGTATAAATCTTCTTCGAGATATTTCGGATCGGTTGTCTTATCCGGGTTCTCGGCGTATTCGATCACTTCTTTTAGGCGATTCTTTACGGGCCAGAGTCCGACTGTTGCCATGGGGCATCACTTCCTTTCACATCTGCGATGATCTCTTCTGTCGTCTGCTTCCTGTTGTCGATAAGCTGAGCGTAGATTTCGTCAAAAATACAAAGCGCCGCTTTTTCCACGTCGGGAGTCAGCGGCGCATCGAGTATTTCACAGAGCTTTTCGTGGAAAACAAAAAAGGCGTCCGGCGGAACCGTTTTGGGTTCATAGCCGAGCGCCCGTTTCAGGATATACTCTCCTTGCCCGAGTCCGCATTTCGCGGAGATGCTTTTGATTTTCCGCTTTTGGGCTTCGGTGCATGGGAAGAATATCCCGGTCTGTGGTTTCTTTTTCTCTTTCTCCAAATAGTTTTCCTCCTCTCATTTGGATTTTCACAGCAAAAAAGCCGGTGAGCTGTTACGCTCATCGGCTCGGTTGCTGTATTGAGTTGATTATCTTTCGTAATCTCTGTTGCGTTCTCTGGGAAGCAAGTCTTTGATATACGCCTTGACCGTACGATATATTTCATCGAACGGCGGTTTGCTTACATCCCCCGCGAAACGGAACTTTTCGTAGGAATGCCGTAATTCGTCCGAACGGTGCAGAAAGCCGCTGAAGCTTTCCAACTCCCGCCCGCTGTTTTTCAGCGTTTCAAGGACTGCGGCGCGGTCGAAAGGAACAACGTGGGAGATATAATAGAGATCGACCACGTCCTTGATCCTGCGGAACACCTTGTCGGTTGAGATCGCGGCGACCTTGTCGGAGATCATCTGGACCGGAGCCACGCCGCAGAAGTGGACACCGGCGACTTCATAGATTTTCGTCGGCGGGACCGGGCGATTCACGTCAACGTCCATCGTAAAAAGCACTTCGCCGGTGTCGTTGTCTGAGAGTTCAAATCCGGCGGACCGTCCTTCGCCGTACATTCTGTAAATACCGACTTTAAGATTGATTCCGCTTTTGTCGAGCGCCTTTTGCAAGGAATCGACCATCTGCTCCGCCGTGGGCGGCGTATCGGAAAACCAGTTCGCGTCGATATCCACGGTGTGCCGCGTTTCTTCCGGATAGCCCGCTTCCATAAGGCAGGCTTTCAATACCATTGAACCTTTGAAGTTGACGGGAATACCGCTGTCGTATATCGCTTTCATTACGTCGTACATCAGTTTTTCTTCTGCCGTAATATTCATGAAAAAATCCTCCTAATTGTTGTAATAATCTCTTGCTTCGTTTGCAAGTCTTTCAAACCGTTCCTGATACTCGGGAGCGACGGAAAGCCCGCTGAAGCTCTCGTTGTTGGAATAATAGTATCTGCTGACCGCTTCTGTAATGCCCTGCATATCCAGGATAGATTCGTTTGCAAGCGCGTCGGAAAGCGTTCTGTTGAAATCTGTGAATCTCAGTCCGTTCTTTTCCTTGATACAATATTGGCTTATCTTATTCCCGAGCAGCACAACGCCGTTGAAGTCTGATACCTTATCGTCGCCGTACACCCATACGATATATTCGTCGCTTCTGCCGCCGAAACTGCCCTGACACATCAGCGCTTCGTCCAAAGCAAACACGACGTTTTCGCCGATCCGTTCACGCACCGCCTTTAACCATGAAAGCGCGCCGACGTAGTCGCTTCTCTTTGGAAGATCGCTCTTTCGAGGATCGTACTTGGGAAGCGACGCCGTCTTTCTGTTGACAAGGTCTTCGCGTATGCGGTCTTCCAAAAGCGTCATAATATATTCCGGTGGCTTGCGAAGACCTGTTTCCCAGTTCTGCACGGTTCGGAACGGAATGTTGTATCTTGCCGCGAACTCGCTTTGCGTATCGCCGAGCCGCGTTCTCATTTCACGAATGTCCATAAAATCACCTCGTTCATATGATACACCCAATGAGTGTATTTGTCAAGAGCCGTAAGCAATATTATTTGCAATTTTTCTGTGTCAAGGGGTTTCAGGGGACGCGCCGAGGGGCTCCCGGCGAACCGAGCTTGCCGAGGTTTGCTGGGATCGGCGACGTCACCTGAGTGCGAGACGACCGTGCGGCTCGCAGAGGGAAAAATATATATTTTTTCCCTGCTTGAACCGATTCATTCAATTGCTTGGGTAATCGAGTGGGATTGGACAGATGATCCGGACGTTTTTGTCGCAATGGCAAAGCTTTATAAAGCACTGCTCGGTGGCAAGGATTATGCTTGAAACGCTCATTCAGCAGTACGCAAAAACGGAAGGCGTTACGGAACCCCTCAAACGCACAGATCAGCTTGAATGAGTGCACCGGATGAACAACATCCGCAACCGAGCCGAAGAGGTCGTTCTGAACGAAATCACATACCGATAAGCACGAGGCGGGGAGGTCAACTCCCCGCCTCGTGCTTATTGCGCTGACAATCTGAGGATCTGCCGCACCGTTGGTATTCTAAAAAGCCGGAGTTCTGAAGACACCGAAAAAATCGAATGAATTGACGGTTTACGGCAATTTAGTGCGATCTCTTACCTGTAATACGATCTTCCCGGTGTTTTCATTTTGCTTCATAACGGACTGCGCTTTTTCAGCCTCTTCAATAGGGAAAACAGAATGGATCACGGGACGGATCTCACCGTTTTGGATCTTCGGCCAAACTATTTTCACCAGTTCTTTCAGCAGCTCTGCCTTTACGTCAAACGAGCGGCTCCGCAGCGTGCTTCCGACTAAATGGATCCCCTTTTTCAAAACGGCGTCGAGCGGAATCGTCGTTTTATCTCCTCCCATCGTCGCGATCAGGATCCAGGACGCTTGCCCCGGCGCGATGTATCCTCCCGATCAGTCTTTCCTGTTTGGCAATAGCTGTCGGATCCATGGACAACTCGCCGGGCTGTGGATCAAAATAATCC
>JAFSUU010000011.1 GCA_017445115.1 Clostridia bacterium | reverse complement strand
TGCTTTACGATCTGTATGAAAAAGGCGAGCTGACAAGCGCTATCAACCGCGTTGTGGAGGACATGAACCACCGCTTTACCAAGGAAGTCCTCACGCGTACCTTCCGATCCTCCGACCTTTCCGTTGCTTCCCGTAATTTACTGAAGGACAGAGAGCAGCCGATCGATATTGAAAACAATATCGACCGTGAAAAGGTAGAACGCTCGCTGAAAACCATGCTGGATATTCTTGAAAAAGAAGAGCAAAGCGTTGAAATCGACGAGGCGCACGGGGGCCAAATCAAGGAATACCTTTCGCTTCTCGATCTTGTTACGGATATCGATCAAATCTATTTGCCTGAACCCGGTGGAAAAGCATCGAGATCCGTTTTCAGTCAGCCGGGTATGCGCTATGCTTTGGCGGAAGCGTTGGTGAACGCGTTGCTGCTTGATGAAAAGTTCAGCTATCTGGACGCATCGGAACGAACAATCATTCTTAACCGAATATTGGACACGATCCGGGGCTTCATCATGGAGGAGATCGTTCTTCTTGAAACGAAGCTCGCTCTGCCGCGCTCGAAAGTGTACCGCGTACAGTTCGCCGTTGGGGAATTCGATATGGTCGTATATGATCCATCGTCGGTTTCCTGCCGAATTTATGAGATCAAACACAGCAGGGAACTTGTCCCGGAACAGTATCGGCACCTGATTGATCATCAAAAATGTGCCGCCGCCGAGCACCGTTTCGGAAAGATTACCGGTAAATTCGTGATTTACCGCGGGGATGCGGCGGAATCGGAGGACATTCAATATTTGAATGTTGAAAAATATCTAAAAGGCATTTTAGATCATTAAATATGTTTATGGATATTTTGAGAACCTCTGATTCTTTGGCTCGTAATTAAGCCTAAAATCAGAGGTTTGAATCGTATTTTGTATTACAGTTTTTGCATTAAGTCCCGATACGGCGTGTCGGTATTTACGAAGGTATCGTACGTAAACGCCGCGCCGAGGCGGAAACCGAGAGTGAAGCTGTCCAACTCGGAGATCGTGTCCAGCTCGCCCTGTGCTTCCATGACCCTTTCAAGCACACCGCGCTGTTCGTCAGGCAAAGCGTTTTCTATTTCCGGCAAGCGATCCGTGATAAGGGTTCTCAGCTTATCCGCGCGGCTGCCGGTTCTGACTGCACGGGATTGGGGATCGATATTACCGAAGAACAGGTTTTCAATAAAACTCATTTGCCGGTACCACCTTTCAGCAAGTTCGCCGGCAGCTTCGCTTTCAGCTTCTTGCGAAATTCCAAGTAATGTGGACTGAGCACATAGTCTATCACGTATTTTTTCGGAATGTAATAAGTCGTTCTGATAACGTAGTGTTCAACGAGCTGCTCTTGCAGCAGCTTCCGCGCGGTACCGTCGCAGATTCCTCCAAGCATCTGACAAAAATCAGGTAACGTAACAACGTCCGGGTACTTCCGGAAGTATCGTTCCAATTCTTTGCGTCCCATAAGTACTCTTCTTTCTGTTTTTTTGTTTTTGTCAATGAAAGAGGGTGAAATGCTGCTTTTCCAAAAAAGTCTGTTTGTGTAAAAATCGCCCTCCGATCGCCCTCCAAACGCCCTCCGATTTGCTGAAAAACGC
>JAFSUU010000010.1 GCA_017445115.1 Clostridia bacterium | reverse complement strand
GTCAGCTCCAACGTTGAAAAACTGCCGTATTACGCCCGGATGCTCGAAAAATGCACTCCGAAGCCCAAGATCAAGCCTGCGAAGGACTCGGAACTGTTCACTTTTGCCCGAAAACGCGGGTGGGCGGAAAAACTCGATCCGAAAGATACTGAGCTTATGCGCGGTATCATCGCCGATTATGAAGAGGCGCTCAGGCGTATTCGTATCAGCAGGATCAAGATAAAGCAGATGGTACGCCGCAGCGACGTTGACCGGATCCTTTTCTCACGCGCACAGGAGGAAGAGTATACTGCGGACGAATTGTACGGTGTGTTTCAGGACTGCACCGCAGACCAGATTCACACGATACGGGATGAGTTGGAAGCGCAGAAGTGGCATCTTATGACGGAAGACGAGCGCGAAGAATTCTTACTGAACTGGCTTCCTTATGACCGGCTTGAATATCTTGATCTCTTTGCGGATTTCCGCAATTTCGGCTTCCGCATCCTTCTCGACGTCATATCCGACCTTGACGATATGTATATCTCCGAGGAGAGAAAGAAAAACGCCGTCCGCACTGATACGGACAGCGAACTGATAAACGATATCATGAGGCATTATCTTAAAGGCAGAAGCAAGGACTACCGCGATCTTGCGGCAAGCCGCGCCAGACTTTATCTGAACGAACGTATCGACGCTGATACGGCTCTGAAATGTTCGATCGCTCTCAAAAAGCGGGAGTTTGCGATGGACGTGCTTCTCGACCGTATCGAAGCGAACGCTGTGAAGGGACGGTGATACCATGCTGAACGAAATAGAAGAATTCAAGGCGTACACGACTTTCCCGAACTATGCGATTGAAAACAAACGCGATACCGGTTATCTCGGCAGATTTACCTATACCATGTTCAAGAAATTTACAGGCTTCAGCCGGGTATTAACGATACTCGCCCGCGGGTATATGTGGGAGAACGACGGACCCGACGCAGGCCGTGCGTACCGCGCTCTCTGCGCCTGGTGCAGTCTTCCGGAGAATATACGGCCGAAGAGCAGAAAGGCGGGGCAGGACAAGACGTGTTTTGCAGAACTTCACGGAGAATTCCCCGAGCTTGTTGACAAGGACGGCGCGGGCTGGTGTTATACGCACGTTCATAACATAATTGACGCCGTACTTGACAATATAGACAGATGCACAAATGCGGCGACAGATAACGCATACCTTCTTATGGACGGTTTCGACCGGGTATGGTGTGAAAAACTGATGCAGATGCAGGCATCGCTGTATTCCAAGACCACAAAAGGAGCGTGGATCACACGTTTTGACGACGTTATCGCCGAGGCGAAAGAATCGGGAAGGCTGAAAAACAAGGATTTTGATTTACCGGCTGAAACGGAAAAGAAGTTGGCGGACGCTCTGATCGATGAAAAACGCGCCGACGTGATCGTAACGCTTGCAAAGTTTTACCTTGCAAACAAGCCGGAGGACAGCGATTGGGTAGTCCTGCCTGTCGAAAACTTCAACGCCTATTACGGCACGACTTCCTTTGACCGCAAATGGCTGCCGGATTTCCCTGAGAGCTTGATCGTTCGCGAAGAATATTCGGGTGTTTGCAGGTTTAAGATGATGTTTTAATTCGAAGAATAAGTAAAAACTCCAGGAGATTTTTTATCAACGATGAATTGCTTTTCTTTTTCCTAAGAGCACGGTATAATGAAAGCGTAAGATCTTACAAACCAAATTCAATTTTTAAGGAGAAGCAATATGACAACAGTAGGTCAAAGAATAAAAACATTCAGAACGGCGGGCGATATTACTCAGGCGGAACTTGCGGGAAAGCTCGGTGTATCTGTTCAGACGGTATCCAAATGGGAATGCGACACGGGTATGCCCGACATCATTCAGATAGTTCCTCTCGCGCAGATCCTCGGAGTTTCAGCAGACGCGATCCTCGGCGTCGACGGCGACGAGCAGGGCTATATCGACGAGGTGCTCGGCGCGTTCCGTGAAAAATGGGGCGGTAAAAAAGTATCAAGATACGATCCGGAGCAGTATTATGATATGTTCACCACCTTTAAGGGCATTCTGAAAAGATACCCGATGAACTATCTCGTGGCTATCGAGTGTGTGAGACGTGGACGCCGTATCCTTCGCCTCACCGTACACGATCACATCAAGGCGCCCGACGGATGCAATATCAGCCACCTGTACCGCGATTTAAAGAAGATCGCAAGGTCGATCATCGACTACGACACGGATCTTTGGAGAAAAGCGGAAGCGAAGAAAGAACTTATAATATGCCATTACATTATGGGCAACGACGAGGAAGCGGAAGCCGAATTCGAAGGCTTGCCGCCGAAGGAAGAGTACGATACTCTTGTGTCTTCCGCTATAGTTCGTAACGACAGAGCAGGACACATAGAAGCAGCAAAGAAAAAGTTTTCTCATTCCGTATGGGATCTTCAGTCCGCGTTCTGGCATCTTGCAAACGCATATTCCGTATGCGGCGCCGAAAAAAGAGAGGAAGCAAAGGAGATCATAAAGAAAGAGATCGATATCTTCGAGTCTCTTGAAGGGTTCATGGACGAAGAGTCGCGCCTCGACCGCCTCAGATTTGCGTGGATACATCTCGGAAAGCAGTATCTCAGGGACGGAGACTTTGACGACGTGATAAACTGCGCTGAAAAGCTCACGGAGTTGTGCGAAAAGCATTACAATAACGCAAAAGATAACACAGGCGAGGGAAAGTATTTCGATCGTTCCGTAGTAAAGTTCGGCATGGAGATCTTTGATCGCGAGGAGAATTATTCGCTTGATCTTCTGAAGCTCTACGACGAGTGTGCAGACCTCGAAGGAAACCCGGTAGTCACCGATCCGAGATTCAAGGCGTGCAAGGCGAGACTTGAAGCGCTCAAATAGTCAACTTTCAATTAATACAGCGGGTATCTCTCGGGATACCCGCATGTTTTTGTGACGGCTTTTATTTGGATTTAGTATTATCGAGAATAAATGTATATATTCTTATTATTGAGTCACAATTATGCATCAAGCGTAATATTGCGCCTGCATCTCAAACATATTTCTGTAAATGCCGTTTTCAACTCGCATAAGTTCGCTGTGATCGCCGTACTCACACAGCATACCGTCCGAAAATACCGCAATCTTATCGGTGAAACGCGTCGACGATAAGCGGTGGGAAATGTATACGGCGCATTTACCTTCTGCAAGTTCGGAAAAGCGCTTGTAAACGTCGTACTCGGCTATCGGATCGAGCGCGCTCGTCGGCTCGTCAAGAATGATAAGCGGAGCGTCTTTGTAGATCGCCCGCGCAATAGCGAGCTTCTGACATTCTCCTCCGGAGAATTCAATGCCCTCGGGATCGAATTCTTTGCTTATCAGCGTATCCGTACCGTTATCAAGAGATTCTATTTTGCTCTCAAGCCCGCTTTCAAAAATACTTTTTTCAAGCGTCTGTTCGTCTGCGTTCAACTTCATTGATATGTTTTCTTTTACGGAAAAAGCGAACATCTTGAAGTCCTGAAAAACAACGCCGATCAGTTTGATATATTCCTCATAAGGTATAGTCTGTATCGGTATCCCGTTAAGCAAGATCTCTCCTTCGGTCGGCTCGTAAAAACGACAGATCAGTTTTACAAACGTTGTCTTGCCGACGCCGTTGACCCCCACAATGGACAAAGATTTCCCGCCTTCAAGACATATAGATATATTTTTCAGTATCATTTTGTCCGTGTTCGGATATTTGAACGATACGTTTTTGAATTCGAGCTTCAGATTACTTCCGTCTACTTCGGGCATTTGACCTGCTTTTGCATATTGGTCTTGTTTTCGGGACAATTCCATGCAGTATCGGTAATCGTTAATTTCAAAACCTATCCCCGAGAGCATCGTCAGGTTTCCGACAAGGCCGCTTACATAATTGGAAAATGAACTTATACTTGACATATACATAGTAAAGTCGCCTATCAGCATTCCTTTGAATACGACCCTGTAACCGAGGTAGAGATATACGAGCGCTTCCTGAAATAAGTAAACTGCGTTTTGGAATGAAAAGAATTTGGTCTGTTTCTTCATCATGTCTTTTTCGAGAGGAAGAACGTGACCGAGTATCAGCTCTTCGTATTTTCGGTGCATCCAGCCCTCAAGTTTATTCGCTCTTATCTCCTTGCCGTACTGTGTCCCCGATATGAGAGAATATATGTAATTATAATACCGGTTCAGCGCAGAACGGTCTTTTTTATACTGGTACTGTTTCCGACGCCACTTCTTCTCCCTGATGACTCTTATCACTACGACTATTGCGATCAGGACAAGAACGAGCGGACTGATTGTCAGAATTATCGCTACAAGCCCGAGCATGCTGATCAGCGCCGTGACGATGGCGGTACAATGACCGAAAACGTCATAAAACGGATTTGACCATTCAGCCATTTGAATGAAGTTTTTGATCCTGGGCGATTCTATGTCAGAGTACTTCATCTTCATAACCGCCTCGCCCAAAATGAGCTTCATTTTGTAAAGCGATTTATCCGCCTGCTTTGTATCTATATGCGCAATTATGAGTTTAAGCAGTTGAATGATAAATATGGACGCAGCCATACCGCCGATGTACCAAATGATACGCTCGACGTTTTTGGTCGTCGATATTTCGTTGAGGATAAATCTGACGAAAATGATCGAGACAAATCCTGAAGCACTCTCAATAAGAATAAGAGGGATGCGCGTGAAATATACCGTTTTATTTGCCCTGTAAAGGAATTTCAGACAGTATAAAACGTTGGACAGAAGCGAATGCTTTTCATCGTGTTTTTGCTTTTTCATCATTCCGCCTCCTTTTCAACGTAATACTGCGCCTGCTTGGAAAACATTTCTGCATAAACGCCATCCTTTTTCATAAGATCGGAATGTGTCCCGTATTCGACGATTTCACCGTCTGCAAAAACGGCTATTATATCGCAGAACTTAACGGAAGCAAGTCTGTGAGATATGTATATTGCCGTTTTATCTCCGATAATGTTATTGAAACGCTCATATAAGGCGCTCTCTGCGAGCGGATCGAGGGACGCGGTCGGCTCGTCCAGAATGACTACGGGGGAGTCTCTGTAAAACGCCCTTGCACAAGCGAGTTTTTGCCCCTCTCCTCCTGAAAATTCGATGCCGTTCTCGTCAAATTCCCGTCCAATAGACGTATCGAGTCCGCGCTCGAGTTCTTCGATCTTTTCATTCAGACCGCTTTTCTCCACCGCCTCTTTTACTCTTGTTTCATCAAATTCCAAATCAAGAACTATGTTTTCCTTGACCGAAAACGAAAAGAGTTGATAATCCTGAAATACCACAGCCAAAACGTCGCGGTACTTTTCAAAGTCGATTTTTGATATATCGACGCCGTTCAAAAGTATCGTTCCGCTCGTCGGTTTGTATAGCCTGCAGAGTAGTTTTATGAAGGTGCTTTTTCCTGCTCCGTTGTAACCGACGATGGAAAGCCGCGTACCCGGTTCGATCTTAATCGAAACGTCTTTCAGTACATATTTTTCCGTGTTGGGATACTTGAACGAGACGTTCTTGAATTCTATTGTATATTTGCCTTCTTCATCCAACTCAAAATCCACGCAGTTCGCTTCATCCAAAGAAGACGAAACAAGTTCTTTGTATTTCTTATAGTCATCAACATAATCGGACAATGTCTTCAGCCACACAAAACTGGAAATAAAATCATTAAAACTCCCGGTGAAATTTGTGATAGCGCCGAGATAAACGTTGAAGTCTCCGATCGAGATCGCCCCGGTGACCGCCCTATATGCGCTGTACCCGTACATCACTATTGTTTGAACGGCGTTGATCACACATGTCAAAAGTTTAATTTTGAACTCTTTATTGTATTTTTTGTTTACCTCGGTTATGTAATTATCTGTTTCCGCTTTATACTTCTCCTTCAGCCATTCCGAAGCTTCGTTGATCCTTATTTCTTTTCCAAAGTCGAATCTTATCATAGAGCGGAACAAGTATGACGTTTTACGGCTTAAGTTCGTTGCTACGGGTTTAAAATCATATCCGATCTTCTGCAGCTTTTTTGTGATTTTGGAGTTTAAAAAGATTATCAAAAGAATCAAAGCAATAATCAGCGGATGAAGCTGGGTTATGATATATGAGTAACCCGCAAGTTTTAAAAGGGCTGTAAAAAACGGCGTTACCGTACCGTCGACAAACGTTACGGCATTTACAGCATCCATAACTTTCATTCCCAGGTCTTTATATTCGCTGTCTTCGAGCTTCGAATACTCCATGTGAAGAAAATAATCAATGAATACCGATTCATTTCTCATATTGCAAAGCGTTTGAGAAGTTTTGCCGAAATATGATATCAACAGATTGACCGCTCTTGATACTGCAACAAAAACAATAAATATCAAGATATATTTTAGGACCACTTCCCACCTGTGTTCCCCTGCGAGTTCGTCGATAATGAATTTGGGCAGTATCAAATAAATAAAGGGGATCGCGGTGTTTACAATAACCGTAATAAAAGAAATTAAATACCGGCTTTTTGCGGTCTTCCATGAATAGCGGAACATGAAAGCCAGATTTCTCAAATAATTCTTCAGCTTTTTCATAACACTCCGAATAAACTAAATGCCTGAATAGGCGCAAAACTTTGCGATAATCGCTCTGTAATATTTCTATACTATAACGGAATAACTATATCAATATAAAGGGATAATAGATGAAAATTAGGGATAATAGACGAAAAACGGGACTGAAAATACAGTCCTGGTAATGTTATTCGTTATGCTGCTGATGATTACTGCTCAGGTATTGAAATCTGCACTCCAAACATATCGTCTTCTTCAAAATAATCTACGAAGCCGTTATACTTCTTTACGGTAGACTCAACGATCTGATGACCTAAGCCGTGAGATGAGGCGTCGCTTTTCGTTGTGAAAAGCTTTCTGTTTTTCTCGAGAACCTTTTCTTCCACCGTGTTTTTGCATACGATTATTCTGTTGCCCTTTACTCTGGAAAAGTAAATCTCGATACGTTTTGTCTTTGTAGTTTTTTCTACTGCCTCGACAGCGTTATCAATAATATTTCCGAGGATCGACACCATATCCGCATCGGCAATATCGTCAAAATCTCCAACGCTGCCCGTAATCAATACCTGTATATCTTTTTTATCTGACAGCTTTGAATTGATCAGATAATCGACGATCGTATTCCCCGATCTGATCAGAGTTCCCATGTTTTCTACTGTTGTTTCCTGTATGTTATTCAGATAATCTTTGCAAGCTGTAATATCGCCTTTGTCAAGCTGCGCCTGCATTACCGAGAAGTGATTTTTCAGATCGTGACGTACTTTTCTGATATTGTTCCAAATAGTGTTCGCTTCTTTTGAATGTTTTTCCTCAAGATCAATTCGGTCATTAATTAGTTTCAGCTCATACTTGCTTTTTTGGAGCTTTTGGATCCGATAAATGAAAACGTAAAGAGCCACATTCACTAAAACGAGTATGAGGGCAAGGACCAAGATCGAAGTGTCCTTTTCTTCCGACTCGGTATTCGCGGCTATTCTCATCAAATTAGCAAGCCCGAGAACGGTAACTACCGTAATAGCAAAAGACAATAAACCGTTTAATAGGTCGAGTTCTTTATTCTTTCTGAAAAGTTTCAAAACAAGCTGATACAACAAGAATTGAACAAGTTTTGCTACCGCGATATAAATAAAGCGGACGCTCGTCTGAGATCCTTGCATCAGTTCGCCCATATTGTCTATAAACAGCGAGAAGACCGAAAACAGCAAACTGCTCACAAGCATCATTATCGATATGTACGCCGCCGCCCCGAATATGTCCCATAAGATCGTTTTAGGAGACAGAGAAAGCGCAAATGCAAAAACTATCACGAACATTATAATCATCGGAAGAAGGCTGAATCCGGGAAGATAATGATCGAACACCAATTGAACGGCAAGCTGAAGCGCGGGGAGGGCGAGAGTCCAGTATTTTTCCTTTACTGAAACACCGACAAACTGCGGAATAAACCATACGAGAAAAAGCGTATCAATAACTGTTGCGGCTATCTCTATGATCGTATTTATCATATCCCCATGCTCCTCCTTTCATATTCCGAAAACGCTCTTCTGAATTCTTTAGCGCGTTTTTGAGATATCGGAATAGTAGTGTTTTCAATTTGCAAGGTCCCGTCTTCAAAGACTTTTTCAATATGTTCCATGTTCACAAGAAAAGCGGAATGAGTTCTGAAGAAGTCCATTCCTTTTACAACCTCTTCAAGTTTCGATATCGTTCCTCTGCAAGTGTATTCTTTCCCGCTCACCAAGTGTGCGACGTAGTAGTTTTTTATGCTTTCGAAATACAATACGTCTTTCGCGTCGATTTTGATGTCCTTGTCCTTTAAAGGCAAAACAATGTATCTTGCGGGCTCAAGTAGTTTTTCGCGAATTCGAAGCGACACCTTAGGAAGTTCGGTTTTTATGTGTTCTTTACGAAGATATGCAAACGGGAGGTAGTCAAAGGATTCATAAACGAAAGTGTCGTATGCGGACATAAAAACTACCAATATATTTTTGTAATCGCGGCATAGGATCTTTGCAAGCTCAAACCCGCTCATTTCCGGCATATCTATATCCAAAAAAATCACATCGGTTTTATTGGACTCAATATACTTCAAAACCTCATTCCCGCTTTCAAAACAAGGGCCGATTTCATATTCGGAACTATCCGGCATGATTCTGTTGAACTGTTCTTTGATTTCGTCTCTGAACAGCGACAAAAATCCCGCGTTATCATCACACAATACTATTCTGTACACTTTAAAATATCAACCCCTTCACGTCAGCAAATATTCCTAAATAGTACTCTATTAAATTCATTATATCATATCGCCAAAACTGTTGCAACTCGTTTAGAGCCAATTAAGTGTCGATGATGTTTATACTACAATTAAATACGCTGGCGGAGCTTTTGCCCCGCCATTCGTCATATTATGATTAACTTATTCTCCACGATTTCACGTGCCCGAGCGGCGATGTTGTTCATCGCACCTATCCAAGCAAGTTGGTCGCGGGCTTTGAGGTCTTCAGTGATGCCATCGCGCTCCGTCATTTCGCGTATCAGCTTTTCGTACATTTCTTCAGCTGAACGGTCGATTTCAGCGGCGTGGTCATAGAGCTTTCCGGATATCAGAAAGGCGGTGTAGATCGCCTTTTTGTTTTCTCTTAGGTATCGGATATACCGTTGCCCCCACATCCCGATCTCCGGCGTTTCCGGCGCTTTGATCATTGGCAGATAGTAGTCTCCGACGAGCTTGTATTCAATTCCGGTCTTTTCGTCTGTTATGTAACTGTCCATAATCTGAAACCTCCTTTTTCTTAATTGTATTTCAGAGATTCAGATTTGTCGAATGTGTGGAATGAACTAAAAAGGCGCCGCGCAAACGGCACCTTTTGATACGGTATATTTGATTACGGAGTATATACAGCCGCTTTGTTATAGAACCATTCATAAGGATCTTCAATGCCTTTAAGATATTCCGAAACGTCAAGCCCCATCGGGTTTGTGCATGTGTTGTCGGGAGCTATTATGATCTCCATCCATCCGGCGTAAAGATATACGAGTTTCTGTCCTTCGTGCTGTTTCAAAAACTCATTGTAGTCGTCGAACCACTCACCTCCAAAAGCGGGAGTAGAGCTTAACAATCCGTTATCTTTCGTCAGCGTAACGATCGCGACGAGACGGTCTCCGTTATATACGAGATAGTCACGGAAATTCTGCCTGATCTCAAGATTCTTTCCGGCTGTTCCGTCATAGTTTATGTGACAATAACCGGTATCAGAGATCCTTATATTATCGGCCTCGACGCCGCTTGCAGAAAGCGAACTGATAATACTTGCGGAATTCTCTTCAAAATACTGCTTTGCTTCTTCTTCCGTGATCTTATCGCCGACCAGGTCGATTTCGTTTGTTGCCGGCAAAGTCGGAATGTTTATTCCGCCGATATTTTCGCCGCCGTTTTGATTGTCGTTCTCAAGCACATTCGCCGGATCGCCGTTTGTTTCAGATGATAGTACTACTACACCCTCGTTTGAAAGATATATAAGCAGAATGTCCGGTGATTCGTTTACTGAATATACGTCTCCATCGATCCCGTCTTCGTCGGCGACTTTTCTGTAGAGGTCCGAAAACTCCGATGCTTTTCCGAGATATTCTTTTTTAGTGTAGCCTACCGCTTCATTTGCCGTTCCGATCTGAATATATTTTGAGCCGGATATGCTGAGTCTTCCGAGCGAATCTGCAGTTCCGCCTTGGTATATACCACCCGAGGCGTCATTTTCGTCGTGATTCGGAGCATAAATCAGAATATCTGCCGTGTCACTCTCTTCCGTATTTTCAATGATCGACGTCGAATCGGAAGGTGAAGCGGGTTTATCGTTCGCTTTGAACCATCCGAGTGTGAAAACTCCGACACCGATCAAAGCAACAAGGCACACGCTGAAGACAGCGCTTACCGTCTTGACTATTGTTTTGTTTCTTGCTTTTCTTTCGCTTATATAATTGTCTCTGCGTTCATACAAGCTGTTTATCATTTCATCAGAACTCTTCATAAAAAAATCCCTCCTTTTCAAGTTCATTCTTTAATGACTGCTTTGCTCTGTAAAGGAGATTTCTTATCTGACGTTCATTCTTTTTCATTATCACGGACGCCTCAGCATTTGAAAAGCCCTCGAAGTATATCAGCCACAGTACCTGCCTGTAATCGAGGGGCAGTTTGTCAAGCGCCCTCCTGACTTCGATTTTTCTTTCCTCTTTGATATATGAGCGTTCGAGATCGTACTCGTCGGAAAGATACGTTTCCATATCCTCGATCGGGGTATCAGACATTTTGTTATCATGCCTGATGCGATCTACCGCAACGTTTCGTCCTATCGAATATAGCCACGATTTAAATGAAGACTTTCCCAAAAACTTTGGACGCTTGACCATAAGCCTAAAAAAAGTATCTTCAGCAAGTTCTTCGGCTGTATATATGTTTTTAACGTATCCGTTCAGATAGAGAATGAGACCGTCTTTGAAATCTCTTACTATTTCCGCTATACCTTCATCGTCACCATTCAGGAAACGGCGGTAGCTACTTGCACCGTTATCCACTGACGACCTCCTTTCCGAAAGGTCACTTCGTCCCTTCACCTATTAGTCGTAGAAACATGCCAAATGTCTCACCTGATTATATCACATTTTACTAATTGCGTGCGACTCGTAGCATTTTTATTCATTAAAAGAGTTTTCGGAAATAACTGCAGATAATGATCAAAAAATCGAGAGTTTTTTATGTTAATGGAGTAATTGCTTTCAAAAAAAGTATACCAAAAGTATACCAACTATAACCGCTTTAATTGGTATACTTTTTTCTTAACCCTATTTTTACCAAATCCCGCAATCCCTTGCCACATAAGGGTTTAAGGCACTTTGAGAAAAGAAAAAATCGGGTTAAAAAACCCGATTTTTTGGTCGGAGTGACTGGATTTGAACCAGCGGCCTCTTGGTCCCGAACCAAGCGCTCTACCGAACTGAGCCACACCCCGAAGGAAATATATTCTGTTTTAGTCTGCACAAGCAGTAGCGTCTTCACAACAGAGAGCGCTCCGCTACTCAGCTACGGGCTTCGCCCTCTGCATAACTCCACTAGCGAGTCCAAGACTCGCAGTGTCGTATATACCGAACTGAGCCACACCCCGAAGGAAATTCAATTGTTTTTCGTACAAAAAAGCGTCGCCGCTTTAGTACTTAAAGGAACTCTCCGTATAATCAAATCCAAACTCAAAAACCCTGTATTTTTGATGACCTCTTGGTCTTTTCATAAATTGACCTCTTGGTTCCTTTGAGCATTATACCATTATAGTAATAAAAAGTCAACCTCTTTTTTTATAAAATGGAATCATATCTCTATTATTTTATCATCAATTTTAGCGTTAATTTTAGCGTCTTTTAAGCATCTTTTTAACATATTCTTATAATCTGTGAAATATTGATAACATATCGTTTTCAATATTAAAATGTCAATAATCCGTCGCAAAATATTGTTATATATTGCGGACAGCGGAAATTCGTTGTATAATGAAAAAAACGGAGGTGCGTTATGAAGATTTTGAGGTTAATATCTGTTTTATTGGCGTTTGTTATAGCGGCGGGGATGCTTGCCGCGTGCAGTAAGGAAGAGTCTGCGGATACGGAAAAGGCGCCTGAGACTTCCTTAAATTTTGAATCGATAAGCGACAAGGACATAGAAACGGAACCTCCCGTGACGGAGACGGAGCGCGAAACAGAGACCGAAAAGGTTCCCGATGCGGAAAATGGCGAGAAAGACGGAAATGACGATAAAGACGCCGAAGACGGGAAAGACGGTAAAGATGAAAAGAACGGCATCGAGCGCTCGACTTACGGTGAGACTGCGCTCGCGATAGCCGAAGAGCTGATCGGCACAAAATTCAAATACGGCGGAGAAGGCCCCGACACGTTTGACAATTCGGGATTCATATACTACATTTTCAAGAGAGCGGGGACGACGGTGCCGAGACTCGCGTCCGGTATGGCGACCTTCGGCGAAGAGGTTAAACGTCAGGACATCAAGCCCGGAGACGTGCTCGTTTTTGCAAACGAGATCGGGGGCGGCCCCGAGTTCGAAGGCATTTACTGCGGCGATAACAAATTCATTGCGTGCTGCAACGAGGATTCTCCGACAGACTATCAGCCGTTCGGGAACTATTGGGAGCAGAGATTTATTTCCGGTCGCAGGATCGGCTGATAAAAGAGGACGTTTATGATAAAAATAGGTATAGTAGGAACGAGGGGCCTTAGCTTTGCAAAGGCGTTCGGCGATCTTGAGGGCAGGGCGAAAGTCGTCGCCTGCTGCGACCTTCACGAGGACTCGCTGAACCGAGCCCGTGAAACTTTCGGGGAAGGAATAAAAACTTACAGGATATACGAAGATATGCTCTCGTCCGCGGACATTGACGCGGTGCTGATCTCGACGCCGATGCAGTGTCACGTTCCGCAGGCGATCGAGGCGCTGAACGCCGGACTTCACGTTATGTGCGAGGTGACGGCGGCGGTCTCGATGGACGAGCTCTGGTGGCTGATCGAAGCGGTCGAGAAGTCCGGAAAGATATATATGTATTCCGAAAACTACTGCTATATGCCCGACGTCGTTCTTGTGCGCGAACTGGTGCGCAGCGGAATGTTCGGAGAGGTCTACTACGGAGAAGGCGAATACACTCACGACTGCACCACGCTCAGAAATCGCTGGTGGGACGGGCGTCCCGCATGGCGCACTTACTGGCAGATGGGAACGCGCGGTGCGTTCTATCCGACTCACAGCCTCGGTCCCGTGATGCAGTGCTTTGAAGGCGACCGCATAGCGTCGGTATCCGCTTTTTCTCCCGGGAATCACAATCCGTACGGACTCAGAAACGACGACCTGACGCAAACGCTCTGTCAGCTTGAGAGCGGAAAGCTCGTGAAGATCAGAGTTGACACGATCTCTCCGCGTCCTCACGCGCTCGATTACTATCAGATACAGGGAACAAAAGGGTGTTACGAGGCGCCGCGGCTCGGCGGCGAGGCGAAGATCGCTCTTGCGACGGATGACGATCCGAGAGGGTTTGAAAAGTGGCGTCCGCTCTCCGACTTCAGAGAATATCTGCCGGAACGTTACAAGGAGGGCAGAGGCGATGCGGAGAGCCACGGGGGCGGCGACTATTACATAGTCGAAGACTTTATCGAAGCGATAGAGACGAACACACAGCCGCGTCTCGACGTTTACAAGGCGGCGGAATGGACCGCGGTCGCGCTTCTCTCGTCGCTGTCCGTTATGAACGGCGGCAGAGCGATGGAAATGCCGCATTTCAGGCGCGGAATGAAGTGGGAAGAGAAGATCACAAAGATTTGACCGGAAAGCAAAAACGCCGGAGAAACGATCCCGTTTCTCCGGCGTTTTCTGTTTTATCAGGTTTCTGTCTCGGAATAAATTTTGGCGTAGCGCAGATGCCATATATCGCTGAACGGATTTTTAGCGCCCGAGGCGTCTTTGCAGATCGAGCCCTGAGCTATGATGTCACGCCTTACCAGAATTACGTTTTCATATTCGCAAAGCGGTATCTCAAAGCAAAGCTCGGTGAGTATCTCCTGCGCGTGGACGAAGTTCTCGCGTCTTACGCTTCGGTCTGTCGACTCCATTCCGCGAGTGATAAGTTTGTCGAGCTCTGTCACGGCTTGGGACTGATTTGTAGTCACGGTATTGCCTTCCGACGACGTGTACGTCAGAGTTCCCGCGGCGTCGGACTGGCCGACGGTAACAAGTTTCACAAGCCCGCACGCTTTGACCGCGTCGGCTTTTGATGAGACGGCGTAGCGCTCATACAGCGAAAGGTCGTGGCTGACGTCCCATCCGAGAACGTATATTGCCGCGTTTCCGTCTGAGAAGACGCGATCCATAAGGTTGGAGTCGTAGATTATTTCCGCTTCGGCTCCGATCGAACGAAGAATATTCGCGGAATTCAAAAGCATTTTTTCGGAATCGCCGCCGCGTTCATTCGGAAGCATATAGAACTTGAATGACGCGTACTCTCTTGTGGAAGGATCAATCAGCTGTCCGTAGTCGTTCTGAAAATAGCCCGCGGCTTTGAAAAGCGTCGCGGCAGTCTCGCCGGTTTCGTCATACTGCAAGTCGAGCGCCCCGGCGTACGAATCAAAATAGGTGGGTACGGAGCGAGAGATAGGTCTCGCGGTGTCGCTGAACATAAGCGCGGGGTTCAGTGTAGAAACGATCGCGCGTCTTGCAGAAAGGTTGCGGCAGTACGCGGGATTTATCATTATATATTTATACGTTGAATTCGGATAATATTTTGCGGTGACGTCGGATGAGATCGCTTCGATGTCTTTTTTCGTGACGGTAGAGGCAAGGATATTGATCTCGCCGCTGTTTAACAGTTCTACGGCGTCCTCGTCCGATACGTCGCGGATATATATCTCGTTGATCCTTGCGTTGCTGATCCCGACGCCGAGAGTCGCAAAGTTTTCGTTTGCGGCGAGCTTTACGGTCCCGTCTTCAAAGGATTCCACCTTGTACGGCCCTGCGGAGACCGGGGCTGAACTTATGCTCTTCAGATGATCGAAAAATTTATCGGATGCGACGGGAGTGCCCGCGTCGCTCATGATCTCTCCGCTGGTATCGTATCCTGCCAGGCAAGAATTCTTTGATACTACGAAAAAGTTTGAATAGTAGGCGGAATTATAGTCGTTGCCCTCAAAATAGAGCGTGATACACTCGTGCTCTTCGCCGTTGTAATCAATGAGGCCGGTGCGGATCCCAGGGATAGACGTGACGTTGACGCCGTCGGAATAATTCTTCGCAAAGGCGAGAGCGGCTGATGTCGAGAATGAGTAAAGGTCGACGCCCTCGTTGGCTTCCATTGCCTCGTAATCGAAAACTCCGCCCGAGGTGTAACTCGTTCTCATAACGTCGAAAAACCTTGCCATCGTCGGGTAGTCGTCGCCTTGCAGAGTATAGGTCACGCCTTCCGTGTCTCTGAATCCGACGAGAGCGGATCTCGACGCTCTGACGTATTTTTGAGACAGTGCTCTCTCATATTTTACAGCTGCGTCTTCGCCTGCCTCGAGTTTATAATATGCGCCTGTCATAAGGTTAAGCGCGTATTTTCCGCTGTCGCTCTGAACGTATTCGACATACGATTCGTCTTTCAAGGCTGAATCATACGTCGTCTTTGCAATGATATTTCCATCCTCATCGGCAACACCTACGTAGCTTCCTTTTTCGTCAGCCACATAGTCGTAGAGGAACGTTCCGTAGTTCCAGACTCTCATAGAGTAAGCGTTCGCAAGCGCTTCATTATTCAGAACGTCCGAAGAAGTGATGCCGTCAAAGACGTTTGAAGCTAAAAGCTTGTCGTCAACGTACCTTGTCAGGACGGTCGACTTTATTCTTCTTGCGAATTCCTCGCCGCTTTGCTCAAGCGCAGCTCTTGCGTATGATGCCTCCGGTGCGGTATATCCGTCGCCTGCGGAGGGAAGTGAGCCGGTGTCGTTTTTGAAAATATTTACCGCCTTTTCGGCAAGCTCTGTCACTCCTTTTATCCCTTCGACGTAATCGTCGTACCCCCAGAGATTGTCAAAGGCGCTCTTGTCGCCTTTTGATTTGGGGTCGAGCAGGGCGTAGAGAGAAAACACCGCGTCGACAGACGTGACAGACGTGCCGTCGGAGAACGAAATGCCGTTCTTAAGGATATAGCGCGCGGCGGTATATGCCCCGGAGTACTCTTCGGTCTCGTTGAGATTTCGGTCTGCATAAAAGATCTCTAATGATTCGGCAATGCTCGGAACACTGTCCGACGCCGAAACAGACGTGTCCGACTCGTTGTATGCGAGGCGGGTGAGGACGGTCTCTCTCACGTCGGCGTCGCCTTCCGATGCTTCAAAAAACGGAAGAAAACTGCCGCTTATCCCGCCGACGCCTATCACAACGTCCGGTGCTACCGGCAGAGGCTCTTCCTTCTCTTTCGGAAAGAAAACGAAGATCGAGCATAAGACCAGCAGTACGACTGCCAGCCCCGATGCGATAAGTCTTTTTTGTAGATTGTTTTTCATAGCAAATACTTTCGTTCTCATGAGAAGAATCTTGAAAGAGTGGCGTTTGCGCCGGAGGAATAGTAATCGAGATAATTCTGAATGTCGTGCCCGTTTTCAAAAACGTCCCTCACGGCAAAATACGTGCTGTTCGGAATGAATGAATCATATCCGCCGATCGTGTAAGCCATATCCCAAACGGCGGAATAGCATATCTTTTCCACGTTCTCTATCGATGAATTATCACGCAGATAGTAATACATGGCGTTCGTCAGATAGTAGTCTATGAGGTATCCGACAGAGCAAATATTCAACGCGGAGATCACCCGCCCGGCCTTTTCCGTGCCGGAATTGCTGTTAGGTACCGCGATCATCATGGAATCGGACGGCATGAGAGATATATAATTCTCCTGGCTGACGTCCTTTTTCGGCATGGGAAGTATGCCCCAAACCGCTTTTGAATTCTTGATGGTCTTCATCGTTCCGAGCTGATCGATCAAAAACATTGCCCCGCCGTCTGCAAAAATTTTGATAGCGTCAAGAGAGTTTTGTATCTTGTTTTCGTCGTCGTACAGCTTTCTGAACGTTTCAAACGTGTGAGAAGAACTCTCCGCGTCAACGGAAATAACGGGAGTCGTTCCGAGACCGGACGAGACAAAAGTGTTTCCTTCCGAGAAATATACGCTGTCGGCGAGAGAAATGTATGCGTTTTGCGAGCCGTATGAGTATATTTTTTCGCCGTCTGTGCCGTCAAGTCCCGAGACTGCGGACGTGTATTCAAAGAAAGCGTCCCAGGTCCAGCGGTCGTCGTGCGCGAGTTTATAAGGATCCTCAAGCCCTGTCTCTTTCACGAGGTCTTTATTGAAAAATACCCCGGTGAGTATATCTTCGTCGAGAGTCGACCATCCGGCGACAGCCCATACCGTGCTTCTGCCTGACCCCGCATTTACTGCGGATTCAATATTAAATCCGGAATCAAGATCAAGAAAAGGCAAGCTGTTCATGTTGAGAAGCAGTCCGGATACCGCAAAACGCTGGACTGCGTACTGCGGGATCATTACGGAATCGGCGTAAAACTCTCCGGTATATTTTGCGGCGCTGAGCTGGTCATACATGCTGTTCAGATCGACTTTTTTTGTCGAGATGACGACGTTGTATTTGTCTTCAACGTCGCGGTTTCTGGCTTCGTATAACTCGGAAAGAAACAATCCTTTATCTTCTCCGTCGATAAGCGACGTCGACGGCGAAGCGATAAGAAACGATGCCCCTCCGAAATCGGCGCTGCCTGCCAGGTTGAGATAAGCGTTGATCTGGTTGATGAACTGGTTTTCTACGATATTGTAATCCGGCTCGTCACTCTGCGTTTCGTTTCCGTCCGTTTCGCTCGTCGGCTCTGTATCTGTTTCGCCGCTTTCCGTTGTTAAACCGTCGGGCTTGTTGATATTGATGCAAGACGTCAGTGCAAACAACATCGAAAACGCGGCGGCAAGCGCGATGATTTTATATAAAAGAGGTTTCATTATATCCTCCCGGGATCCTTGAATCGTTTGATCTCATACTCATCCACTATATATAATACTACAATTTAATCATAAAAGCAATAATATTCATATAATCTTATTTTTCGCCGGGATTTATCATCGTTTTGTCTATTGCGAGCGATTCGGCGTTTTGCGGCGGCGCGATCTATCACGATACGACCCTCACGCCGTATATCATTATTAAAAAGGGGGTGAAAGATATGCTTTTCAAAATGAAAAGTGCCGTGCGAAAGTCTCACAATCAACGCCGTAAGATCAAATTCCGGCTTCCGCAAATACTCGCGCTCGCGCTTTCATTATCCGTTTTTTCGTCATCGCTTGCCGCCGCATCCGCCGATACAGAAGAAGAGAAAATAGTATTCGAACCGGTCGTTCTCACCGAATACTGCGTTATGTCGGCAAGTTCCGACGCGCTTGACGGTACTTCACCTCCGGATGCGGAGTACATAAAGAACGTCATATCCGAAAGCTTTGAAGAGCAGGATGCCGGGGTCTATATCAACGGTTCGGCATATCCTTTCGCTGTCCAAGCTTTGGACGGGACCGCGTTCGTTTCGGCAAGGGAGTTTATAGAGCTTCTGTATGACGCAGAGTGCAGTGAGAGCGGCGGTTCGTTTGCTGCGTACGGGGAGAACTTTTCGTTTTTTGCAAACGAAGGATCAACGTATGTTACTGTGAACGAAAGATTTATACCCTGTCAGCCGGTAAAGTATGATGACCTTTACGGTGTTCTTGTTGACATTCTTTCCGCGGCAGCGTCTCTTTCGCTGTCTGTTGAAACGACCGGCGAAGAGTATTATATCAAAGGAGACGTTATGCCTGCGGAAAACGGAGAAACATACTATCCTGCTGAAGATCTGTACTGGCTTTCTCATATCATCAGCGCCGAGAGTATGACGGAACCTCTCGAGGGAAAGATCGCAGTCGGGAACGTTGTGCTGAACAGAGTGGCGTCTGATTTGTTTCCCGACAGCGTAAAAGAAGTCGTACTTGATAAAAGGTACGGCATCATTCAGTTCTCTCCGGTCGGCGCGGGGACTGTTTACAATGAGCCGGACGAAGAGAGCGTGATCGCGGCAAAACTGTGTCTCGAAGGGGCGGTCGTTTCCGATGAGATCATCTTTTTTATGAATCCCGCGCTTGCAACGTCGAGCTGGATATCGGACAACAGAACGGCTGTCGTGACGATAGGAAGGCACACGTTTTATTCGTAAACAGAATTCGGCGGCGCAAAATGGGCAAGCCCGATAAGGAAGTTTTTCACTGTGCATAAACGTGGTGAGTAAGTGCGCACTTAAAAAAGCAGACTGACATTTAAATCAGTCTGCTTTTCATTTTCAGATTGTTTTAATGAAGACGTCGGCTGTGCCGACTAATGAAGTTGTTCGCTTTGCTCACGAATGAAGACACTCGCTTTGCTCGTTAATGAAGTGAAGACGCCCGCTGAACAACCGGTTTATTCAGAATTTCTTCATTAGCCCCGAAGGGGCGTCTTCATTTTCGGCGCGGCAAAGAAATTTCAAAATACTTCCTTATCGCACCGCGCCGAATGCGCCGCCGTCCTTTTTATTTTTTATATATTGATTTTACAATAGTTTTTACCGTATCTTTCGGCGTATCTCCGACGTCAATTATTATGTCGGAAGCCGCGAGATAAAGCGGTATTCTTTCACTGTAAAGCTTCATCAGAGAGTCGCGTCCTATCTTGACCGAGCCTGACGTTGCTATTCTTTCGATCTCTCTTCTCAAGAAGATCACAGTTGATCTGCGCCGAAGCTCTTTTATATTCTCTTCGCGAAGTATCGCGCCAGCGCCGCAGGCGATCACCGCGCCGGAACCGCGCGCCGCTTTTTTGATGACCTCTTCTTCTTTCTGTCTGAAATACTCTTCTCCGAAGAGTTCGTAAGTCTCCGGAATACTCAGTCCCGTAAGGTGGCTGACTTCGTTGTCCGTGTCGATGACCTGTTTTCCGAGAGATTTTGCAAGCTCAACGGCGATCACGCTTTTCCCGCATCCGGGCATTCCGACCAGAACAACGTTGTTCAGTTCTGCTTCAAATGAGGCACCGGCTCTTCTTGCCGTAAGATCGGAGACCTTCTTTCCGGTAAACAGTTCGCATGACAGCTTTGTGTGATAGACAAGCATATTGAAGCCGCCGACGGAAGGTATTCCGTATTCTTCGGCTTCAAGCATCAGTTCCGTGCGGGAAGGATCGTAAACGACGTCGATCACCATCTCGAGATTTTTGAAATATCTGAGCGATACCGGCGAGGAGGCGTAATTCGGAGTTGCGCCGACAGGGGTCGTGTTGACGAGGAGCGCCGCATCGTCGTGCATTGAAAGTGATGAATAATCGTCTTCTCCCCGGCGCGATATGACCACGATCTCTTCCGCACCGCTGTCCTCAAGCGCCGCACAGATCGCTTTTGACGTTGCTCCGGAGCCGAGAACAATCACTTTTTTGCCTTCTGTGACTATCCGGTTGAACGAAAGCAGGCGCAGAAACGCCGTATAGTCGGTATTATCTCCGTACAGACCGCCGTCGCGTCTTATAACTGCGTTCACGCATCCCGACCGAAGCGCGGCGTCGGATAGTTCGGTGACGTACGGGATTATCGCTTCCTTGAGAGGGTACGTTATGTTGAACCCGTCGTACGACGTATCCGATATGATCTCTCTCAGCGTACTCTTTGCAGTTGGTATATATTCATATTGATAATCGGCGAGCATTCCGTGCAGTCTTGTTGAAAATGCGCGCGACGGAACGTTGCCAAGCAGTGCGTATTTTTTGCTTTTGAACCCGGTGAGCACAGGTCAGATCCCTCCTTTCAAATTTTATGCATACGACTAAAATAGCCGTATTTTTTACAAACGCCCGTTTTAATTCGGCTTTTGAGAGTAAGATCCGTCTCCCCGCGAGGGAAGACGGATCTGAAAAACATATTCTAATTTTCTTCCGCTATAGGCCTCAATTCGCGTGGTAGAGCTTTTTTGTTTGATATTTCGGCTCACACGTTACGTGTATTCCGAGCTTTTTCAGAACGTTCATATCGACCTGAGAGAGGATCACGGAAGAGTGCATATTGCAGTCTCTGAGTCCTGACAACTGAGATAATGCTTTTGCCGCGTTGCTGTCTGTCAGAGCGCAGATCGACAAAGCTATCAGTATCTCGTCGGTATGAAGTCTCGGATTGTGTCCGCCGAGGTTGTCAACTTTAAGTTTTTGTATAGGTTCTATGATCTCGGGAGAAATAAGATGAATGTCGTCGTCTATCACGGCGAGGATCTTCAGAGCGTTGAGAAGCATTGCGCTTGACGCGCCGAGAAGTTTAGTAGTCTTTCCGGTGACTATCGTTCCGTCCGGAAGCTCTATCGCCGCCGCCGGCTCTCCGGTCGCTTCCGATTTTTCAAGAGCCGCTCCGATGACCGGACGGTCTTCGGGGGTGAGGTTTGCCTGTTTCATAACGAGACGGCATTTGTTTGCGACGTCCTCTGCGACGAGTCCTTTTCTCACGTCGCAAAGCGCTGTATAGTAACGCCTTATTATCTCGTCGTTTGCCGCTTTTGTGACGACTTCATTGTCGATGATGCAGTTGCCCGCCATATTGACGCCCATATCTGTCGGTGATTTGTAAGGCGATTCACCGAGGATCTGCTCAAATATAGCATTCAGAACGGGGAAGACTTCGACGTCGCGGTTGTAGTTTACCGTTGTTTCGCCGTATGCTTCAAGGTGGAACGGGTCGATCATATTGACGTCGTTGAGATCGGCGGTAGCGGCTTCATACGCAAGGTTGACGGGGTGTTTAAGTGGGATGTTCCAGATCGGGAAGGTCTCGAATTTTGCGTAACCGGCTTTTATGCCGCGCTTGTTTTCGTGATACAGCTGTGAAAGGCAGGTCGCCATTTTTCCGCTTCCGGGACCGGGAGCAGTGATGACGACGAGCCTGCGTGAGGTTTCGATATATTCATTCTTTCCGTAACCCTCGTCGCTGACGACAAGATCGATATCGGAAGGATAGGATTCAATTATGTAGTGGCGGTAAACTTTGATGCCGAGCCCTTCAAGTTTTTTCTGGAAGGAGAGAGCTGACGCCTGACTGTTGAAGCAGGTCAGAACAACGCTTCCGACGTAGAGGCCGACTCCGCGGAACGCGTCGATGAGGCGGAGAACGTCGGCGTCGTACGTAATGCCGAGGTCGCCTCTTATCTTGTTCTTTTCAATATCGAAGGAGTTGATAACGATGACGATCTCCGCTTCGTCGCGAAGCTGAAGAAGCATCTGAAGCTTGCTGTCCGGCTTGAAGCCCGGAAGAACGCGGGATGCATGATAGTCGTCAAAAAGCTTTCCGCCGAATTCAAGATAAAGCTTGCCTCCGAATCTGTCTATTCTCTCCCTGATATGAGAAGACTGCATAGACAGATATTTGTCGTTGTCAAAACCGATTTTTTTCATGATCCCCTCCCGGAAAATAATTACCAAGCTATATTATATCGCAATCTTTGATATATTTCAACAATAGATATCTCGTTTTTTTGACTAAAAAATCGGCTCATTTTTGTTAATTCTTCACACGCTGCAAGAAAAACAGGATTTGGTGCCGTATTATCACTTTTTTAATTGACTTTTATAAGATTATTTGATATCATTAACCCGAAGAAATCATTGCGGGAGGGAATATGGCGTATCATATCAGAAGCCGCGGCGAACGCGAAAAAAAGATACTTGACGTCTGCGGAGACAATCTGGCTAAAAACATACTGCTCTATACATTTCCTCTTATGGCATCGGGGGTGCTTCAGACATTTTTCACCACCGCTGATGCGATAGTCGTAGGGCGGTTCGCCGAAAACGGTGACACCGCACTTGCCGCGATCGGCTCGACGAGCGCGCTCATAAACCTGATAATCAATCTGCTGTTCGGGCTTACGGTCGGTACGAGCGTTGCCGTCGCTCACGCGTACGGTTCTCATGACGACAAAAGCGTCTCCGACGTGACTCATACTTCAATAGTCACGGCGGTAGTCGGCGGAATTGCCGTAGGTATAATAGGATTCGTGTTTTCGCGCACGTTTCTCGGGATGATGTCGACACCGAGCCAGATAATCGACCAGGCGACGATCTATATGAAGATTTATTTCGTCGGTCTTCCCTCGATGATGGTGTACAATTTTGCATCGTCGATCATGAGAAGCGTTGGGGACACGAGACATCCTCTTATGTTCCTCGTGATAGGAGGAGTCGTTAACGTTCTTCTGAATCTTTTCTTTGTTCTCGTCCTTAAGTTCCGCGTCGAGGGAGTCGCCGTTGCTACCGCGATATCCGAGACCGTATCGGCAGTTCTCTCCGTCGTGTATCTGATGAAGATAGACGGACCGCACAAGATAGTGATTAGAAAATTGCGAATTCACTGGAAATGCCTGAAAATGATGATGAAGATAGGCATTCCTGCCGGGATACAGGGGACCGTATTTTCAATATCCAATATTCTCATCCAGTCTTCTGTCAACTCTTTCGGGCATATCTTCGTAATAGGAAATTCCGCCGCGCAAAACATTGAGAGCTATATTTATATCGCGATGAACTCCTTCTATCATACCGCTCTCACTTTCGTAGGACAGCATATCGGCGCAAAGCGTCCGGAGAGGATAAGAAAGATAGTTCTGCTGACGCTGACTTACGTCGGCGTGACCGGGCTCATACTCGGATTTGCGGCGTACGGCGCGGCACGGCCGCTTCTCGGGATATATCTTCCGACGAATCCGGAGGCGGTAGAATTCGGTGTGATGAGGATGGCAATCGTCTGTACGATGTACTGCACCTGCGGTATAATGGACTGCTTCACCGGATTTCTGCGGGGAATGGGCTCGTCTTTAACGCCAATGATCATTTCGCTGACCGGAGCGTGCGGCTTCAGGGTACTCTGGATATACACTGTATTTGCGGCAAACCACACGCCGACCGTCCTATATCTTTCATATCCGGTATCGTGGATGATATCTATCGCGGCACAGCTTGTCGCATACTTCATTATAAAGAGAAAAGTCAAAATCAGAGCGGCAGAGAGCCGTATCGCGGAGGTAACGGATGGATAAAAATATTTTCAGTATCGAACCATACAGAGAAAGGGCGAAAGAGCTCCTCGACAAAATGACTCTCACCGAAAAAATCGGTCAGACAGTGCTCTACGGCTCGATGAGCAAGCTCGATATGGACGATATGAGAGCGGGAAAGATTGGCTCACTTCTCAACGTTCCGGACGTTAAAACCGCGAACGCTATGCAGAAGATCGCAGTCGAAGAGACACGTCTCGGAATTCCGCTTTTGATCGGTCACGACGTGGTACACGGAGACCGCACCCTTTTCCCGACTCCGCTCGCCGGTTCTGCTTCTTTCGATCTTGAAAGAATAGAGGGCGCGGAGAGAGTCGCGGCGTCTGAAGCGTACAGAGAGGGGATCAACTGGATCTATTCTCCTATGATCGACATTGCGCGTGACGCGAGATGGGGAAGGATCGCAGAGGGCGCCGGTGAGGACAAGTTTTACGGGTCGGCGGTTGCCGCGGCAAGAGTGCGCGGTTTTCAGACCGTGAATCCGGAGACCGGATATCCTTATGCCGCCGCATGCTTCAAGCACTATTGCGGCTACGGGCTTTCCGAGGCGGGGCGTGACTACGAGTCCTGCGATATAGGAGAAAGAACGCTTTACGGAGAATACCTCCCGGTATACCGCGCCGCGCTTGAAGCCGGAGCCATGACCTGTATGAGTTCGTTCAATTCACTGAACGGTATCCCCGTTACCGGAAGCAGATATTATCTCACAGAACTTCTCCGCGAAAAATGGGGATTTGAAGGTGCGGTCGTCTCCGACTGGCAATCTGTTTCCGAGCTCACATATCATCGAGTAGTCAAGAATGAATACGACGCCGCAAAGCTCGCGATGAGCGCCGGATGCGATATAGATATGCATTCCGCGGCTTACGATAAAAATCTTGAGGACATCGTAAAAGACGACCCCGGTTTTGAAAAGTATATCGACGAGGCGGCGTTCCGCGTGCTTTGCGTGAAATTTGCGCTCGGCCTTTTTGAAAATCCTTACCGCGAGGAAGACAATGCAAAGTATTTTCTGACTCCGGAAAACAGAGCCGCGTCTCGTGACCTTGCGGAAAACTGCATGGTTCTTCTCAAAAACGAGAACGGACTTCTTCCGCTTGAGCGCGGCAAAAAGTATCTGCTTACAGGTCCCCTCGCGGATGCGAGATTCGAAAATCTCGGAGTCTGGGGAGGACGCGGAGATCCCGCGACAGTAATTACGATCAAAGACGCTTTTGAAGCCGAAGGTATTGAATTTGAATACATCAAAGGCTGCGAGTGTGAAGGCAGCGACCGCTCCGGCATGAAGAGCGCGGGACGCGCGGCGTCGACCTGTGACGCGATCATTTATGTCTGCGGAGAGCCGTGCCAGTGGGCAGGCGAGGGCGGCGGAAGAGTCGACCTCACGATCGGAGCTCTCCAAAGCGATTATCTCAAACTTCTCTCGTCTCTCAGAAAGCCGCTCATAACCGTAGTTCTTTGCGCCCGTCCTCTTGCGCTTCAGAACGTTGACGATTCGTCCGACGCTGTTCTTCTCGGATGGCAGGGAGGAGTCGAGCTCGGCAGTGCGGTGAAAAATATCCTGTTCGGCAAAGTGTCCCCGAGCGGACGTCTTCCCGTGACGTTCCCGCGTCACACAGGTCAGCTTCCGTTCTACTACGCCAACCTTCCCGGAGGACGTCCGAGGTGGCGCCCGGACGTGAGGAGCCGTTACCGCGAATGCGATACCACGCCGCTCTATCCGTTCGGATACGGACTGACTTACGGAGAAGTTCAGTATTCCGAAGTGTTCTTCGACAAAGACGAACTGAAGATCAAAGACGATACACTGACCGCGTGGGTAAACGTCAAAAACGCATCTGATATCGAGGTCAAAGAGGTCGTGCAGGCATATTTCTGCGACGTTGTCAGCTCGATCGAAACGCCGGAGCGCAGACTTTGCGCATTTGAAAAAGTCACGCTTCTGCCGGGAGAGGAAAAGAAGGTGTCGTTTGCTTTTAAAGCTTCCGACTTTTCCTTCATCGGCCTCGATATGAAAGAGACTGTCGAGCCCGGTGAGATCGCGCTGTATATCGGACCGGACTGCACAACCGGGAACGTAAGGACCTTCAACATTGTTTAAATTTTTGCGGAGCGGTGAGAAGCCGCTCCGCTTTTTTGTGACGCAAATGTACTTTTTGCATAAACGGTGTTGACAAATCGCTATTGTATTTGTTATAATTAATATACTAAAATAATAAAGGAGTTTTGCGTATGAAATCACTTCGTTTACTCAGCGTTATTCTTTCAATACTTCTTCTTACAGCAATAGTGCTTCCCGCGACGGCATTTGCCGTAACCCCCAAGTACTACGTTGCCGGCGACCATATCTTCGGCAACTGGGAGGCGACCAAAAACGAGATGACAAAAGGCGATGACGGAAAGTATACGTTCTCCATCACAACGACCCAGGCAGAGAGCGCCGTTAACTTCAAAGTTACAAACGGCTCAGATGAATGGTACGGAGACGCCAGCGGCAACAATATTATTTTCGACGTCAAGGGCGCGGGCGAGATCGTGATCACGTTTGATCCTACAACGAAAGCGATCAGCATCTCCGGCAGCGCATACGCCGAGCCTGTACTGAGCTACAGCACAGTCGCTGTCGCCGGCAACGGAGAAGGCAATTTTCTCAACGGAGAGAGCTGGAACGAGAAGAGCACCGCCAACATGATGACGAAGGTCGAAGACGACGTTTGGGAAATAGAATACAAGGACGTGCCGGCTAATAATAACTGGCAGTTCAAGTTCGTTCTCGACAGTTCGTGGAGCGTCAACTTCGGCGGAACGTTTGAAGAAAACGGAAAAGAGACCAATGCCGTTCTCAACGGAAATAATATTTACATCAATACAGCTTCTGAATCCAATATCAAGATCCGTCTCGACCTCAAAGATTTCGTTCTTTCGTCGGGAACAGGCGCTATGTTCACAGTTACCGTAACACCGAAGAATGCGGAAGATATGTATTATGTGGTCGGAACCGAACCTCTCGCAGGATGGGATAAATTCGCCGAGGAAAACGCTATGACAGCAGATAATGACGGCGTATACAGCGCAACGTTCTCCTCTGCCGATAAAGTCGGTAGGATCGAACTCAAAGTTGTCAAACTCACCGGAAACGACGTCACGAAGAAAGACTGGTACGGTGATGCCGACGGCAATAACGTCGCGTTCGGTCTTTCCGAAGCAGGCAGATTTACCGTTACGTACAATACTCAGACCGGCGAAGTTAAAGTCACGGGCGACAAGGTCATTGAACCTGCCGCTGCAGCTCTTCAGACCGGCGACAACGTCGTAGTGTATATCGGAGTATCCGCTCTCGTGATCCTCACTCTGGCGGTCGGAGTTGCGATCATCAGAAAGAGACACTGCATAGAACTGTAAAAAACCAACAAAAAGGCTGCGCATTTCGCGCAGCCTTTTTTTATACGGTATATTGAAACGAGCAAAATAATATGATATAATATTTTAATAGTTTAATAGTTTATAAAGGAGAACTGCGATGGACCCGGCGATTTATGATTTCAGAGCTAAACTGCTGTACCATTCCGATATCGACGACGCCGAGCTGTACGGCTTCAACGTCGACCGCGATGCGCTGTACGGGAAATTCGTGCGTTCTTCTGCTGTTTACGGAGAGGGAATCCGGAAAGATCTGATCTACCGATCCGACGTTTTGATCTATGAATATCCTGCTTGAAACGGATGAACTCGTCATCGCCGAGAAAGAGGTGGGCATGCTTTCGGAGGAGAGCGCGGAGCCGAACATCGTGAGTGCGCTCAAAGAGGAACTCGGGTGCGAGATATTTCCGGTCCACCGGCTCGACCGCGCGGTCGGCGGTGTAATAGCGTTTGCAAAGACGAAAAGCGCGGCGTCGGCGCTGTCTCTTCCCGGCGCGTTGAAAAAAGAATATATTGCAGTCGTCCACGGAAAAACGGAGCCGGAGGGCGAAATGCGCGACCTTTTATTCAAAGACTCAAGGACGAATAAATCTTACGTTGTGAAAAGAGTCCGCCGCGGAGTAAAAGAGGCGTCTTTGACATATAAAACTCTCGGATATGCTGAAGATCTCAGCCTCGTTTCCGTAAACCTTGAAACAGGCAGAAGCCATCAGATCAGGGTGCAGTTTTCATCGAGGCGTCATCCTCTCGTCGGAGACGGAAAATACGGTGCGAGCGACGGATGTCCCGTCGGGTTGTACTGCAGGAGCGTGACGGCAATGCTCGGAGGCAGAGAATACACTGCTTCTTCATTGCCCGGCCGCGTTTATCCATGGAATTTGTTCGAATCACTGTTCGATGCGGAGTGAACTATGAAAAAGAAAACTTTTTTGGAAATGACCGACGAACTTGTCGGCGCCGAAGAGTTCAAAGCGCGTATGCATGAGCTGGCGGACGCCGTTCGTGCCGCCGCCGCAAAGAATATTATTGACGCTCTGTTTACGAGGAATTATCTGTTCTCAATAGACAGAGGGTGCGGATATACAACTGCTTTGTCTTATCTCTCAGGCTTTTTGAATGAAAGCTCCGGTTCGGAAGTTTCGCTTAAAGAGTATCACCTCCGCGACAATGCGGAAGACCTTGCGTCAGCGATAACGGTAGCGTCGCTGCACGGCGGTCCCTCGGTCATAGGCATTGATATTTCAGACTGGGCGTCTAAAACTTCGACGCCGGAATTCAAAGAATTCTTAAGAACTTTGCGCGTCAATGACAGGCAGTGTATTTACGTGTTCAGAATACTTCCCGCGGAAGACGGCTTTATAAAAAAAGTCCGCGAAGATATAGCCGACGTTATGAACGTGACCGTCGTACGCTTCGGTGAGCTGACCGGTGAACAGATGGTCGAATACGCGAAACAATGCGCCTCCGAAATGAAGTTCAGAATCTCGAAGGATGCGTATCCTTCGCTGACCGCGAGAATATCCGAAGAGAGACGCGACGGCAGGTTTTACGGCTTTGACACGGTCAGAAAAGTCGTTCAGGATATCGTGTTCGGGAAACTTGTCAAAGCGGGATCGGACGGAGGAAAAGCCGTAATCGAGTCTTCTGATATTCAGCTTACCTCTGACGAGAACCGTCCTGCCATCGACAAATTTGACGACTATATCGGTCTTGAATCGATCAAGGAACAGATCTCGTCGATCGTGCTTCAGATAAGTTATCTCCATTCGAGAAAGAATATGAAAATGCCGTGCATCCATATGCGTTTCGTCGGCAATCCCGGAACGGGCAAGACGACCGCGGCAAGGCTCGTCGGCGAGGCGCTGGCAGAGGCGGGCGTACTGAGGACGGGCGGATTTATCGAGTGCTCCGGACGTTCTCTTGTCGGCACTCATATAGGTTCCACCGCAAAGATAACGACATCTGTCTGCCAGTCCGCATACGGTTCGGTCCTTTTCATTGACGAAGCGTATTCGCTGTATACCGATGAGGAGGACAGCCGCGATTTCGGAAGAGAGGCGCTCACAACGCTGATCTCCGAGATGGAAAACCACAGAAGCGATATGGTCGTGATAATGGCGGGATACCCGGCTGAGATGGAGCGCCTTATGAAAGGCAATCCCGGACTTGAAAGCAGAATGCCTTACAGAATAGAGTTCCCGAATTTTACGAGAGATCAGCTGTCGCGTATTTTTATGAATATGGCAAAAGAGGCGTTTGAGCTTTCGGACGATCTTGAGGGCTCGGTAAGGAAATATTTTGAATCGCTGCCGGACAGCTTCATCGAAGATAAGAGCTTTTCAAACGCGAGATTCGTCAGAAATCTTTATGAGAGGTGTCAGAGAGCGGCGCTCGAAAGATGCCTTTCGGAAAAGAGCGACGTTATGATCACGGAGCGCGATCTTGCGTCGGCGCTCACCGCTCCGGAATTCGATCCCGGAAAAGGAAAAAAGAGCGCAACGGTAGGATTTTAACGAGGAGGTGTTTTCCTTGAAGGAAACAACCAAAAAAATAATTTCAAACGCTGTGTCGGGTATAGCGAAGAATTATGAAGATTCGGATATCCTGATGCTCAAAAATGAATCTCCGCTTCCGGACAGACAGGAAGTCATAGAGTTTCTGCTCGGGCTTCGCAGTGTGATGTTCCCCGGATATTTCGAGGGAAAGATAACGTGCGGAGCGGAGCCGGAGTATTATATCGGAAGCGCGCTCACCGGGCTTTATGAGAAGCTTCTCGCTCAGGTGACTCTCGCTTTCTCGTATAAGAAAAAGAAAAACGTATCGAACGCCGCCGTTTCCAAAAAGGCGGAGAGCGTCTGCGACGAATATTTCGCATCGCTCCCCGATATACAGAGGGCGCTTCTCAAAGACGTTGAAGCCGGATTCAACGGAGACCCCGCCGCAAAGAGCATGGAGGAGATAATCTGCTCTTACCCGGGATTCCTTGCGATATACGTGTACCGTGTCGCGCACGGACTTTATAAAGCCGGCGTGCCTTTCATCCCGAGGATAATGACCGAATACGCTCACAGCGAAACGGGGATCGACATCAACTCCGGCGCCGAAATAGGCGAGAGCTTCTTCATAGACCACGGAACCGGCGTCGTCGTCGGAGAGACTACGGTCATAGGCGATAACGTAAAGCTGTATCAGGGCGTGACGCTCGGAGCTCTGTCGCTGAAGAGCGGTCAGAAGCTCGCCGGGAAGAAGCGCCACCCGACAGTCGGAGACAACGTCACGATCTACGCAAACGCAACGATCCTCGGCGGAGCGACTTCTATCGGAGAAAAGACCGTTGTCGGAGGCAATACCTTCATAACCGGATCGGTCGACAGGAACGTCAAGGTCAGCGCAAAGACGCCCGAGCTTGATATTTCCACAGGAAAAAGAAAAGAAATAGAATACTATATATAAAGGAGTTTACCATGCCGTTTGTTTACAATGAACCGTCACACACCTTCAGCGAGTACCTTCTTATTCCGGGTTACACTTCTCCGGAGTGCATTCCGTCGAAAGTAAGTCTGAAGACGCCGCTCGTCAAATTCAAAAAGGGAGAAACGCCCGACATCAGCCTCAACATACCGCTCGTTTCGGCTATAATGCAGTCGGTATCCAACGATACGATGGCGATAGCTCTCGCCAAAGAGGGCGGAATGTCCTTTATTTACGGCTCGCAGTCCGTCGAGGACGAGGCGGCCATGGTAGCAAAAGTCAAGAACTACAAAGCCGGTTTCGTAGTTTCCGACTCCAACGTAACTCCGGAGGATACTCTCGCCGACGTTCTTCGCGTTGTTGAGGAAAACGGTCACTCCACCGTTGCGGTAACGGATGACGGAACGTCGTCGGGACGTCTTCTCGGTATAGTTACCGGCAGAGATTACAGAGTCAGCCGTATGTCGACCGATCTTAAGGTCAAGGAATTTATGACTCCGATCGAACGTCTTGTGACCGCGCCTGACAATACGACGCTTAAAGAAGCGAACGATATCATCTGGGATCACAAGCTCAATTCTCTGCCTCTTATCGACAAGGATGGAAAACTGAAGTATCTCGTCTTCAGAAAAGACTATTCTCAGCACAAAGAGAACCCCGATGAAATGCTTGATTCCAACAAGAGATACATGGTTGGCGCAGGTATAAATACTCTCGACTATGAAACGAGAGTTCCCGCGCTTATCGAAGCCGGAGCGGACGTGCTCTGCATAGATTCGTCCGAGGGACATTCCTGCTGGCAGAAGCAGACGATCGACTTTATACGCGCCAAATACGGCGACAGCGTTAAAGTCGGCGCAGGAAACGTGGTAGACCGTGAAGGATTCCTCTTCCTCGCGGAAGCTGGCGCGGATTTCATCAAGATAGGTATCGGCGGCGGATCGATCTGTATCACGAGAGAGCAGAAGGGTATCGGACGCGGACAGGCGACTGCCGTCCTTGAAGTTGCCGCGGCGAGAGACGAGTATTTCGAGAAGACCGGCATTTACGTTCCGATCTGTTCCGACGGCGGTATCGTTCATGATTATCACATGACTCTCGCGCTTGCAATGGGCGCAGACTTTATCATGCTCGGCCGTTACTTCGCGCGTTTTGATGAGAGCCCGACGACAAAACTCAATATCAACGGAACGTACGTTAAGGAATACTGGGGCGAGGGCTCCAACCGTGCGCGCAACTGGCAGAGATATGACCTCGGCGGAAAGTCGAAGCTGTCATTTGAGGAAGGCGTGGATTCTTACGTCACTTATGCCGGAAGCTTGCACGACAACGTACAGAAGAGCCTTTACAAGGTGAAGTCCACGATGTGCAACGTCGGTGTCACAAATATCGCCGATCTCCAGAAGAACGCAAGGATCACTCTCGTTTCCGCGACGAGCATTGTCGAGGGCGGATATCACGACGTCATGCTGAAGACGGCGAACAAGCGCGAAGGCATCTGATCATTTAGGGAATAATCACGGAAAATCAAAATAAAATACAGCGAGGTGTGTTATGGCATATAAAAGCGATATCGAGATCGCGCAGGAATGTAAAATGCTTCATATATCAAAGGTCGCGGAAGCGGCCGGGATCGATCCTGAGTATGTAGAGTTCTACGGCAATTATAAGGCGAAGATCGACCTTGCCGCGCTCAATGTTGACAGAGGCGAAGGCCGCCTTGTCCTCGTTACTGCTATGACTCCTACCCCTGCAGGCGAAGGAAAGACCACGACGACGATCGGCCTTTCCGACGCGCTGAGAAGGATCGGCAAGCGTTCGATAGTGGCGCTCAGAGAGCCGTCGCTCGGTCCCGTTTTCGGAATCAAAGGCGGCGCCGCCGGCGGCGGTTACGCGCAGGTTGTGCCGATGGAGGACATCAACCTTCATTTCACCGGAGACTTTCACGCGATAGGAGCGGCGAACAATCTTCTCGCCGCAATGATAGACAACCATATCCAGCAGGGAAACGCGCTCGGTATCGATCCTAAAAAAATAACGTGGCGCCGCTGCGTCGATATGAATGACAGACAGCTCAGATACGTCGTCGACGGACTCGGCGGCAGAGCTAACGGCGTTCCCCGCGAGGACGGATTTGACATCACCGTTGCGTCGGAGATAATGGCTGTGCTCTGTCTTTCGTCGTCGATATCAGATCTGAAAGCCCGCCTTTCACGCATCATCGTCGGATATACGTACGGAGACGAACCGGTAACCGCGGGCGACCTCAAGGCTGCCGGAGCTATGGCGGCTCTGCTCAAGGACGCTCTGAAGCCTAATCTTGTTCAGACGCTCGAAGGAACGCCGGCGTTCGTTCACGGAGGTCCGTTTGCAAATATCGCCCACGGATGCAACTCCGTTATCGCTACGAAATGTGCAATGAAATACGGTGAATACGCTATAACGGAAGCCGGATTCGGAGCGGATCTCGGCGCCGAGAAGTTCCTCGATATCAAGTGCAGAATGGCGGGGCTGACTCCTTCGGCGGTAGTCATTGTCGCTACCGTTCGTGCGCTGAAAATGCACGGAGGAGTGCCTAAAGAGGAACTCGGTGCGGAAAACCTTGAAGCGCTTGCAGCAGGTCTTCCGAATTTGCTTCGCCACGTATCCAATATCAAAAACGTGTACCGCCTCCCCGCGGTCGTCGCTGTAAACAAGTTCCCGACGGACACAGACGCTGAAGTTGCACTCGTCATTGAAAAATGCCGCGAGCTCGGCGTAAAAGCAATTCTTTCGGACGTTTGGGCAAAAGGTTCCGAGGGCGGAGAGGAACTTGCTCGCGAGGTCGTTCGTCTTTGCGAAGAAGAGAAGGGCGATTTTACTTTCTCATACGAAGACGGCGCGACGATCAAAGAAAAGATCGCGTGTGTGGTCAAAAAGATATACGGCGGCGACGGCGTATCTTACACTGCGGAAGCGGAACGTCAGATCGGAAAGATCGAAAAAATGGGATTCGGTAACTGTCCCGTGTGTATCGCAAAGACACAATACAGTTTTTCGGACGATCCGGCGAAAAAAGGCGCTCCCGAAGGTTTTACCGTAACGGTACGCAACGTGAAAATATCTGCCGGCGCAGGATTTGCAGTAGCTCTTACCGGCGATATAATGACTATGCCCGGGCTTCCGAAATCTCCGGCAGCCGAGCGTATTGACGTCGATGAGAACGGAGTAATATCCGGACTGTTTTGACATTTTCATCAAGGAGGTACGGCATGAAAAAGATCGTATCGCTTATTTTAGCAGTTTTTATGGCTCTGACGTTTGCGTCATGCGGCGCTTCTTCAGGAAGTCCGTTTGATACAGAGAGCGACAGAGCACCCGAGAGCGATGAAGCAGGTAATGCCACGGTCCTTCTCTTTTCCGAGAAGGTAAATATCCGCTCCGACAAGAACGCCGAGCTGAATTTTTACGGCGAAGCGGGCAAGCTGTGGAAAATCGAATACGCTGTCGGGAGTTCTTCCGGGAGCATTGAAGTTGACGCGGCGTCGAGAGAAGCTACCGGCGTTGACGCGCCGGCGGTATCGGACGACAGTCATTTCAGATTTTTCTCAAGAGATATCAATTACGACGGCAACGGCGATTTCGCGATCCAGTCGAGAAGTGCCATAGGGGACGTAATACCGTATTACGTCTGGCTTTGGAATGAAACAGGCGGCAGTTTCGTCTTTGAAGGAGAACTTGAGAATCCGATCTTTTCGCCCGAAGAATCGAAAATATACTGCACCGCGGTCGATCGCGGGATCGAATATCTGAGAATATACGACGTTGCAAACGGTGTCGTGACGTTTTCAAACGAGCAGCCGCTAACCGGCACTCCGACGTTCAAATCGGATCTTTCCTCCTATGAGGAGTATATGGCGCCGGCTGACCGCGACGGATATCTTATCCTTGTCAATTCCGAGAATGCTATCGGAGAGAATTATATCCCGAAAGATCTTACAAACCTTGTCGATACGAGATCGGACCGCGCGGCTCAGCAGATGACGAAGACCGCCGCCAAGGCACTCGAGGCTATGTATATTGAAATGAGAGCCTCGGGATATACTGACGTTTCGGTTACGAGCGCTTACCGTTCGTATACGCGCCAGAAAGAGATATTCGATATGTATCTCAATATGAATCTCGCCAACGGTTACGACTATGACACAGCCTACGCTATGGTCGCTTCAGACACCGCGCTTCCCGGTCAAAGTGAACATCAGACGGGACTTTGCTGCGATATGCACAATCTCTCATCGGCAAGTCAGGCGTTCGCAAACCAGGAGGCTTATAAGTGGCTTAAGGAGAACTGCTGGAAGTTCGGCTTTATCCTGAGATATCCGGATGATAAAGAAGATATAACCAAGATCACGTTTGAGCCGTGGCATTACAGATTCGTCGGCAGATATCATGCGGCGAAGATGCGCGCTATGGGGCTTTGCCTCGAGGAGTACGTCAAACTGTTGGATCAATGATTTTGAATCGAACAGAACAAAAATATCCCCTCAGTATTTTCACTGAGGGGATATTTATCGTATAAATTCATTTATAATTCATCAATCCCGGCATAATATATTCGGCACCTGAATGTACGTGGATATTTGTCAGCTCCGGTTCCGCAAGGAATATGGCGCGGCGAACGGTGTTTTTTCCGTACTTTTCGTTTATGCGGTCAACGGCGCATTCGGCGAGCTCGCGCCTTTGAAGCCTCATTATTTTTTCGTCGAGCGAGAGTTGTATTTCCTCGGTATATACCAGATTTGAAGCGGATACGGAAAGGGATCTGACCGGCTTTCCGGATTTATGATTGGCTGAAAACAGTTCGATCGCCGCGTCGAATATTTCTCCTGAAGTCCTGCACGGACGCGGCAACTTTTTTTGCCTTGTTATAGTGTGGAGATCCGAATCGCGTATGGAAAGGCATATCGTTTCGCAAAGGAATCCGTATTTGCGAAGACGGCGCGAGACCGTCCCGCAAAGCGGGCGAAGCGCTATGCGTACGTCATCCTCGGTGACGAGATCGCGGTGCGACGTATTTCCGCACGACACTGATTTTATAAGTGATTTTGCGGCAATATTTGATACCGGCGAGGTGTCGAGTCCGTTTGCAAAAGACCAGAGCATCTCTCCGTTTTTGCCGAATATCATTTTAAGAACGTCAAGACCGGTGGCGGCGAGAGCGCCTATTGTGGTTATCCCGTAACCCAAAAGCTTGTTTGTGGTCGATCTTCCGATATAAAGAAGGCAGTCCACCGGAAGAGACCATACCGTCTCTTTGAAATTTTCCCGGCTTATGACCGTCGTCGCGTCCGGCTTTTTCATATCGCTGCCGAGTTTTGCGAAAACCTTGTTGAATGATACGCCGACAGAAACCGTCAGACCGAGTTCGCGCTTTATCCGATCCCTGATCTCGTTTGCTATCTTTTCTCCGCTCCCGAAAATGCGGTGCGATCTGCTGACGTCAAGCCAGCATTCGTCCATCCCGTACGGTTCTACAAGGTCGGTATATTCGGAGTATATGTCTCGCGCCGCGCGCGATAATTTTTCATATTCGTTGTAGTGCGCAGGAACACAGATGAGGTCCGGGCATTTCTGCATTGCCTGCCACAGCGCTTCTCCGGTCGATACTCCGAAGCGCTTTGCCTCGTAATTTTTCGCCAAAACGATCCCGTGCCTTTGTCTCGGATCTCCGCAGACCGCGATCGGATGACCTCTCAGAGCAGGATTCAATTTGCATTCCACCGACGCGTAAAAATTGTTCATATCGGAGTGGAGAATAGTTCTGTCGTTCACTTCGGTCCGCCTTCTTTCCTTAGTAAAGCAAAAAACCGAAAAGCCCGTTATGAGCTCTTCGGTTTTACAAATCTATTATATTACGTCTTCGCCGTTTTGTCAAGTAAAAAACGAACAAATTTTCGTATTTTCGACCGATCGGGGAACGTATGGTTTATTCTTCCGAATCGGTGTACGTGTAAAGCTCGCCGCACTCGACGTATTTCGCGCTGATGCCGCGTTCACCGAAGCGGCGGTTTATCTCCTTTGCAAGATATCGCATACCGTCGCGTTCGCTTCCCGCGTGACCCATCATTATCGCAGTCCTCTGAAGCCCGAATTCTGCCGCGTCGCGTATCGGCTCTCCGTCAGCCCATTCGCACCACTCTCCGCCTATCGCGAGCTCAACGTCGCCTTCTCCGAACTTCAGACCGTTCCAGCATTCGCCTCCGCGGTGACCGAGGTAAAGACCTATTTTTGTGACAGACCCGTCGCGCCGTCCGATTATGCGGCAGTGCGCGATGCCGGTCTTTTTTTCTATGTCTTTTGCTATTTCAAGAGGAGACATCGGCTCGTCAAGCACGAACGAAACGTCACCGTCGAAAGACCCTTTCCAGCCCATTACGTCGAGAAATCCGAGCGATATCATATCGTCCGCGGCAAAATGCATGTGATCGTGATAGCGGCAGATCGGGATCCCCGCTTCTTCGACCGCGGCTATCTTCATATCGACGACTTTCGAGTGGTGTATCTCGTCTATGTGAGAGTAGTACGTCGGTTCATGGGTTATTATCAAGTCGGCGCCGAGGCGCGACGCCTCTTTTATGACGTTCGGCGTTGCCGTGAGGCAGGTGACGACGGTTTTGACTTCTCTCTTTTCGTCTCCGAATTTGAAGTTGTCGACCGTTCCCGGAGTTTCGAAATCCGGTCCGTCAAGTTCTTTCATAAAGTCGATGGCTTTCATAGATATACCTTTCATCTAAAAGAATCAGAGCAGGAAAATGCCGTTTTCATGGCACTCGCGCTTAACTTCGGGAGCCCAGTATGAAGACTGAACTTCGCCGATATGGGCTTTTCTTAAGAAGAACATACAAATTCTCGACTGACCGATGCCGCCGCCGATCGTGTACGGAAGCTTGCCGTCAAGAAGATCGCGGTGGAACGGAAGAGATGCCCTGTCCTCACAGCCGGCGATCTTCAGCTGACGTGCGAGCGCTTCCTCGTCGACTCTGATACCCATTGACGACAGCTCAAGCGCGATATCGAGGACGGGATAATATACAATGATATCTCCGTTAAGTGTCCAATCATCGTAGTCTGGAGCGCGGCCGTCGTGCGGTTTTCCGTTTTTGAGCGCGCCGCCTATCTGCATAAGAAATACGGCGCCAAATTCCTTAACGGCGAGATACTCTCTCTCTTTCGGAGTCTTATCGGGATATTTCTCCTCAAGTTCCGAAGTCGTAATAAACGTTATTTTCTCGGGAAGAAGACGGCCTATAAAATTGTAGTCGTCAACTATATAGTTTTCCGTGTGCTTCAAAGCCTCGTATATGTATTTGACGGTGCGCTTCAGAGTCGCTTCCGTGCGCTCGCTTTTTGTGATGACCTTTTCCCAGTCCCACTGGTCCACGTAGATAGAGTGGATGTTGTCGGTGTCTTCATCGCGGCGTATCGCCGTCATATCCGTATAAAGGCCTTCGCCGACTTTGAATCCGTAATCGCGAAGCGCCATACGCTTCCATTTTGCAAGGGAGTGTACGATCTCATAGCAGCCTTCATCTTTAATAGAGAAGGATACGGGACGCTCAACTCCGTTCAGATTGTCGTTAAGTCCGCTTGCACGGTCAACGAAAACTGGTGCGGAAACACGCGTCAGATTCAGCTCTATGGCGAGATCGCGTTCAAAAAAGTCTTTGACCTTTTTTATTGCAAGTTGAGTTTGCCTGACGGTAAGTACGGATTTATAATCCTTTGGAATGATAAGCGCCAATTTGATCACCTCTGTTAATGCAGCTTTTGATATGAATTAATTATAAATATAATTAACCTCTATGTCAAGAGAGACGATGTAACAAGCGCGCATTTTTTATCATACAATGCAAAAGAGAGGTGATATAAAGTGAAAAATAAGGTTTTTGAGGGAGTCGCTACGGCTCTGATAACACCGTTTACCGAAACTGGCGTGGATTACGGTGCTTTTGAACGGCTCGTTGAATGGCAGGTCGCAAGCGGAGCTGTCGCCCTCGTCGTCGCGGGAACTACAGGAGAGGCGCCGACGTTGACCGATCGCGAGTGGGAAGAGCTTTGCCGTGTCGCGCTCGGGACATCAGACGGCAGGGCAAAGATAATAATCGGCTGCGGCTCGAATTCGACTTCGTCAGCGGTCAAAAGGGTGAAGCTGGCGCGTTCTCTCGGAGCGGATGCCGCGCTCGCAGTGACGCCGTACTACAACAAAGCGAGCAAGGAGGGACTCGTTGGTCACTATCGGGCGCTTTGCGGTGCGGCGGATATTCCCGTGATAGCGTACAACGTTCCGTCGCGGACCGGAGTGGATCTCGGCGTAGAAACGCTCGAGAGTCTTGTCGGCATCGAAAACTTCGCCGGCATAAAAGAGGCGACCGGGAGCGTTGCGAGAAGCGCGTGCCTTCTGTCAAAATTCGGTGACGAGCTTCCGGTATATTCGGGCAGCGACGAGGTCAACTTTCCGATCCTGTCGATTGGAGGTTCCGGGATGATCTCGGTGCTTTCCAACGTCTTTCCGGCGGAATGCGTCGGGCTCTGGAACGCCGCCTCCTCGGGCGATATTCCGACGGCGAGAGCTTATTCGGCGGTATTCTATCCGCTCGTTGCCGCTCTTTTTTCGGAGGTCAACCCGATCCCGGTCAAAACGGTGATGGCGCGTCTCGGATACTGCGATGAAATATTCCGCCTCCCGCTCTGCGCGATGGAAAACGGAAAACGGGAAAAACTGTTCAGAGAGTACGAGGCGGCAAAGAGCGGATCACAAAAGATACTACATAAATAAAATGAGGGGACCGGTCAAGGTCCCCTCCGTTGTTACCGTATTAAATTAACTCAGTCGAGAGATTCTATTGCGGTATAGAGATCGTCGATCGCCTTCTGGAGACGTTTAGCCGCAGACTTGTATTTGGATGCGAGACCGCTTCCGCTGCTTGCCATTTCACCGAGGACGCCGGAGATCGTGTTGCTGGATTTTTCGGGAGATCCGCCTACCCAGTAAACATCTGCCCATTCATAGTAGCCGGAGCCTTTGATCATATCGAGCATATCCTTGTTTTTGTCGATAGTCTGGCGCTGGCTCTTGATGGTGGTCTCATAGTAGGAGTTGAGGACGGAATCTGCCGAGTCCTTGCTGGACAGATATGCCATGTACTCCATGATCATACCTGTACGCTCATAGGAGCTGGAATCAACGTCGATTCTCTTTTCAAAGTTAGGAAGTGCGAAAAGACCTGCGCAAGAGTCGATTCTCGAAACGTAGTTCTTCTGGTTGGTGTCGTACTTCGGAAGCGGAACGACGCCGTATCCGGTCTCCATGTTACGGAACTCTCTCGTAAGTTCGGGTGTACCGCCTACGAAGAGCGCGTGGCCGGATGCAAAATACGAACGGGTGTAAGCCCACGGGTCGCTGCCGGTGTCCGCGTTGTTTGTGATGTCGTTCATATCGAAGACGTGCTGGCTGTCGTCAAGTACTGAACGGATCTTGGTGATGAGGCCGATGACCTTTTCACTGCCTATCGCGAGAGTGTAGTCTTCATCAACGAGGGAGACGTCGCTTCCGTAGAGGAGAGAGCCTTCGGTGCCCATATCGATAAGTCCGTACTGGTCTTCGCGGTCGAATGAGCCGTTCGCGTCGGTGTCGTTATGTACCGAAGAGACCATCTCAAGGAATTTGTCGAGTGTCCAGCCGTTTGATTCAACGAGATCGTGAGGATTTTCAAGGTTGTAGTCCTCGATGATCTGCGGGTTGAAGAAGAAGCATCCTGTCCAGGACAGAGAAGTCATCGTGATATCGTTTGTCACGAGGAACGAGCGGTCTGCGATCGCAAGGGATTCGTTGACCGAAGGATTCCAGTAAGAAGCCGCCATATCGATATAACCGAGATCGTCAAGGTCGCGGAAATCGTGGAACGTGCCGTCGGTAACGCCGACGGAGAGTCTGTTCGCCCAGCCGTAAACTACGTCGAAGACGAAGTCGCCGAGATTGTAGCGGGCGTTGTAGTCGCTGTAACCTTCGCCGAGAAGTTCGTTTTCGATATTTACATGATAGAATCTTTCGACAGCGTCGTTTCTCTTGTATACAGCGTCGCTTGTTGCAACTCCGACGATTCCGTCGGAATCGATCCACTCGCCGGTGTAATATTCGGTCGCTGAAGCGCCTGAACCGACGGAAGAAGTGAAGGTCGCGAAAGTGAAATCTTCTCCGTCAAAGTCGCCCGTAGGAAAGCCGTCTGTCCCGCCGTTTCCGGTGTCGTTGCTGTCTCTCGTAAATTCTTCCGTTCCTCCGGAACAGGAGGCGAGAGCCGCAAACGACATCATCACGACGAGAATGAGAGCGATGATTCGTTTGGTTTTCATAATGAACCTGCCTTTCTTAATATAAAAAATTTATATTATTGATTTATTATAAAGTCCGAAAAATACAGACTTGTTTTTCATTCAACAACGACCGCGCGGACGCCGAGTACTTTTGCAAAGAATTTCATCTCTTCGACAGTGGCGCCGTAGGTGAGATTGCTGTGGTGAGTCACTCCGCATTCGCTGATACGTTCAAGAAATTCCGGCACGGACACGCAAGGCCTCATCCAGCCGCGCACCGTTCCGACGAAATTGTCGTCGGGGTTGTATTCCATCGTGACGGGTGAGATCAGCATCGTATACTTCCCGTCTTCATCCTTGAAAACGTTCGTGAATATCGCGTCGCCGCCCTTGTAACAGCCGTATCCGACTATCGGGTCGTCCGCTTCGCCGAAGATGAAGGAGATCTTTTTTATCTCTCCCTTTCCGTCGGTCAGCTTCGGGTTGTATTCGCCCATGTGGCTGAGATAGAGCGTGTCGCCCTTCCAGTCGGGACAGAATATCTCGCAGAACGTAGCGTCGCCGAATCCGCGCATCAGCGCTCCGGTGACCGACGCCGTAAGTACGTCGCCTTCTCCGGCGTAGCCGATGCCGCGAGCCATCGCCTTGCAGCATTCCATAAACGGCATTATTTCAAGTCCGCTCTCCGGTCTTATCTCTCTGAAGTTGACCGTGAACGCCGAAAGCCCTTTTTCTTTTATCCAGCGTCTTACCGCGAGACAGTTGCGGACGGTTTTGCGGTGGCACTCCTCGTCGATCTCGTCGATCGCTTCGTAATTCTCGGCATCGTATGCCATCTCGCGCTCGATCTCTTCGTCGGTGACCTCAAGTCTGAACTTTTTAAGCTCTTCACCGTCGGAATATATCGCCTCGACTCCGAAGACGTCTTTCAATTCCTCGTCGGAGATCAGAAAATCTCCCATTCAGTCGAAGCTTCCGCCTATCGTGCCGACTTTCGTTCCGTAAAGGCTTGCGGCTCCCGCGGCGGCTTTGACGTATCTTGCCGCTCTTTCGACGACGTTGTCAGTCGGAAAATGTCCCGCCGCTATCGCGTAAGGTTTTCCCGCGCGGCGAAGCATATTGGTCATATCCATAACTCCGTGTATCCCGTGGCAGTAGTTCATTTCGCCGGGATCCTGGAGAGACGAAAAATCGTAGGTTTCTGTAGTGTCGAGAACGACGATCGGAAGGCGTGTCGCCTTAAGCGCTTCGATGCTCTCAAGGGAAGGGGAGTAAGCCGCGTGCCACGTAACGATGACGTCGCATCCGCCTTTTTCAAAAGCGGCGATCTCGCGTTCGAACTCAGCTTTTACGGAGCAGTGCGGAGCGCGCTGGACCTCAAAGCCCTGAGCTTCAAATTCCTTTGCGAGTGATTCGTAAAACGGCTCCGTTCTCGGGCGGACCACAAATCCGCAGTCGTCGTAAAGCTTTATGTAAAGCGGAAGAAATCCTATTTTGATCTTTTTCATCTGTATCTCCTTACAGTTCATATCCGAAAAGCTTTGAAGCGTTGCCGTACATTATCTTGTTTACGTCTTCTTTTGTGAGCCCGAGTTCTTTTGCGGACTTCTTCAGAGCTCTCATTTCCTCATACATAAAGGTCGTGATCTCTTTCTCGTCCGATTCTCTCATGTGAGAGTCGTACGAGACGTCGCCGTACGCTCCGCGCGGAACGACGTTGATATATTTTCCGTTCTCAACGATCCGGTACATTCTCATTTTGGTAATGGGCATATCGGATCCGAACATAAGTCTGTCGGTGCCCACCGCTTCGACGCATTTTGAAATAGCTTCGGGAAGCACGTTCGCGGTGAAGTCGAATTTCAGATGTTCTGTATTTTTGAGGATCTCGAAGGCGTTTCCTATGTCTTCCGGCGCGTAAGCGCGTCCGACGTGCGCGTAAATGATCTTTGCCCTCGGATATTTTTCTTCGATCTCCATCATCTGAGCGAGGTTTACCGGATCGCGAAGGCGAAGCGCTCTCGGAATGTGGAGCATAACGGGCGCTTCGAGTTCATTCATCAGTTCCAGATGCTCGTGCGTCAGAAAATCGAATATTCTGACTTCTCCCTCCGGAATATACGGAGGACAGTTGTTGAGATACGGTTTTATTCCGACGAAACCCTTCGCGAACGCCGCGCGGATCTCGTCTTTTGTGGTGTCCCAGTTTGTGCAGTAAAGCGCCGGCCAGCCGTTCTTTTTCGCTTCGCTGAGAGCGAAAGCGTTTACTTCGTCAAGCCTGCACGTCGGCATACCCATAACTACCGCGCCGAACTTTCTGCCGGGGAACATCTGTGAATAAGATTCTTTGAGATCCTCTCCGTCGAGTTCGGGGGCGACGATGTGAGGCCACGCTACGCAGCCTTTTCTTTCGTCAGGGTTTTCCCGCTGCATCTCTTTGAGATATATGTGTACGTGACAGTCTATGATCTTTTCGGGAACAAAATCAGAGAGTTCTTCTTCCCAGACCTGTCTGTCGTAGTCGGTAACTTTTACTCCGAACATTGAATATCACCTGATACTTTCCATTAATATTTTATCACGCTTCTTGCCGTGAGTCAATATATTATATATTTTGACAAATTCCACTTTCCGGATCAGATTCCGAGGACGCGCCGACGGATCTCTTTGTATCTCTCGTATTTTTCATTGTAGAATACGATCTCATCGCCTGCGTTTTCGCCGAGCGGCTCTGTCTTTACCATGACGCGGCGGCAGGCGTCGTAATCCGGGTATACTCCCGCTCCGACAAACGCCGTTTCCGCGGCACCGAGACAGCAGGTCTCACGCTCTGTCGGACGGAGGATCGTGCATCCGGTGATGTTACCGACGATCTTGGTCCAAACGTCGCTCTTCGCGGCGCCACCGGTCATCATCAGACGGTCTATTTTCATACCGGCACGCGAGAATTCTTCAAGAACGCTTCTCGCTTCGAACGCGACGCCTTCCATGACGGCGCGCGCTACGTCGTATCTGTCGCTTCCCACGCGGAATCCGTATATCACGCCTCCGGCATCCGGTCTGTCGTGAGGGAATCCCGCTCCGGCGACGTACGGAAGAACGAAAATGTCTTTTGCAGAAGCGATCCTTTTCGCTGCCGTTCCGTCGAGTTCTTTATAGTCGTCATCGGTCAGATCGCGGAACCATTTCAGCGCACTTCCCGCGCTGACGAGCGACGCCATAGCGCCGAATTTTCCGGCGGGATGTATTCCCGGGCATATATGATTTTTCGTGTAGAGCAGGCGGTCTGTGACGCCGAGGACGACCCAGGCGGTGCCGGTCGCCAGCATCATATCTCCTGCGGACGTAGCGCCTGACCCGAGGGATGCCGCATATTGATCGTGCGCGCCGCAGTATACCGCGACGTCGGTTGAAAGGCCGAGAGCGGACGCCGCCTCGGCGGTCAGATGTCCTATCGCCTCGCCGACTTTTGCACATTCGGGAAGGCGGTCTCTCGTTACGCCGACGGCGGAAAGGATCTCGTCGTCCCAGTCCCCGGTTGTGATATTGAAAAGCTGTCTTATCGCCGCGTTAGTAGGGTCCGTGACAAAGCGTCCGGTCAGCTTTTTGTTTATGTATTCTATCGTCGACGGAAAACATTTTGCAGAGTTGAAAGTATCCGGATCGTTATTTTTCAGCCACAGCAGTTTCGCGGCGTCTCCCGCGGGGGAGAGCGGCCAGCCGCATTTCTTGTATACCGTTTCGGTGCCGATCGCGCCGTCGAGATATTTGACTTCTTCCGCCGCGCGCGAATCCATCCATGTTATCACTTCGCTGACGGGGTTTCCTTCTTCGTCGGCGGCGAGCATACTCGCTCCCTGAGTCGACAGAGAGATTGCTTTTATCTCGCCGGAGAGTCCTTTTGAAACGGTGCTTACCGTATATTTTACGGCGTCCCACCAGTCTTCGGCGTTTTGCGAAACCTTTGCACCGTCGCTTTTCAGCTGATATTCGCGGTAGGCGCCGGCAACGGTTCGTCCCGTCTCATCGACGACGAGCGCTTTTGTGCCGGTCGTGCCGACGTCAAGTCCTATAACGAGCATATCACGCCTCTTTTTCTTCGATTATCGTTTCGATCGTTCTGAGTATGAACTCCACCGTCGCTTCGGAAGATATTACCGGAGGCTTCAGAAGAAGTGCCGGAGGGCAATGAGGCTTATACGTCTGTGCGGAAGCGTCGATATAGTGCTTCTTCATCTCTTTCGCGAATTCCGCCGCTTTTGCCGCATCAGCAAAGTGGAGCGCCGCGAGAAGCTGCATACCCTCCGCTTTGACGATCGTTCGCGGATGACGGGCGGCTATTGCTTTGAGTCCCGCTTCAAACATTTCGCCTGTTTTTTCAACTTCGGCACCGACGGTCCTCATATAGTTCATTGTGATAAGGTAAGCGAGAGAAGCAAGCTCTTCCTGTCCGTTCGTAACGAGCGCGCCGAACTGGTTGAGCGTGTCGTATTCCGCGGTGCAGATGATCTTGCTCGCGGGATATTCGCCGCCCGGGAAGCCTTTGCCGATGATAACAAAGTCGGGCTTAAGGTCGTAAAGTCTGAACTGGAAGAATCCGCGGTACCACATGCAGGACTGGATCTCGTCGACAAGTGTCGGCGTATCGAACTTTTCACAAAGCGCGTATGCTTCGTTCAAAAATTCTTTCGTCAGCTTGATCCCGCCGTAGTTCATCAGAACTATCTCGTGGAGAAATCCCGCGGTCTTGTACTCACCGCTGTTGTATTTCTCTATCTTTGCTTTGAAATCGTCGATGTCGTTGATTGAAACCGGGATTACCTTGTAAATTCCGGCGTTCTCTTCTTTCTCGGCGAACTCCGGCCAGAGCCCGCGGAACGTCTGAGCGACGACCGTCGTGCCGTGGTAGTTTGCTTCGCGTCCGCCGTGATTGTCCGCCATAACGAAGAAAACGGGCGTTTTTCCGTAATATTTCGGCTCCGGAAATTCGGGAGAAAGTCTGTAGAAACGCGCGAGCATCATTTTGATACCGGCTTCGACTGAAAGGGAACCGGTCTCAAGGTTGATAACGCGGTTGAGCACTTTGTGAGCGGTAGATGAGATTATCTTTTCCGTTGCCGCGTCATCCGACCAGTCGATCCCGTTTGCGCTCTGAACGAGGCGGCGCTCGCAAAGTCTCGTAATGTATCCTCTTGTATTGTTGTGAGTTGCGTTGAGCACTCCGAGAGCCCTCGCATTGTCGATAAGACGGTATCCGTCGAATCTGTGTCCGAGAGGAGCGTGATAGTGTTCGCTCTTCCCGATCAGATAGAGCTTTCCGTCTTCTCCGAGTCTGAAGCATCCGACGCCGGTCACGGGTGCGGAATCTTTAGATAGAGCTTTTGCAAACGCAGCCGTAGCGGCTCCGTCATTGTCATTATAAAAATGAGGTATGATCTCTTTGCCGACAGACGCGAGAAGCTCGTCGTTTTTTTGCTGTTTTTCAGCGGGGAAAAAGTCGATTTTTTCAGCTGCAAGCCGATGCGCTTCTTTTTTTCCGAGCATACCGAGCGCCGCGTTTGCGGCGACGAGAGCGTCGGTGTATCCGTTTCCGAGAATATCTTCAAGTGAAAGTTTCGGTGATGTATACATAAAATGCCTCCGATATGAACTTTATAACTTATTAATCTTTATCGCAATATTATATATTATCAAAAAAAATCCGATTTGTCAAATAAATGCGCGCGTTTATTTGTAACGGTTTTGTTAAATGTAAAATAATCAAAAAGCGGCAAGCAAATTAGCCGTTTGACTAAAGTGCTTGCCGCCTATACATATTTTACATTTGCATATATCCAAGAGTCCTTGCCGCGCGGAGCTTTTGCTTAATCGAGCTGAAGCTGAACGTCGGTGCCGGACGGTTTATACGGGATGCCGAGATGCTCATAAGCGAGACGCGTTACGCATCTTCCTCTCGGAGTGCGGGATAAGAATCCGATCTGGAGCAGATAAGGCTCATAAACGTCCTCGAGAGTTATCGATTCCTCGCCGGTCGTCGCGGCGATGGTCTCAAGTCCTACCGGACCTCCGTCGTAGAATTTGATTATCGTTTCCAGCATTCGGCGGTCGATATTGTCAAGTCCCAGACGGTCGACGTCGAGAAGGTCGAGCGCCGCTCTTGCCGCTTCAAGGGTAATCTCTCCGTCCCCTCTCACCTGTGCAAAATCGCGGACTCTCTTCAGAAAACGGTTTGCGATACGGGGCGTGCCGCGGGATCTGGAGGCGATCTCCATAGCCCCCTCTTTTGTTATCGGCACGTTGAGTATCTCAGCGCTTCTCTCGACGATCTCGGTCAGCTCTTCCGAGGTGTAGAGCTCAAGTTTGAGCGGTATACCGAAACGGTCGCGAAGAGGTTGTGTCAACTGTCCCTGACGCGTCGTCGCTCCGATCAGAGTGAAGCGCGGGAGCGGCAGACGGATCGACCTTGCCGCAGGACCTTTTCCTATGATAATGTCAAGCTGAAAGTCCTCCATAGCGGGGTAGAGGATCTCCTCTATGTTTCGGGACAGACGGTGTATCTCGTCGATAAACAGCACGTCCCCTTCGGCGAGATTCGTCAGGAGCGCCGCGAGGTCTCCCTGCTTTTCAATCGCAGGACCGGAGGTCACTCTGAAGTTGACTCCGAGCTCCGAAGCTATGATGCCCGCAAGTGTTGTCTTGCCGAGTCCGGGAGGACCCCAGAGAAGGATATGGTCGAGGCAGTCGCCACGAAGCTTTGCGGCGTCGATATAAATTTTCAGAATCTCTTTCGCTTTTTCCTGACCGATATATTCTTCGAGTGTGTGAGGGCGAAGAGAAAACTCGGTGTCACGGTCTTCGCTCGTATACTCTGTATCTACCATCCGGTTTTCAAGCTCGGTGGCGAATTCTTCGTCGTCTGTAAATGTCATACCGTTCTCCTTTCTCTCACTTCATCAAAGACGCGAGCGCGTCTTTTACGATATCTTCAAGCGGCTTGGAAGTGTCCGCGTTTTTTAGCGCGTTCGTCGCTTCCGTTCTCGAAAATCCGAGAACTGTAAGCGCATCTCTCGCGTCGGACAGCTTTGACGCCTCGCCGCGTGAGACGGGAGTTCTCGATACGGTTTTGACCGTCTCTCCCGCTCCCGGAACAGGGAACGCTTTTGTGAATTTATCCTTAAGCTCCAGCACTATTCTCGCCGCGGTTTTAGCTCCGACGCCCTGCGCCCGCGATATCGTCTTGGAATCCTCCGACGCGATGGCAAGGGAGAGCTCGTACGGTTTCATTGCGGACAGGACCGCCATGGCGCCCTTCGGACCGATACCGGATACCGTGATAAGCAATTTGAATGCCTCGAGCTCGTCCGTGTCGAAAAAGCCGTAAAGCTCCACGGAGTTTTCGCTGACCTGCATGTGAGTGTAGATGCGGACTTCTTTTCCGGAGAGTTGAGAAAGCGCGCTGAGCGTGTTGGAGGTGATCGTCGTCTTATATCCGACGCCCGCGCAGTCGATGACCGCGGTGTAATTCAGCGCGTCGAGCATGATGAGCTCGCCTGTTAAGCAGTAAATCATTGATCTGCTCCTTCATCGTTTTTTGTATCTTCGGTTTCGCAAGTTTGTGTGTTGACCGTTTCGTTCTCTTTTTCGTTTTCAGCCGTACCGGAAATATCGGGAACATCGGAAGTATCGGTAGTATCTTCCGTCTCACGGCATTCTGTTTCCGGCTGTTCTTCGGAAAAACCGGAACCGTCCGTGCCGTCCGGAGCCGGCAGCGCGGCGCGGAGCGCCTCTCTCTTTTTCTTTGCGGAGGAGAGGAGGAGTTTATTGCTGACTGCGATCAGGATAAACGCGATAAGACCGAGAATTGATATGATATTGCCTTGTTTTACGCATTCCGGTTTGTATTCCATCGAGAGCTCGTGCTCTCCGGGCTCGAGAGTGAATGTGAGAAGCCCGGAGAGAACGTCTGAGGTCTCGACTCTTTCCCCGTCGCAGCAGACGACCCAGCCGGCGTCATACGGAATGGAAGTGTAGATCTGTGTTCTGTCTTCCGGAACGGTGATCGTTCCGTAGATCGAATCCTCTGTCCATTCGCTGACGGTAAGAGGATATTCGCCGAGCGTTCTGAACGCTTCTTCAAACCGGTTTGTATCGAGATAGCGGAAATATGATACGCTGCGGTCAACGTAAAGCTCCGATTTTTCAAGTTTCAGCGTGACGGTAACGGTTTCTCCGGGTGAGAATCTGCCGATGCAGTATATTATATAGCTCTCGCTGTCGTAATACGATCCGATCTCCTGGCCGTTAACTATCAGCTCGGACAGACGGGTGTATTTGCTGGGAAAATAGCAGTATATCGGATCGGTCGAATCGACTTTGATCGTATAATTGACTCTCGCCGAACGCTCGGTGTCCGTTTTTGCGTATTTGTAATGATTTGCGACGTTCGTTTCCGTGATATTCTCCGTAGAGATCGAAAGAAGTTCGGCTTCTCTGAAAACTCCGTCGGCGTCGGGAGTGCCGAGCATATATGAAACGAGGTCGTTCATTCTGTCAAACGGCGAAACCGTCCCTTCGTCGGTAAACGGAGCGTTTGTCAGCTTTGTCGAGACCGCCGTCGCAATCGACAGCGCGAACGGATTTTCATAAACCGTCATATCTTTGTCCGGATAGTCGAAGATCTCGTTTACCTCGTTTACGACGTCGCCATCCTTGGCTATGATATATTTTACTCCGAGCAATGAGTCGGAAACGGGAGTTTCGCCGATGTATTTAGTCCAGTGTGATTTTGATGCGAATCCGAGGCGCTGAAGAAATTTTATCGTTTCCGCGTTCAGCGTGGACGTAGAGCCGGAAAGACCGAAGATCCCGAGCGCCATATTGTCGTTCGTTTTTTTCATAAAAGTCTTTTCGGTCCGGTAGAACGAGGAGTCGTGTTCGTTTATATCCGCGACCGCGACGGACACGCGGTCGATGAAATCGCGATATCTGCTTCTGCTTGAAAAAGATACGTCATTGTCAAGGTCGTTGAAGTTGACAAGAGTTGATGCGAGCATTTCCGCACAGATGAAGATCAGCAGCGCGGTGCGCGCTCCGGTCTCGCGGCGAAGGCTGTTCGACCGCACTCCTCTGACAATACACAGAAGAACGAAAGCAATGAGAAGCGAGGGGAGTATCGCCCTCATGTTGGGCAGATTATCGTAACCGATCTTCTGGAAAATTATCAGCACTGCGCTCGTCAGCGCAAAAGTTGCGATGACCCATTTGAAACTGATCTCTCTGATATGCTCGAACGCCCTCATCCCCCAGAAGACGAGGAAGAAGCAAAGCATGAACGCATATCTGTAATTCAGCCAGTTCGGCTTTTGAAATCCGTGCCAAACGAGGTCGAGCGTCGTGATGTTCATGCTTACAGTGAAGAAAATGAACGTCACCGCGGAGACTATTTTTTCCCGTATCGCTATCTTTTTGCAAACGAAATAGAGCGGAGCTACGAGAAGCGTCAGAGTGCCCGTATACAGGAACGGAAGTCCGTCCGGACGCACGTTGTCGTATGATCCGAAGTAGAATTTCGTGAACATATCGGCAAGATTGAATTTCATAGACGGTACAAAGTTCGGATCGGAAAAGTCTGACTTGCCGAGGGAAAGCGAGTAATAGGTGGGAAGGATTATGACAGCCGAGATGCATATCGCGCAGAGCGAGGCAAGAACAAAGCGGAGAAAGCTCTTCCCGAAGTGGATCTTCACGCCGCGCGGATTTCTCTCTGATCTGTTCTTCGACGCATAGTAGAGGAAGAAGTAGACTCCGGAGAAAATGCAGACCATATATCCTATATAGAAGTTGGAGAGCACCGCGAGCGAGAGGGTTATAACGTAGAGCGAGATCTTTCCCTCTTTCACTATCTTTTGTATTCCCAGAAGTATCAGAGGGAAGAGGATGATGCAGTCGGTCCACATGAGGTTGTGCTGCATCACGACCGCGAATGAGCAGAGCGCCCACATCACGGAGAAAGTTATCGTAGTCAGCGGATGGCGCGGTCTTGTCTTGTGAGCAAAGATGCCGAAAGTGAAACCGCAAAGGCCGCATTTCAAAACGAGAAGGAAGTAGATCGCTTCCGTGATATGTTCTTTCGGGAACAGCGCGACAATAAACGTGAGAGGGCTTGCAAGATAGTAGGCGAAAATGCCCATGAACTCTCCGCCGAGAGCGCGCCTGAAGGAATAAACGAAGCTGCCGCCGTCCGTGATTATATCGCGCAGAGCCTCGTGAAAATAGACGTACTGACCGTTGAGGTCAAGAACGAGTACCGAACCCGTACTTGCGGGGTAAACCCCTCTGAAAAGATATGCGAGAAGCAGGAGAAACGCGGGGATCAGAAAGCAGAATCCGAGATATTTTTTTCCGTAAAGATACGCTCGAAGTCTGTCAAAATACGACCTTATCCGCCCTGCCGGCTCGGCTATTCTTACGGACACCGCATCGCCGGATACGGCGTCGTCAAATCTATCGTCCATATATCGTGACCGCGCGGGGGACCGCGCTCCTTTTTAACCAAAATCACAATTATTATACCATACTTTTTGCCGATTGTAAAGTTAATAGCCGATTTACTCAATTTTTTGCGCGCGTTAAAATATATTAAATCCGGATATTGACTATTAAATTAAAATTTGATATAATATTATACTATGAAAATAAAATGGAGAACTATGCCGTGAGAATACTTGGGATCGACCCCGGCATCGCCATCGTGGGCTGGGGAGTAATTGACTCTGAAAATTTCAAATACAAAACGCTCGCCTACGATTCGATTCAGACGCCTGCCGGTCACCCCGTTGAAGAGAGGCTGCAAACGATATACACCGGGCTCTCAAATCTCATGGAGGAGTACAAGCCGGACGCAATGGCGGTCGAAGAGCTCTTCTGGAATACGAACCAAAAGACGGGTATCGTCGTCGCGGAAGCGAGGGGCGTTATTCTTCTCGCGGCCAAGATGCACGGGATACCGATATTCGAGTACACCCCGCTTCAAGTCAAGCAGGCGGTCGTAGGATACGGACGCGCTGAAAAGCGGCAGGTCATAGCGATGGTGACGACTATATTGAAACTCCCGAAGCCTCCGAAGCCGGACGATACCGCCGACGCGCTCGCACTTGCGGTCTGTCATGCGAACGTCGGAGCTTCGGCTCTCAGCAAATACTATAAAATGTGAGTGAACTATGTGGATCAGTAATAGATGGAAAGATTACGAGCTGATTGACGCCGACGGCGGCGAAAGGCTCGAAAGGTGGGGCAAAGAGATCCTTATACGCCCCGATCCTCAGATAATCTGGCACGGCGAAAGATTCGATCCGAGATGGCGCCGCGCGAGCGGTGTATACCGCAGATCGAAGAGCGGCGGAGGCTCGTGGACAGTCAACAATATGCCGGAGAGCTGGTGCATCAAATACGGAGAGCTTACTTTCAGACTCCGTCCGATGGGCTTCAAGCATACGGGCTTGTTTCCCGAGCAGGCGACAAACTGGGACTGGTTTTCCGACATAATCAAACGGGCGATCGGCTCCGGATTTGAAGGAAGGCCGAAAGTGCTCAATCTTTTCGCGTATACCGGAGGCGCTACAGCCGCCGCGGCATCAGCGGGAGCCGAGGTGTGTCACGTCGACGCGTCAAAAGGTATGGTCGGCGCCGCTAAAGAGAATCTTGCGCTGTCGGGACTTGCTGACGCGCCGGTCAGATATATCGTAGACGATTGTAAGAAATTTGTTGAACGCGAGATCAGAAGAGGACACAAATACGACGGGATCATAATGGACCCTCCGTCATACGGCAGAGGTCCTTCGGGAGAAATGTGGAAACTCGAAGAGTGTGCTGACGAGCTTATAAAACTCGCCGCGTCGCTTCTTTCCGATGAGCCGCTGTTCTTCCTGATCAATTCGTATACTACCGGACTTTCCCCTGCATCGATGGGATATATGCTGATGAGAGCGATCCCGCGCCGCGCCGCGTCTTGCGGTACGCTTGAGGTAGGAGAAACAGGGCTTCCGGTGACGTCAAGCGGGCTCGTTCTTCCCGCAGGAGCGTCGGCGAGATTTGAAATGAGATTTGATTGAACAAGAAAAGAAATACGGAGTAAAATGAGCAGGATTATTACAGCTGAAAACGTGTCTTTTGCTTACGAGGGAGATACTCCGGAAGAGCGCGTTGAGGCACTTAAAAACGTGAGTTTTGAAATAGAAGAGGGTACTTTTACCGCTATCCTCGGCAGAAACGGAAGCGGAAAGTCCACTCTTGCAAAGCTCTTATGTATGATAAATGTGCCGGATTCGGGCAGACTTGTCGTCGACGGAGTGGAAGTCACGGACGAGAACACTACCGAGGACGACATATACGGCGCGAGAAGAAGCGTCGGAATGGTCTTTCAGAACCCGGACAACCAGATAGTTGCAACGATAGTTGAAGACGACGTTGCGTTCGGTCCCGAAAATCTCGGGATACCGTCCGAAGAAATAAGAAAACGTGTTGACGACGCGCTTTCGGCGGTCGGGATGAGCGAATACGCGCGTCACTCCGCGTCAAGGCTTTCGGGAGGTCAGAAGCAGAGAGTGGCGATAGCCGGCGCTCTCGCTATGAAACGCCGCTGTATAATCTTCGACGAGAGCACCGCGATGCTCGACCCTCTCGGCAGACGCGAAGTTATGAAGAATATCATTCGTCTTAACCGTGAAGAGGGAATAACGGTGGTTTTGATCACTCACTATATGAATGAAGCGTCTGAAGCTGACCGCGTGATCGTTATGGAAAACGGCGGGATAATCATGGACGGCACGCCGAGAGAAATATTCTGCCGCGCCGAAGAGCTGTGGGAAGCGGGGCTTGACGTTCCGCAGACAACGGAGTTTTTGTGGCGCCTTCGCGACGCGGGGCTCGACGTACCGCTCGACGTCTTCGATCCCGACGAATGCGCCGCGGTCATAAAAGAAGCGCTCTCTGAAAGGGGGTGTCTTGAATGAGTGAAGTATACGCTGCGGAATTCAAAAACGTTTCATACACGTATAATAAAGGTATCGCCTATGAAAAGCACGCGGTAAAGAACGTATCGCTTGCGCTGAAGCAGGGAGTCGTTACGGGGATCATAGGATCAACGGGCAGCGGAAAGTCCACGCTGATAAAAATGCTGAACGGACTTCTGAAGCCGGATTCGGGAGAGATCATCGTCGACGGCGAGAATATATGGGATAAAAAAGTTAAGATGCGCGACGTGAGATTCAAGGTCGGGCTCGTTATGCAGTATCCCGAGTATCAGCTTTTTGACGATACTGTGTCCGGGGACATATCTTTCGGTCCGAAGAATATGGGCGTTGCTCCGGAAATGCTGAGGGAGCGCGTTCTCGAAGCGGCTCGCTTTGCGGGACTTGACGAGGATCTGCTCGAAAAATCTCCGTTCGATCTTTCGGGAGGACAGCGCCGCCGCGCCGCGCTCGCGGGAGTTATCGCAATGCGTCCGTCGCTTCTCGTTCTCGACGAACCCGCTGCGGGTCTCGATCCGGCGGGCAGACGAGAGATACTCGGCAGGATCAAAAAGTATCAGCGCGAGAACGGCAACACGGTAGTCATAGTCAGTCACAGCATGGAAGACGTCGCAAAGTATTGCGACCGCCTCGCCGTAATGAACGGCGGTGAGATATTTATGTGCGACGATACCGAAAAGGTATTTGAGCGCGGGGATGAGCTTCGCGCGATGGGACTCGACGTTCCCGAGATCACGAAGATCGCGGCGGTTCTTGACGAGCTCGGCGTCGGGATCGGAAAGGACGTTTACACGGTGAAATACGCCGCGGAGCGTCTGATAGAAAAGTATTCTCTCAATAATTGACGTTCGGAAAGACGTATCTGCGGAAGAAATTTCTGCAGAACTTTCCGGATCAGTAAAGGAAAATAATCATGAATTTTGACGTTGCGTTCGGGCAGTACTGCGAAGGCAATTCCATCCTTCACAGAATTGACCCGAGAGCAAAGATACTTATGTCTTTGTTCTTCATAGTCGACGTTTTTCTCGCAAAAAACGTCTGGGCGTTCGTGCTGCTCACAGTATTTTCGCTCATATTGATAGCTCTGTCCGGCATAAAACCGAGGATAATCCTGCGGGGGCTGAAGCCGGTGCTGTTCATAATGATCTTTACCGCGGTCATTAATCTGTTCTGGTACAGCGGTACGACGGAGCTGTTTCATTTCTGGATAATCACTGTTTATCTCGAAGGTGTTTATAACGCGATCCTTATAGTTCTTCGCGTCGTGCTTCTGATCGCGGGAACAAGCGTGATACTGACTTATACAACGACACCTCTTGCGCTGACGGACGGACTTGAAAGTCTTTTGAAGCCGTTGTCATATATCAAGGTCCCTGTGCACGAGTTTTCACTTATGATGACGATAGCGCTCAGATTCATTCCGACTCTGATAGAAGAGACCGGAAAAATCATGGACGCTCAAAAAGCGAGGGGCGCATCGTTCTCCGAAGGCTCGCTGATAAAGCGCGCAAAGGCGCTGATCCCCGTTCTCGTTCCTCTTTTCGCATCATCATTCAGACGTGCGGACGAACTCGCGGTTGCGATGGAATGCCGCTGTTACAGAGGCGGTAAGGGCAGAACGAGGCTGAAGGTACTGAAAGCTTCGTTCTCGGACGTCATCGCGGTTTTGATCATAATCGCGCTCGGAGTCGCTCTCGTGTTTGTGAACACTTATACGAACGGCTTTGCGATAGGCTGGTAATACTATGAAATTATTATTGAAACTCGCATTCGACGGAAAGGATTTTCACGGTTCTCAGGCGCAGCCCGGGCTTCGTACCGTTCAGGGAGTTCTGACAGAGTCATTATCCGGACTTATCGGTCGTCCGGTAAACGTCACCGGGTGCAGCCGTACAGACTCCGGAGTTCACGCCGAGGGATACGTCGTGTCTGTCACTCCCCGGACCGAAGAAGACGGATGGCTGAAGATACCCGCGGAAAAGTTCCATCTGGCGGCGAATAACGTTCTGCCCGGCGATATATCGGTCACCGGAGCGTTTATAGTCAATGACGACGATTTTCACCCGAGGTATTCCGTCGTCGGAAAAAAGTACGTTTACAGAATATACGATTCGCCCGTTCCGTCTCCGTTCCTTCGCGGAAGAGTTTACGAATACGGAAAGAAGATCTCCGATGATTCTATAGTAAAGATGGATGAAGCCGCAAAGCGGTTTGAGGGCAGGCACGATTTTACGTCTTTCATGGCGTCCGGCTCGAAGATCACAGACGCGACGAGGGAAGTCTTTTCCGCTTCGGTCGCAAGGTGCGGCGATGTTGTTGAATTTACGGTTTTCGCCGACGGATTTCTTTACAATATGGTCCGGATCATGTCGGGAACTCTGCTCGACGTTGCAAAAGGAAAAACAACGGCGCGCGATATTCCGGAGATCATATCCGTGCGCGACCGCGCTGCCGCGGGCGAGACGCTTCCGCCCGAGGGACTTTATCTCAAAGAAGTAATTTATCCGATTAAAATAGATTGGCTCGCTGAATGAGAGACAGATTTTGAGCAGCAGGGAGGTTGATAAATATTGAACAGCGAAAAAGAAAAGAATAATAAAGAACGATTATCAAGATCCCAAAAAATTAATATCAAAGTTGATAATGAGAGAGAGCAAAATCCGTATTATCTTAAGGTCGCAAGGCGATACAGAGTCGTCAAATTAGTTTCCGTTTTGCTGCTCCTCGCGTTCGTTGTCGGCATGATCATACTTTACCGCGATCAGATAACGTATGAAAATCTCGTTTATCTCGCAAAAGACCTGGATACGGATATCGACGCGGAAGGCGCCGCATTCAGCGAGATCAAATACGACGAAAGCCGTAAGATGAGCGCCGCGATCTTCAAAGGAAAGCTTGCGATCGCAACTACAACGTCGCTCACTCTGTATAACAATACCGGCTCCGCAGAGAGATCGTTCAAGATCTCAATGGAAAACCCGAAAGTTCTTACCGGCGACAAATACGTTATGGTCTACGACGTCGGAGGAACGACTTATTCGATCTGCACTTCTCTCGTCGAAGCGCAGTCAAAACAGACCGACTACGCGCTTCAGGGCGCGGCTCTGTCGAAGAGCGGTTCGTTCGCTCTGTTGAACCGAGCGAGAGAGAACAGATATGTGATCAGCATTTTTGACGAGAATTTCAGAGAACTTTCGAGAATATATAAAGATAAATACGTCATGGACGTGGCGCTTTCAGATGACGGTACCCGCTACGCTGTCGCATCGTGCGATATCGGCACCACCGATTTTACGACCGAAGTGATGTTCGGTATATGCGGGAGCGAGAACGCAAAATCTTTTACCATTGACGACGCCATGCCGCTCAACGTCTTCTTCTTCGGCGACGGATCATTCTGCGTAGTGTGCGATTCGTCGGTTCACTTCTATGCCGCAAACGGAGAAGAGACTGCAAATTACCCGCTGATCGGATACGGCGTGTCCGGGGTATCTTTCTCCGACGACCGTGTGCTTCTCGTATGCAGTGCGAACGCGGTCGACAGCGCAAGCAAAGCGACGGTCTTCAAGTCCGACGGCACGGAAGAGATGACTTTCGGAGGGGACAAGAAGATCAATTACTGCGCGATAGGCGAAGCCGGAGTATTTTATGCATCCGACGGAGTTTTGACAAAGGTTCTGTTTGACGGGACGGAGAAACAAACGGAGTGCCCGGTCTTCATCTCGGGACTCGTTCCGTTTTCAGACAACGTCCTGGTCCTCGGAAAGACGTCCGCCGTCACGGGATTTGCCGAGGAGACATCCGCACCTGAAGAAACAGACGGCTGATACGAAAGGATAATTCAATGAACATCGCATTAGATATCATACTCGTGGCGATAGCCGCGGTCATAATTTTTCTCGGTTGGAGACGCGGCCTTGTCAAATCGGTGATGGGGCTCGTTTGCAGCGTGGTCTCCGTTATTGTTGCGTACGCGCTGACTCCGACGGTCTCCGGATGGCTCGCAAACAGCGTGTTTATCGGAAAGATATCATCCGGCATCGAATCGACTGTCAGAAGCGCCGCTTCGACTTCGATCGGCACCGACGTTTCCGTGTTTCTCTCAAAGATACCGGAAACGCTTGCAGGCACACTCGATAAATACAACGTCGAAGACGGAGCGCTGAGGGAGTTCGTCTCCGGACTTTCCGACACGGGAGAGTCCGCGGTCAGCAAAATATCCGAGTTTATCGCAAAGCCGACCTCATGGAAGATCTCGAACGCGATAGCGTTCATCGGACTTTTTGTCGTAGCATTTATTCTGCTGCGCCTTGCGTCAAAGCTCATAATCGTACTGTTCAAAGCGCCGGTCATCAGAACGATAGACCGCACGGCGGGACTTGCGCTCGGCATCGTCACGGCGCTGATCGTGCTTTGGGTGCTCTCGCTCGTTCTGTCCGCGGGAGTGTCAGCGCTCGAATCGGTCCTGCCGGAGAATTTTAAAAATACTGTAAACGATTCGGTGATACTGAAATTTTTCGCACAATACAATCCTATCTCCGTCATCAAAAACGTGACGGAGCGGATAGGGTGATAATGTCATTGTAATGTCAGGAGGTGTTGGATAATGACAATGTGTTCAAGATGCCACAAGAGAGTTGCCGTGGTGTTCATGACCAAGATAGAAAACGGTGAGACCAAGCAGGAGGGCATTTGCATCAAATGCGCCAGAGAGCTCGGGATCAAGCCGGTCAACGATATGATAAATAAGATGGGACTCACCGACGAGGATCTTGAAAAGATGTCGTCGGAGATCGAAAATCTCATGGAAGGTGACGAGAACGGTATTCTCGACGGACTTATGGGCAGTTCCGGCGACCTTCCCGCGGAGGTTTATGACGACGATGCCGCCGATGCGAGAGCTCCTGCTGTCGACTTTTCGAAGCTGACGGGGAACGACGGCAAAGATCAAGGCAGAAAGAGAAAGAAAAAAGAGCTGAAATTTCTCACGACGTACTGCACGAATATGACGGAGCGCGCGAGAGAGGGGAAACTCGACAACGTCGTGGGGCGCGAGAGGGAGCTTTCCCGCGTCATCCAGATACTCTGCCGCCGTCAGAAGAACAACCCGTGCCTTATTGGTGAACCGGGAGTGGGCAAGACCGCTATTGCAGAATCACTCGCGCAGAAGATCGCGAGAGCGGACGTTCCGTACGTTCTGAAGAATAAAGAGATATATCTCGTCGATCTCACCGCGCTCGTCGCGGGCACTCAGTTCAGAGGTCAGTTCGAGTCGAGAGTCCTCGGACTTCTCGGAGAGGTCAAAGCGCTCGGAAACGTGATACTCGTGATCGACGAGGTCCACAACATCGTCGGAGCGGGCGACGCCGAGGGCAGTATGAACGCGGCGAATATCCTGAAACCCGCGCTCTCCAGAGGCGAGATACAGGTGATCGGCGCGACGACGCTGACGGAATACAGAAAATATATCGAAAAAGACACCGCGCTCGAGAGGCGTTTCCAACCCGTTATGGTCGAGGAGCCGAGCCTTGCGGATACCGAGAGTATCTTGCGCGGCATCAAGCATTACTACGAAGAATACCATTCGATAACGATACCGTCTGCGGTCCTGTCATACGCTGTCTCTCTCAGCGAGAGATATATCACGGACAGATATCTCCCCGACAAGGCGATCGACCTTATCGACGAGGCGTCGAGCCATATTTCGCTCTCGTCTCCGGAAATAAATGAAAAGAGAGAGTGCCTCGACCGCATCCGCGCGCTTGAAAACGAGCGCGGAGGACTTGAGGCTGAGAACAACAAATCGGATGAAACATATAAGCGGCTCGCCGAGATAAAGGCGGAGCTTCTCTCGCTCCAGAACAGAGTCGGAGAGCTGACACCGCTCTGCGAGAAGGTCGAAATGAAAGTGTCCGACCTTGCCGACGTCATAGAAATATGGACCGGCATCCCCGCGTCCACGATCACGGAAGACGAGTTCTCCCGCCTTGACGGCCTCGCCGACAGGATAAAATCGAGGATAGTCGGTCAGGATAAGGCGGTCGACGCGGTCGTTCGCGCCGTACGCCGTTCGCGCACCGGAGTTTCGGCGAAGCGCCGCCCGGTGTCATTCATCTTTGCGGGACCGACCGGAGTCGGTAAGACGGAGCTTGTAAAAGTGCTCGCCGCCGACTTGTTCCAGTCGCCCGAAACGCTGATAAGGCTCGATATGAGCGAATTTATGGATAAATTCTCGGTGTCGAGGATTATAGGAGCTCCTCCCGGATACGTCGGCTACGACGACGCGGGACAGCTCACCGAAAAGATCCGCCGCCGTCCCTATTCCGTCGTTCTGTTCGACGAGATAGAGAAGGCGCATCCCGACGTCATGAATATCCTCCTTCAGATCCTTGACGACGGAAGGATAACCGACGCGAGAGGAAAAACAGTCAACTTTGAGAATACCGTTATCGTTATGACGACGAACGCGGGCTCGCAGGGACCGTCGACGCTCACCGGATTTACCGACAGCCCGGATCTCCAGTCGAGCGAAAAGACTTCCCGCGCGCTCGCAGAATTCCTCCGCCCCGAATTTTTGAACCGCGTCGACGAGATCGTGACGTTCAGAGCGCTCGACAAAGAGAACTTTGAAGGCATCGCGAAGATCATGACCGGGGACCTCGTCAAGGTCATGGCGGATAAAGAGATAGAACTCACTTTTACTCCCGAAGCGATCGCGCTGATAGCGGAAAAATCGTTCTCCGCGAAGTTCGGAGCCAGAAATATGAGACGTTTTATTGAAACAGAGGTCGAGGACAGGATCGCGGGCGAGATCATCAGGACAAAAGGTGCGCTTAAGAAAGTGTCTGTCGGTTCCGACGGAGAGAAGATAACCGTCGATTCCGCCGAATGATCTGTTTCACTTTGAAAGGTGACGTAAATGAGTATTGATACCAACTGGCATTCGAAGACACCGGAGGCGCTGGCGGGGGAGCTCGGCACGGATCTTTTCCGCGGGCTTCATCCGAAAGAGGCGGCAAAGAGGCTTTCAAAGAACGGTCATAACCGCCTTTGGAGAGTCAAGCGCGCGTCGGTCCTTGAAGCGGCGCTCCGTATGCTTCTCGATCTGTCGACGCTCGTTTTGCTCGTGGTCGCCGTGATAGCGGCGATCTTCGAAAAGACGACGGAGTTCGTTTCGATCCTGTCTGTGGTCGTCCTCGGCGGCGCGGCGAGAGTCGCGCTCCACGTCAGAACGCAGAGGATCTTTGAAGAAAAAGCGCGCGGCGTTATCCCGCGCGTCACTGTAGTCAGAAATTCGCAAGCGCTGATACACAGCGCGGAAAATCTCGTTGTCGGCGACGTCGTGATGCTTTATCCGGGCGATACCGTGCCCGGAGACGCGAGAATAATTTCCACGCCCGGTGTTTTCGTCTATGAAAACAAGATGACGGACAACAAATCGCTCATCTTCAAAAACGCCGATACCATCGTCGATGAGGGCGGCGTTGAATGCCCGATAGAAAAACGCGACAATATGCTGTATGCCGGCTCGACGATCGTGTCGGGCGAAGCGAGGGCGCTTATCGTCGCGCTGGGCGGCGACACTCTCGCCGCGGCAAAATTCGGAACGCTGACGATCCCTTCCGGCGAGAAGCTTAAGATCTCCGAAAAGATGACCTCGTGGAGCCGCGTATTCGGTATCGCGTCACTCGCCGCGATCCTTGTGATAACGGTCGCCGGCGCCGCCGCCAGAGGCGGTTCGGCGCTCGAAGTCCTTCTCTCCGCCGCCGCGCTCAGCGCCGCCGCGATGAGCGAAGCGTTCCCGATAATCGGCGCGTACGCGCTCGCCGCAGCAGTAAGAAAAGCCGACGGTGAAGATTCCGGGCGCGCAAAGGTCAAGAACGCGGCTTCGGTCGGAGATATGAACAACGCCGACACGATAGTGCTTGAAAGCCCGATAATGATAAAGGCGGGAGATATCACGCTGAATTCATATTTTGACGGCAAAAGGCTTGTGAACGTGGACGAGCCCGGAGAGGGCTCTTCGCCCGCCGAACTGTTGAAGCTCTGCTACGTCACGACGGGTTTGCTTCCGCAGGGTACTTTTTCGCCCGCTGTCGCGGAAGTGCCGCGTGAGGAGACGTCGTTCGGATACGCAGGGATCAGAAAAGTATTTGACGAATATTTTGAACGCTCGTACGAATCGAGGACGTTTGAAAACACCGTTCTTGTCGGACACGAGCCGTCTTACGGCGCGGAGTCGGGAGGACTCGACACCGCGCTGATATGCAGGGGCGGCAACTTTGAAGCGATAGTTTCCGGAGTTGTCGACGGTGTGCTCTCCTGCTGTACCAACATAAGAAAGGGCGGCAAAATCTGCCCGCTTACGAAGGACGACGTCGCCGCGATCAGAACCGAGGTCGACGCACTCAGAAAAAGAGGCGTCTTCACGGTCGGCGTTGCAAGGCGAGATTCGCCCTACGTCAATATGAACCGGGTTTCCGCGCTTCAGATGTGCATGACGTTCGAGGGCTTTCTCGCCCTGTCGGACAGACCTTACGGCGACGCTCTCGACGCGATACGAAAGTGCAGAGAAGGGACTTCCTGCCGTATGGTATGCTTCACCGACGGCTCGGACGAGGACCGCGCTTTCCTTGAAATGGTGGGCTTCATCAAAGACGGCGACCGCTATATCACATACGAAGAAATGGTCGGAGCCGAACGCATAACCCTCGAGCCCGGGCAGTTCGCGGCGATCTCCGTCGGCGCGCGCGACTCGGCAAAAATGAGACGCGAAGCGTACAAAAAACTCCGCCTCGGAGGATGCAGCGCGGTATACGTCAGCCGCGACGCGTCTGATATGTGGCTGATGAAAGAGGCGTCTGTCTCCGTCGCGGTGCCCGCGGCGTCGAAGATATCGAAGACGATACCTCAGTCGATCCGTTCGTCGTCGGACGTCATCGTCACGCCGAAGAGCGGAGGAGGCGTCTTTGAATCTTTCAGAGTCGTCGAGCTTGCAAAGGGCGCGTTTATGAATATGAGGCGCTGCGCCAACTATCTTTTGGCGTCAAACGTCGCAAAGCTGTTTCTCGTTCTCGTCGCTTCGTTTACGAAAGATCTGACTCCCGCAAGTCCGGTCGCACTTCTGCTTTGGGGACTGCTGATCGACCTTGCCGTCGCGTTCGTCTCGCTCAGAAGGGACCCGCCGTGGAACATTATCAGCGTCGACAAAAGCGCTCACGAACTTCAAAAAGGATTTAAGGACTTCGCTTTCGCGATCGTTTCGGGTACTGTATGGGGGCTCATCCTTCTTACCATCCCCGCGGCGCTCTCGGCTCTGTCTCCGGAAGGTGTGACTTCAGGCGTCGTGATGAACCTCGTGTTTTCATCGGCGCTCTTCAGCATCCCGGTCGTAGGTATCGAGATGATGACGAACGGGACTATCTTCAAAAAGTCGAAGAGGAGAAGCGGGGAAATACCGCTGCTGTTCTTCGCTTGCGCTGTTCTTGCCGTACTGTTTGCGCTGACCGGACTTTCTTCGGTTATCGGCGCGGAAAGACTTACTTTCAAACAGTTCTTGCTTACTCTGATACCCGGCGCGGTATCTCTCATATCACTTGAAATCTATAAAGCCGCTTCAAAAAGCGGAAAATCGGGAAAAAATAAAGAGACCGTATCTTCAAAAGGAGAATAATTACCATGTCAGAAGAATGTACTCACGACTGTTCAAGTTGCTCGGCAAACTGTGAATCGAGAAACGCACCATCTCATGAAAAAACGAGAGACGACAGCAGCGTAAAGCACGTTATCGGCGTCGTCAGCGGAAAGGGCGGAGTCGGTAAATCGATAGTGACTTCGATGCTCGCCGTCGCGGCGGCGAAGCGCGGATTTAAAACCGCGATAATGGACGCCGACGTAACGGGTCCGTCGATACCGAAAGCGTTCGGCGTCGCGGGCGAGATATATCAGCAGGACGGCGGACTCGTTCCGCTTGAGAGCGCGGAGGGAATAAAGATAATGTCCCTCAATTTCCTTCTCGAAGACGAATCGTCACCGGTCGTGTGGCGCGGCCCGGTGATCGCCGGCGCCGTCAAACAGTTTTGGACCGACGTCGTCTGGGGGGACGTCGACTATATGTTCGTCGATATGCCTCCGGGAACCGGCGACGTGCCGCTCACCGTATTTCAGTCCTTACCGCTCGACGGTATCGTCGTCGTCACGACCCCTCAGTCGCTCGTCTCGATGATCGTTGAGAAAGCGGTCAGAATGGCTGACCTTATGAGCATACCCGTGCTCGGTATCGTCGAGAATATGTCGTACGTCGCCTGCCCCGACTGCGGTAAAAAAATAAATATTTTCGGGGAGAGTTCTCTCGGAAAGATCTCTGCCGAATACGGCATTAAAAAGAGCGCGTCTCTTCCGCTCGATCCCGCGCTGACAGCGCTTGTCGATTCGGGAAAGATCGAAGACGCACCGGCGGAATATCTGAAAGAAATAGAAAAGATCATATTTTAAAAAATAGGAAACCCGTCAGGGTCTCTTGTGCTCTGTAAACCGTTTTATCTAAAAGGAAAAGAAGAGGATCGAAAAGCTATGTTGAAAGCAGTGATATTCGATATGTATGAAACGCTGATCACTCATTTTGCCGTACCTCTGTACTTCGGTTCTCAGATAGCAAAGGACGCGGGGATAGACGTAAAAGATTTCAGAGAATTCTGGGATCCGACGGGTGATGCAAGAACTCTCGGAAAAATGACGCTTGAAGAAGCGCTGACGGCTGTATTCAAAGGAAACGGCTGTTTTTCGGAAGAACTGCTCGACCGGGTGGTTGCAAAAAGGATCGAAACGAAAAAAGAGTGTTTCGATCATCTGCACGAAGAAATAATACCAATGCTGAGAGGTCTTAAGGAATCAGGTTTCAAGATAGGACTTATCACCAACTGTTTTTCCGAAGAAGTGGACCTGATAAAGGAAAGCGTCTTATATAAATATTTTGACGCGGTGATGTTTTCTTACGAGCAAGGAGTAAAAAAGCCAGATCCCGTGATATTCGAGCGTTGTATGGCGTCTCTCGGAGTCGCGCCGGACGAGTGCGTCTACGTCGGCGACGGTGGTGCAAACGAGCTTGAAAGAGCGAGAGAACTCGGCATGAAGGTATATCAGGCGACGTGGTATTTCACGGATGCCGCGTCACCTCCGACCGGGAGAAACGACGCTTTCCCGGAACTCTCACACCCGCTTGAACTGATTGAAATACTTACCGGAAATAAAGAGAATCAAAATATGGAAAACAGAAAAATCGTAGCTATCGGCGGCGGTGAAAACGGAAGGATCAGCAAAGACGGAAAGGCGCTTCCATACGAGCTTGAAGCACAGGACAGAGAAATAATACGTCTCACCGGGAAAGATAAACCTCATTTCCTTATGCTCGCTCATTCGCAGCCGCTTGAGGCGCAAGAAGGATATTTTAACGTTATGCAAGCCATTTACGGCGAGCGTTTCGGGTGCGAATGCCGCGATCTGAAAAGCGACAGGCTAAGCGACGTCGAATATGTCAAATCTCTCGTCGACTGGGCTGATATCATCTACGAGGGCGGCGGCAATACGCTGAGAATGATCGCTTTGTGGAAAGAGACCGGATTCGATAAGATACTTCGCGGCGCGTGGGAAAACGGAAAGGTGATGTGCGGCGTTTCGGCAGGCGCGGAATGCTGGTTCAGCAAAGGATCGTCCGATTCGCTCAGCATTACTGAGGGAGAGGGTGCCCCGATCATTATCGTTGATTGCTTAGGGCTTCTTCCAGGCCTATTTATACCGCACTGCGACGACCCAAAGCGGGTGAAAAGCACAAAGGGATTGCTTCGGGAAAGCGGAGAGATCGGGTTTTCCCTTTCGAACTGCGCGGCACTGGAGATCGTCGGTGACAAGTACCGCCTTATCACAAGCGACGCGTCCTATCACGGCATAAAAGCGTATGCGAAAAGATCTTATTGGTTGAGCGGCGTCTATGTTGAAGAAATGCTTGACCTGTCCGACAAATTCAAGCCGCTGAATGAGCTTTATGAACGAGAGGAATAGGAGATAGTACCATGTTTTGTCGTGAACATCGAAAAGCAGGGAATTTAAGTCCAGCGGATTAATGAGGTAATAATGAATAATATTGTTTCAATTATTTCAGAAAAGCTAAAATCAATATCCATTGGCGAGTGCTCCATAGCACTTGCCGGCTCGCGGGCGTACGGCGGCGCGGATGATGATTCCGATATCGATTTTTATATGCTCGTTGAAAGCATGAAACCTCACGACGAGATCGTTGAAATTATAAAAACGATTGCGGATAAGGATTCGGACATATCCGTTTCCGCGTCATTCGATTTTGCGCCATACGGAGGCGGGATCGATTTTAGGTATTGCAGAATTCCGGTCGAGGTCACGGTCAAATATTATTCGATGATCAGAAAGCGCCTCGACGACTGTCTCGAGGGCAAGTTTGTAATAATTCCGCAGACTTGGACTTCAAACGGGTATTATACATACATTTCCGTATCCGAGATCGACTTCATCGAGCCGTTATGGGACCCGAACGGGTTTATCGCTGAATATAAACAAAAGCTTTGCGTCTATCCAGAAAAGCTGAGACAATCGATCATCTCATGCTTTATGGAGAGGGCGTACACGTGGATGAACAATTTCCACTACGAGAGCGCGATACGCCGCGGAGATTTTATGTTCACTTCCGCTTGTGTTCTGCACACAGTGCAGGATCTGATACAGGTTATATTCGCCGTCAACGGAGTATACTTTAAAGGCGACAAAAAACTTGAGGACTCGCTCAAAAGGCTGCCGTACTGTCCGAAAAAGTTTTTGGACAACCTGCTTTTTCTTATGCAAACGTCTAAAGAGCCGCAGCAGCTTGAGAGACAGTATGAAATACTGAAAAACACGGTCGATGAATTGAACGCGAGGTGCTGAATGATAAAATACGGTATGCCGACTTTGATAGAGTTTGACACGATCGAGGAAAATGTGGCGCTAGCGCGTGGTCTCGGACTTGATTTTATCGAAATCAATATGAATCTGCCGCAGTATCAAACGGGAATGATCGACGTTGACCGCCTGATGATGCTGCGCGAAAAATACGGCTTATTCTATACCATCCATCTTGACGAAAATCTCGATCCGTGCGATTTTAACGACTACGTTTCGGAGGCGTATCTTCGTACGGTCAAGGATACAATAGCGCTGGCGAAACAACTCGGTGTCGGAATTCTGAATATGCACCTTTCAAAAGGAGTTTATTTCACTCTTCCGGACGAAAAGGTATTTTTGTTCGAAAAATATAAAGACGTTTATTTGAAGAAAATGACGGCTTTCCGCGATATGTGCGAAGATGAGATCGGCGGCGACAGTATAAAGATCTGTATCGAGAATTGCAGCGGATATCAACCGTTCCATAAGGAAGCGATAGATGAGCTTTTGAAGTCAAAAGTTTTTGCCCTGACGTGGGATATCGGTCACGACCACTGCACAGGCGGCGGAGATGGTGAGTTTATCCTTGAACGTCGGGATCGCCTTGTTCACATGCACGTTCACGACGCGATAAACTCGGGCGGCGCCAGACACGATCACCTTGCGCTCGGTGAGGGAGAACTCGATATTGGAAAAAAACTCTCCACAGCCGAAAAATACAGTTGTACTGTCGTATTAGAGACAAAAACGTCAGAAGCGCTGAAAAGATCGATTTCATTTATTAAAGGGTGCTTATAAGACAGGGTAAGACAGGGGACAGTCCTCTGTCTCATTAAAAAAGGACTTATGATAATGAATAGAAAGATATATGTCGAGGAAAACGGGATCGCTCTCGCGGAATACGTATTTGAGCTTGACGAGAGAGATATTTACGATTGTTGGTGCGACGAGGCGACGGAGTCCGGCTACAACGGTCACGCGGCACCAACATATGAAGAACATTTAAAGATACCGATCAGTTCGACAAAGATAATGATAATGAAGGACAAAAAGACTGTCGGGTGTCTGCTTTTGTCTCCGCCCGAATGTGAACCTGATCTTGCGATAATCGTTTATCCGGATTTTCGCAGTCAGGGAATCGGTACTGCCGCGTTTTCGCTCGGCCTCAAATATTGCTTTGAAAAATACGGATTCGATTACATTCTTGCGGGCTGTATGGAGGGAAACGAGATCAGCCGTAAGATGCTCGTGTCTTGCGGAATGATCCCCCATCCGGAGGGAAACGTGATCGAAAAGCATTATCTCACGGGAGAAGACCGTATCATGTATGACTTTGTGAAATACAGGAACGAGATAAAACCCGTTGAAGTGAGTGATATACCGGAATGCGTCGCAGTTATCAGGAACAGTTTCAAAACGGTTGCGGACGAATTCGGATTTACCGAGGAGAACGCGCCGCGGTTTACCGCGTTCGCTGTGAATGAAGACAGATTGCTCTATCATTTGAACGTGGAAAAAAGACCAATGTTTAAGTATGTCGAGGGCGGCAGGATAATAGGATATTACTCTTTACTTATTAATGATTCTGAATGTGAGCTGAACAATCTTTGCGTTTTACCGGAATTCCGGCATCGAGGACTTGGTAAAGAACTTCTTGAAGATGCTTTCAAGGAATCGAAAAGGGCAGGGTGCGCGGTCGTGAAAATCGGTATAGTTGAAGAAAACACGGTGCTTAAAAAGTGGTATGAGGGTTTCGGCTTCAGGCATACGAACTGCGAAAAATATGATTTCTTTCCGTTCACCTGCGGATATATGGAAAGAAAAATATAAAAAATGAAATAAGGCAGTGAACTGTCCCCAGTATTATTGAGGATAACAGGAAAAGATGATCGATTATATTACGAAAGAGCCGATCGAAAAAGGTTGGTCGTGTGACAAAAAATACTGCGTTACGGCGGGTGACGGAACGAAGTATTTGCTGCGCGTGACGCTAAGGGAAAAAGCCGCATCGCGAGCGGATTGTTTCCGGATGCAGCAGAGGGTATTTTCGCTCGGCGTGCCGATGTGCCGACCGGTGGAATACGGCGAATGTGACGGCGGCGTTTTTATCCTTCAGGAATGGATTGAAGGACGGGATGCGGAAGAAGTGATACCGAAGATGTCCGCTGAAGATCAGTACAGATACGGGATCATGGCGGGCGAGATACTGAAAAAGATGCACTCGATCCCTGCGCCGGAAGATCAGAAGGACTGGGAAATCCGTTTTAATGAAAAGATAGACCGCAAGATAAAAATGTATGAGGAGTGCCCGGTCAAATTTGACGGCGATTCGGCGGTGCTTGAATATATTGAAAACAACCGCAGTTTATTGAAGGGCCGCCCGCAGTGTTTTCAGCACGGTGACTATCATATCGGTAATATGATGATAGACGAAAGCGGAATGCTTCGGATCATTGATTTTGACCGCTACGATTTCGGCGATCCGTGGGAGGAGTTCAACCGTATCGTATGGTGCGCCGAAGCCGCGCCGCCGTTCGCCTCCGGGATCGTCGACGGGTATTTCGATAATAACGTTCCGATGGAATTCTGGCGGCTCCTTGCGCTGTATATAGGCAGCAATACGCTTTCTTCCGTTCCGTGGGCGATCCCGTTCGGCGAAAAAGAGATCCGGACTATGTTGGATCAGGCAAAAAACGTTCTGATCTGGTATGACAATATGAAAAACGTCGTGCCAAGTTGGTATTAAATTAATAAAACTATAGGTATTCAATAAGGCAGGTGGCTGTCTTACTAAACCCAAAATTGATTTTTGCTAAATCAACGATATGTTTACAAATAATCAGCAGTGCTGTATAATTTAAGTACAGAACTGCTGATTTATTATTTGGAGAACAATATGTCTTTCGGAAACAATATAAAAAAGCTGCGCCGCGAACGTGGTATAACGCAAGACCAACTTGCAAACGCTCTCGGTATTTCAGGACAGGCGGTGAGCCGTTGGGAGACCGGAGCCGCGATGCCCGACATATCCCTCATCCCCGCGCTCTCAAATTATTTCAACGTTTCATCCGACTTTCTTCTTGACATAAACGTTGATGGCACGCCGGAAGGAATCGATTCGATCAAAGATCAGCTCGAAGATATGGTCGACGATAATTTGATCATAACAACCGCAAGGTATGCGCTGAAAAAGTATCCACGGGACGCGGAGTTGATGTATTATCTGGCGGCGTCCCTTATGAACAGGGCTGTTTACGACGAAAACAAGACTGAGATGTATGAAGAAGCCGCTTCTCTTTGCCGCAAGATACTTGACATTTCGACCGTCAATTATATCCGTCACGGCGCCGTCGATATTCTTTGCAACGCTTACGCGCGTCTCGGAAAAAGAGAAGAAGCGATCGAACTCGCAAGGTCGATGCCGCTTCTTTACCAGTGCAAGGAAAAACTTATGACCGAGGCTTGCATCGGCGATCAACAGTATCGTTGGAAGTGCAAATACATTAGCGCTCTTATCTTTGAAGCCGCGGATCAACTCAGGCATCTTAACACGGTAATGGACGACGGAAACACCTCACTCAACATGAACGAGTGGATCGAGGCGCACAAAAAGATCCTTGCGCTTTACGACGTACTGTTTGAAGACGGTGATTTCGGCGAGTATAGGGTCACAGTTGGCTGGATATACTTTTCTTTGTTTTCACTGTATTATCCTTTAGGTGATATCGAAAACGCTTTTGAATGCTTCAAAAAAGCGGTCGATCTTGCTTTGTCGGTCGATAAGGATAATGATGAAGGCTTGTCCGGAGCTCATACCTCTATCCTGATAAGAGGAGAAGAATACAACGCCTGGTGCAAAGGATTTTGCTCAGTGTATTTAAAGTTCCTTCGTGAAAAGACTTATTTTGAAGACCTTCAAAATGACAGTCGTTTCGCGCCGTTAATCGAACAGTTAAAAGCGAAAGAAGAATAAAAAAGGCGCTCAGTGCGAGCGCCTTTAAATTATGCTTTTTATATTATTTCCCCAACAGCTCTTTTACGCGGAGGACGAAGGCGATCGCTTCGTCCTCGGAGGTCCCCCAGCCGGTGACGAGGCGTATCGGGATCATGCCGCCTTTCTCCGGAGCCCATTCGTAAAAGAAGAAATCGCGTTCAAGCTCTTTTACGGCAACGGCGGGAAGGATCGGGAAGAGCTGATTTGTGGGCGATGAGCCGAAAAATTCTACGCCGAGCGCGGCAAGACCGCGCCTTATGACGTTTGCCGTTTCGTTCTCGCGGCGCGCGATCTTGAAGAGAAGAGGATCGTCGCCGCCGAGGAGCGCTTCAAACTGGACTCCGATAAGGCGTCCTTTTGCGAGCATACCGCATTCGCGCTTGATCATCCATCTGAAATGGTCATCGATCTTTTCGTTCAGAATGACGAGCGCTTCACCGAAGAGCGCACCGCATTTCGTTCCGCCGATATAGAAGGCGTCGGCGAGCTCTGCAAGGTCGTGAAGCGTGATGTCGCACTCATCGCAGGTAAGCGCGCTTGCGAGCCGTGCGCCGTCGACGTAGAGGAAAAGTCCGTACTCGTCGCACTTTTTGCGGAGAGTCAACAGCTCCGCCTTTGTGTAGACGGTCCCCGTTTCGCTCGGGAGGGAGATATACACCATCCCGGGTTTCGGCGTGTGCTCGTCCTGAAACTCGGACATCGCAAAGTCGATGCCGTCCGGCGTCAGCTTTCCGTCGACGGGTTCCGCCGTCGTAACTCTGTGTCCCGTCGCCTCGACTGCTCCCGTTTCGTGAAAGTAGCAGTGACCGCTCCTTGCCGCGATGACAGTCTCATAGGGACGGAGCGCGGCCGCTATAACGGTGACGTTGCAGGGCGTGCCGCCTATCATCATGTGGACCGACGCGTCGTCGCGGCCGATCAGCTTCTTTATGATATTTGCGGCGTTTTCGCAGTGGGGGTCTATTCCGTAGCCGTCGGTGTGTTCGTAGTTCGTCGCCATCAGCGCTTCCATGACTTTCGGATGAGCGCCCTGGCTGTAATCGGACCTGAAGCAGATCATATAATTTTATCCTCCGGTGGCGGTTATTTAAGCTTTATCTCAAACTCGTCTGCGGCTTTGACGTTGTACGTCTTTCCGCAGTATTCGACGGTGAACTTTTTGTAGCCGTTCTTATATCCTTTGCGGATCAGCTTTCCGCGGAAAATCCCGTCTTCGGTTATCGTGAAGAGATATTCGTTGTACTCTCCGCGTCTGTAAGCGAAGTCCTCGCCGTTGTCCTCAAAGTGGCGGTATTCGCCGGATCCGGGGAACACTTTCAGGATCAGACGGTCGAGCTTCTTTTCGCCGATATAATTCATCTCCTCGTAGTTCGGGAAGATCGCCCCCGCTTTTGCGTACATCGGGAGCGTGTCGAGCGGGGCGTCGGCTATGATCGAGCGGCCGCCGCGGATCTTCTTTCCGGTGTTCACGTCGAACCAGTCGCCACGCGGCAGATATACCGCGCGGTCGGTCGCACCCTGTTCGACTATAGGTGCGACGAGAAGGTTTTCGCCGACGGTGAACTCCGTGTTGCACTTCAGCGCCTTCGGGTCGTTTTCATAGTGGAGCGCGAGCGGGCGCATCACCGCGAGTCCCGTCTTTTCGCCCTCAAACATGAGGTCGTATATGTAAGGAATGAACGCGTAGCGGAGCTTTACGAATTTGCGGTAGATGGAAAGAGTCCTCTCGCCGAACATCCACGGCTCCTGCTGTCTTGCCCATTTGTCGCAGTGGTTTCTGAAAAGAGGCGAGAAGCAAGCCGCTTCGACCCAGCGGGAGATGAGCTCCGGCGTTGTGTCCTGGTTGAATCCGCCGATGTCCGTTCCGACGAACGACATTCCGCACATACCGAGAGTGCAGAGCTGAGGTATCGCGGTGCGAAGATGAGTCCAGACGGCGCGGTTGTCGCCGGTCCAGGCGGTCGAATACTTTTGAGTTCCCGCAAAGCAGGCGCGGGTGATGACGAACGGACGGCGTCCGGTCGCCTTTTTTATTCCGTTATACGTGGCGCGGTCCATAAAGTGACCGTATACGTTGTGGAGTTCTTTGTGGCAAGTCTCTCTTTTTCCGTCGTGCATGACGACGTTGTCGGCAAGCTCGCCCTTGAAAGACGCGGGCTCGTTCATATCGTTCCAGATGCCGTCGACGCCTCTTGCAATATGGCGCTCTACGTTTTCCGCCCACCACTTCTGACATTCGGGCAGACCGAAGTCGGGGAATAGCGCGTCGCCCGGCCAGCAGGCGTTGACGTAGGTCAGACCGTTCGCGTCTTTGCAGAAGCATCCGCGGCGAAGACCTTCATCATATACGGAATAACCTTTTTCGAGCTTTATCGCGGGGTCGATTATCGTCACCGCCTTGAAGCCCTTTTTCTTCATATCGGCGAGAGTCTTTTCGGGGTTCGGAAATCTTTCGGGGTTCCACGTGAAGTCTTTATAGTAAGACATATATTCTATGTCGAAGTGTATCGCGTCGCACGGAATACCGCACTTTCTCATGGTGTCGGTGACGTAGTCGATATCGTCGTCGCCCATATATCCCCAGCGAGACTGCTGATAGCCGAGGGTCCACCTCTGCGGAAGCGGAGTCGTTCCGGTCAGATAGCAGTAGCCCATAACTATCTCGGGGAGAGTGTCGCCGCCGATGAAATAATAGTCGAGGTTTCCGTCGTCGACTCCGTACCACATATACGACGGATCGTCGCGCCCGAGGTTGAAAGTCGCCTTGTAAGTGTTGTCAAAGAACAGCCCGCAGGGTACGGCGCCCGGCCTTTTTAGCATTACGAACGGGATCGACTTGTAAAGCTGCGGCATCTGTTCGTCGTGAACGTCCGTCGTGTCGTAGGTCCACGTTCTGTATTCATATCCCTTTTTGTCGATAAATCCGGCTCTGTCGCCGAGGCCGAGGATACATTCGTCATCCGTCAGGCGCTTCGTCACGAGGATATTCTTCTCCCAGTCGCCTTTTCCGGAATCTGCGTAGTATTTATAGCAGGGCGAGAAGCGCTTTACCTTCGTCATCTTCCCTCTGTAATCGCGGCAGAGAGTTTTTCCGTCGTATCTGTAAAAATCGACCTTGAAATCGGTAAAGACTTTTACGGTGAGATACGCGGTCTTGACGACGAGCGCGGCGCCGGATCTCTCGGCGGTGAACGCGGTCTTCTTCGCTTTGTTTCCCTCTATCGATTTTGAACGGTGTTCCTCCGACTCAAACGGAGAAAAGACGTTTATTATTCTGTCGGTCAGTATCTCGAGTCTGCCTTTGCCGTTTTCAAAGGCGAGGTTTACTGTATTGCCCTCGACGGCGAAATCTTTAAGTGCGCCGAATTTTAACATTTTCAGAACTCCTATCCGATATTATTACCGTGTTTCATCTTATCATCATATTAAATAAGTGTCAATACGTAAAGGTTTATTTTTCACTGACGGCATTGCTTTTTCATATAATGAAAAAAGCCGCAAACGGCTTGCAGAAAGGGGATGATCAATATGAACGACGCCTTGCCGGAAGGTTTTCTCCGCGTCAGTGTTACGAGCGGAGGGCTTGCGTATCCCGTCGAAGGCGCGATAGTGCTTATCAAAGACGCCGATCGAGAGAGCGGAAATACGGGGGTGGTATATTCTTTGCGGACTGACGAATCGGGACTGACCGCGACCGTCGCGCTTACAGCTAAGGACGCGTCTTTATCGGTGAGCCCGGGAAACGCCTCGCCTTTCACTCTTTACAGCGTGGAGGTGATAAAGGACGGATACGCAAGGTCTGTCGTGAACGAGGTGCAGGTATTCGAGGGGATAACGGCGACGCTTCCGGTCAATCTCGTTCCGCTCGGATCGTTCGAGGCGCCGTACGGAGCGGGAAGGGGTGAGGGCTTATGACGGAGAGCGTACGCTATCCGGTGATACCGGAGACGATAACGGTACATCTCGGTCCGCCCTCCTCGGATGCTCCGAACGTGACGGTACCGTTTTCGGATTACATAAAAAACGTCGCGTCGAGCGAGGTCTATCCGACCTGGAGCGAGGCGGCGCTCCGCGCGAATATCCTCGCCGAGACTTCGTTCGCGCTCAACCGCGTTTACACCGAGTATTACAGGAGCCGCGGATACGACTTCGACATCACGAACTCGACCGCGAGCGACCAGGCGTTCATCTACGGCAGAGAGATATTCGACAACATTTCCGCTCTCGTCGACGAACAGTTCGACGACTACATATCGAGAGTCGGCGCCGTCGAGCCGCTTTTCGCACAGTATTGCAATGGTACTACGGTCACCTGCGACGGACTATCTCAATGGGGATCGGAAGCGCTCGGCAGAGACGGTGCGGGAGCTTTTGACATTCTGACTAATTACTACGGAAACGACATCGAGATAGTCTTCGACACTCCGATCTCAGGCGTGACCGAGAGTTATCCCGGCGCGCCGCTGAAACTCGGAGCTTTCGGAAACAGCGTGAGACAGATGCAGTTCCGGCTCAACCGCATAGCGGACAATTACCCCGCGATCCCGAAGATCAGATATCCCAACGGCTTTTACGACGAGGAGACGGAAGCGGCGGTGAAGGAATTTCAGCGTATCTTTTCTCTGACGCCGGACGGCATCGTGGGGCGCGCGACCTGGTATAAGATCCTCCGGCTTTATGCGAGCGTAAAATCGCTCGCCGAACTTGCGTCGGAAGGAGTTCCGATCGAAGACGTGACGAATACGTTCCCGGAGGTTTTGAAGATCGGGGAGCGCGGCTCTCCCGTGGTCGAGCTTCAGTATCTTCTTTCCTTCATCGCGAGATTCGTTCCGTTCATTCCCGCGCCCGCTGTCGACGGTATTTTCGGCGAGGAGACGGAACGGTCGCTCGTCGCGTTCCAGACCTATTACGGAATGGATGAGACCGGCGTCGCCGACGACGCGGTGTGGAACAGACTTCGCTCCGTGTACCGCGGAATGCTCGAATCGTCGCCCGACGATTATTATCTCGCGAACGAAGCGTATTACGGATATCCGATAGCCGCAGGCTCGGAAGGTCCGTTCGTGTCGAGGGTGCAGGGGTATCTGAATTATCTTTCGGGATTTTACCCCGAAATACCTGCCGTCACAGTCGACGGCGTTTTCGGCCCCGGCACCGAGGCGGCGGTAAAAGCGTTCCAGCGCCTTTTCGGCATTGACGAGAGCGGAGCGGTGGGCGCACTTACCTACAACAGACTTTACAGCGAATACAAGCGGCTCGAGGAGGGATCGTGATGCGTGAAGACAGAATAAGACCGTCGGGTATAAAACCGTTTCCCGACTCGGAGGATTTCGCGGTCGCGCCGCGCGACCAAAGGGATCTCGTGACGATAATACAGATAATGCTCTGCTCGCTTAAGATATATTACGACGAATTCGGAGAGGTGTCTCCCGTCGGAACGTACGACGGCGACACGGAAAACGCGGTAAGGTGCTTTCAGCGAGCCGCGGGACTTCCCGAGACCGGGTGCGTCGACGTGGTGACCTGGAACAGACTCGCCGAGGAATTCAACGCGTCGATCTACGAAAATTTATAATTCCGTCGTCATTTGTCGTTTGCGATTATTTTTGTCACTTCGCGGATAGAATGATATAAAACACTGTTCATAACGGAGGCAAAATGGGCGCGAAATTTACGGGAAAAGCGAAGCAGGCGCTGACGAGAGCGCTTCACTCGGCGCGAGAGATGGGGCACACGTATATCGGCACCGAACATATTCTTCTCGGACTGCTCGGGGAGTCGGAGAGCATCGCATCCGGCGTTCTTGATGCGGCGGGTGTCAGCTATGAGGGCGTCAGAGCGCTGATAAAAAAAGCGGCGGGAGTAGGGGAGCCGAGCACCGTTACCCCCGCAGATATGACGCCGCGCGCTAAAAAAGTGATAGAAGATGCGTCGAGGGAATCTTCGTCGGGAAAGAGCGGCTATATCGGGACCGAGCATCTTTTGTACGCAATACTGTCCGAGCCGGAGAGCTTCGGCTATAAAATGATATCGGCGTCGGGCGCCTCTCCCGAAGCCGTGAGGTCGGAAGTCTCGGTATTTGTCGGACTTGAATCCGGAAAAGCGAAAAGCTCCAAAAAAGAAATCTCCGGGTGCCCTTCGATCTCAAAATACGGGACCGATCTTGTCGCCGCGGCGAGACGCCGCGAGACAGATCCGCTTATCGGCAGAAAGGAAGAATGCTGCCGCGTCATGCAGATCCTGTCGCGCAGAACGAAGAACAATCCCTGCCTTGTCGGCGAGCCGGGCGTGGGCAAGACCGCGATCGTCGAGGGGATCGCTTCAATGATAGCGGAAGGCGACGTCCCCGACTCGCTCCTTGACCGGGCGATTGTATCCCTTGACATCTCGCTTATGATAGCCGGCGCGAAGTACCGCGGGGAGTTTGAAGAACGGCTCAAATCGGTGATGGACGAGGCGAAGAAAAACAAAAAGATCATACTGTTTATCGACGAACTCCATACGATAATGGGGGCGGGCGCTGCGGAGGGCGCGCTCGATGCCGCAAATATACTGAAGCCCGCCCTCTCGCGTGGTGAGATACGGCTCATCGGCGCAACGACGCCGGAAGAATACCGCAAGAGGATAGAAAAAGACGCGGCGCTTGAGAGAAGATTCCAGAGCGTTGCGATAAGGGAACCGACGCCTGCCGAGGCCGTCGGCATCCTTCGCGGGCTTCGCGACAGATACGAAGCTCACCACAGAATAAAGATCACCGATGAGGCGATCGGCGCTGCGGTAGACCTTTCCGTAAGGTATATAAACGATAGATTTTTGCCGGATAAAGCGATCGATCTTGTCGACGAGAGCGCCGCGAGGGTGCGCTTTGAATCCGGCAGAACTCCGCCGGATCTCAAGCGGATAGAGGAGCTTATCCGCGATGCCGGAGCGGAGAAAAAAGAGGCGATCCTCTCGGAAGATTATGAGTCGGCGCTTGCGGTCAGAGACGCGGAAAGAGAGCTTGTGGCGGAGTTCCGACGCCGCGCGGAGGACGAGGCGAGGCGCGATATGACGGAGCGGGTGTCGCTCTCGGCGTCTGACGTCGCGGCAACGCTCTCCCTTCGCACGGGGATACCGACCTCCGCGCTGACAGGACGCGAGGAGGGACGCCTCGCCGGTCTTGAAGAGGAAATCCTCTCGTCGATCGTCGGGCAGGATGACGCGGTAAGGCGCGTTTGCCGGGCGGTCAAACGGTGCCGCATCGGGATCAAGGATCCCGACCGTCCCGGAGCGGTCTTCCTTTTCATAGGTCCGACCGGAGTCGGCAAGACCGAGCTCGCGAAGACGCTCGCCTCGTCGCTCTTCGGAGGTAAAGACAGTCTCATAAGGTTCGATATGTCCGAGTTTTCGGAGAGCCACAGCGTTTCAAAGCTGATCGGATCTCCTCCGGGATACGTCGGATACGAAGACGCGCCGAGGCTGACCGAGGCTGTGAGACGCGCTCCGTATTCCGTCGTTCTGTTCGACGAGATAGAGAAGGCGCATCACGAGGTATTGAACGTCCTGCTTCAGATAATGGATGACGGAGTGCTGACCGATTCCTGCGGCCGCGAATGTGATTTCAAAAATACCGTGATAATAATGACCTCAAACGTAGGCGGGGAAAAGCTCAGAGGCGCGGTATGTCTCGGATTTTCGGCAAATGAAGAAAACGATCTCGGCGAAGGACGCAGAAAAGAGATCGCTGAAGACGAGTTGAAAAAGACGTTCAGCCCGGAATTCATCGGGAGGATAGACGAGATCGTGCCGTTTGCGCCGCTCGGCGAAAAAGAACTTGTCGCGATAGCGGAAAAATATCTCGCTCAGACCTCAGCTCGGCTTGCAAAGCGCGGAGTATCATTATCATTTGACGGGAGCGTCGCGGCGATGCTAGCGTCGCGCTCGGGAGCCTCGCGCTACGGCGCAAGACCGCTCAGACGCCTCGTATCGAGCCTTGTCGACGACGCTGTTGCGGAAGAGCTGATCTCGGGCGCGGCTGGAAAAGGGGAAGAGCTCGTCTGTTCATACAACGGAAAGAACCTTGTATTCTCCGTTAAGTCGTCCGTCGATCCGCTTCTGCGTGTATGAGAAACAAAAAACGCGTGGGGATCGCCCACGCGTTTTTATTAGTATATAGTCAAATCTTAAAGCATTTGTGTATCGCCTTGTACTGTCCTATGACAAGGAGAGTTTTGTCTTCCGAGAGGAGCGTCGAGGGAGTTATCGACGCGTTGAGGCGTCCGTTTTCCTTGACCGCCATGATATTGATGTCGTACTTGCGGCGTATGTCAAGCTCGCCTACCGTCTTTCCGATCCATTCCTTCGGGATCACGACCTCGAAAATCGCGTGATCGTCGTCGAGTTCTATGTAGTCGAGTATCTTTTCTGCGGTGAACGTAATCGCCACCCATTTCGCTATCTGTTTTTCCGGATATGCCACGACGTCGGCGCCGTTGCGAAGCAAAAACTTTTCCTGAACGTCGCGGTCCGCTCTTGAAACCACGAGCTTTGCGCCGAGTTCCTTGAGAAGAGAAGTCGTTTCAAGAGAGCTTTGAAAATCGTCGGCGATCGTGACGATACAGACGTCGTAGCTGTTTACACCGAGCGACGCTAAAAATTCCTGATTCGTGCTGTCCCCGATGCGCGCTTCCGTAACGTACGGCAGCACTTCATTGACGAGTTCTTCACGGCGGTCGACCGCCATAACTTCATGACCGAGCTGCGAGAGCTGGTAAGCGATGTGCTTTCCGAATCTTCCGAGACCTATGAGAAGTACCGATTTCATACAGTAAACCTGCCTTTTTTGAATGCGGCCGATCAGCCGACCGTGATATTTTCAAGAGGATAGCGAGAGACTTTCTTATCTCCCGAGGAGAGCGCCGCATAAACCATGGTAAGGGCGCCGACTCTGCCGAGGAACATAAGAAGAATAATTATTATCTTTGAGAAAAGTCCGAGAGAGGACGTGATGCCGAGTGTGAGTCCGACCGTACCGACGGCGGACGCGGTCTCAAAGAGACACGTTCCGATCGGGAGACCTTCTGCGAGACTTATCGCCGCGCCTCCGATGAGAAACAGCGACATATACATAACGAATACCGCCGACGCATTTTTGACGACCGAGTTGTCTATCCTTCTGCCGAAGAATCTGCTGTCCTCACGCCGTCTGAAAACTGAAACGACGTTGGAGAGAAGCACCGCGAATGTCGTGGTCTTCATACCGCCCGCGGTGGAACCCGGGGAGCCGCCGATCAGCATAAGGCATATCATGAAGATCCTTCCGACTCCTGAGAGGCTCGTCAGATCCGCCGTGTTGAATCCCGCGGTCCTCGTCGTGACCGACTGGAAGAGCGACGTTATGACGCGCTCGCCCGAAGAGAGGGACGAGTATTCTCCGAAAAAGAAGAATATCGCGGGAATGATTATCAAAATCGCCGACGTGACGAGCACGACTTTGCTCTGCATCCTGTAACGCTTGACGTGGAATTTATGCTTTACGACGTCTTCCCACGTGAGGAAACCGATGCCTCCGACGACGATGAGAAGCATAATAACTATGTTGATATATGTTGACGACGCGTATGAGGTCAGCGAGGCGTATTCCGCGCCTTTGACGCCCATAATATCGAATCCCGCGTTGCAGAACGCCGAGATCGAATGGAATACGGCTTTCCAGATGCCCGACGCTCCGAACTCTTTGCAGAAGACGGGCGCGAGCGCCGCTGCTCCGATAAATTCAGTGATGAAAGTCGCTTTTATCACGAAGCCGGTGAACTTTGCGACGCCGCCGAGCTTATGCGTTGCCATGGCTTCCTGCATCGTGCTCCTCTGTTTCAGAGAGAGACGCTTTCCGGCGATCATGGTGAGGGACGACGCGACGGTGACGACTCCGAGACCGCCGATCTGTATCAGAACGAGGATTATCGCTTGACCGAACGCAGACCAGTACGTTGCCGTGTCGTGAACGACGAGCCCGGTGACGCACGCAGCGGAGGTCGCGGTGAAGAGCGCCTCGTTGAATGGCGTGGAGACACCCTCTCTCGTCGAGAAGGGCAGCATAAGAAGGAGAGCGCCGACGAGGATCACACCGGCAAATCCGAGTATGATCAGCTGGAACGGAGAGAGGGAAAACTTGCGCTTAATACCGCTTTTTTCAGCCACGGTGCGCCTCCTTTCTAAGAGTTAATAAATTTTAATGAATTATACCATAATAATTGTTTTTTGTCAATTCACGCTCGATATTTGACAAATGCTTAAAAATGTGATATAATATTTAAGATTTCCGGTCAACCGACTAAGGTAAAGTTTTTGGAAAGGAGAGCGGAAAATGAAATTCGGAAGAATATTAATCGCCTTATTTGCCGTGGCTCTTGTGTTCATTGCAGTAACTCCGCGCGATGCAGTTACGACGAGCGCCGCAGACGGAGGCAGAACGCAGGCGTTGAAAGACAAAATAAGCGCTCTTGAAGATGAGATAGAGGAATACGAGTCTCAGATAGCTGATCTGAAGAATGAGAGAGCCGCGGGACTTGAGGCGAAAGCCAAGCTCGACGCGCTCGTCGCCGCGACCTCGCAGAAAATAGAAGTCGCAGCTGAGCTCAAAGAAAATCTCACGGAGCAGATCGCTGAGACAAACGAAGCGATAACAAATAAGGAAGCGGATATTGAAAAGACCTTCCAGAAGTTTCTCGACAGAATGGTCGCGTCATACGAGCAGGGCGAGGCGAGCTATCTTTCTCTGCTGTTCAACGCGTCCGACATGGCGGATTTTCTGAGCCGTGTGGATATGGTCAACAGCATGCTTGATTACGACCGCGACCTTAAAATAAAATATGAAAATGAAAAGGTCGAGCTTGAAAACTTAAAGGCAAGACTTGACGACGACGTGAAATATCAGGAAAATCTGATAGTTGAACTCGAAGCGGATAAAGAAAGGTATGAAACTCTGTCTGCCGAACAGGAGGAGTATCTTAATACGATCCAGGCGGATATCGGCAAATCGAACGCCCTTCTTGAAGAGGCAAAAAAGCTTGACAACGAGCTTGACGCAGAGCTTCAGAATCTCCTTCGCCAGGAGTCCGGCGCCGGACGTACCTCATCAGGCAATTTCGCGTGGCCGCTCTACGGCTACACGTATATTTCCTCCGGCTTCGGCTGGAGAACTCTTTTCGGCGCGGCGGACTACCATCTCGGCGTGGATATCCCGGCGCCCAGCGGTACGCCGATACACGCGGCTAACAGCGGCATCGTCAAGACCGCAGTTTATCACTGGAGCTACGGCAACTACGTTCTGATAGACCACGGGACAAATGCATACGGAGTAAAAGAAGCGACGCTTTACGCGCATATGAGCGTTCTCGGATGCACCCCCGGTCAGTACGTCACCAAAGGAGAAGTCATAGGCTACGTCGGCAATACCGGCAATTCGTACGGCAGCCACCTCCATTTCGAGACGCGTTTCAACGGAGAAGTCGACAATCCTCTCAACCATGTTTCACCGTATTAATAATGTAAACAGATTGAACTATTAAGATAAACAAAGCGGAGGAAAACACATTATGATCAAAAGAACAGCGTCGGTAATTCTGGCGGCAGTGATAGTACTTTCTCTTTTTGCCTGCGGAAAGCGGACGAGAAAGGCGCAGGAGATCATCGAAGAGATGGTCGTGTATTACGGCAGCTACGGAGAGACGGCGAATGATAAAGTTGACGAGCTCCTTAACGAGCTTCGCGAGGTTGACGAGAATACAGCCGACAAGTGGAAGAGCATAATGAATCTGTGGCGCGCCACGGGAAGCGACCTTGTAATAAACGACAACGTCCTTCCGGACGGTCTTGACGAGACGGATGCACTCTGCATCGTTGCCCTCGGATTTCAGCTGGAACCCGACGGCTCGATGAAGGATGAACTGAGAGAACGTCTGAACGTGGTCCTTAACAGCGCGGAAAAATATCCGAACGCTTACATAGTGTGCACCGGCGGAGGAACCGCAGCTGACAATCCGGATGCGACAGAGGCGGGAGTAATGGCGTCGTGGCTGATTGAAAACGGTGTCGACGGCGACCGCGTGATAGTGGAAGACAAGTCGGTGACTACCGCGCAGAATGCTATCTATACGTTCGATATTTTGGCGGACAAATACCCCGGTATCACCAAACTCGTTATAGTATCCAGCGACTATCATATCGCGACCGGAACGCTTCTTTTCGGAGCAGAGGCAACTCTCAGGGCTGAAAAGGCGGGAGAGGAAAAAGTGTCCGTTATTTCAAATGCGGCGTACAAAGCTCCGTCCGGCACTCTTTCCGAAATGTTCAAGGCAGGCGCTCTGATAGAACTCTCCGGCGACGTTGAAACGGCGTTTGATATCTATTACGAAGAGTACGATATTCACGAACTCCCCCCGCTTAAATAATGCGAATTTCACAACGAGAAACGGTATCAAAAACGATATTTTGATCAAAACTTCGAAATTTATAAAAGGCACTTTCTCATCGTAAGTGCCTTTTGCTTGTGATTAACAGACAAAATAGCCCAAAAGTGAAATCGCGGCAACCGCGGTGAAATGAAATCCGTCCATCACCCGGCGAAGCCGGATTTCACTGCCCGCATGGCAATTTCACCGCCGAAGGCGATTTCACCCGTCCGCAAGGACGGATTACGTTGAAAAGGCACTTGCTTTTGCAAGTGCCTTTTGCCTGGTGCAGCGAGTGCATTTATATCCGAACCCAAGCCTGATTCCTCAAGCTCAGCGAAAGTAATTGTTTTTGTGCCGTCCTTGAAATTGAAGACGAGCGTGATCCTGTCATCGTAGAGGTATATTGCATTTACAAAGCTATCGATCAACCGGCAACGATGAACAATGTTCGTCGTGTCGTATTTGCGTAAGCGATCAAACCAGAACAAGAATTGATCTCTCGTGAATTCCGGCGGCTTCAGCGGTTCTTCGCGCGCTATCTGTGCGGAGAGCTCTTTCTTGTTTCTTTCAAGTTCTTCGAGACGTTCCTTTGTGGAATCGGTTATGATCCCTTGTTGGATCGCGTCGACAAAGTTCCGAATACCTTTTTCCGTTTCAGCAAGTTGTTTTTTCAGCATGGGAAGAACTATATTTTCCTTGTGCTGACGTTCCATTCCCATATCAGCGAGCTTTTCGATCAACTCATCATTAAAAATGACTTTCTTGATTTGGTCGATCACAAGATTCTCGATCCAGTCCTTCTGAACGTTTTTCTTATCGCATCCGCGGTGCTTTTTCACGCTGACACAGCGATAATAACGGTGCAGCTTTCCCGTATGGCTTGTCCCTGATTCGCCGGACATATAACAGCCGCATTTACCGCAAAACAGTTTTGTTGTAAGAAGATACTCTTCATCTGCTTTGTATTTCGCGGTTACCTTTTTAACCGAAGCCAGTTTTTCCTGAACTCTTTCAAAAAGGTCTTCCGGAACGATTGCCGGTATCCCGTGAGGATGGACGATATCGCGGTATCTGTATTCTCCGATATAAATGCGATTGTGAAGTATGCGGGACATTCCATTTTCTGTGATCTTCCCGCCTCTTTTGGTTTTGACACCCGCAAGATTCAAATTATTTGCTACTTCCCGCATTGACTTGCCGTTTGCATAATCGGTAAACGCTTGCAACACCAGCGGTGCGGCAACCGGGTCGATCTGATAATGCTGTTCATCGTCAACAACATAACCGACTGAAAGAGTACCGCCGTTGTATTTGCACTTTAGAGCGTTTTCCGTTTGTCCGCGCTTTACCTTTTCCGAAAGATCCGCTGAATAGAATTCCGCCATTCCTTCAAGAAGAGTCTCGATCAGGATGCCTTCCGAACCTTCAAGGATCGGCTCCATAACGGAAACGACTTTTACGCCGTTTTTCTTCAGCAGGTTTTTGTAGTGCGCTGAATCATACCTGCTTCGAGCAAATCTGTCAAGTTTCCAGACTAGGATCAATTCAAACTTTTTGCTTGAACTGTCGTGAATCATTCTCTGAAAGTCAGGCCGATTATCGTTTGTTGCTGTATATGCGCGGTCAATGTAAATCTCAACAATATCAATGTCGTTCCGCTCCGCATACGCTTTGCATTCCCTGACCTGACCTTCTATTGACTCCTCGCGTTGACTGTCGCTTGAATACCTTGCATAGATCACGCCTTTCATTTTTCTTTTCACCTCCTTTTCTTAAAAATGTTGGGCAGGGGTATTAGGGAACTACCTAACAAGCGGCGAGCGAGGCAAGCTGTATTTGGCACGCCAAATACGTTGCTTGCGAATGCAATCCGCTCCTTTTTCCTGCAAGAAAAGTATATCATATCTGACGTTGTTTGTCTATATAATTGAATAAATAATTTTGAAAAATTCAAAATCTGTTATTGATATTTGATAAAGAATATGTTATAATTATACTAAAGTATCATTAAAATCGGGAGGAATCTGAATGTCTCGATCATATAAAAAGTTGTGGAAGTTGATGATAGATAAAGAAATCAACAAAACCGAGTTGACAAAAAAGGCCAAGATTTCCACAAACTCTATGGCAAAACTTGGACGCAACGAATCTGTACCACTTGAAACACTGGAGAAGATCTGCGCCGTGTTGGAATGTACACTTGATGATATTGTAGAATTTAGCGAGAATGAATGAGAATTATTCTGTGTATGGAGATGCAAATATGAAAAACATTATTTTAACCGGAGACCGTCCGACCGGTCGTTTACATTTTGGTCATTACGTTGGGTCACTTAAAAGAAGAGTGGAACTTCAGAATTCTGGCCAGTATGATGAGATCAATATTCTAATTGCGGACGATCAAGCGCTCACTGATAACGCTGATCACCCGGAAAAGATTAGGGATAGCATTGTAAACGTTGTTTTAGATTATCTTTCCGTCGGGATCGATCCGAATAAATCGACAATTTGCGTGCAATCAGCGCT
>JAFSUU010000009.1 GCA_017445115.1 Clostridia bacterium | reverse complement strand
TGTGACCGCCTTCAGCGGATGTGTCGCGGACGAACATGTAAGCTTCTTCAAACTTTTTGATCGTCTTCTGAAGGTCGATGATGTAGATGCCGTTTCTTTCCGTGAAGATGTATTCCTGCATCTTCGGGTTCCAGCGTCTGGTGTGATGTCCGAAATGGACGCCTGCTTCGAGCAGTTGTTTGATCGATACGATAGACATTTCCAATGTCCTCCTTCGGTTTTTACCACCACATAGCTGAAGGAGCGCACCGCTGACGGAACTTTATCTTCCTGCCGGCGGCACCGGCGCTCACGATGCCATGTGTGAGTTTTGGCGTTTCGCACGCAAAAGGTATTATACTATAATAAAACCGATTTTTCAAGACCGATTTTAAAATTTACATTTTTTTAACAATTATTTCGCTTCCAGCCAGTTCTTGCCGGTCGATATTTCGACCGACATCGGAACGGTCGAGTCGATGACGCTCTCCATCTCGCGCTTCAGTATCTCCGAGGCGCGCGCGGCGTCACGCTCCGAGGCTTCGACTATCAGCTCGTCGTGCACCTGCATTATCAGCTTTGCGTCAAGCCCTTCGCCCTTCAGCGCGCGGTCAACGTTTATCATTGCGAGCTTGATTATATCCGCGGCGCTTCCCTGCACCGGGCTGTTCATCGCGACGCGCTCTCCGAAAGCACGGATCGGCTGTTTCGGGCTCGAAAGCTCGGGGATCGGGCGGCGGCGTCCGAACGCGGTGACGGTATATCCGTTCTCCTTCGCCGAAGCGACGGTGTTTTTGAGGTATGAATCGACCTTCGGATAGGTCTTAAGATAGTTCTCTATATATTCGTCAGCCTGGCGCTTCGATATGCCGAGATCCTTTGAAAGCGAGAACGCGCCGATGCCGTAGACGATGCCGAAGTTGACCGCCTTCGCCCTGCGGCGGAGCTCGGAGTCCACCATGAATTCCGGCACTCCGAAGACCTGCGACGCGGTAGCAGTGTGAATATCGGTCCCCGAGAGGAACGCGCTCTGCATATTCTCATCGCCGGATATTTCCGCGAGCACGCGGAGCTCTATCTGCGAGTAGTCCGCGTCGATGAGAACGCGCCCTTCGTCCGCGACGAAGTATTTTCTGATCTCGCGCCCGAGTTCACCTCTGACCGGGATGTTCTGCAGGTTGGGATCGTTCGACGAGAGGCGCCCTGTTGCGGTGCCCGTCTGGTTGAACGTCGTGTGGACTCTGCCTTCGCCGTCGAGAATGTTCGGAAGCACCTCGGTGTAGGTCGAGATCAGCTTCGCGCACTTTCTGTACGAGAGCACGTCCGCGACGAGCGGGCTGTACGCCACGAGCGACGAGAGTGTTTCGGCATCTGTAGAATATCCGTTCTTCGTCTTCTTCCGGCAGGGGAGCCCCTGCTCTTCAAAGAGCACTTCTCCGAGCTGCTTCGGCGAATTCAAATTGAACTCGTGCCCCGCGAGGCCGAAGACTCTCTGTTTATATTCGTCTCTTTCACGTGAGAGCTCCGCGCTGTACGCCCTCATTCCCCCGGCGTCGATCTTCATACCCGCCGTCTCCATGCAGTAAAGCACTTTTGCGAGCGGTATCTCTATATCGAGGAGAAGCTTTGTCATACCGAGGTTTTCAAGCTCTGCCGAGAGCGCGGGATAAAGCCTCATCACCGCGTCGCAGACCGCGCCGCCGTCCGTCGCGTCGAGCGCCTCGGACAGATAAGAAAACGCGGCTTTGTCGACCGGATAAGATCCGGAGCCGGGGTTTATAAGGTACGCGGCGAGCATCGTGTCGAACGCGCAGTCGATCTCCGGCGTGCCGAGAGAGCGGCATAATTTTTTGAGATCGTGGCAGACCGTCTTCTTTTTTGCAACTGACGAAATTATCTCATCCGACAGAGTTCCTTTAATGTGCTTTTCCCCGTCGGTCGCAAAGATCTCTGCGTCCTTTACTTCGAGCGCGACAGGTTCAGAGAGCGCCGAGAAGCCGTCTGCTCCCGCCGTTTCGTACTCCCGGACTTCCGCTTTTACCGCACTTTGTTCGCCCTCGCCGTCAGATTTTTTCGATGAAAAATCGAATTTCTTATAGAGCGCCGAGAATTCAAGGCGCATGAAAAGTTTTTCAAGGTTTGCCGCGTCGACGCCTTCCGTTTCAAGCTCGTCGAGAGTATATCCTATCGGCGCGTCTTTGACGATCGTCGCGAGCCAGCGCGACATAAAAGCGTCGTCGCGCCCTGATGCGATCTTCTCTTTCGCCGCTTTTCCGAGTTCCGCCGCGTCAATATTCTCATACAGATTTTCAAGGCTGTGGACTTCCGAGATCAGTTTGAACGCGGTCTTGTCCCCGATTCCCTTTACACCTGGGATATTGTCCGACGAGTCGCCCATCAGCGCCTTGACGTCGATGTATTCGCGCGGCGTCACGCCGAAATCCTCTTTGAATTTTTCTGGCGTGTAGACGACGTCCTCTTTCGTCTTGACGAGAATTACAGACGTCTTGTCGGTGAGGAGCTGGAGCGAATCGCGGTCGCCCGTCAGAGCGTACGAGCGCACTCCGCCCTCGTCGCCGAGACGGCAGACAGTGCCGATAACGTCGTCGGCCTCGTACCCCTCGAGCTCGATCACCTTGAAACCCATCGCCCTTGCGACGTCCTTCGCGACCGGCAGCTGCGCGGCGAGGTCGTCCGGCATCGGGTGTCTGTTCGCCTTGTATAGCCCGTAACCCTTGTGCCTGAACGTCGGCGCTTTGAGGTCGAACGCGCAGACGAGATAGTCCGGCTTCAGCGCGTCGATATGCTTTTTGATTATCGTTATAAAGCCGTAAACCGCGTTCGTCGGAAGTCCGTCCTTTGTGGTGAGAGGACGGATGCCGAAATAAGCGCGGTTCAGTATGCTGTTGCCGTCGATAACGAGCAGATTTTTCATTTTACAAATTCCCTGTAGATCGCGCCGCACGCCTTGTTGAAGTCGAGTTCGGCGACGCCGATTATGATGTTGATCTCGCTTGAGCCCTGGTCGATCATTCTGATATTGATACCGTTTTCGGCACACGCCTTAAATACTTTTGCCGCAGTACCTTTGTTCTGGACCATACCGCGTCCGACGACCGCGACGAGCGCGAGCCCGTCCTCGTATACGACGCTGTCCGGCGAGACCTCTTCCTTTATCGCCTCGACGATCCTGTTCTTCTTCGCGTCGTCAGAATCGCCCGACACGACGACCGTAAGACTGTCGATACCGGTCGGCATGTGCTCGAAATTGAGGTTTTCACGCTCGATTATTCCGAGTATCTTTCTCGCGACGCCGCGCTCGTTGTGGAACATATCCTTTTCAACGCTTATCATCGAGAAGCCTTTTTTGCCGGCGATACCCGTGATTATTCTGTCCCGGTCGTACTCCGGACATTCGGGAACTATCATAGTTCCCTCGTGAGACGGGTCGTTGGTGTTTCTGATATTGATCGGGATTCCCGCGGAGCGCACCGGGAAGACCGAGTCCTCGTGGAGCACGGACGCGCCCATATAGGAGAGCTCGCGAAGCTCGCGGTACGTGATTATCTTTATCGTCTCGGCGTCCTTGACGATCCTCGGGTCAGCCATAAGGAAGCCCGGGACGTCGGTCCAGTTCTCGTAAACGGACGCCGACGACGCCTTCGCGACGATAGCGCCGGATATGTCGCTGCCGCCTCTCGAAAAGGTTTTGATCGTGCCGTTCGGCATTGCGCCGTAGAAGCCCGGAACGACCGCTCTGTAATGCTCGGAGAGCTTTTTGGAGAGAAGCTCCTGCGTCGTCTCGCCGTCGAAAGAGCCGTCCTCGCGGAACTTGATGACTCTCGCCGCGTCGATGAAGTGGAAGCCGAGATATTTCGAGAGAACAAGCGCGGAGAGATACTCGCCGCGGCTCGCGGCAAAGTCGCGTCCCGCGTGGTTCTCTATCGCGGTCTTTATCTGCTCGTAATTCTTCGACAGGTCGAGGTCGATGCCGAGTCCGGCGATTATGCCGTCGTATCTCTCGGTGATGACGGAAAAGACCTCGTCGATCGGGCTTTCAAGCTCGGAGAGCTCAAAACAGCGGTAGAGCATATCGGTTATCTTTATATCTGTCTTCGATCTCTTGCCGGGAGCCGACGGAACGACGTAGCGGCGGTCGGGATCGGCGTCGATTATCGCCTTGACCTTCTTGAACTGCTCGACGTCAGCGAGCGACGTCCCTCCGAATTTCACGGCCTTCGGTTTATTTTCAGAATTGTTCATTGATATCCCCTTCTTTCGGTGGTTTAGGTGGTGTCGGCATCTTTGGATGATCGGGCGCGCCGCTGCCCGTTACGTACCGTTTTGCCTGAGTCGTGAAGAGCTCGCAATACTTGCCGCCGAGCTTCATCAGCTCCTCGTGAGTGCCCTCCTCGACCTTCTCTCCGCCGTCGATGACGAAGATCTTTGTCGCCGTCGTCGCGCTCGACAGACGGTGCGAGACGAAGAGCGTCGTCTTCCCCTCGCGCAGCTTTTCAAACTGGTTGAAGATCTCCTGCTCGGCGATCGCGTCGAGAGACGCCGTCGGCTCGTCGAGGATCAGAAAATCGGAATCCGCGTAGAACGCCCTCGCGACCGAGAGCTTCTGCCACTGTCCGATCGACAGCTCCGTGCCGTCCGGCTCGAAATATTTCATAAGGCTCGTGGAATAGCCCTTTGACAGCTTTGAAATGAATCCGTCCGCGTCGGCGTTTTTCGCCGCCTCGCGGATCGCTTTCTCGTCGTACCCTTTCGAGATCTCGCCGAACATGATGTTCTCTCCGGCGGTGAAAGCGTACTTTCCGAAGTCCTGGAATATGATTCCGAACGTGCCGTAAAGCTCCTTGACGTCGTACTTTCTTATGTCCTCTCCGTCAAAGAGGATGACGCCCGACGTCGGATCGTAAAGCCTTGTGAGGAGCTTTATCAGCGTGGTCTTTCCCGCGCCGTTGAGCCCGACGAGAACCGCGGTCTCGCCCTCGTTTATCGTGAGGTCGACGCCTTTGATCACAGGATGATCGGAGCCGGGATATGTGAACCAGACGTCCTTGAACTCTATCTTATGCGCGACGCCGCGCTTCACGTGGAGCGGCTCGTCGACGACCGGTTTTATCGTGCCCTTCTCCTTCATAAACGCGATCATGTTGTCAATGAAGAGCGTCCCCTCGTAGATCATGGCGAACGTCGAGATCAGCGACGTGACGCCGGAGGCGATCGACTGGAGCGCGCCGGTGTAGAGCGTGAAATCGCCGACCGCTATCGCCCCGTCGTAGACCTTCTTCGCGAGGTAGAGAAAGAGCGCGCAGTTGACGCCCGACGACGCGAGAGAGACTCCCGAGTTCCACGCGCCCTCGGCGTATATCAGTTTCTTTATGCCGAGGAAATATCTGCCGAACGTCTCTTTATAACAGTCTATGAAGGTGTCGGAGAGATCGAACATACGTATCTCCTTCACCATGTCCTTGTTGGTGAGCAGGTCGCCGTAATACTGCATCTGGCGGCGGTCCTTCGAGCGGCGCCTCATATACTCGAAATTCTTTTTGCGGTATACGAAGCTGATTATCGCCGCCGGTACCGAGAAGACGATAATGACGAGAGGCGCCCACGGAGATACGGAGATCAGTATCACGATGAAAGAAATCAGGCTTATCACCGCGCTGACGATCCCGAAGACGGACTGTAATATCTGGATCGGCCTCATCCCCGCTTCGCGGCTCGCGTTCTCGAGCTTTTCGTAGAACTCCGGCCTGTCGAACGAGGACATATCTATCTCTTTTGTCTTGTTCAGGATCTTGAGCTTGATATGGTTCGTCACCACCTCACCGGAGATCCTCAGCACCATATTGTAAACGAGCGTGATAAGCGCCGACAAAAAAGTGAAAACGAAGAGGAAGATCAGAAGCTTCATTATCTCGGAGAACTCCCCTTCGCCCTTGACCGCGACGTCGACGAGCGTGTTAATGAGCTCCTTCGAGATCAGCGCCCCGACGACGGGGAAAATACCGTTCAGTACGGAATTCCCGATCATAAAGAAGAGGATCCAGGGCTTTGCCTCCCACACGAGGCGGAAGACGTAGAAAAGGCGCGAGAAAAATCCGCCGAGGGCTTCTTTCAAATACCGCGGCACGTCGCGAAGACCTTTCGGCTTTTTCGGTTTGAGTTTGTCGTAGTCCGGTCCTCCGGGTGGGGGTCCCATCATTTTGATCACCGTCTCTGCAAAAACTTATTTTTCAAAAAAATATCTATTTTATTATACAACATAAATAAATCGATTTCAACATTTTCGTCAAATTAATGTTTCGCCTTTGACAAGCGGGGATAATGGTTGTATAATAGATTGAATCAACCCGAAAGGAAAAACGATGAAAACTGTATTCGGAAAAACAAATATCCTTCTGCCGTACTTCGCTTTCGACAGCGGCGGCTTTGAAAAATGGTCCGTCATCGCCTGCGATCAGCACACGTCGGACGCGTCTTACTGGGAAAACCTCGAGAAATTCGTCGGAGACGAGCCCTCGACGCTCGGTCTGATCCTGCCCGAGGCGTATCTCGGAAAAGAGAGAGCGGCGGCAAAGATGGAAGAAATAAAAAAATACCCCGAAAAGCTCGCGGGCGTCTTAAAGGAATATCGGGACTCGCTCGTCTACGTCGAGAGAACTCTCTTGTCGGGGATGATAAGACGCGGCGTCGTCGGCGCGATCTCGCTCGAAGCTTACGACTACGAACCGGGAAGCGCGCCCGCCGTGCGCCCGACCGAGGGGACCGTCAAAGAGAGGATACCCCCGCGCGTCGAAGTCAGACGAAACTCCGTCTATGAAGCGAGCCACGTCATGCTCTTCACCGAGGACGTAAAGCTCTTCGATATGCTGACCTCGGCGAAGGATTCCCTTCCCCTGCTCTACGACTTCGACCTCCCGTGCGGCGGCGGACATATCACCGGGCGTCTTGTCACGGGAATAGTTCTGTCAGCGGCGGAAAAGCTGATCGAAGAATATGAAGCCTCACGCCGCGAAAAAGGTCTTCTCACCTACGGCGTCGGCGACGGAAACCACTCTCTCGCCTCCGCGAAAGCGTATTACGAGGAGCTGAAATCGCGCGGAGACGACGTCTCCTTCGCGAAAGACGCGCTCGTCGAGCTCGTTCCGATATCGGAGCGCGCCATCGTCTTCGAGCCGATCTACAAAGCGGTGACGGGCGCCGACTTCGAACGCCTCGTCGCGCATATCAGAGAGAGCTCAAAAGGCGGCGCATCAAAAGAGGTCACGGCGTACTTCCGCGACCGCCGCGTATCGTTTGCCCTTGCCGTTCCCGAAGGCGCGATCGTCTGCGGAGCGCTCCAGGCGGCGATAGATTCGTACATCAAAGAATACGGCGGAGAGTGCGATTACATCCACGGGAAAGACGAGCTCGCGTCCCTCGCAAAAGATGGCGCCGTCTGCTTCGAATTCGACGGAATCGCAAAAGAAGAGCTCTTCCCCTACGTCGCGAAATACGGCGTCCTCCCTCGCAAAGCGTTCTCCATGGGAGAAGCGTGCGAAAAGCGCTATTATACCGAATTGAGACGGCTGAAATAAAAATAAAAAACGCGCTTTCGACGGCAAAGTCGAAAGCGCTGTTTTTATTTTTCGCGTGACGAAGTCACATATCGCTCCAAAGGTATATCGCGTGACGAAGTCACATATCGCTCCGAAGGTATATCGCGCGCGAAGCGCAAAAAAACGGCGATATTTTGCCCTATCGGGCAAAGCGATATGTTTCGCTGCGCGAAACGCGATATTCGCTCTCTACGTTCGCGAGCGATATGATATTCGTACTCCTTCGCGCGCGAAGGAGAACGAATATCGCTGCGGCGCTTTGCGACGCAAAGCGCCGCAATACACTATTTAAGTTTCTTAACGTACACCTCATACCCGTTCTTCGCTTTGCAGAACGGCGCCTTTTCGTATCCGCGCTTTGTATAGAATCTTCCGGCGGTCCTCGTGGTAAGGTAGACCGTGCCGACGCCCTGCTTCAGCAAGTAATCCTCGGTCTCTTTGAGCATCTCCGTGCCGTGTCCGCGGCGTCGGTGGAATCTTTCCACCCAGAACTCTCTGATGAAGCCGCACGTCTCTTCAAAATAATTGCTTGAAAAGGTCTCCGGACGGAACAGGACGAAGCCGATCACCTCGCCGCCCTCCACCGACCTCAGAAGGACCTCGTTCTCCTCACCGCACGCGATCTCGTCGAAAAGCGCGTCATAGTCCGTGACTCTGAATCCGAGTTCGGTGCAGTACTTGCTGAACGCCGACCGGAATTTCACGCCCGAAAGATTCTTCGTGATCCTGTCGGAATATTTTACGTCTTCCGCCTTATGCTTCATATCGCGCCTCTCATTCGACGTCCCAGACCTTGCGGAGGAATGCGTAGCGCTCTGCGATATGCTCCCTCTGGCTGTCGTCAAAACCGTATTTTTCGTCGAGCAGAGCGTGTACCCTTTTAAGCTCGTTGAAATGGAGCTGCTTTTTCGTCGTCGAGGTGACGTTATCTCCGTGGACTCTGTAATAGTTCATCACACGGCTTGCGAACGAGACCTTCCCCCTGCCCATCACGCTGAGATAGAACAGATAGTCCCCGACCTGGCGGTAGTTCACCATCTCGCCGAAGATGTCCGAATAGTCGTCGCGTCTGAACACCGTGGAGGAGACGTTCGCGACCGTGCAGTTGAGATAGCAGTAATTCTTTATCTCGTCGACGCCGTCGTCTATGAAATCGTGTTCCCAGTGCCCGGTCTTCATTATGTCAATGTCCGGCTTTGCGGACTTGTGTATCACTTTTCCCGCGCGGTCGATATACGCGGTGTCGGCGTATGAAAAGACGATATCCCGGTCTTTTTCGACCGGCTTCATAAGGCGCGAGATCATGTCCGCCTCGCAATAGTCGTCGGCTTCCGCGATCCATATATAGTCCGACGAGGCGTTCTCGATCGCCCGCTTCCACTGCTTGAACGGAGAGCCGCTGTTCTCGTCGTTGTAAAGCTTTTTGACCGTGATATATTTCGAGAGCTCCGGCACGATTCCGTCGATCAGCTCGCGGCTGCCGTCAGTCGAACAGTCGTCGAGGATCAGAAGCTCGTCGATCCTATAGTCCTGGCGGAGGATCGAATAAAGCCTTTCATACAGAAAGTCCGCGTAGTTGTAGTTCGGCACCGCCGCGCTCACCGATACGCGCCGCCCGAGCTTCGAGTTCTCGCGCGCCGCCTGAATGACCTTTTCGCGGTCGATCCCCTCCTCGATGACGAAGCGGTCTTTTTTCTTTCCCTTGTAGAAGTTCAGCGCGCTGACGGATAAGCTCGCGAGAAACGCGAATCCGCGCGAAATAAGTTTTATATACGTCGAGTAGAACAGCCGCGACTTCGCGGGACACTCGCCGAGCAGTTTTTTGAAGCCTTCGTTTTCAGTGAGGCGGTATTTCTTCGTGAGACGCCCCATCTTCTTTAAGAATTTCGCCCTGCGGAAGATCTTTTTCTCTTTCACGGGGATATAGAGCAGCATGCATACGAGCTGTCTGTAAACGACCGCGTCCATATATTTTCCGCAGTCCGGAGAATCCTTTACGCGCTCGCCGAAGATCTCCACCGCTCTTACGATGTCGAGCTTTTTGTCGGACAGAGGCGAATTCTGGACCGAGTCGCCGCGCTGGACGTAGTAATACTTCGCCGATCTCGTGTACGCCGTCCTCTCACAGTTCGCGATTATCGCGAGGATCGAGGCGACGTCCTCGTTCATTATCCCCTCGGCGAACGGATATTTTAAGAGGTATTCCCTCTTTATCAGCTTGTTGCAGGGAGACGCGGCGAGCTCCGCGGTGATGAGACCGTACTTCCCGTCGCCCTCGTCGTACCCTTTGCAGAGCGTTTCCGCTTTTGTCTCGCTGTCGATCATCACTATATCGCACGCGGTTATATCCGCGTCGCACTCCGACGCCGCGTCAAAAAGCTCGTCGTAATAGCCGTCGGAGATATAGTCGTCGGAATCGATGAACGAGACGAGACCGTACCTTGCCGCCCTCACCGCTTTGTTTCTCGACGCGCCCGCGCCGAGATTCTTTTCGTTCTTTATGAAAACGATATTTTTTGCGTCGCGGCTTGCGATATACTCTTCGATCTTCTCTACAGTGCCGTCCCCCGACGCGTCGTCGACGAGAATGATCTCGTATTCGAAGGACGAGAGCGCGGACACGGCGGAATCAAGGCAGCCGTCAATATATTTTTCCGTATTGTAACACGGTATTATCACGCTGATCTCTTTTTTCATTTCCGGCTCCTTTCGTTTTATTTACTGAATAATTATATCACGGCGCAGTGCAAATATCAAGAGACCGCCGACGATTAATTGTGCGGCATAAAAAATCCGCGGGAACGGATTTTTCTCCGTTCCCGCGGGAATTTTGATATTGAGTTAATAGTTATTAGTTTATAACTATTAGTTGATTTCGCTCCGCGAAATTATCCGTAAAACTTCTTAAACAATTCATCTAATTTTAATTCCGGTATTTCCGATTCTGTCACGCTCGCAATACCTCCGCGAACAGAGATGTCTATCTGCACACCAAAATCGAGATAATATGTCGTACGCTTGTAGTCGGTTGGTTCAAATGCGTTCACATATTCACACAAAGCATCAGCCGCTTTATAAACGAAATCAGCCTGATCTTTTGCGCCGATATGGATCGTGCCTCCGATCCCGTACACCGTCAAAACACAGTTTCTTCCGTCGTCGGTTGACGCAATAATTATGTAATTGAACGAATTTTCAGCATCCTCCGAAGATAACACCGGGTCGCCGAAAGCACTCAGAAGCTTACCTTCTGCTATTGCGGCGTCTTTTGTTGTTCCGGCGCCGCTGAAAGGCATAAGACCGTGAGTACCGCCCAGAAGCTCCAGATTGTCTGAGGATTCAAAATTGAATTGAAGCATTTTCTCCTCCGTATCAATAACAGTATCGCTTGCTTCTGTGTCGCTGCCGCGCGTTTCAACGTCGCTGTCGTCAGAAGGGACTGTACTGATCGTCAATTTACACGCAGAAAACACAAGCGCAAACAATAGCATTAAAGCAACGATAAAAAGCTTTTTCAAGAGTTTTACTCCTCCGTACCTGCTTTTTGTTTGTTTTTTAACGTATTCACCGATGATATTAGAATTTTCCGTATTTCGTCACATTCAGATGATAATTTATTTGCTTTGGTTTCATCGATACTTTGAGTGGACAATAAAATATCAAGCCAATAATCACACTCGTTGCACTCTTTAAGAGCTATTTCAAGCTTTGAAATAAAATCCTTTGTTCCATGTGCAAACTGAGCCTCAAAGACATTTGCGCCAACTGATGTGCCGCTTCTGAGTAATTGATCGATCAGCGAATATTCAATTTTACTCTTTTTCATTTCACGACAAGCGTAAATAATATCAATGGAAAATTGTTTAGATTTACACGCAGAATGCTTTCAGTCATTATTCAATTCCTTCGAATCATCAATTTTCAGGAAATTTTATCGGCAAATTGATTCACTGAGTTAATAGTTATTAGTTTATAACTATTAGTCGATTTTCGCTGCGCAAAATTTAACCGTAAAACTTCTTAAACAATTCATCTAATTTCAATTCCGGTATTTCCGATCGTGTCACGCTCGCGGAGGCTCTGCCGTCATAAGCGGCTGGAACGATCGTCAATTCACACGTGGAAAACATAAGCGCTAATTATATTATCGGCAAATTGATTCATTGAGTTAATAGTTATTAGTTTATAACTATTAGTTGATTTTCGCTCCGCGAAAATCACTCCCACTCTATGGTCGAAACCGGTTTCTCCGAAATATCCCACGCGACGCGGTTGACGCCGGGGACGGTGGCGATGATGCGGTCGCGGATGGTGCAGAGAGTTTTGAACGGGATCTCGGGGACGGTGGCGGTGACGGCGTCTACCGTGTTGACCGCGCGGATGACGACGATCCAGCCCATATATCTTTTTCCGTCTTTGATTCCGGTGGACTTGATGTCCGGGATAGCGCAGAAATACTGCCACGGCACCTCGGGAAGCTTCCCTATCTCCTCGCGGACAATAGCGTCAGCCTCGCGGAGCGCTTCAAGTCTGTCGCGGGTGATCACGCCGACGCATCTGACGCCGAGTCCGGGACCCGGGAACGGCTGGCGGTATACCATCGTATCGGGAAGTCCGAGCTCGTGACCGACGACTCTGACCTCGTCCTTGTAGAGGAATTTGACGGGCTCGACGAGCTCGAAATCGAGTTCCGGAGGAAGTCCGCCGACGTTGTGGTGCGCCTTTACGCCGTCGCTCTCGAGGATGTCGGGATAGATAGTTCCCTGGCCGAGGAATTTGATGCCGTCGAGCTTCGCGGCTTCTTCCGCGAAGACGTCGATGAATTCCTTGCCTATGATCTTTCTCTTTGTCTCGGGGTCGTCAACGCCCGCGAGCTTGTCGAGGAAACGGTCGACCGCGTCGACGTAGATGAGGTTCGCGCCGAGTTCTTCTCTGAACACTTTTATGACCTGCTCCGGTTCGCCCTTTCTGAGAAGTCCGTGGTTGACGTGCACGCAGACGAGGCGGTCGCCTATCGCTTTGATAAGGAGAGCCGCGCAGACGGACGAGTCGACGCCGCCCGACAGGGCGAGAAGTACCTTTCCGTCACCGACCTGCGCCCTGATAGCGGCGATCTGTTCGTTGATGAAAGCCTTTGCGAGTTCGGGAGTTCTGATGCGTTCCATTGTTTCGGGTCTTTTGTTGCTCATATTCGTTTCCTCCGAAAAGTTTATTAAATTACAAATTCATTATACAAAAACCGCGCCGTTTTGACAATAGTGATTTTAGATAAATCGCGCCATGAAAAACGGTAATTTTCGCACCGCCGTCATTTTTTCTCGCGGCGTGAGTTCTCGCGCCTCTCGCGGAGGTCTCCCCTGACGCTGACGAGCGCGAAAACGGCGAGGCTGACCGCGGAGACTATGACGATCACGCGAAGGATGTCTTGCTTCTCCTCTTTTTCCTTCTCTCCGGCAGTCCTTCCGAGCGCCTCCTCTCTCGGCGCGGTGTCGCGGTCGCTCCTCGAGAGCGAGATGCGCGAGACGTCGAGCGTCACGGGGCAGCCGGACGGGATCTCTATCGCTATATAATCGACCGCCTTAGCGGTGTCTTTGTCGATCGGGCATGAGGCGGCGAAAGCGTTGCCGCTCACGGCGTCGATAGAATATTCGGTGCGCGAACCCTTCGAGCCGAGGATTATTTTGACCGGATAGCTCTCGCCCTCTCCCGAGAGCGCCATCACGACGAAGAGCGTGTCCGCCGCGGAGAAATCGGCGGGCGAGGCGAATCTTGCCATCACGATACCGCTTCCCGATCCGTCCGTGGTGACGCGGAGCGCGCGCACGTCCTCAACGCCGTCAAACGCCGACGCCGCGGCGCTCGTCTCCGTAGTCGCGGACGTGAACGAGCCGCCCGTGAAGAACTCTCCGCTCCCCCATGCGCTCCGGAAATCTTTTATGAAAACGTGCCCTTCGGTCAGGGCGGCGCCTCTTGACGCCGAAGTCACCACGACCGTCCTCGACGGCGACTGCTCAAACGGAAGCTCCTTTATCCGCGGGATGAATTTTTCCCCGCTTTCGGCGTCACGGAGCGAGATCAGAAGCGTTTTTGTTCCGAGCGTCGCCGAGGACGCGCTCATCTTTTCCGAGAGCGCCTCAAGCTCGTCCGCGTCAAGCTCCCCCTCGGGACGCCAGTAAAGAATGTGTCCCGACGGCGACGCGCCGACGTTCTGGACAAGGCGCGCGGAAAGGCGCGAGAGCCACTCGGCGTTTTCTGCGGGATCGGCCTCGCACTCGTAGACTATGTACCACGGAAACGCCCCGCCGACCGCCATGTACTTCGAGATCAGAACGGACAGAAGCACCGGATCGCACGCCGACTCGCCGACGCCCGACGTCTCGTCGTATTCCGCCTCGACCTCTTCTCCCGCGTCGGAATAGACGTGAGAGTCACCGAGAGGAACGGCGACGATGACGGACGGATCGTTGATCTTTGCGACGAGAGAGGTGACGCGGAGCACTCTGACGTAGTTCTTCGCGTACAGGAGCAGGTCGCCTTTATCTATGTAATTATATACGAAAGAATTGACTTTTCTGCCGACGATGATGCCGTAAATGCCGGGGTATCTCTCGGTCAGGTAGTCCACCGCCGCGGAATACTTCATAAGCTCTTCCCTGTTGTCGGCATCGACGCATCCGAACACTGCGCCCTCTTCGTCAGACTCGGCGACGAGCCTCACGTAGACCGAGAGCCCGGACGAAATGTAGAATCCGAGCGTCGAGTCGAGCTCTTTTATGTACTCCGCGTTGAAATAGTAGTAATTGCCCGCGTAAGCGTGGAATCTGCCGTTCGACGGATCGCCTGAAACAAGGTCGCCGAGCGCGATCTCGACTGAAGTGTACGCGGCGTTCGCGTCGAATGCGTCCGCCGTGTCGTCCGACTCGACGCCGAGGATGGAATCGACTGCGGGAGACGAGGTCTGCAGAGCCGATGGATAGACCGCGGGCGTCAGCGGGACCGTCTCTCCGGTCTCCTCGTCACCGGCGAGCGCGATGAAATATCTGCAGTAATACGGCGGGAGCGCGACGTCCGACGTCTGGAACGTCATATCGAAAAGCGTCGTGATGTCGGTCTTCGCGACGAGCTGCGGCGCCACGTCGTTCCACATATCGACCGCGTAAACGCCGATCTTGTCGTCGATATGGGACGACACGAATCCCGAGCCGAGAGTGCCCTTGACTCTGACGCTCTTTCCGTCGGACGACAGAGCGCAGGACGTCACGTTGCCGGGATACTGCCCCGACGTCTCGTCGATCTTTTCGCCGTAATAGGTGAACGACACGCCGAGTACGGCGAGCCGCCCTTTCTCCGGCGTGTTGACGCCGACGAAGGAGAGTCTGTAATCCGACACCTTCTCCGTCGCCTCGCAGATGAAAGTATATGTATTCGGTCCGGAGAAAAGTCCGAGCGTCGAGATATCGGAATATTCCGACTCCGCGCTCTTTACCGACATTATGACGCTTCCGCTCTCGGCGCCGTCGACAGTCACGCGTATGACCGCGGTCTCGCCCGTCTCGCCGAGCTCTCTCGTCTTCGCCGTAACGACGGCGGCGCCGTCGCGCGGCGCGACGTAAAGCGCGTCTTCCGTCACCTCAAGCTCATAGTCCGACTCAAACTCGTCGGCGCAAAACAGCCCGACGTGCGAATAAGTGTATTTTTCGTCCGCAAACAGACCTGACATCGTGACTGAGCCCGCTCCGGTATAGCTGATATAAATATGGTCGATATAGCCCCTCGCGCCGTATCCGGCGAGCGGCAAATAGACGTCGTAGACCGTGCCGGCGTCAAATTCGCCGTTCACGCGCCACATATCTCCGCCGGCGGAGAGCGTCACCGTGAGGTCGAAAGTCTCTTCCTCGCCCGACGTGCCGCGAAGCTCGAAGCAAAGTTCGTTGAACTCCGACAGGTCGAGCGTGTTCTCAAACACGCCGTAAAACGAGCCGCTCGTGAGATCCCCGTCGGAGGCGGGAATGGCGCTCATACCCCTGAATGATCCGTACTCTATCTCGGTCGAGCCGAACGGATAGAAATTCTCGTCCGCATAATTCTCGACGAGAGTCATGCCGGAGAGCGCGGAGGCGTCCGCGGATTCAAGTGCGAAAAAACTGTTTTCGCCCGCCGCGTCCGTCTTCACCGGGAAGATTGAAAACACCGACGCGAGAAACAATGCGGCAAGGCAGTAAGCTATCGATTTTAAAAAAATTCTTCGCCGCATATCCGGCACCTCCCTTGATGATCTTAGACTTATTTATAAACTATACCACAAAATTGTGAATAAATAAATATTTTTTAAAAAAGGTTGATTTCAAATGTTAATCTCTGTATAATTATGAGTATATTACTGGAAGGAAATTCACTCAATGAAAAAAACGGTAAGGCTTTTCGACGCCGACGCATACCTCCGTGAGTTCACAGCGAAAGTGATCTCGTGCGACGCGGCGGATGACTCTTTTTTAACCGTGCTCGACCGGACCGCGTTCTTCCCCGAGGAGGGCGGGCAGAGCCCCGACACCGGAAAGATCTCAGGCTCCGCGGTGAAGAGCGTCTTCGAAAAGGACGGCGTCATTTACCACGCCACGGAAAAAGAGTTTTTGCCGGGGGACGAGGTCCTCTGCCGGATAGATTTTGACGAGAGATACAGAAAGATGCAGAGCCACACCGGCGAGCACGTCCTCTGCGGCGTCGCGCACCGCCTCTTCGGCTGTGAGAACGTCGGCTTCCACCTCTCCGAAGAATACGTCAGAGTCGACCTCGACGTATATCTCGACCGCGAAAAGGTAGCGATGATCGAAAAAGAAGCCAACCGCGCGATAAGAGGAAATCACGCCGTCACCGCATGGTATCCGTCGGAAGAAGAACTGTCTTCGCTGACTTTCAGAAGCAAGGACGGCATCAAAGGCGAGGTGCGGCTCGTGAAGATCGAGGACGTCGACCTTTGCGCCTGCTGCGCGCCTCACGTGAAGTCAACCTCCGAGGTCGGTATGCTCAAAGTGACCGATTCGATAAAATACAAGGGCGGCACCCGCCTTGAGATAGTCTGCGGTCCCGACGCGGTCGAACTTTTCATAAAGGAACACGCCGCGCTGACTTCGCTCGCCGAGTCGTTCTCAGTCGCGCGTGACGACGTCGCCGCGGCAGTCGACAGACTTCGCGAGGAGCTTGCAAATACCGCGTACCGCCTGCGTCACGCGGAGCGTGAGCTTATGGCAAAAAAGCTCGAAACGCTCGAGAGTACCGACGGCGCGCTCTGCTTCTTCTTCGAGGCAGAGGATCCCGAGGCAGTCCGCGAATTTCTGAACGGCGCAGCAAATCTCTGCCGCGTCGCCGCGGGATTTATCGGCAAAGAAAAGGATTATAGATATATCATCCGTTCGGAAAAGGACGACTTAAAGGCTCTCGCCCCGTCGATAAACGGCGCGATCTCTGGGCGCGGCGGCGGTTCTCCCGCTATGATCACCGGAAAATGCGGTGCCGACCGCAAAACCGTCGAAGAATTCTTCAATAATTATAAATGATTCCATTAATTCTAATTAAAACCGGGCTCGGATTCTCCGAACAGACGAAGAGAAACGCCGGTAGATTTGGTGATCTCGGCGCGTCAGGCGTATATGAATACGTCGAACGGCGAGAGCGCCGAAAGGCAATGACGGCGGGGGATTCGGGTTTATCCGTATCCCCCGCCTCTTTGATTTTCGGCGAAACGAAATCTTTTTATGATGTTATGCTTACTTCATTAACCGTCCTATCATTGCCGCTCTACCAAGTTTGTCTTCAGTCTGAACCGGGCTCGGATTCTCCGAGCCCGGTTTTTGTGCAAATACTTGTAACGCTTGCTCCGCAAGCGTCTATGACTGTTGAGGTGTAGCCGCAACGCGGCGTGAAATGATTTGACGCTATCGCGTCATGATTTCTCGCTTCGCTCCATGAATTGACGGCAATCCGTCATGTTTGAATTGCTCCTCTTATGCCCCATGCGCCGCAGCGCAATTCATGTTCCGCAGGAACAATTCATGCTCCGAATTCGGGACCCCCGGCGAATCGCGGGGACGCGGTTCGTTGGGACGAAAAGGAGCAATTCATTGATTTATGCGCGATACTCGCGCATAAATATTTATTCACAAACATAATAATAATTATTTATTGACTTTGCAAAATTTGTATGATATAGTTATTATGGAAAATATTTTTAATTATATCTCAAAAAGAGGTACGGATCATGAAAAACAAGAGGATCATCAGTCTGATTCTGACGCTTTGTATGCTGTTGGCGCTTCTGCCGGCGGCGGCGTTTGCCGGCGGCATGGTAGGCGGCTCAAACTATATGCTGATCGGAACGTTCAACGACTGGACATCCACGGAGAACGACGTTTTGACCGAAGTGGAAGGTTTCGGAGGGAACGAATACGTTCTCCTCGGTAAAACCTTATCGAAAGACTGCGAATTGCAGATCGTTCAGAAAGCTCCCTTTTATGGGGCGCAAAAAGTCTATTTCCCGGAGAGCCGTGATGATGCCTATACTGTCGCGGCGGACGGGGTCTATAACGTCCACTTCCGTCCGAACAAGGACGGCGGCGACGGATGGTATGACGGCTGCATCAAGCTCGTTCCGGCTAACGCGGATAAGCTTAAGCTTCACGTTATATCATCGAGCAATCCGGACGACATCGACCAAATAATAGCTTTCGTCAAGATCGGCGCGGTTAAGGATCTGCAAAAGCTGGAATTCACTATCAATATACCGGACGAGCTGATTTTAGACAAAGATTCGTCAAAGGTCTGGATAACGGCTGAAAAACTCGGAGGCGGTGCTTCCGCCGTCTCATTCGACGAAGAAAGCGGCGTTTTCAGTCTTTATTCCGAGACGGGTTTTTCTTCGGATACCGGCACTTCTCTTATGAGGTTATCCTGCCATTACAAAAACGGCTCCTCCGCAGGCGCGTCTGTCGGCGTTAGCGGTATCACCGCGACTGCGAAAGACGGCTCCGAATTTGAGGTGTTGCTCAATGATCCCGTCGATTCTGGAGACCGTATCGAGCCGACGATAACAATGGACAGCATACCCGGCACCCCTCTCAGTGGCGGAACGATATACATACATATCAACGAAGACGCGGTCGGCTTTATCACGATCACAATAATGGGACAAGATATACCCTCTTACGTATACGATTCAGAGATCGAAAACGGTGTCGCCACTTTCCATCCGGGCGTTCTGCCGGCGCAAGCTTATAACGTTACCGCAGATTTCTACGACGATGAGCACATGGGATATGAACCGTATTATTCCATGCATTCAGCTGCGTTTTTGGAAGCTTATACTGTCCTCGACCACTTCCTCTGGGTCGGAGATACCGAGGTCACGAAGAACTGTACTTCCGGCAACGGCTGGGAGTACGTCCCTTCGACCAACACGCTGACGCTCAATAACTTCACGTACGAGGGCGACGGACATGCGTTTACAGACAACAGTTCGAAAGTGTTCAGTCTGAGTGATTCAGTCGCCGCGATCACCTATCTCGGAAGCGATACGCTCAATCTTGTCATTGAAGGGGAAAACTCCGTTTCACTGACAGTAAACGATGCGGAATACCCCGCCGGTATATACTCTTGCGGCGGCGTCAATATTTCAGGCTCCGGCTCGCTTGACGTCACGGTCTGTGACGCAAAAAAAATGAATTTCGGCTTATACGCTGGCGAATCGCTCACAGTCAACGGCGGCGTTCTGAGATTCGTCTGCGGTCACGCGGGAGGAATGTCCCGCGCCGTTGACGTATTCGGCGACCTCACCATAAAGGACGGCGACGTATACGCCGCAGGCGGCGAAGCGGACGACTATATAAGCTACGGTATCTTTGCGAAAGGTAAAATGGAGATCTCCGGCGGCAAAGTGACTGCTCTGGGCGGAAAAGCGAAGGAGTTCAGCGCGGGAGTTCTCATTGGCGACGACTTCGATATCAGCGGAGGGACCGTATACGCCGCGAGCGTCGATGCAGAGCTGAGCTGCGGTGTCATGAGCAGCTCCGAACCTCATACTCTTACGATCGGTGACGGCGTTGTTTCCTTTGTGTCGACCGGCAACAGTTCGGCTTTAGAAGACCAGATCACAGTAAAGAATCTTACCGACGGAATCGGCTGGAACAACGCCGAGGGCACGGGAGAAGGTACGGCGATCGCGGTCAACACGGAAGGCGCCGCGCTTGGCTACAAGAAAGTCAAGTTCACCTTCATCCATTACAACCTCTGGGTCGGCGATACCGAGGTCACGAGCGCCTGCACCTCCGGCGACGGCTGGAACTATGTACCCGAAACAAACACGCTGACGCTTAACGGATATACGTATCAGGGGCAGGGTCACGTGTTTGACGACAACGGAAACGGCGCCGCGATCTATTACAGCGGCGCGGACGCTCTGACGATCTCCCTGTCCGGCGTGAACCATATCACGCCGATCGGAACGAAATCCGGCGACTGCGGCATAGTGAACGACGGCGGCGGCACGCTTACCTTCTCCGGCGACGGCAGTCTGCTCATCGACAGCGTCGGAGGCTTTAAGTACTACAGCTCGGCGATCAACAGCCGCGGCTCGGTGGTTTTCAGCAGCGGCACGTTTACGCTCGGCAACAACGACGCGGACTACGGCGTGCGTGTGGGCTCCGACAGCCATGTTGTCATCGAAGCGGGCGTTTCGTCCTTTGCTGCCAAAGGATATATGGCGGCGATCCAGGGCAATGTGAAAAACGCGATGGCGGGGACCGGCTATGACGCCTATAAGACAAGAGCGGGCAGACTGGAAATCAGTTCGACCGGCGCGCCGTTCACCTATACCTCGGGATTACAGACGAAGTATTACCAGATCGTCACCTTCCCCGTGGGACAGTATCAGGTCATATTCAGTGCCGGCGATGGATCCGGCAGCATTGACCCGACGACGATCTCGGAGGGCGAAAAGCTCAAACTCCCGCCGTGTACCTTCACACCGCCGAAGGATGATTACGAGAATGATAAAACCTTCAACTGGTGGGACGTCAGCGGCGCTGACGGGGTCTACTATGTGGACAGCGATGTCCTCATCTCCGACAACTGCGCGTTTAACGGAGTTGTGACCGTGACCGCCAGGTGGAAGGCAAAGACGGACTCCTCGATCCTGATGGACGCGGAAGGTCAGGAGCTTGACTATACCGGCTCCGCGCAGGCGCTGCTTTCCCATAACGGCATTGCGATCGGCGGCGCGATGGTGTACGCCTTCGGCGAGGACAACGTCACCGCTCCGACGGACGGTTGGGACACGGAGCTGCCCACGAAAACCGATGCCGGAACGTATTATATATGGTATAAGGTCTCGGGCGACAGCGACCACTTCGACAGCGCTGCTAAATGCACAGTTGCAAAGATAAAACCGATAAGCGGGCTGACCGTCAGTCTGGACGACGACGCGTATACTTATGACGGATCGGAGAAATCGAATACAAAGACCCCGACGACCAATGCGATCTCCGGGGTGACGTCGTACTCCTACAGCTTCGAGCAAGACGGAACGTACGTATCCGACCTGAGCAGTCTCAAAAAGACGGGCGCGGGTGAGTATACCGTCTATGTGAAGGCCACGAACCCCAACTACAGCAACGTGGCGACCGCGGAAGCAATGCTGACGATCTCCCCGGTCGCAGCGCCGCTGATGATCAGCTCCTCCGACAAGAGCTGGACCTACGACGGCGAGACTCATACCGACGAGGCCTACACGGTGATCTACGACGGCACGCCGATCGACGCGGACGCGTCCGGCAAGATCTTTACGCTCCCCACGGGCGACACGGTGACGGTCACCGCGACGTCGGCGGGCGTGAGGTACTATAAAGCGGATTACAGCGAGAACAACACCTTTACGTACGTTCTCACAAACGCGAACAGCTACAGCAGCGTCAGAACAACCGCCGGCACGCTGAGCATAGGCAGGTACGAGATAACGATCACTGCGGACAGCGACGTCCGGACGTACAACGAGACGGCGCTGACGAAAAACAGTTTTACCGCGGAAGGTCTTGCCGCAGGGGACTCCGTTGAGTCCGTCACTGTCACCGGCAGTCAGACTGATCCCGGCAGCAGTGAGAACGTTCCGAGTGCTGCGAAGATCGTGAACGCCAATGGCGAGGACGTGACCGGTTGCTACAATATCACTTATGTGAACGGTACGCTGACCGTTAACGAAAAGCCGGAATACCCCGCAGAGGGCGGAGAGACTTACGTATGGACAAAGGGCAGCGGAAAAGATCTCGTCTTACCGTTCAATCGCAGCTTTGATTTAGACTCGTGCTTCGACCACTTCGCAGGCGCGAAGATGGACGGAAAGACTTTGGTCAGAGACAAAGACTACACGGCGAAACGAGGCAGCACGGTGATCACTCTTAAGGCTGAGACGCTCGAGGCTCTGTCCTCAGGCGAGCACGTCTTCACGGCGGTCTTTGACGACGCCGAGAGTGAGATCACTCTGACGATCAAAGACGCCCCCGTGTCGCACCAGACGGGCGATAACGTGGTAACGCTGATCTTCATTTCAGCCCTCGCCCTCATCTCCCTCGCCGCAGGGGTCTATGCAAAGAAAAAGATTTTTGTGAAATAACACGGCGGTTTATAAAAGAATAGAATAATAATGCGGGGGAGACTTTTTCGAGAAAAAGTCTCCCCCGCTCCCCTTTCAAAAAGCTTTTGGGAAATGTTATCCTTCTATGCTTACGATATTCCTCATCCGACGCATCGCGTCGGATATCATCTGACCGCAGGGCAGATATCATGCCGGCAGTTTTACTGCCGGTATATCATATTTCAAAGCGAAGATTTGAAATATATCATTTTCCGAACGATAAATAATTGCTGAATAAACTCAATGTCAGTAAAACTCTCCCTCTCTGTCATCCTGATCCGTACCGGGGTCCTCAAAAATCGTCAGATTTTTGGGGTTCACGGGACCGGGAGACACTGTAAAGTGGCTCACGAGGAGAAGGATCTTCGCATATACGGTTCTTG
>JAFSUU010000008.1 GCA_017445115.1 Clostridia bacterium | reverse complement strand
TTCTGTTGCACTTTCCCGGGAGTCGCCTCCGGCGGACGTTATCCGTTATCCTGCCCTGTGAAGCCCGGACTTTCCTCATACCGATACCTTTCGGCACAACGGCACGCGACAGTCCGACTTACTTCAAAAAGAGTATACTTTATTTGACCGCACAAGTCAAGTAATATCGGAATTGTTCAAAAAGGATTTACCGTTGGGCATTTTTCACAACTTTACGATTGAAATTTCTATTTGCCCCGATTTTGTTTTTTATCCTTTTTCTATTGAATAATTTAATACTATATGCTATAATAAATCGATTATACGTTTGGAAAGGAGAAGTCATGAAAATGAAGACGATGCTAAAAATACTTTCGGTCATTTGCGCCGTTCTTCTTGCGCTGCCTGCGTTTTCTTCCCTTTCCGCGACGGAAACAGAGGGGGTCTGCGGACCGTCCCTCAGGTGGAAATACAAGGACGCGGTACTTACCATAAGCGGTGAAGGTCCGATGTACGACTACACGCGTATCTCGCCGAGCGCCCTCTCTACCGAGCCCCCGTGGAGATACTATTCCAACTCCGCGGCAAGGCTCGTTATCGAAGAAGGCTGTACCTATATCGGAGAAAACGCTTTTTCAAGACTTGAAACCGTATCGGAGATCAAATTTCCCGAGAACTCGCTGAAGGAACTGGGAGAACATTCCTTTTCTTTTATGACCAATCTGAGATACGCCGTTCTTCCCGACAGCATCGAAAGTATATCGGCGTCCGCTTTTTCCGGCTGTACGGCTTTGAAGTATATGAAGATCGGAACGGGATTGGAGACTATACCGCAGTCGTTCTGCTCGGATTGCAGAGTGCTCAAAACCCTGATCATCCCGGACAACTGCAAGACCATACTCGAATATGCCTTCAAGAGCTGCTCCTCTCTTCGGGAATTAAATATTTCCCATATCGAAAGGATCGATTCGCTCGCGTTTCAGGCGTGTCCGCTTACGACCGTTTCATTCGGGTCCGAGCTCAAGTACATGGACTCATACGCGTTTTCCGACTGCTTATCTCTCTCCAAGGTTTATTTTGCCGATGATACCGATCCGATAAGGGTAAGCAATCTGTTCCTAGGAAATACGGCTTATTATTCCGCTCTTAGCGACGGCGTTTATACCATGTTCAACGGTAAAGTGCTGATGTGCAAGGGCAAGTATTCCGGGCAGACTCTGACCGTCCCGGAAGGGGTCACGATGATCGCCGATCACGCTTTTTCCGGAAGCACCGGTCTCTCTTCTGTAAATTTGCCGTCTTCACTCGAAAGCATAGGCGCATTTGCTTTCCGCGACTGCAGCAAGCTGAATTCGATCTACGTGCCTCCGACAGTTACTTATCTCGGCGAAAACTGCCTCGGCAAGCGAGCGGCCGATATGACTTACTATAATGTCGACGTATTCACCATATACGGAAAAGGCGCTTGCGCCGCTGAAGAATATGCATGCGCCGAAGGTCTCGACTACGTCTGCAGGCATAAATTCAGCACGGTCTTCAGCTCTTCAAACTGCAGCGAAGGCGTGATGCGCCGCAGGATCTGCGACTATTGCGGCTGCTGTATCGAAAGAGAACTGTTGCCGACTGCCGAGCATACATACAACGCCGAAGTGATCCCCGCGACATGCACCGACGACGGGTACACTCTTCTTACCTGTTCTGTATGCGGTGCGACGGACATCACAGACCGCGTTCCCGCGTTCGGCCACATCGCTTCAGACGAATGGACGGTCGTTCAAATGGGCGGCTGCGGCTGCCGCGGACTCGCGGCGCGCCTCTGTACCGTATGCGGGGCGCCTGCCGAGACCATTCCCCTTGAGAAAAAGACTCATACGCCCTCCGCGGATTACTCACGGATCGTCGACCCGAGCTGTACCGAAGAAGGCGCTGACGCGATCCTCTGCACGGTTTGCGGCGAAGCTGTCTCGGTAAAAGCTGTCCCGAAGCTTGAACACATACCGTCAAGCGAGCCGAGAATACTTAACCTGCCGGCAGAAGACGATACCGTTTACGGCTGCCGCGTTTACGTCTGTACAGTCTGCGGGTACGTCACGAGAACGGAGTGGTTCGATTCGGAAGGGGCTTTGGTCGACCCGAACGGCGCATACGGCGCCGCTCTGTACGCTCTCAACAACGCCATGATCTCTCCTATAACGTCATTTTACGCGGCCAACATCGACTTTTTTCCGGACGGAGAGATCGACTCCAAGGACGTCATCACTCTGAGGAAGTTTGCGGAAACCGGATCAGTTCCGCAGTATTAACGGAGTAACATATGAGAAAAGTACTTTGCGTCATACTTATCGCGCTTTTAATTCTCCCGATGATCCCGACGTCAGTTCTGGCGGCTGATTCCGTCTATTACGTCGGCGACGATATCACGGTCAGTCTGATAGAATCGACAGGCGCGCTTACGGTCAGCGGTACCGGACCTCTTCCCGATTATGAAAGAGGTTCGCTGACACCCTGGTACGAAATGCGCAAAAGCGTAAAAAGCATAGTCATCGGACAGGGCGTTACACGAGTCGGAAGCTACTGCTTTCATATGTTTCCGAACGTGAAAACAGTTAAGATCAGCGACAGCGTAACGGAGATCGGAGCTTACGCATTTTATAAAAACACCTCGCTTACCTCGCTGACCCTCCCGGGTGAGCTTTTCAGCATAGAAGCCGCAGCGTTTTCCGGCTGTACTTCTCTTTCCAAACTGAGCATCCCTCCCGATACGAAGGTGATCCGCGAATATGCGTTCAGCGGATGTACGCTGCTGAAAAACATCGTGCTTCCCGCAAACCTCGAGCTGTTTGACGCCACTGCTTTAAATGACACCGGGTATTACAAAACGCTCGGACAGGGAGTAAATTCCCTCTGCGGATACTCTCTTGCCTACAAAGGTACTGTTACTGCGACAGTCAATATTCCGACGTCGGTTACCGTTATATCGAAAAACACGATAATGTCGCAGTCCAATGTTAAAAATATCAACATCCTCGGCAACGTCGAGGTGATTATGGACAGCGCCCTTATTAATCTGTCAAACCTCAAAGAGATCACTCTCCCCGACACCGTTGAGAAGATCGGAACGTTCGCGCTCGGTTACTTCTTTGAAAGCTACGCAGGGGCTCCGACTCCCAATATGGGCTTTATTATACACGCAAAAGGCGGCGGAGCAGCCCAGGAATATGCAAATGATTGCTTTATGGTCTTTGACTGCCTGTGCGAAGAAGGAAACGTCCTCTATTATCCCGACTGCGCGGAGGGCGGAGAAGGCGTCATGGGCTGCCGTTATTGCGGCAAGGAGCTTTACAGATTTGAAGTCGAGCCGGGAGAGCACTCATTCGGCGAAGAAGAGATAACGGAAGCTTCCTGTACGGAAGACGGCGGTATCTTCAGAAAATGTCTTGCGTGCGGATTTACAGATAATATCGAGGTCATCCCTGCTGCGGGACACTCTCCGAATTACTCGTCTCCCGTGATCGCTCAGCCGACCTGCACCGAAAGAGGCTCTATCTCTTATCTGTGCATCGAATGCGGGGAACCGTGCGGAGATACGATCTATCTCGCTCCGACAGGACACCGTGCGTCGGACGAGCAAACGATTTTATCCGAACCCACCTGCACAGAGCCCGGATGCGTCGCAACGGTATGCTCTGTATGCGGAGAGATCCTTGAAGAGGTCGCGGTACCGCCTCTCGGGCACAACGTATCAGAGGAATGGGAAATTCTCATAAAGTCCTCGCCTATGAATGACGTTCAGGGATTCAGAGTCAAGCGGTGTACCGAATGCGGAGTCGCAGTCGAATATGAGTATTTTCTTGCGGGCGATTTGAACGGAGACAATATCGTAACAACAAAAGATTACGGTATCTTGAAAAAGATCCTCGCAGATTTCGCTCCCTCAAACGTGATCGCCGATAACGCGGACGTAAACTGCGACGGGATCATAAATGCAGTGGACGCCCGTGAAATGAAAAAGCTGCTCGTCAGCTGACAATATTGACGCTACCGGAGGGGCTTGATTTTTGCCCCTCCGTCATTTTTGCCGCCAATCTGTTCAAAAGGGTTGAATTATTAATAAAAAAATAGTATAATAGCTATTACGGTATTATGTTCCGTCATTTGAAACAGATGCTACTTCGGAGGTGAAACGATGCTTCCGTCAACAGTGATAAAAATCATTGAATCAGGCTCCGCGGACGCGATCATCAGAGACCTTCTTGCGATCGGTCCGAATGCTCTTCCGGATTATAAAGTGCGCCTTTCAGGCGCCGTCGATTCTTTTTGCCGCCTTTACGGAGACGAACGCGATATCGCGGTCTTTTCCGTGGGAGGCAGGAGCGAGATCTCCGGCAACCACACCGACCATAACGGCGGAAAAGTTATCGCCGCCGCGATAAATCTCGACATAATCTGCGTCGCCTCGAAAAGAGACGACGGAATCATACGTATTAAGAGCGAAGGCTTCGAAGAAGACGTTGTCGGTGAGAGCGAAGGAGACGAACCGGACCCCGGGAAGTTTTTCAAATCTTCTTCTCTTATCGCGGGTATGAAGCACGCATTCCGTGCCCGCGGATATTTCGTCGGAGGCTTCGACGCCTATACTGCGTCGAACGTCATCAAGGGCTCCGGACTTTCGTCCTCCGCGGCGTTCGAGGTCGCAATCGGAAAGATGCTCTCGTATTTTTACAATACGAACAACGTCGACACCAAAGAGATCGCCTTATCCGCACAGTACGCCGAAAACGTATTCTACGGAAAACCCTGCGGTCTTATGGATCAGCTCGCATGCGTCACCGGCGGTCTTTCGGGGATCGATTTTTCATCCGTCACCGACCCCGCCGTAAAAAGCATCAACTGCGATTTTACGAAGAGCGGGCTGTCGCTCTGTATAACGAACACCGGAAGTTCTCATTCCGATCTCAGCTCCGACTACGCTTCTGTGGCAGAGGAAATGAAGTCGGTTGCCGCCCTCTTCTCGAAGAGCCGCCTCTGCGAGCTTGACCGTGCCGCGCTCGACGAAAACTCATCGTTGATAAGACGCGAGCTCGGCGACCGCGCGCTTCTAAGAGCCTTCCATTTCTTCGACGAAACGGAACGGGTCGAGAAACAGATCGCCGCCCTTGAAAGCGGTGATACGGATGCCTTCCTGTCTCTCGTTCGGGAATCGGGAAGGTCGAGCTACTGCTATCTGCAGAACGTCTATTCTCCCGCTTCTGTGAATGAACAATCCATTTCCTTTGCGCTGTATCTATCCGAAAGATTTCTGAAAGACGCAAAGGCAGCGTGGCGTATTCAGGGCGGTGGATTTGCGGGAACGATCGAAGCGTTCGTTCCGACGGAGCTTGCCCCGTCTTATAAAGAATATATGGAGTATTATTTCGGCGCGGGAAGCTGTAAGATATTGTCCGTCAGACCCGCCGGCGCCGTCAAGATAATCTGAGACAAGATATAAAACCGAGGCATTTTATGAAACTCAACATCCCGAACAAGCTCACCCTTTTCAGAATAATAATGGTTCCCGTTTTTCTCGTGCTTATGGTCGCGGTCAACTTCAACAGCGACACGGTCTCGCGGATCGTATGCGCGTCGGTCTACACGCTGACCTGCATAACCGACACCCTCGACGGCATCATCGCGAGAAAGTACAATATGATCACGAACTTCGGGAAATTTCTCGATCCGCTCGCTGATAAATTCATCGTTTTCGCAGCGCTTCTCGGCATACTCGTCAAGTACGCAGACCTGAACCGCGTGTTCGTATGGGCAGCGGCAATAGTTATGTTCCGCGAGCTCGCGGTCACTTCGATGAGACTTATCGTCGCGGGAAAGAGCAATCTCGTTATCGCCGCAAGCTGGCTCGGAAAGATAAAGACGGTCACTCAGATGGTTTGCATAATCACGATAATGCTCGAACCCGTTATTTTCCCCTGCTTCAGCGAAAGCCACGTGCTTTCGTACATAACCATGGGGATAATGACCGTTATGACGCTCTGGTCGGGGATCGACTATTTCGTCAAATACGGAAAATATATCACGGCTGAGGACTGATCCCCGGAGGTGACGGAATGATCGGAATTATTGGCGCCATGGACATAGAGGTCGATATCCTGAAAGGGCTTCTTGAGGACGCAAGGACAGAAAAGATCTCAAATATCGAATTTGTAAGCGGAAAGCTCTTCGGCAGACACGCCGTCGTCGCAAAGTGCGGCATCGGAAAAGTCTTTGCCGCAACGTGCACCGAAGCTATGATACTTAAGTATTCCCCCGAGCTGATCATAAACACCGGAGTCGCGGGTTCTCTTTCCGGAAAGCTGTCGACCCTAGACGTTGCGATAGCGAAAGCAGTCGTTCAGCACGACTTCGATACCTCCGCGCTCGGGGACCGAAAAGGTCAGGTATCGGGCCTCGATTCGGTCGAGATACACGCCGATCCTGCGATAGGGCTGGCGCTCGAAGGGATAGTAAAAGGTATGGGACTCGGATGCGAATACGGAATAATAGCGTCGGGAGACAGATTCATCTGTTCCGCCGAGGAAAAGCGCGCGCTCGCAAAGGGTTTTTCCGCCGTTGCGTGTGAAATGGAGGGCGGCGCGATAGGCCATGTCTGCACTGTCAACAAAGTGCCGTTCGCCGTGATACGCGCGATCTCCGATTCCGCCGACGGCAACTCAACGATGGACTACTCGACTTTCTCCGAAAAAGCTGCGAAGATTTCCGCAAAGATCGTTGAAAACTTTATCATGAGTTTATAATTGCTGACGGCAGCATAAAAACAGGACGCGGCGTTCCGCGTCCTGTTTTTTGTTTTTTTCATATCAATACGTCGGCGTATCGAACCGCCAGCCTGAGTCTCCTTTTTTGATGCAAAGCTGTACCGTCTCGTTTTTACCGTTGAGAGACGAATCAAGAGTGAAGTACACATAATCTGATCCTTCTCTCAATATCTTGAGAGTCGACAGATCGTATTCCCTGCCGAGCGTTATCGCATCGTCTGCGGCGTCAGCCCTGATCTGGAGAGTGCCTTCAAAGCTGTCGATGAATCGTGCGTATCTGAATATCGTTCCGTCGTCGTTCTGCATACCCAAAAAGGTCATTTCAAAAATACTGTCGCAGTACGATTCGGTGTACACTTCAAGCGCCGCTGCTTTAAGGTCGTCTACCGACTTGTAGTTCACGGAGACCACGTCGCAGTATTCGGCGGGAGGTTCGTCATAATCCTGAGCATTATCTGCGATGCCTGTCGCCGGCGCATGGGGGAGCCCCGTGCCGAAGTATATCTCATTCACAGTGACGCTCTTTTCGAGAAGGTCTCCCACGGTATTTTTCAGCTCTTCTTCCGTCATCCCGCTTGAGCATGAGATAAATAAGGAAAAGCACAAAAGCAGGGTAAGCGAAAAGACAATGATCTTTTTCATATCGGTCCTTTCTGCGGATTTTCCGCTCATTTCCCGGTGTGTTTTTCTCCGACGGTTATAAGTACAGCCAACACCGCGTCAAGAAATGCGCTGACGAGGTAGTTCCACTGATAACCCTCTGCAGCGAGAAAAACGTACGCGTGTATAACGAGGTCCGCCGCCAGAACGACGAACACAGGGATCTTCAGCGCCGCGATCCTTCTGCTCGCACGCTTTGACAACAGGAAGCAAAGAACCAGCGCGGCGACGAATACGACCGCGAGCAGTACGGCGAAGACGATCTTTCCCTGCTTTGCGAAAACGTATGCGAATGCGCATATCTCCGCAAGAGGCATGGGGATTATCTTGCCGCTGATTATAAGCGCCGCAGCTGCAGCCGCGGTATAAAGAGCGAACAGATTTATCGCCGCTCCGCGCAGATCGTTCAGGCGTACTGGCGCCGCGTGTTCTTTATTCCGCTTCATTTTCTTCCGCTTCTCTCTCTGCGGCTTCGAGCAGTTTGTCTATTCCTTCGCCGACGTACGGAGCGCTTTCTCTGTCGAAAGGTTCAGAGGCTGCGGGTGCGCCGGCGACTTCAAGCGTTGCGCCGGGCTCCGCCTGTGCGTTATCCGCTCCAAGCTCTGCTGTCTCCGCTTCTTCGCCCTCAGCGTCCTCGTCTTTGTCGGACAGTTTTTCCGTGTATGCGAAATGCACCACCTTTGCGTCGTCGACGAGTTTGATTATCTTTACTCCGGCGGCTCCGCGCCCGTAAATCGGTACGTCGTCGACGGGGGTCTTTATCATTATTCCCGTATCGGTTATCAGGAGCAGATCCTTGTCGTCGGAGACGACCTTAATGCCGCAAAGAAGTCCTGTCTTATCGCTGATATTGTGGCAGATGACGCCCTGCGTTCCTCTGCCCTTCGCGTCGAACTGAGACGCTTCGGTACGCTTTCCGAAGCCGTTCTCCGTGATCGTGACGAGCTTGTATTTTTCCTGCCATTCCTCCGTATTTACAATCAGAGCCGCTCCCACGACGAAGTCATCGCCCTTCAGCTTGATACCGCGAACGCCTCTGGCAGTTCTTCCGACGACGGAAACCCGTCCCTCGGAGAATCTTGCGCCGAGGCCGTTCCTCGTCGCGATAAGCACGTCGCAGTTGCCGTCGGTCCTGGATACGAAGATCAGCTCGTCTCCCTCGTCGAGATTGATCGCGATCTTACCGCCGCGTCTCTGATAGCTGTACTCGGACAGCGGCGTTCTCTTGATGACGCCGTATTTCGTGACCATGACGAGATATTCGTCGTCCCTGAATTCGGGTATCTCGATGACCGTCGTTATTTTTTCGTTTTCCGAGATCTCAAGCAGATTCACTATGTTCGTACCCTTTGCATTGGGTCCCGCTTCGGGTATCTGATATGCTTTCTTGGCGAAAACTTTTCCGAAGTTCGTGAAGAAGAGCAGGATCGAATGGGAATTCGTGACGATCACACTCTCTATAAAGTCTTCTTCCTTCGTCTTCATGCCCGTTCTGCCGCGTCCTCCGCGGTGCTGAGCGGTATAAGTGGAGGAAGGCTGTCTCTTGATGTATCCCGCGTTGGTCGTCGTAATAACGCACTCGTGACGTTCTATAAGATCCTCGATGTCTATATCGTCGTGAGACTCAACGATGACTGTCTTTCTGTCGTCGCCGTATTTTCTCTTTATTTCAAGCAGATCTTCCTTGATGATCTCTATGATCTTCGACTTGTCCGCAAGGATCGCGGAAAGCTCGGCGATAGTCGCGCGCAGCTCCGCGAGCTTGTTCTCGATCTTCGCGCGCTCCATACCGGAAAGACGGCCGAGGGTCATGGAAACGATCGCCTGCGCCTGTTCCTCGGAGAGATCGAATCTGATCATAAGATTCTGTTTCGCTCCGGCGACGTCGGTCGAATTCCTGATGATATCGATCACTTCATCGATATTGTCGACAGCTATCTTGTAACCGTTGTAAATATGCTCTTCTTTCTGCGCCTTTTCGAGATCGAATCTCGTTCTGCGCTCGATGACTTCCTCCTGGAAATCGACGTAATTCTTGATTATCTGAGTGAGAGTGAGCGTGCGCGGGACTCCGTTGACGAGAGCGATCATATTTACCGCAAAGGTGTCCTGAAGCTTCGTCAGTTTATAGAATTGATTGAGGATGATCTGTCCGTTGACGTCTTTTCTGTACTCTACGACTATCCTGATACCTTTCTTGTCGGACTCGTCGCGGATGGCCGTGACTCCGTCGATCCTCTTTTCCTTGACCTGATCCGCCATCGATTCGATGAGCGCGGATTTGTTCACCATATAGGGGATCTCCGTGATGATGATGCGGCGTTTGTCCTCGTTGACGTCCGCCTTCGCCCTGATCATTATCCTTCCCTTGCCGGTCTCATATGCGTTTCTTATGCCGGAAAGGCCGTAAATGATGCCAGCGGTCGGAAAATCGGGACCCTTTATGAACTGCATCAGCTCGTCCACCGTCGCCTCGGGATTTTCCATATAATATATCGTTCCGTCCACTATCTCTCCGAGATTGTGCGGCGGGATATTTGTCGCCATACCTACGGCGATACCGACCGTTCCGTTTACAAGGAGATTCGGAAATCGCGAGGGAAGGACCGTCGGCTCCGTCCTCGTATAGTCGAAGTTCTGAGCCATATCGACGACGTTCTTTTCTATATCTCGCATAAGCTCGTCCGAGATCTTCGCAAGCCTCGATTCGGTGTAACGGTATGCCGCCGGCGGGTCTCCGTCTATCGAGCCGAAGTTTCCCTGACCCTGAACAAGAGGGTATCTGTAGGAAAACGTCTGCGCCATTCTTACCATCGTTCCGTAGACCGCTGCGTCTCCGTGGGGATGGTAGCGGCCGAGCACGTTACCGACCGTTGTCGCGGATTTTCTGAATGAATTGGAGCTTGTCAGATTGTCCTCATACATTGCGTAAAGAATTCTTCTCTGACCGGGCTTCATACCGTCCCTTACGTCCGGAAGAGCTCGGCTCGTCAGGACCGACATCGAATATGCAAGGAACGCGGATTTTACCTGTCCCTCCATATTGATCGGTACGATCTTCTGATTCTCAAATTCAATGTTTCTGTTTTCTTCCAAAGTATTGTCTTCCTTTCATCCGCCGCCCGGCGAAAATAGGTTTTTCCGGATAGGCTATTTTTCCAGCGCCGCCGCAGTTCTTTCGGTGGCCCTCTTCATAGCTTCAAAGGAGCTCTTACTCTTTTCATATCTTTCGTAAACGTAGTTTGCAAGGAAAATGTCTCCTGCGCCCTTCGATCTTTTTGCTGAGATCTTTTCCGCGGGGCAGACGAACTGTCCTTCCTTTCCGACAAATACGCTTCCCTTTCCGCCTAGAGTACACAAGACCTCTACCCCGGTCTTTTCGTATAAAACGGATGCCGCGGCGAGAGCGGAAAGCTTTACCTGCTCGTCATCTCCTTCAAGCGAGCATCCCGTAAGAGAAGAAAGCTCATATTCGTTCGGCTTGATAAGATCGGGTCCGCCTTCTATTCCTCGCCTCAGAAGTTCTCCGTCGGCGTCGAGGATGACCGTGGCGCGTCTTTCCTTTGCGCTGATAGTCATTCTTTTGTAAATGTCGTTTCTGAATCCCGGAGGCGTGCTGCCGCTTATGACGACGACCTTTTTCTCGGGCTCTTTTATGAGCTTGTCGAACAAAGCGAGCACCTTTACTATATCTTCAAGGTCCGCCTCGTCCCCCGGTTCGTTTATTTCCACGCTGATCCCGTTCGGGTCTATCGCCGAAATATTGCGCCTTATCCTTCCGCGCGTTCTGACGGCAAACAGATTCAGATTCTTTGATACGAGCTTTTTATATACTTCGTCTCCGTCTTCCTCTCCGAGAAGACAGAGCACCTTTGAATCGACACCGCGCTTCAGCAGCTCCTTAGATACGTTGATCCCTTTCCCGCTGTAAGATATGGTGCACATCTCTGCCGCGCGGTTCACTGCGCCGGTCTTGAGCGGAGAGTCAAGCGTATAAGTCTGATCTATTGCCGGATTCAGCGTCACGGTAATATATTTCATAAATGATCTTTCCGTTTTTTAAATATCGAGATTCGTTACGTATTTCGCGTTCTTTTCGATGAACTCGCGTCTCGGTTCAACGTCGTCACCCATGAGGAGCGAGAATATTTCATCGCACCTCATTGCATCGTTTATATCGACGCGAAGGATCGTTCTCTTCTCCGGGTCCATCGTCGTTTCCCAAAGCTGTTCCGGGTTCATTTCACCGAGACCTTTATAGCGGCTCGCAACGGCTCCCTGTCCCATCTCGGCAACTTTTTCGTCGCGCTCTTCGTCTGTATATGCGTATGTGTATTTCTTTCCTTTGGACACTTTATAGAGCGGAGGCATTGCAAGATAAACGTGTCCTTCCTCAATCAGCTTTCTCATGTGTCTGAAGAGCAGGGTCAATATCAGGATCTGTATGTGCGATCCGTCGACGTCGGCATCCGCCATGATGATAATCTTTCCGTAGCGAAGCTTCGTGAGGTCAATGTCCTCTCCGACCCCGCAGCCGAGCACCTGAATTATGTTTCTGATCGATTCGGAACCGTAAACTCTGTCAAGTCTCGATTTTTCAACGTTAAGTATCTTTCCTCTGAGCGGAAGGATCGCCTGATAGAGACTGTCGCGTCCTGTCTTAGCCGAACCTCCCGCGGAATCTCCCTCCACGAGAAAGAGCTCCGTGAGTTCAGCTCTTTTTTCGTTGCAGTCGGCAAGCTTTCCGGGAAGAGTCATTCCCTCGAGCGCACCCTTTCTTCTCGTCAGCTCTCTCGCCTTTCTCGCTGCTTCTCTCGCGCGGCTCGCGGCGAGAGCTTTTTCAACGATAAGCTTTGCGACAGAAGGATTTTCTTCAAAAAATTCGGATAGTTTCTCGTTAACGATATTGTCTACAATATTTCTGACTTCGGAGTTGCCGAGTTTAGCTTTTGTCTGGCTCTCGAACTGCGCGTCGGGGAGTTTTACGCTGACAACGGCGCAGATACCCTCTCTCGCGTCTTCTCCGGACAGATTTTTGTTGTTTTCCTTAAGGGCGCCTGTCTTCCTTGCGTAATCGTTAATGACCTTCGTAAGAGCCGTTTTAAAGCCCGTCTCGTGCGTGCCTCCGTCTACGGTGCACATGTTGTTTGCAAAGGTCACTATCGTTTCCGTATAACTGTCGTTGTACTGCAGAGCGACTTCGGCGGTGATATCTCCTTTCGTCGCTTTCATGTAGATCGGCTTCGGGTGTACCATATTCGAGTGTTTCATCGAATTGAGATATTCCACGAAGGAAATGATCCCCCCTTCGTACCTCAGCACTTCGCTCGGATGATTTCCTTCCTCGTCCGTGGTACGAAGATCGGTGATGGTGATCTTCAGTCCTGCGTTGAGGAACGCCTGCTCTCTCATTCTCGTAAGGAGAGTTTCGTAATCGAAATGTACGTCTTCAAAAATGGTGGCGTCGGGCATAAAACGAACGTAAAGACCGTGTTTTCCGTTCGAAGAACCCTCGCATTTGAAGTCTCTCGCCTTCTTGCCCTTTTCAAATCTCATCGTGTAACGCATACCCTCGTAGCAGTCGTCCACTTCAAGCCAATCGGACAAAGCGTTGACGACAGACGCGCCGACGCCGTGGAGTCCTCCGGATATTTTATATCCTTCTCCTCCGAATTTTCCTCCTGCGTGAAGGATGGAGAACACGACCTCGAGAGCGGGTATCCCCATTTTGTGATGTATCTGGCTCGGAACTCCGTAACCGTCGTCCTGAACGGATACGCTGCCGTCCTCGTGAAGTATTACTTCCACATGAGTACATCTTCCCGCCATCGCCTCGTCGATCGAATTGTCCACTATCTCGTATACGAGATGATGAAGACCGCCGAGCGAGGTAGTTCCGATATACATGCCGGGTCTTTTTCTTACCGCTTCAAGACCCTCCAGGACCTGTATCTGATTTTCATCATATACCGTTCCTTTCAATTCTTCTGACATATCATTCCTCCGATTTGATTTAAACCTTGTGAGATCTTAAAATGGAAGCGAACATCTGTTGAGCAGAGACGCGACTGAAATATGTGAAAGATATACTTTTTCGCATTTTTCACCCTTTACGACAACGAAAGACTTCGGAAGATCATCTCCCGCACTTTCAAGAACTCCTCTTTTCTGTGCTTCCCTCAAAAATTTTCCGGTTTCGCTCGTTGTAACTTTTCCGTCAAGCTCGAATATTCCGACTATCTCGTTTTTTTTGACGATTATATCGTTTCCCAAATGAAGATACATTTATCTGACGTTGCTCATAGGCATTACGTAAAATACGTATTTTACCTTTTCTTTGCTGTCCGAATCGCCGCTTGTGAGCTTCATTCCCATTGTAGGACCGCTCAGACTGAGTTTTACGGTCTCTGTTTCGTCGCACACTCTGAGTACGTTCAAAATATATCTGCAGTTATACTTGAAAAGAATTTCTCCGTCAAGATTTTCGGAAGATGCAGGTATTTCGTCGTAAACGCTTCCGTTTGCGGAATTCGAAGATATCTCTATTACGTTTTCTTTGTAATTGATAACGAGAGAATTCTTTGATTTTCCGCCGAGTTTATCTTCCGTTACTATTGAAGCTCTTTCTACGGCAGATCTGAACTGAGCACAGTTTACATATATATTCGTATCGCTCGGGAAAGAAAGAATTTTTCCGTAATTGAAATATTCATCTTCAATAAGTCTTGAAAAATAAACGTATGAGTCTATTCTGAATATAACGTGCTTTCTCGCAACGGATATTTCCATATCGTCTTCCGAATCTTTAACGCTTTTAAGAATTTCGGAAAGTATCCTTGCGGGAATAATGAATTTATTGTCCGGTACTTCTTCTTCCGATTCGTATTCTGCAACGGCAAGCATATTTCTGTCACATCCGACGACAGTGATCAATCCGTTTTCTATTTTAAAGAAAACACCTGAAAAAGCTTTTCCCTGTTCGGTCTGAGAAGTTGCAAATATCGTTTTGTTTACAAGAGATCTCAAAACATACTGAGGAAGCTTATAGTTCTTGTCTCCGGAAAGAAGAGGAAGAGACGGATAATTATCTCCGGAAACCGCTCCTATTTCAAAAGAAGTGCTCCCGTTTGAGATCTTTGCTCTGTTTCTTTCGTCAACTTCGATGAGTATGCTTCCTTCGGGCATACTTCTTACGATCTGAAGGATATTCTGTGAATTAAGGGCGTAACATCCTTTTTCAAGAATTTCACATTCGATCTTGGTCCTCAGACCTTTTTCCATGTCATATGCCGTAAGAACACATTTATTATCTTCATCGTTGTCACAATCGAAAAGAACACATTCCAGAATGAAGTTTGTGTTTCTGTTAGGCGCTATTGCAGCCGCAGGGATAAGAGCTGCCAGCAATGTTTCTTTTTCAAATATAACTTTCATGGGTTACTCCTTTCGGCTCTTTAACAGATATATTTTTTCTTATTATTATAGTAATAGTAGTAGAGGCTGTCGATTATTAAGAAAAGGTATTTTTTCTCTTACCGGAAAAAAGATCCAGGCATTTATGGGCTGTAGAAAAACTGTATAATCTATGTTTGTAAACTGTAAATAACTCAGTTCAAAAAACGTTTTGTTTTTTTAAAATACGTTAATATCGGATTTTTATTTTCAATGTGTTTTTGAACATATCAAAAGTTTTCGAAAAAACTGTCGGAAAATGAGTTATTAAGAATGATAATAATACGAAATATTTACGGTTTGAAGAAAAGTTATATGACCATGATATTCGGAATATAAAAGAAATGACAAATGAAAAATGATATTTCAGAAAGGTTTTGATAAGATTTTTCTACATTGAAGAAAAACTGTAGGAAAGCTTTCGAAAAAATCACGAACGAACAGCTTTTATAATTTCATCTACTTGTTTTTCAAGATAAATATTGCTTTGGATTTGTTCTTTAATATAATCTATATTTGATTTTACCGTTGAATGTTTTCTCTCAAACAGAGTACCGATCTCAGGAAGTGAAAGGGACGTAAGATTTCTTATTATATACATTGAAACGTTTCTTGCAAGAGATATTTGCTTATCTCTTTTTCTCCCGAGAATTTCTTCTACCGGAACGTTGAATTTTTTACCTGTCTCTGATATCACTTTTGTAACGATCTGTTTTGCGGGTTCTTCTTTTTTGAGAAAAACGGAAACGTTTGCTTTGACCGTATCCATATTTATATCAAGACCGTTGAGAAAAAACATGGCGCTGAGTTTTTTGATCACTCCTTCGATTTCTCTTATATTGGAATGAAGTTTATCAGCTAAAAATTCAAGGATGTCGTCAGAAAGATTGAGTCCTGCAGCTTCCGATTTCTTTCTTAGGATCGCAAGCTTCAGTTCAAAATCCGGAAGCTGTATATCCTGTATCAGGCCGCTTGAAAATCTCGCTCTCAGTCTGTCTTCGAGAGTATTCATTTCGGAAGGAGAACGGTCGGACGAGAAAATGATCTGTTTCTTCTTTTCGTACAGAGCGTTGAACGTATGAAAAAATTCTTCCTGCGTCTGTTTTTTTCCTGCTATGAACTGAATATCGTCGATGATAAGAACGTCTGTGTTTCTGTATTTCTGCCTGAAAATGCTCGTAGTTCCTTCTTTAAGACTTTCGATCAGATCGTTTGTAAATTCATCCCCTTTTACGTAAACTATTACTTTTTTAGGATGAAGTTCAAGTATTCTGTTTGCTATCGAATAGAGAAGGTGAGTTTTACCTACACCGGAAGGACCGTAAACAAAGAACGGATTAAACTCCATCGATCCTTTTTCTGCGATGGAACAGGCGGCGGCATAAGCAAAAGTATTTGACGAACCGACGACGAAATTCTCAAAAGTGTAGATGTTGTTTTTCGTAAAAATGTTTCCGTCTTTAATGGCGTTGCTCTCATCCGTTATGTAATCGGATTCATCGCTCTCCGCGACTATTCTTTTAATCAGGCTTTTATCCGTTGAAATAACGATATTCGGAGCGTAACCGAGCTGATATGAGAAATACTTTGAAAGGATATCTTCATAGTGATTCTTTATCGCTTTCATTCTCGATTCACTTTCGACAGACAAATACACGTTATCCGAGTCTATTCCGGTTATGACACAGTTATCGAACCAAAGATTTATTGCCTCTGCGGATAGAACTTTATCGTTCTTCATACTGTTGAGAACGTTTTTGAATATTATATCTGCGTTTGAATTGGGAAAATCGGACATTTTATATCCCCTTATATATTATAATCTATACTATAATTATATTAATCTATATTATT
>JAFSUU010000138.1 GCA_017445115.1 Clostridia bacterium | reverse complement strand
TGTTTTACGGCGAAAAATTTGAAAGCGTTAACGCTTTCATTGATGAATTAAAGAATTATATCCACTACTACAACAACGAGAGAATCTCTACTAAACTAAAAGAAATGAGCCCGGTTCAATTCCGAACTCATTCACTAATAATTTAATATTTGATTCTGTCTAAACTTTCGGGGTCACATCAATCATTCTTAACTTTCAACTTTCAACTGTCAACTTTCAACTCTTTTAAGCGTTTCTTTCAGCTCTGTGAGCTCGGCGGAAGAAACAACGTCGCCTTTTATCCGCCTGTAGCTGACGAAAAATTTTGCAGCCGACGTCTTTACAGTCAATGCGGCAAGACCGTTTTCCGCATCCGCATCGGCGTTGAAAGTGATACCGTCAGCGTCAACTTTATATCGCCCGGTGCGCCCGATAAAATCGAGATCGAGAAGCGTCCAGTCGGTGTAGCCCTTGCCCGGATTGTTCTCCGGATCCATCCAAAGCCTCGTGTCGCAATAGAACGTGCCGTCCGCGCGGATATCGTACGTCGTCACCGCGAGATCGCCGAGTCTTGCGTACGCCGTAACGTACTTCCCCGGCGCGACGCCGTAATATTTGTTTTCGGTCCCGGGCACCCAAACCTCGTAATCTCCGTATGTCAGCGACTCAACGGAAGAGGTCAGCACGCCGTCTTTGACGTCGGCTTTTTCGACGCGGCGAAACTCTCCGTCGTCGCCGTCAATGCCCTCGGTAACAAGCTTTCCGCCTTCAACGCGCCACGTCCCGACGATGCCCTCCGTAACCTCTTCATTCCAGTTCGCGCCATAGAAATAGTGTTCGCCGGGAGATTTCGATATCTTCGGATCGGAATAACTCCATACGCGGTCGCGGTAAGTGCCGTCAGAACCGTACGTTCTCACGGAAACCTCAAATTCACCGTCACCCTCAATCGCCCACGTCCCGACTATAAGGTCGGCGAGCGTCGGCTCGCTGACGACGTCTCCGGTCTCGCTGTCTGTAACCTCGACGCTCTCCGTCTCCTTATCGGTCTCCGTCTCCGCTTCGCTCTCCGTGCCGCGCTCCGTGTCAGCGGTGTCAGAATCGCTCCCGGGAGCGGTGTCGCTCTCCGTGTCATTCACGTCGACCGTGTCCGTCTCCTCCGGCGGCGAATTTTCAACGGCATGCTTTATCATAAAGAAGGCGAGTACAAAAACGCCTATGATAAGCAGATCGACCATTATTATGACGACCAGGCGCCGTATTTTGTCGTTTCGTTTTTTATTTGTCATATTGACTCCGTAATCACCCGGCTTCTTTTGAAGCCGGACTTCACCTGACCGAAGGTCAGACTTCACCGTCACACAGTGACGACTTCACCCGGCGCTCTGCGTCGGACTTCACTGCGCAGCGCGTCAGCGCTATATCACTCTTCTCCCCTCGATAGCGCGGCGGAGCGTGACCTCGTCCGCATACTCGAGATCTCCTCCGACGGGAACACCGTTCGCAATCCTCGTCACCTTGACCCCGAGAGGCGTGATGAGCTTTGAAATATACATTGCCGTCGCTTCTCCCTCGACAGTCGGGTTCGTCGCGACTATGACCTCGGTGACCGAACCGCCTTTCAGTCGCTCGAGAAGTTCTTTGATCTTAAGCTTGTCAGGACCTATCCCCCTCATCGGCGAGATCTCGCCGTGAAGAACGTGATAAAGCCCTGAATACGCGCCCGCCTTTTCTATCGCAAGTTCAGCCTTCGGATCCTCGACAACGCAGATCACCGACCTGTCGCGCTTGGGAGAAGCGCACACCGGACAGAGATCCCCCGTCGTGATATTCTGACAGCACGGACAGAGCTTGACGTCGCGCTTCGCCGAGATTATCGCCTCGGCAAACTCGCCTGCCGCCTCGTCCGAAAGATCGAGCACCGAAAACGCCATGCGAACGGCGGATTTTTTGCCTACTCCGTTGAGACGGCGGAACATATCCGCAAGCCTCTCAACCGGTTCTATGAAATCAGCCATATTTATCTCAGAACAGTCCCGGGATGCCGCCCATATTCAGCGCGCCCGTGACTTTTCCCATCTCTTCCTCGTTTGTATCGTTGACTTTTCTTATCGCCTCGTTGACACCGGCGACAAGAATATCGGAGAGCGTCTCGACGTCGTCCGGGTCGACCACTTCGGGATCGATGTCGATCGAGAGCACCTCGAGCTTTCCGTTTATCTTCACAGTGACGACGCCGCCGCCCGCCTTTACTTCGTATTCTCTCTCGTCAAGCTCTGCGCGAAGGTTCTGCATATCCTCCTGCATCTTCTGAGCCTGCTTCATAAGTCCCTGCATATTCGACGGACCGCTGCCGCCGCGTCCTTGCGGAAGTCTCGCTTTCATTGGTCTGAATCCTCCCCGTTTATTTTTTGTACGTTATCGTAAAGTTTTTCGTAAAGTTCTTTTTCTTTTTTGCGTATCTGCACTTCGACCTTCACCGGGCGGTCGTTGATCCTCAGCGAGACGAACGCGTCCGCGATCTTTCTCTTTCTTTCGTCGGTGAAGTAAGTCTGTGCAAAGATATTTTCCGTGACGATCCTTATCTCTCCGCCGTCGTCGCGAAGGTATCCGGTCGCCTCGGCAAGAAGCGACCTTGCGAAAAGGTCTTTTTCGCCGACGATCTTCGCCACCTCCGACATATCGGGGACCTCGCGGAACCTTGCGTCATACGCCGCCTGCGTCCCGGGCGCGGGAATATCAGCCGCGGGTGCGCTCTTCTGCTCCGCCGCTTTATTTTCGTCAACTGCCGCGGGAGCGCTCTGCCGCGCTTCCTCTTTTACGGCCTGCCCCCCCGCGTTCCTTGCGGCGGGAGTCTCCGCTCTCGGCGCGTCTGATTTCGGTGCGGGCGGAACGGCTCCGCTGTATACAGCCGCCTCAAGCGCTTCGACACGGGCAGTCAGCGCGGCGTTCGACGGATCGACCGTCTCGTCGCAGAGCTTCACGAGCGCAAACTCCGCGGTCACCCTCTTTATCTCGGGCATCCGAACCATGTCGCGTGTCGCGTCGTCAAGGATCTTTGAACCGTAGAAAAGCTTCGCAAGTTTGAATTTCCCGGCGCATTCTTTAAGGAGTTCAAAGTCGCTCTCCGTCAGATCGAGATATTTCTTCGGATCCTTCGCGTATTTGCAGACGAGCATATCGCGGAAGAACGAAGAGAGCTCGCGCCAGAAGACCGCGATGTCTTTTGATGACGACGCCACGTCGGCAACGACGTCAAACAATTTTGCTATATCTTTTTCGGCGATCGCCTTTGAACATTCGGCAACTGTCTCATATCCGGTGACTCCGAGTATCTCTTTTACTCTCTCCTCCGTGACGTCGGAACCGCCTGCGGAACAGAGGTCGAAAAGCGAGATCGCGTCTCTCATTCCACCCTGCGCCTGCCGCGCGATCAGACCCGCTGCAGAATCGTCAAGGTTGATTCCCTCGCGGTCTGCAATATAGCGCAGACGCGAAGTCAGAACGTCGACCGGAAGACGGCGGAAGTCAAACCGCTGACAGCGCGAAATGACGGTCGCAGGAAGCTTGTGCATCTCCGTCGTCGCGAGGATGAAGACCACGTGCTCCGGCGGCTCTTCGAGAGTTTTGAGCAGCGCGTTGAACGCGCTCTCCGAGAGCATGTGCACCTCGTCGATTATATACACTCTCTTTTTCAGGAGAGCCGGAGGATAGAGGACCTCCTCTTTTATGCTTCTTATGTAGTCGACGCCGGTCTCGCTCGCCGCGTCCATCTCGACGACGTCCGTCGCGGCGCCGCGGTCGATCGAAAGACAGCTCTCGCACTCACAGCAAGGCTCGCCGTCGCGAGGGTTCTCGCAGTTGACCGCCTTTGCAAGGATCTTTGCGCACGACGTCTTTCCCGTTCCGCGCGAGCCGCAGAACAGATACGCGTGAGACACTCTGCCCGTCTTCGACTGGTATTTCAGAACGGACGTCACCTGATCCTGGCCCTGCACGTCGTCAAACGTACGCGATCTGTATTTTCTGTATAAAGCGATGTGCTCCAAGCGATCAACTCCCCCGATATAAATATAAAAGCTGCGCTGTTAGATCATACACCCGAAAATCGAGACGCTTTGATATACGCCACCGCAAAGACTGCTCAAAACAGGCTGACTTACGGCACAACGGTCGCGCCGCTTAATGCTGCTTGGTTCCCCACCTGACATGGTTCACGACTGCCGTTTGCGTAAGACCCGTTTCTCAACACAGTGCGATGCGGCGCAAGACTATACCAAAGAGACCCTCAGAACGGGGATCCACCCCTGCTGTAGCGGACTTCAGGTTCAGGGAACCGCTGCCTCCCCGGCTGGTATGACCTAACGGCGCAGCTTTTCTTACGGAACGAAATAAACTTGCAGGAACGGCAATGATTGACAGTTAATAATAAGTGAGCAAATACATCATAAAATGATTTTGCTCTCCTGAATCCAACGAGACGGGAGGCACCGCACAAGTGCGGATCACCCGTCATCATTGCCTTTAGTCGCTCCGCCCACTCGACGTATTCATATACGCCTGACGCGGCCGGATCTACCAATCCTGCGGCGTTTCTTCGCTCCTCAGTCGAACTGAATATAACCGTCCGACACGCTGCTTTCACTGTACGTTGTATTATATCATATTATAATACTCTTTTCAAGTATTTTATAAAATTTACTTGCATCAATCAAACTTCTTCGGCCTCGTGAAAAGCCTTTTTGCCGCTTTTCTGTCGAACGGTATCAGCGGCCAGAGATAGCTTCTGCCGGAAAAGGTTTTGTTCACAGCGGCGAGAATTATCCCGACGGCGATGCCGGCGAAAAATCCCCACGCTCCAAACAGAGCCGTCAGCGCGAGTGTCGTCATTCTGAGATATTTGAACGCGTACCCGAGGTCGTAGCTCGACTGGGTGTAATTCGCTACCGAAGCGAACGCCATATACAAGATCACGTCGGGAGAGAGCCATCCGACCTTGACCGCGAAATCGCCGAGGAGAAGCCCACCGACGACAGAGACCGACGACGAGAGCGTGTCCGGCGTATTCAGATACGCGAGTTTCAGACCGTCGAGCGAGAACTCGACGAGAAAGAGCTGAACTATTATCGGTATATCGCCGGGGTCGTCCGGTACGGCGAAGCGGAGCCACTCCGGGAGAACGTCGGCGTTCATGACGGCGAGATACCACGCCGGGACGAGGATCACCGAGAGCAGAAAAACTATGTGCCGGATGATCCGGAGATACGTCCCCGTGAACGGCGGAAAATAAAAATCGTCCGCCTCCTGGAGGAAGTCAAAGAGCGAGGTCGGAAAGAGCGTCGCCTCCGGGCTGTTGTCGACGAGGAGGACCACCGATCCCTCGAGAACGGACGCCGACGCGACGTCGGGGCGTTCGGTAAGTCGAAACTTCGGAAAAGGATCGTACCATCGCTTTTTTATAAGTTTTTCCGCGACGCTCTCGTGCCCCAGAGTCACCGAATCCGTGTCGAGGCGGTCGAGCGCGGCGCGCAGCTTTTGGAGCAGTTTTCCGTCGACTCTGCCCGCCATATAGCAGAGGGCAGCGTCGCACTTCGTCGTCCGTCCCACCCTCTTATACTCCGCTCTGAAATCGGCGGATCTGATGCGCCGTCTCACGAGCGCGACGTTAAAAAGAAGCGTCTCGACAAAGCCGTCGCGGCTTCCGCGGAGCACTCTGTCGTTCTCCGGCTCCGTCGCGTCGCGCCCCGGGTAATTCCTCGCGTCAATGATGACGGCGGACTTTGCTTCGCGCGCGAACATCACAGTCTTGCCGGACATCAGCGAGAAGACAAGCTCGTCAAGATCGGAGCATTCCGACGCCTCAGCGACCGGAAGGCTCTTTGCCGAAAAGGACGCGCCATCGGAGGCGAGATGCGTAAACAGCTTTTGAAGCACCTGACCTGACGCGAAGCCCTCGATATAGAAAAAAGTCTGCGACGTACCGAAAAACGAAGTCTCACGCTTTATAACGTCAAAACTCTCGGAGCTCTTCACCACCCCGTCAAACAACTCCACGTCGCGCTCATAATCCCCGGTCAGCTGCATCACATCACCCCGGAGGTTATTATTACAATGTAATACATTTTTATACTTGTTTTAGTTGAAAGTTGAAAGTTGAAAATGAAAAAGACCGCTCTGTCTCCTGCGTAAAGTTTTGAAAAGGGTGCGGGGAGAACTTTCAACTTTCAACTTTCAATTAAAAAGATCCTTCACTCCGCTATGCTCCGTATCGGGGTCCTCAAAAATCGTCAGATTTTTGGGGTTCGCGGGTGAGGATGACACTTAAGGGTTAGTTATAATTTTAGTGGTATTGTTTTGCAATAACCTGTCGCAAAAATAATGATATATTTCAAATCTTCGCTTTGAAATATGATATACCGGCAGTGAGACTGCCGGTATGATATCTGCCCTGCGGTCAGATGATATCCGACGCGTTGCGTCGGATGAAGAATAACTTCAACATAAATAAATAACCCTTCCAAAGAGTTTTTGAAAGGGGTGCGGGGAGGACTTTTTTCAAAAAGTCCTCCCCGCATATTCATATTCTTCCCCAATTATAATCCTAATTCTTAAAAAACTCATACAGCCGGCACGGGATCATGCCGTTGTAGAGCTTGCGTATCTTGTCGGCGCGGCGTCCGAAAAGGCGCTCAAAGCCCTCGTGCGGCGTCAGAATATACATCTGCCACCTGTCGAGCGTACCGAACGCGCGGCCGATCTCGCGGTAAAGCTTTTCCACCTCCGGCACGCTCATAAGTCGTTCTCCGTACGGCGGATTCGTGACGATCGTCCCGCGCTCGCCGCCTGTCGTGATGTCCCTCGCGTCGGCAACGCCGAACTCTATCAAATCGGAAACTCCCGCCCTCGCCGCGCTCTCCTTCGCGATCCTGATGCACTCGGGGTCGATGTCCGTCGCGTACGCCCTGAATCCCGTCTCGCGCTCCGCCGCCTTCGCCGCCTCTCTCGCGTCAGCCCAGACTTTTGCCGGGAAGGCCGGGAACTCCTCCGCCGCGTGAACTCTTCCGAGCCCCGGAGCTATGTTTCTCATCATCATAGCCGCCTCGATAGCGATCGTCCCGGAACCGCAGAACGGATCGCGAAGCAGCACGTTTTCCCTTGGGCGCGAGGTCTTGACGATACCCGCCGCGAGCGTCTCGCGAAGCGGCGCCGCAACACTCTCCGGACGGTAACCGCGCTTGTGTAGCGGCGCGCCGGAAAGGTCGATCATTATAGATATCCTGTCCTTGAACAGGAAAAATTCCATCTGGTATTTGATCCCCGTCTCTGGAAGAGTCGTGACACCGTAAACCTTGCCGAGCCGCGTCGCCGAAGCTTTTTTTATGATCTTCTGCAGATCGGGAACCGAGAAAAGACGGCTCTTTATCGAGTGCCCCTTGATCGGGAACGCGTCGTCCTTCCCTATTATATCCTCGAGCGGGATCGCGGCGACCCCGTCGAAAACGTCCGTGAACGTCTCGGCGTGAAACTCCGAGAGATTCAGATACAGCCGCTCAGCGAAGCGCAGATTTAAGGACGCGACAGCCGCGGCGGACTCGTCGCCTTCAAACGTGACTCTCCCGTCTATCGTCTCGGTCCTCTTGTACCCGAGCGCGTCGATCTCGGCGCCGAGGAAGCTTTCAAGCCCGAAAAGGCAGGTCGCAGTGTATCTCAATTTTCAGTCTCCTTAGGCTTTTTCGGCAGCGTGAACGTGAAGCGGCACCATTTTCCGCTCTCGCTCTCGCACTTTATCGTCTCGCCGTGCGCTTCGATTATCGACTTCACGAGGAACAGACCGAGCCCGACGCCCGTCTTGTCAAGACTGCGGCTCTTGTCGGACTTGTAGAACCTCTCGAAGACGAACGGCAGATCCTCGACCGGGATGCCGACGCCCTCGTTGTATACCGAAACGACCGCGTGCTCGCCCTCTTCTTTCACCGACACCTCGTAGCGTCCGCCCTCTTTCGCAAATTTGATCGCGTTGTCGCAGATGTTGAAGAAGCAGCGGTAAATGGAGTCGAAGTCCGCGAAGACGTTGATCCTCTCCGGCTCGCACTCGAACACGACGTCGAGGTTCTTCTCCTCGAGGCGCTGTTCGTTCGAAATGATGATCCTTCGCGCCATCTCGCACACGTCGAACTCGTCTGACTTGAATTTTTTAGCGCCGGATTCGAGACGCGAGATCTCGAGCAGACTGCTGACAAGGCGCGACAGACGCCCGATCTCCGACGAGACGAGCTCAAGGTAATACCTCTCCTTTTCCGGCGGTATCGCGCCGGCGAGTATCGAATCTATAAAGCCGCCGATCGTCGTCATAGGAGTCCGCAGCTCGTGCGAGACGTCTGAAATGAACGAGCTTCTCATCTTTTCGAGGTTGGCGAGAGATTTTGCCATCTCGTTGAACGATCTTGAAAGCTCGGCGATCTCGTCGCGCCCCCTGACTTCTATCTTTGTGCTGAAATCTCCCTTTGCCATCTTCTTTGCGGCATAATTCATCTTTCTTATCGGCTGAGTCAGCTTGCGGCTTATGATGTATACCGCCGCGAGCGCGACGAGAAGGATCCACAGACTCGTAACGACGAGCGTCATCGTCGTCTCGCTCATCAGAGCGTCAAGCCCTTCGTAGACCTCCGCGACAACGACGCTTCCGAAGTAGACGTCGCCGCTGTATACCGGTATCGCGGTGTAAACGCACGTATCGGAGAAGAAGCCGCCGATGTCGTCAGTTCCGCTGATCGTCTCGCCGCGGTGGAGCCTGTTCGACAGGTAGTCCGGAAGGCGCGCCGAGGACGACGAGAAGAACGAGGCGGGCGACGTCTTGCCGCTCGACGCCATCGTGACGGGAACGCCGTCGCGGTCGACGATAAAGATTATAGTGTCGGCGCTCTCGCCGCCGCTCTCTATCATATCGAGCACGCCGCCGAAGCTCGCCGCGTAGTACGGAAATCTGTCGACGGAGGCGTTCTCCGAGAAGTCCTGCTCGACAAAGTACGCGACGGCGGACGCCACGTCTCTGACGGTCGTCTCCTTCGCGCTCTCGGAATATGAGCCGGCGAACGCCGTCATCAGCGTCGTCATTATAGCAAAGCAGGCAAACACGATCACCGTCATCACGGTGACGTATTTCATAAACACGCTCTTGAACATAAAAATATATCCTCTTGCGAAGAACGGCGGGAGTGACCCCCCGCCGCCGTTTATTGATTTACAGAATGATCTTCTTTATCAGCCGTTGTACTCGAACTTATATCCGACGCCCCAGACCGTCTTGAGTCTCCACTTTTCGGAGACGCCCTCGAGCTTCTCGCGGAGTCTCTTCACGTGAACGTCGACCGTGCGGCTGTCGCCGAGGTAGTCGAAGCCCCAGACTTTGTCGAGGAGCTGGTCGCGCGTGAAAACGTGATTGAAATTGGAAGCGAGGAAGTAGAGGAGTTCCAGTTCCTTCGGCGGGATATCGACCGCCTTGCCGTTGATCTTCAGCTCGTACTTCTGGAGGCTGATCTCGATGTTCTCAAACTTTATCGCCTCGTCGTCCGCGCTCTTTTCGCGTGCGGAACTGCGGCGGAGAACTGCTTTTACCCTCGCGGAAAGCTCTTTCATATCGAAGGGCTTCGTCACGAAATCGTCAGCGCCGAGCTCAAGTCCGAGCACCTTGTCGAAGACCTCTCCTTTAGCGGAGATCATAATAATCGGCTTCGAGGAGAACTCTCTGATCTCGCGGAGCGTCGACAGACCGTCTTTTTTGGGAAGAAGTATGTCAAGAAGGACTATATCAGGCTCGTTCATCTTAAACGACTGGATCGCTTCGGAGCCGTCGTTCGCAACGGCGACCTCATAGCCCTCGTTTTCAAAATAAATTTTCAGCAGCTCGCAGATGTTGGTGTCGTCGTCAACGACCAGGATCCTCGTGCTCATCTGAAATACCTCCGGTTACAATTTTTTACATAATTTATTATAGTTGCATAATAAGTTTATCATAAAATTATCTAAATGTAAATAGATTTATTAACATTTTTTTAATTTTTTTAAGAAATTTTTATGATAAGGGTGCAAATTGGCACTTGATATCGCGCAAATAAAGTAGTATAATGATAAAAGTATTGAATAATTGTATAATTCCGGAATCAACCGAAAGGCAGAATAATATGAAGCTTGGAATAATCGGTCTTCCCAACGTGGGAAAAAGCACGCTCTTCAACGCCCTGACGGGAGGCGGCGCTGAATCCGCCAACTACCCGTTCTGTACTATAGATCCGAACGTGGGGATCGTCCCCGTTCCGGACGAGAGGCTTGACCGCCTCGCCGAAATGTACTCGCCCGAGCTCTACACCCCAGCGACAGTAGAATTCGTCGACATCGCAGGTCTCGTCAAGGGCGCGTCGAACGGAGAAGGTCTCGGCAACAAGTTCCTCTCGAACATCCGCGACTGCGACGCGGTCGTCCACGTCGTCAGGTGCTTTCTCGACGACGACGTCGTACACGTCGACGGCTCGGTCGACCCGGTGCGCGACCTTGAGACTATCGATATGGAGCTGATCTATTCCGATATGGAGATGCTCGAGCGCCGCATCGACAAGACGAAGAAACTGCTTAAAGGCGATAAGACCCTTCAGCGCGAGCTCGACGTACTCGAGAAGATCTACGCGGGTTTGAACGAGGGCAAAACGGTGCGCTCGCTCGGTCTTGACGCGGACGAGCTCGAGGTGATCTCCGACGTGAATCTTATAACCGCAAAGCCGGTCATCTATGCGGCGAACGTCGCTGAAGCCGAAGCCGCTGCTGTCTCTCCCGACAACGAGTTCTACAAAGCAGTTGCTGATCGCGCCGCTCTCGAAGGTGCCGAAGTCATTCCGGTCTCCGCGGCGATCGAAGCCGAGATCGCGGAGCTCGATCCCGAGGAAAAGGCGATGTTCCTCGCCGACCTCGGCATTACGGACTCCGGTCTGTCGAGGCTGATAAAGAAGAGCTATTCTCTGCTCGGTCTGATCTCGTTCCTCACCGCAGGTCCCAAAGAGGTCCGCGCGTGGACGATCAAGAAAGGCACGAAGGCGCCTCAGGCGGCGGGCAAGATCCACTCCGATTTCGAGCGCGGGTTCATTCGCGCCGAGATAGTCGCTTACGACGATCTTATGGCGTGCGGCTCGATGGCGGTCGTGAAAGAGCGCGGTCTGCTCCGCTCCGAGGGCAAGGACTACGTCATGCGCGACGGCGACGTGACGCTGTTCAGGTTTAATGTGTGATATAATAGAAATAGAATAAATATGCGGGGAGAACTTTTTACAAAAAGTTCTCCCCGCACCCTTTTCAAAAACTTCCGACCCTTTCTTGCAAGGCGCCGGCCTTGCATATCATTCTTCTTCAAGGGTTTGGAAACAATTCTATGTTATACCCCATCATTTCTTTGCACTCATCGCAATATTCTTCATCTTTCAAGATCGGCATACCACATCCCGGTGTCGCGCAGATTTTGGGCCTCCACATATAATCCTCCGTAGAGATCTTAAGCATACCGCCCGCCGCTTTGTCCGCCATCTCGTCGGTAAGTTCTTCTGTTTTGATGTCTTGTCCGTTTTCCATTTTCATTTTACCTTTCAAGTCATCCTTATAATCTTGCGATCGGTTTGCCGGCGGCGCAGTTCTTGCAGTAAATACCCGTTGAGTTCGACGGAACTAATCCGTTGCATCCCTTATTCGCGCAGCGTCTCATTTCTCTCGCCCGTGGTATAATGCCGACGGCTCCGCCCGCGACCTCGCTCAGCTCACTGTCGTTCAGTTCGGCGTTTTCTTTTCTGTTTTCGTTTTCCATCGTTTTCGTTTCCCTTCGTTTTTTGACCGACAAATAGCGCGGATCGCGCCGCGCTTCCTGTTTTTATTTTTTTATTTTTCTTTCGCAGAGCGGGCAATATGCAGCAAAGCCGATGACATAATTGTTACATCCCTTCGTCGCGCAGACTTTTCTCCTTGCGAAGTAGCCGCCGGATGCGTCGTTCGCCGCCTCGTCGGTTATCTCTTCTTTTTCGACCTTTTCTTTGATAACTTTTTCGTTTTCCATTTTCATTTTCTCCTCGTAAAAATTTTTATAATCTTGCGACCGTTTTGCCGGCGGCGCAGTTCGCGCAGAAAATACCGGTCGAGTTCGGAGAAACGTAGCCTTTGCATCCTTTTGTCGCGCAGCGTCTCAATTTCGTCTGCCTGAAAAGGCTGGCAGCTCCGCCCGCGACCTCGCTTAGCTCTTCATCCGTGAGAGCTTCTTTTTTTATTTCTTCAGCCATTTTATATCATTCCTTACGATGTTTTCATTATATTTATTGTCTGTTTTTATTTATACCTACTCCATCTTTTATTATAGCAGGACTCGCAATATTCGCCCTTCGTGGCAGGTCTGTGACATCCCGGTACCACGCACTCTTCGGCACTTACGATATTGAAGGAAGCGTCTGCCCCTCCCGTGACGTCAATGAGTTCTTCGTCGTTCAGCTCGCCGTATTCTTTCTTTTTTTCGTTTTCCATTTTCATTTTCTCCTCGTAAAAATTTTTATAATCTTGCGACCGTTTTGCCGGCGGCGCAGTTCGTGCAGTAAATACCGGTCGAGTTCGGAGGAACGTAGCCTTTGCATCCTTTTGTCGCGCAGCGTCTCAATCTCGTCTGCCTGAAAAGGCTGGCGGCTCCGCCCGCGACCTCGCTTAGCTCTTCATCCGTGAGAGCTTCTTTTTTTATCTCTTTTTCGTTTTCCATTTTTCGTTCCTTTCATATCTATCCGCTTATAATCTCACCGACGGGCGCCTTTTCTTGTTATAACATTCGGTGCAGAGACCGTCTCTGACAGCCGGTTTGCCGCATCCTTTCGTTATGCACGTTTTTGAATCTCCTGTCGGATAACAAAAGAATCCGCCCGCAACCTTATTCAGTTCGCCGTCGCCGATGTCACCGCATTCTTTCCTGTTCTTGTTTTCGTTTTCCATTTTCATTTTCCCCTTTCTTATGTGCAAATTTTATTCGTTCGCGTCCTGAGGGCGGTAGATGCCCTTTTCATCTTGACCCTGCTGATGTATCGAAGGGCTATGGTTTTTGCCCGGCTTTGGCGAACCCGGCAAGTAGGTGAATCTTCCTCCCGCGACTTTATCAAGATCGCAGTCCTCAAGTTCACCGTATTCTTTCTTTTTTTCGTCTGCCATTCCGTTCGCTCCTTTCGGTCTGTTTTTTTGTTTTCATCTGTTTATACGCAAAAATTTTCCACATGGCAGTGATTTTTCAAAAATTTTTTCACTTCCCATATTTTAAGTATCTCATATAATTATTATAAATGCAAGAGTAATAAACGATTTTTTATAATCAATTATAATATTTTATATGAATAATGCAGGGAAAATGCGGGGGAAACTTTTTTCAAAAAGTTTCCCCTTGCACATATCCATCATTCTATTCAACGTCCTGGAGCGCGTCGTAGCCTTCTTCACCGGTGCGGACCTTTACCACGTTTTCAACGTCGTAAACGAAGATCTTTCCGTCGCCGATGTGCCCGGTGTAAAGCACCGCCTTCGCCGTCTCAATGACAGAGCGCACCGGCACCTTGCTGACGACTATGTCGACCTGGATCTTGGGCAACAGCGTCGCCTCGATCTGAACGCCGCGGTAATACTCCGGCTTGCCTTTCTGAACACCGCAGCCAAGCACATGCGACACCGTCATGCCGGTGATTCCAATGTCCATCATCGCCGTCTTTAACGCCTCGAAGCGCGCCTCGCGGCAAACTATCTCAACCTTTGTGAACTTGGGCGCCGTGCCGTCGAAAGCGGGCACCTTCTTCACGGGTATCGCCTCTGCAGGCGGAATGTCGCCGGAGACCGCAGATGCCTCGGAGAACGGCTCGTAGTGAAGCCCCTCCACCGCGGGCGCAAAGTCCGCGTACGCGCTCGGAAGCCCGTGCTCCGTACTGTCAAGCCCGCGTACTTCCTCTTCTCTCGAAACGCGGAGCCCGACCGTCTTTTTGATTATAATGAACGTCAGCGTCATCAGCACTCCGGTCCAGGCGAGGATCGCTGTGATTCCGAGCGACTGCACCCCGAGAAGCCTGAAGCTGCCGGTGTAGAACAGACCGGAAAGTCCCGCCGGAGCTTCGGGATTTGCAAGCAAACCGACCGCTATCGTGCCCCATACGCCGTTTGCAAAGTGAACCGCAACAGCGCCCACCGGGTCGTCAATGTGAAGTTTCAGATCGAGAAATTCGACCATCACAACGACAAGTATGCCGGATACCGCGCCGACCACAGCCGACCCGAGTGCGTCAAGCGCGTCGCACCCCGCCGTGATACCAACAAGCCCCGCAAGCGAAGCGTTCAGGCACATAGATACGTCGGGCTTTCCGTTCTTGACCCACGTGAATATCAGCGTCGTGCAGGTAGCGACCGCGGGTGCGATAGTCGTCGTGACGAAGATCGACGCGAGCGAGTTTCCGTCCCAGGCGGCGGCGCCGTTGAAGCCATACCATCCGAACCACAGAATGAAACAGCCGAGCGCGCCGAGCGTTATCGCGTGGCCGGGGATCGCGTTTACCTTCTTGACATTGCCCTGTCTGTCTTTAACGTACTTGCCGAGACGCGGCCCGACAATTATCGCGCCGATCAGAGCGGTCAGACCTCCGACCGAGTGGATAGCGGCGGATCCCGCAAAATCGTGGAAGCCGAGTCCCGCCAGCCAACCGCTGGAGTTCCACACCCAGCCCGCTTCGATCGGATATACGAACAGCGAGATAACGCCGGAATATATACAGTATGAAAGGAATTTGGTGCGCTCCGCCATCGAGCCGGAAACGATAGTAGCCGCGGTCGCGCAGAACACCAGGTTGAATACGAACGACGGGGCGTTTCCGCTTTCAAGAAATCCGCCGAAGTCGGTGAGTATCTTCAAGTTCGGAACGCCGATGAAACCGAGAACGTAGTCCTCCGCCATCATCAGCGAGAAGCCGAGCAGCACGAATACAACAGTACCGATGCAGAAATCCATCAGATTCTTCATTATGATGTTCCCCGCGTTCTTCGCCCTCGTAAAGCCGGTCTCAACCATCGCAAAGCCCGCCTGCATCAGAAAGACAAGAGCCGCTCCGATCAGAAACCATATCCCGAACGCCTCTTTCGTTACCGTCTCGTTTACAAGTTTTGTGACCTCTTCGATTAACATATCAAGTTCTCTCCTTTGGGTTTTACTGAAAAAGGCGCCGCATGCCGAAACATGTAGACGCCTTTGCCTGTTGATATTTTCCAAGCGAAATAAAAGTGAAGGCGCCTTCGAGTTCTCACTCAAAGACGCCCTTGCCTTGCTTTGTCAGCATTATACACCCCGTTTCCCGATTTGTCAAGAAGAATTTTTATAAAGATTTATGCAGGGAAACTTTTGAAAAAATGAATTGATGCTGCGCATCATGAATTGGCTGCGCGCTAAATCTGTAAAATCAATTTCGTAAACTGGAAGTAGATCAGCAGCGACAGCGCGTCGACGATCGTCGTGATGAACGGGCTCGCCATTACGGCGGGGTCGAAGCCGATCTTTTCCGCGAGCATCGGCAGCGTACAGCCGACGAGCTTCGCGATGAATACCGTCACCACAAGCGTGATACAGATGACCGCGATGACCGGGTAAGTCAGGTCCTCGTTGCCGAAGATCAGCCGGTCGACGACTATCAGCTTGACGAAGTTTGCCGCGGCGAGAGTCGCGCCGCAGAGCACTGAAACGCGTATCTCGCTCCAGACAACGCGGAAAAAGTCGGAGAACGAGATGTCGCCCAGCGACAGTCCACGGATGACCGTGACGGACGCCTGGCTTCCGGAGTTACCGCCGGTGTCCATAAGCATCGGGATATAGGCGATCAGCACCGAGAGCGCGGCGAGTTTTTCCTCGAAGCTCGCTATTATCTGCCCTGTGAAGGTCGCGGAGACCATGAGCAGAAGAAGCCACGGAATCCTCTTCTTCCAAACCTCGAAGGGCGAGGTCTTCAGATACGGCTTGTCGGACGGCAAAATAGCCGCCATTTTTTCGATATCCTCGGTGTCCTCTTCGCTGATGACGTCCATAGCGTCGTCGAACGTTACGATACCGACGAGACGGTTCTCTTTGTCCGTGACCGGGATCGCGAGGAAGTCGTATTTGTCCATTGAACGCGCAACGTCTTCCTTGTCGTCGAGCGTGTTCACGGAGACGATAGCGGTCTCCATGATATCTTCGATCACCGCATCGTCTCCCGCGATGATCATATCCTTGACGGTGGTGACTCCGATAAGGTGTCGCTCCTTGTCCGTCACGTAGCAGGTGTAGATAGTCTCCTTTTTAAGTCCGGTGTCCCTTATCCTGCCGAACGCCTCGGAGACTTTCATCTCGGGGCGCAGCTCCACGAACTCCGTCGTCATGATGGATCCCGCGCTGTCCTTCGGATAGTGGAGGAGCTGGTTGATCATCTGACGTTTTGCCGGAGTCGCCTGCGCGAGGATACGCTTAACAATATTCGCGGGCATCTCCTCGATGATGTCGACGGTATCGTCCATGAACAGCTTGTCAACGACGTAACCGAGCTCGGCGTCGGAGAAACCTTCGACGAGCTGCATCTGCATGTCGGAATCCATCTCGACGAAGACCTCCGCGGCGGAGAGCTTCGGGAGAAGGCGGAAAAGGAGGGTGAACTGCTCGGGCGGGAACTCCTCGAACAGAGCGGCGATATCCGCAGGCTCCATATCGGCGATGAGGTCCCTGATCCTCGCGTAGTTCTTGTCTTCAATCAGTTTTGTGATCTCCTCGTAGAGGTCGTCATACATTTCTTCGTCAAACATAAGTGTACGGCCTCCGATTCTTTGATTTTTCTCATTTTCTCTACCTCGCTGCTTCTCTGATTTTATCTATGGCGTCTTTCATATCGGGCGCGCGGAACGACGCGGTGCCGACGACGAATATATTTGCCCCCGCTTCCGCGCACAGCGCGGCGGTTTCCGCGTTTATCCCGCCGTCGACCTGTATGTCGAAATCCGGCGCAAAGCCCCTTATCTTTTCGATCTTCGGTAGCATATCGCTCATAAATTTCTGACCGCCGAAGCCCGGTTCGACCGTCATCACGAGCGCCATGTCTATATAAGGCAGAAACGGAAGAATATCCTCCGCCGGGAACTTCGGACGAAGCGCGATCGCCGCGCGAAGCCCCTCGCTCTTTATGTTTTCAAGTATTTTTATAACTTCTTCCGCAGGCGCGATGTCGTGGTGTACCGTCACCGAAACGGCGCCTGCTTTTTTTAATTCTCCGACGTATTTTCCCGGCACGACTGTCATCATGTGCGCGTCGATCGGGAGCGCGATCGAGCGGTGTACCGCGGATATGAAATCAAAGCCGAACGAGATATTCGGCACGTAAACTCCGTCCATTACGTCCGCGTGAAGCATATCCGCGCCGGACGCCTCCGCTCTCTTCATCTCCTCGCCGAGGCGCGTCATGTCGCACGCGAGGATGGAGGGCGCAATTTGTATCTTCATATTTATATCACCTCCGTCACCGTCCGCATATCATTTATAATGGCGCGTCATTTTCCGACACGCCCCGACACAGATCTCACGGGCGGCAGGGTAAAAGGAATTATTCAAAATCGCAGGACGTGGAAGAAAAACCTCCGCCGCCCGTTTTCTTTTACATAGACTGGCTTCTCGAATGTTCCTCGAGCAGGCAGACGGCGTGCGCCGATATGCCCTCGAGCGCTCCGGTGAATCCCATTCTTTCTTCGGTCGTCGCCTTGACGTTTATCTGCCTCGGCTTCAAACCGGAATTCTTTGCTATGCTCTCTTTTATCGCTTCGACGTAGGGCGAGAGCTTCGGCTCCTGCGCTATAACGGTGCAGTCAATGTACGCCGCGCGGAAACCCGCCTGACGGACTATGTCAACGGCCTCTTTCAAAAGCTCCATACTCGAAATATCCTTGTATTTCCCGTCGGTGTCCGGGAACTGCGTCCCGATGTCGGGAAGCCCCGCCGCGCCGAAGAGCGCGTCAATTATCGCATGTGTCAGAACGTCGCCGTCCGAGTGGGCGACCATGCCGAAGGGAGACGCAATCTCAACTCCTCCGAGAATAAATTTTCTCCCCTCCGCGTATCTGTGCGCGTCGTAACCGTGACCGATCCTCATACCGTTTCTCCTTTGCCGTCTCTCTTTTGTAAAATATATTCCGCGAGGGAAAGATCGTCCCTCGTAGTGAGCTTGATGTTTTCGCGGCCGCAGTCAACGAGCTTTACGGAAAAGCCGAGGCGCTCCGCCATTGAGCAGTCGTCCGTCGCCTCGAAGCCGTCGCGCTTCGCGTATTCCGCCGCGGTCTCGTATATATGAAACTTGAACGCCTGCGGCGTCTTGACGAGCCATACGAAATTCCGGTCGGCAGTCTTTTTGATAAAGCCGTCCGGAGTCGCGATCTTGACCGTGTCGACGACGCGCTCCGCCGCCGCCGCGGCGCCGTATTTGTAAGCGGCGTCGAGCGTGTCCGAAATGATTTTCTCTGTCACAAGGCATCTCGCCGCGTCGTGTATCGCGATATACTTACACTTGTCCGAAACGGCAAGAGAACCGTTGTACGAGGACTCGCGCCTCGTCGCGCCGCCGGAGACGACCTTCGTGACTTTTGAGAGCCCGTACTCCGAAACGTAGCCGCGCACCGTCTCCATCTCGTCTTCCCTCGCGACAATGATGATCTCGTCGACCTTGCCGCACCTGTCGAACGGAAGGCAGGATCTCACAAGCGCGGGGACGCCGCCGACCATGACGTTCTGCTTCGTGCCGTCCTCGCTGCCGAACCTGCTCCCGATCCCTCCCGCGAGGATAACCGCAGAGGTAAACTGATGCTTCGGGGATGCGAAAAACGATGCGATTTTGCCCATAGTCTCCCCCTCCCCGATACTTATTCATTTTATTTTATCACTTTTTTCTCCGATTGTAAAGTCCGAACCTTGTCTTTTGATAAAAAATGTGGTAAACTATAGACGATCATTTTAAGAGAGGATGATATATCCATGAGCGTACTTGAAAATTTATCGCCCGAGAGGGTTTTCCATTACTTTGAAGCGCTGTCCGCTATCCCCCGCGGAAGCGGAAACGAAGAGGCGGCAGCGAAGTTCGTCGAATCGTTCGCAGCGGCGCTGAAGCTCGAAGTCACACGTGACTCCGCCAACAACGTGTTTATTAAAAAGCCCGCGTCAAAGGGGTGCGAGAACGCCTCGGCTGTCCTTCTTCAGGGACACCTTGACATGGTCTGCGAGAAGAATTCCGACGTCTGCCACGACTTTCTTAGCGACGGAATAAAGCTCGTCCTCGACGGCGACAGAATATCCGCCGACGGGACGACTCTCGGCGCCGACGACGGCGTCGCCGTTGCGATAATGATGGCTCTCCTCGAGGACGAATCCCTCGTCCACGGACCGCTTGAATGTCTCTTCACCACCGAGGAGGAGACCGGGCTCGGCGGCATGAAAGCGTTTGACAAATCGAAGATCAAAGCGAAATATATGCTCAACCTCGACTCCGAGGAGGACGACCGAGCGACAGTCTCCTGCGCGGGCGGCGTCAGGACGGACTTTCTGATAGACAAGATCCCGAACGAACCCGCGAACGGCAAAGTCACGCTGAAGGTCACCGGCCTCGCGGGCGGTCACTCCGGCGGCGACATTCACCTCGGACGCGCTAACGCGATCAAGGCGGCGTTCTCTCTCCTCTCCGATATCGAGGGCATCAGGCTGATCTCGGTCGAAGGCGGCAGCAAGGACAACGCTATCCCGCGCGAGTGCGAGATAGTCTTCGCCTGCGAGGACGCCGAAGGCGCACCCGAAATGATCGCCGAAAACGCTAACGCATACTCGGAGCGCCTCACGAAAGAGGACGCCGGCTTCAAGGTCACGGCGAAATTCGAGCGCGGACGTTTCCACGCCTTCGCCGAAAAGTACAGCCGCGAGGCGATCTCCCTCGTAAACGCCCTTCCCTACGGTCCGCTCGGCATGTGCGAGGATGTCCCCGGACTCGTCGAGACGTCGTCGAACGTCGGCATCATCAGAAGTGCCGACGACAAGATAAAGATTACCTCGTCCTCCCGTTCTTCGGTCTCATCAAGGCTTGACGAGGTCATAGAAAGCCTCGACTCGCTCGCCGCGAAATACGGCGCGCTCTCACGCCACCGCGACCGCTATCCGGGCTGGGACGTCACGAAGAATTCAAAGCTCCAGGAGATATATAAGGAAGCGTACCGCGACCTTTTTGGCTCCGAGCCGCTGATCGTCGGCATCCACGCGGGGCTCGAATGCGGACTCATAAAAGAGGCGCTTCCAGACCTCGACATAATCTCCACCGGTCCCGACGCCCGCGATATCCACACACCCGACGAGTCGCTCTCAGTAAAATCGACGGAAAAGATATATAAACTCACACGTGAGATCATAACAAGACTGTCAAAAGAGAAATAAATGAGAATGCGGGGAAAACTCTTTGCAAAGAGTTTTCCCCGCACCCTTTTCAGAAACTCTCACGAAGGATAATCAAACCGTGTTCAGAGCGTCACTTTCCATTTTCCATTTTCAATTTTCAATTTTCCATTTGTTCCGTCTCCGTCGTTTGCTCGGTTTCGGGCTCGTCGGCAGCTTCCGGTATCGCGCCGCCAAGCTCCTTTATGTACCCCGCGTCGAGCGAGACGACGTCGCCTGCGATCACCTGCCCTTTGATAAGAATGATATTGGCGTACGTTTCGCCGTCACCCTCGGGCGCGTTCGTCACGAGATAAGTGTAGCGCACGGCTTCCTGCCCCGCGTATTTTTCAAGATCAAGTCCCTGCTTCTTCTGGAGCCCGTTGTAACTCTGCATCAGCGCGTCAAACTCGCGCGGGATCTTCACCACGCACTCTTTTTCCGGCGATTTGTCGACCTCGATTCCGAACTGAGCGAGAAATTTCACGCGGTCGGAGTTGGATTTTACCTTGTCAAAATTGTACACCGTCACAGTGGGTTCTGCATCTTCTTCTTTTTCAGGCAACGTCTCCCCGGCGTTTTCTTTTTCATTTTCCGCCACCGCCGCCGAATTCTTCGGCACGAATACGAGAAGCGTTATCATCAGCACCGCCGCAAGACATATTATCCCTATGAATTTGAGCGTGCTTCCTTTAACTGACCATACGAACATTATAATTCTCCTCCCGGATTTTTTGGTATATTATATTCGGGAAAAAAGAATTTATGAATTGAAAAGATTTGCGAGGAAACTTTTTGAAAAAAGTTTCCTCGCGCTCTTTCAAAAACTTTTCGGTAAAGAAGTTTAGCATAAAATCACCGCAGCTCTTCCCTCTTCCCGAAGTTTTTTGAAGGGGAGCGGGGGGACTTTTTTTCAAAAAAGTCCCCCCGCATTCTCATATTATTCTTCCCTGATTAATTCAATTCTGTTTCTTTCTCTTGTACGCCCACGCCATGAACTTGCCGTGGTATCCGGCAAGATAACCGAGCCAGCAGACGAGAAGTATCGGCAGCGACGAGACGAACCAGAACACGCCGTAATAGAGCATCGACTCCTCGGCGATCCGCTTTCCGATCTCGCCGAAAATCGCGAGCGCGAAACCGACGTAAGGCGCCTCGATAACGAGGCTCATCATGCCCGTCACGTTCAGCGTACCGTTGACGACCGAGACGTCCTTCGACGCGAGCGAGTAGACCGCCGTCATAGCGAAGTAGACGCCCGTCACAACGAGCATGGGAAGCGAGTAGGCAAGCCCCACCAGTATACCGTGATGCGGCCGAGGCGACATCCTGTCACCGTCAACGCGGATCCTGTCCTGCGCGCCGAGCTCCCATATAACGAGATAGATCAGATAGCCGTAGAAGAACACGCCGATCACACCCGACACGACGTAGACGAGCGTCGAGTAATCCGGCACCTTCTTCGCCACCGTCGTCGAGATGAACGAGAGCATCAGCGCGAACGCAAGAGCGCCGAACTGATTCAGCCACATTCTTCTTATGGTTTTACCGTAATCTTTCCAAAACATTTTTATATCCTCTTCATCGAGACCGTGAGCTTGCCGATATCAAGTTCGATCTCGCCGGAATATTCAGCGCCCTCGACCTGACTGTCGGAAACTGTCGCGAGAAGCTCGTCCGCAACGTAGTCTTTCTTGTCGGCGACGATCTTCAGCGCCTCGGGAGCGCCTTCAAAGTAAACTTCAATGCGGTCGGAGACCTCGAATCCCGCCTCTTTTCTGAATACCTGACACTGACGGAGAACGTCGCGCAGATATCCTTCGGCGAGAAGTTCCTCCGTGAGTTCGGTGTCAACGCTGACGGTGAGTCCTCCCTCTTTGACGATAAGCACGTTCGGTCTCGCGTGACTCGAGAGCGTGAAGAGCTCCGCGGGCATAGCGTTCTCGTAACCCGCGACGTGGACTTCGCCGCCCGCTTCGATCTCTTTGACTGTCGACGCCATATCAGCCTCGGCAAGACCCGCAAGCAGACCTTTGACCTTGTTGACGTCGCCCTTGAGATAAGCTCCCGCTTTTCTGAAATCGAGAGACGCGGTCTTGACCTCGAGCGCCTCGGGACCGTCAAGCATGACGAGATTCTTTATGTTGACCTCTCCGAGCATGATCGGAACGAGCGTGTCCTCGATCTCGGGGAGCGTTTCATCGTGGCAGAGGTAGAGCGTCTTCAGCGGCTGACGGATCCTGATCTGGCACTCGTTGCGGAGCTTGAGAACGAGGGAGATGACTCCCCTGACCTCGTCGACGCTGTCAATGACGTGACGGTACTTTTCGATACCGGGGATAGCCTCCGGCCAGTCGGTAAGATGAACGGACTCCGCGCTCTCTGTCGACCAGCGGAGAACGACCTCCTGCCATACGTGCTCCGTCATGAACGGGATGATCGGCGCCATGACCTGAGTAATAGTCTTGATCGCGTACATCATTACCGTGTAAGCCGTCATCTTGTCGTCGGTGTCCTCCACCTTCCAGAAACGGCGGCGGTTGACTCTGATATAGAAGTTCGAGATGTCGTCGACGACCTTTTCAAAGTAAGCGACGACGTCCTTCGTCGAATAATTCTCGTAAGCCTCGGTCGCGCACTTCACGAAGTCTCCGACGAGTGCGAGCAGCCAGCGGTCAACGAGCGTCAGACGTTCGGGATCGAGAGAGGTGACGTCGACCTTCGGACGGTCGATCTCGGCGTACGTTGCAAAGAACGTCGAAAGGTTCCAGTAAGCGAGGAGCTTTCTCTTCGCCTCGGCCCCGAGGTTGAAGCCGTATCTGACGTCGTTCGTGATCGGCGACGCCGCGTAAATGTATCTCGACGGGTCTGCGCCGACTTTATCGGCTGCCTCGTCAAATCTTATCATAAATCCGGTCTTGGAAAAGCGGCTTCCGTCCTCCGCGGTGACCATGCCGTAAGTACCGACCTGCTCGTACGGAGGCTCGTCTATCAGCACGGTGCTCATAAAGAGCATCGAGTAGAACCAGAGTCTGATCTGCTCCTTCATCTCAACGACGTACTCCGCCGGGAAGTACTCTTTCCAGTACTCGCGGTCGGTGAAATACTTCAGCGTCGAGAACGGAACGATTCCGGCGTCGAGCCAGACGTCGCCGACTTGCTCAACGCGGTTGACGGTCTCGCCGCAGTCCGGGCACTTTATCGTGATCTCGTCGATCCACGGGCGGTGGAGGTGAGGGATAGCGTCGACCTTTGCGGGGTCGGTCGCCCTCTCGCGAAGCTCCTCTTTAGAGCCGATGACCGTCACCTTACCGCACTTCTGGCAGGGATAGAACGGGAGCGGCAGACCGTAGAAACGCTTACGCGAAATGTTCCAGTCGGTCATGTTCGTCAGCCAGTCCACCATTCTCTTGCCCTGGTAAGGCGGGTTCCACTTGACCTTCTCTGCGTTGGCGATAAGTCTCGGGCGAAGCTCCTCGACGTCGATCGCCCACTCTTTGACGCAACGGAAGAGGATCTGAGTCTTGCATCTCCAGCAGACGGGATAGCTGTGTACGATCTTATGCGTGTAAAAGAGCTTTCCGCGGCTCTTCAGCTCTTCAAATACGTGGTCGCGCACCTCGTGAGCGCCCTCGCCCGCGAACGGACCGGTCTTCTCGGAGAGTATGCCGTACTCGTCGATCGGGATGACGACGTCGAGCCCTTCCCTCTTACCGAGGTCAAAGTCCTCCGCGCCGCATCCGGGAGCTATGTGAACGACTCCGCATCCTTCATCGTCCATTACGTCTTCCCACGGTACGATCTTGTGATCGACTCCCGACTGGAGACCGATCTCCGGGAAGCAGGTCTCATAGTGAAGACCTACGAGGTCAGATCCCTTGAACTCCGCGATCGCCTCGTACTTGCCGGCGAACTTGCCGTTGTAGTACGTCTTGCCCATGACGAGCGTCTCGCCGTCGTCCGTCTTCATCGCGACGTATGTCAGCTCGGGATTGACCGCGAGCGCTACGTTTGCGGTCAGCGTCCACGGCGTCGTCGTCCAGACGAGCATCTTCCACTCGCGCTCGACGAGAGGGAGCTTTATGAATACCGCGACGTGCTCGACTTCCTTGTAGGAGCCGGACATCTCGTGCTCGGAGAGGGACGTGCCGCATCTCGGGCACCACGGCATCGGACGGTAGACCTGCTTGATCCAGCCGGACTCGTCGCACTTTTTGAGGAATGACCAGATACCCGTGATGTTGGAATCTTTATATGTGTAGTAAGAGTTATCCCAGTCCATCCACTGACCGAGGCGCTTCGACTGCTCGGTGATTATGCCGGAATACTTCTTAACTCTCTCAATGCATTTGTCAGTGAATTTGTCAAGGCCGTAAGCCTCGATGTCCTTCTTGCTCTTGAAGCCGAGCTCTTTTTCGACCTCGACCTCGACCCAGAGTCCCTGACCGTCGAAACCGTTTCTGTAGTGGGTGGTATATCCTCTCATCGCCTTGTAGCGAAGGAAGGTGTCCTTCAGAGTTCTGCCCCATGCGTGGTGTATGCCCATCGGGTTGTTCGCCGTGATAGGTCCGTCGATGAAGCGGTACTTCTTTCCGTCTTTATTTTTCTCCTTCAGCTTTCCGAATGAGTCGTTCTCTTCCCAGTATTTGAGGATGTCCTCCTCATTAGCGGCAAAAGAATATGAAAAGTCAAATTTTTCGTTCATCTCGTCCTCCGGATGATAATTTATCAAAATAACAACTTACATTTTAGCATAAAATAATCGTAAATGCAATAATAAAAAGAAAAATATGTGCGTGGAGGACTTTTTGGAAATTATGCGGGGAAATCTTTTTTCAAAAAGTTTCCCCGCCCCCTTTCAAAAACCTCCGGACGAATTATCAGGCCAAAGCCTTAACGCCAACGTCAATTTTCAATTCTCAACTTTCCACTTTCCGCATTGACACGCGCGGGATTATAGTATATAATTATTGTGTATATTACACAAAATCTTTTAAAATTAATCCAAAAATTCATATTATTTATCGGAAAGGGATTACCGTATGTTTGACAAGGAAACGTATAAAAGCTCGCTTCTCTCATCAGACAGTATAGAAGGATGCGGAAAAGTGCCGGTACCCCTCCGCAAGGACGACCAGAACTATATCTTCATCAGCTATTCCCACGAGGACTACAAGCAGGTCTACGCGGACCTTGCGGACATGTACGACGCGGGCGTAAGATTCTGGTACGACAAGGGGCTTCCCGCGGGAAAGGACTGGGACCGCGAGGTCAAGGAGAGGATCACCGACGCGCACTGCTGCGGAGTCATATTCTATCTCAGCAAAAACCTGTTCCTCAGCCGCAACATACTGAAGGAGATCGCGCTGACGACCGGATGCGACGAGGTCACATGCGACAAGGTCTCGGAAGGCGTGCCCTATTTCAGCGTTAACCTGACCGGCGGCTCCCCGTCGAGTATACTCTTCTCCACGACGGACGAAGAGAGGCGCGAGAGCGGCATCAACTCACGCTGGATAATGCTTCTCATGACCACGTTCAGCGACGAGAGCACCTATCTTCCGTTCTCGTCAGGAACACACGCAAAAGACCTTGTCGGCGCGATAAAGGACGTATTCAATGTCGTGAACGAAGAGGTCTTCGTCATGGCGGACGGCGTCTTTCACGGCGTTCTGAAAAACGGAAAGAAGGACGGAAAAGGGGTTTTTGAATACTCGAACGGCGACGTCTATGAAGGCGAATGGCAAGACGACCTGCGCTGCGGAAAAGGTACCCTCACCGTCGGAGGTAACCTCGTCTACGAAGGCGAGTGGCGCGACGACAAGCGGTGCGGCGAGGGCAAAGGATATTACCGCGACGGCTCCGTTTACGAGGGCGAATGGAAGGACGGCAAAAGAAGCGGAAAAGGAAAATTAACGTACAACGAAGGGCGCACAGTCTACACCGGAGAATGGAGCGACGGCGTCCCGAACGGAAAAGGGCGCTACGAATTCACCGACGGCGGCGTATATGAAGGCGAAGTCGTAAAATGGAAATACAACGGCCGCGGCATCTTCACCTGGCCAAAGAGCAATGAATACGATTATTACGACGGCGAATGGAAAGAGAACAAAAAGCACGGATACGGCACGTTGAAAAACAAAAACGGCGCAATATACGAAGGCGGATTTGAAGAAGACAAACGGTCCGGAAACGGCAAACTTGACTACGGCAACGGCTCGGTTTACGAGGGCGGCTGGAAGGACGACGAGAGGTGCGGCCGCGGCGTGTTCAAACATTTAAGCGGAGCCCTCTACGACGGGGAATGGAAAGCGGACAAGTTCGAAGGACAGGGCACTTATACGAACCCGGACGGCACGAAATGGAGCGGTATTTTTAAGGACGATAAAAAATGGACGGGTTCCGGCCAGATCTACTATTACACCGACGGCAAGCCGAACGGAAAATCGTACTTCGGCGAGATGAAAGACGGAATGCTCGACGGCCGCGGAAAATATATCTATGCCGAGAGCGACAGCAGAAAATTCTACGACGGCGAGTGGAGAGAGGGAAAGAAATGCGGCGTCGGCAGAATGGAGTTCAAAAGCGGCGACTCCTACGAAGGCGGATGGGAAAACGATAAATTCAACGGAGAGGGAGTTTATACATACTCGGACGGAACTGTATATGAAGGCGGTTACAAAGACAACGTATGCGAAGGAAAGGCTGTTTACCGCTCTTCCAAAGGTTTCGTTTACGAAGGCGAAGTTCATGGCGACAAATATAACGGCCACGGAACAGCTCGTTATGCATCCGGCGACGTATATGACGGCGAATGGAAAGACGGATTGTTTGACGGCGAAGGAGTCTATACTTACGCCGACGGCACGAAGTGGAGCGGCATTTTTAAGGACGACAAAAAATGGACCGGCTCCGGTCAGATATATTACTACACCGACGGCAAGCCAAACGGCAATTCGTACTTCGGCGAGCTGAAGGACGGAAAGTACGACGGCCGCGGAAAATATATCTACGCCGAGAGCGACAGCAAAAAATTCTACGACGGAGAGTGGAAAGAAGGCAAGAAATGCGGCGTCGGCAAGATTGAGTGGAAAGACGGTGAAGTATACGAGGGCGAATGGAAGGACGACGTTAGAAACGGCCGCGGCGTCGACAGATATGCAAGCGGAAACGTATATGAGGGCGGATTCAAAGACGGCGTCCGGTGCGGCTTCGGAAAATATACGTTTACAAGCGGATCGGTATATGAAGGCGAATTCTCGGATGGAAAATACAACGGACACGGCGTACTGCACTATTATTACGGCGCCGTATACGACGGTGAGTGGCGCGACGACATACAAAGCGGAGAAGGGATCTTTACTTACCCCGACGGCGCGACGTGGAGCGGTATTTTCAAAGACGACAAATGGTGGACGGGCTCCGGTCAGATCTACTATTACACCAACGGTGAACTGAACGGCAATTCGTACTTCGGCGAGCTGAAGGACGGACAGTACGAAGGTCACGGTGTCTATACATATAATGATGACGACAAAAGAAAATTCTACGACGGCGAATGGAAAGAAGGCAAGAAATGCGGCACCGGCAAGCTGGAGTGGAAAGACGGCGACGTATACGAAGGCGAATGGGACAGCGACAACTACAACGGTCACGGCGTTTATAAATGTAAAGACGGCTCCGTATACGACGGTGAATGGAAAGATGGAAATAAATGCGGAGAAGGTGTCATAACCTATCCGGCAGGCAACGTAAGTCGCGGCACCTGGGAAAACGACATTCTTCGCAAAGGAACGGCGTTGATCGACGCGCAAGGTTACCACTACGAAGGCGACGTCATCGACGGAGTGTACAAAGGATACGGAGTTATATCAAACCAACAGTTCGTCTACGAGGGAGAGCACGTTAATCTATCTCCCAAAGGAAAGGGCAAGATGAGCCTTGCCGGTGACGTCTATGAAGGAGAATTCGACGGGATCGAAATGGTCGGACAAGCAAAATGCACCTACGAAAACGGCGACGTCTATGAAGGCGAGATCAGCAACTTCACGGAGAACGGAAGCGGCCGCTATACCACGGTCGACGGTAACGTCTTTGAAGGTGAATTCAAAGATGGCGACATTATCCGCGGAAAGCTCTTTTACACATCCGGCAGCGTCTACGAAGGCGAGTTCAAAAAATATGAGCCGGACGGAAAAGGAAAATACACGAACGCGAAAGGCGACGTCTTCGAGGGTGAATTCAAGGACGGAAAGATCGTCTGCGGCACAGAGACGCTCGCCACCGGCGGCAGTTACGAGGGCAGTTTCAAAAATTTCACGCCGGACGGACGGGGTTTTATGACACTGTCCGACGGATCAAAGCACGAGTGCGTGTGGAAAAACGGAAAAATGATAAAAGTCGAAGAATGATAAACGGAGGAAACTGAAATGGCACTATTCTGCTTTATCGCGGGTCTTGTGATACTCGGCGTCGCGATATTTTTCGCATTCAAGAACAGGTACAGCGCATCGAAATGGATAGGCTGTCTGCTCGTCGGAATATTTCTGTATTCTTTCGTGACGGTACTTCCGACGGTCTGGGTCAAGGACGGAAAGGTCGTTTCCTACCCCACGCTCTTCTCTGTCGCGTCGTCGCTCTTCTACGGTCTGAAATCGATCAGCGGGGGGCAGGACCTGTATCAGCCGGAGAGCGCTTCCCTGCCGGCGGCGCTAAAATTCATATACGTTCTGATAAGCTACATAGTCTTCATCACCTCACCTATCCTCGCCTCCGGTCTTCTGATCTCGTTCTTCGGCGACAAGGGAGATATGATGAGATATATCTTCCGCCGCTCGCGCGAGTGCGCGGTCTTCTCCGAGGTAAACGAGAACTCGCTCGCTCTCGCCAAAGGCGTGCGCGAATCCGGCGTTAAGACGATAGTTTTCTGCAATTCGAAGGGCGCAGACCGCGACCTCGCTGCGTCGGCGAAATCGCTTGGGGGAATACTGCTCTACAAACATGCGTCCGCGATGAAGATCGCCCGAAGATATAAAAAATACACGTTCTATCTCATTTCGGACGACGGCGACCGCAACATCGAGCAAGCGTCCGGCATCGCGAAGAAGTGCGAAAAGCTGACGGCAAACAAGGTGACGGTCAACGTCTTCGCCGAGAGCGGAACGGACGTCGAGCTTCTCGAGGAGATCTACAAAAAGCTCAATAAAGAAACAGACCGCGCGGAACTCCGCTGCATCGACGAGGCGGCGTTCTTCTGCGACCGTCTGATCTACGACTACCCGCTCTACGACACCAAAGGCCACGGCAAGAATATCTCGGCCGCGATCATCGGCTGCGGCAGGACCGGTACCGATATGCTGAAATCGGTCTACCGCTCCGGTATCATCGAGGGCTACACTCTGAAGATCACCGTGTTCGACAAGGCGGCGTCGCGCCGCCGCGGCGAGTTCATAAAGGCGTGCCCCGGACTGGCAAGCGAAGAGAGGATACGCTTCGTCGACGCCGACGCGCTCTCGGAGGGGTTTGACGAAAAGCTTCTCGAGTACGTTCCCGACGCGACCTACGTCGTTGCCGCGACTAACGACGACGGGCAGAATCTCGCAATCGCCGACTACGTTTACCGCGTATTCAGGCGCAAGTCGGGGTTCACCGACGAGGGTATTCCCGAGATATTCGCGAGAGTCCGCTCGAAGCGCAAGATCACGCCCTACACGAAGAACGAGGATTACGCGAAAAGGCGCAGCATACATCTTTTCGGCACCGCCGACAGCGTCTATTCTCACAATATTCTTTTCAACACGGAGCTTGAGCGTCTCGCGCTCGGCGTCCATCTGGCGTACAGTGAAATGTCAATAAAAAAAGGCGAGACGCTGAATTTTGAAGCGGCGCGGCGCGAATTCGTTTCAGGTGAGTACAATCGCCGTTCGTCGATAGCTTCAGCACTCCACATCCCTTCGAAACTCCAGGCGTACAAAGATGACGGAAAAGTCTCAAAGAACGTTGACGACAAAGAGCTGATCGCGCTCTATAAAGAAAAGATGAAGGACGATGCCGAGGTGCTCCGCATGGCGAAGAACGAGCACGAAAGGTGGATCGCGTACATGCTGACCGAGGGCTACGTTCCGGCGACAGACGCCGACCTCGCTGCTCTGAAGAAAAACGTCGGGCGCGACAAGGACAAGTTCTCCCGCGTCCACGCCTGCTTGACAGATTGGGACAGTCTCGAGGCGATCGAGAAAGCCTTCAACGAAGACTTCCGCTCCTACGACTTCGCAATAGTCAAAAAACTTCCGGATATAATTGAATACGCTGAAAAATGATAATAAATACGCGGGCTTTTTCAAGCCCGCGTACGTTTTTCATCTGTTGTAACATATCACTCGCGGCGAAGCCGCGAACATCACGTCGCGAAGCAACACATCACGGCGCAGCCGCATCACGTTTCGTGACTCGTCACGAAACACATCATTGCGATGCGTCAAGCGAAGCGAGCATCGCTCGGCGAAGCGAGCATCGCTCAATAGTATCCGTTTTGTCTCGATCTCGAGATATTGAGCGGACCTTCGGGAATGACGGATAGCTGGTCGAGCGAAAGCCCTGTGCCGATAGCGACGCAGTCGACCGCCTTTTTCGCTACTCTCGTCTTGATGCCCGTGACGTTCGCGATCAGCCTGTCGAGACCGAACAGAAGGCTTCCTCCTCCGGTCATGACTATACCGTTGTAAAGGATGTCTCCTATAAGCTCCGGCGGCGTTCTTTCGATGACGTTGCAGACCGCCTCGATGACCGCGGTTATCGGCTCCTCAAGCGCTTCCGGCATTTCGACCGACGAGATCCTTATGACCTTCGGAAGTCCCTGGATGAGGCATCTTCCCTTGACGTCGATGTATCTCGGCTCGTCTCTCTGCCACGCTCCGCCGACTTTTACTTTTATTTCTTCGGCGGTACGCTCGCCTATCGCGACGCTGTACTTACGCCTTACGTATCTGATTATCGCCTCGTCGAACTTGTCTCCGGCGACTTTTATAGATTTTGAAACGACGACTCCTCCGAGAGAGATGACGGCGATATCCGTAGTGCCGCCGCCGATGTCGACGATCATGTGTCCGTTAGGGGTGGAAATATCTATCCCGGCGCCGATAGCCGCGGCAACCGGCTCTTCGATGAGGTAGGTCTTCTTCGCTCCGGCTTTTACCGCCGCGTCGATGACCGCGCGCTCCTCGACTTCCGTGATACCGCTCGGCACGCAGATAATGACTCTCGGGGAACGGATGACCGACCCGCAGGCGCGCCGTATGAAGTGCTGTATCATTCTCAGGGTGACTTCGTACTGGCTTATAACACCGTCGCGAAGCGGCCTGATGGCGATTATGTTGCCCGGCGTACGCCCAAGCATCTGCTGAGCTTCGCGGCCGATCTTAAGAACGTTGCCCGTGTCGCGGTCGATGGCGACGACGGACGGCTCTTTAAGAACGATGCCCTTGCCTTTCACGTAGACAAGAACTGTCGCTGTGCCGAGGTCGATACCTATGTCCTTTCTCATAATTTTCCCGTTTTTCTCCCGATCTGATTAATTTCGACAACTACAAAAAACAGTGGTGTATTTTATATTATAGCATATACCCTCAACTTTTGCAACACGATTTTGACAAAAAACTAAAATTCAAATATTTTCCGAAAAAGCAAACAATCTTCACACAAATATCACTTAGAAGGTTTATAATACAATGCGTAAAAGAATGTTACATCAGGAGGACGTGTTTTGATAGAAGTTAAAGACCTGTCGAAATCCTACGGTTCGCGTAACGCGATCTCGAACGTATCGTTCAACATCGAGCGCGGACGCGTTTACGGGCTTCTCGGCCCGAACGGCGCGGGAAAATCGACAACCATGAACATCATGACCGGGTGCCTTGAAAGCTCGGGCGGCAAAGTCACCGTCGACGGTTTCGACATTTACGAGAAAGCCGCCGACGCGAAGCGGAAGATCGGCTATCTGCCCGAGATACCGCCGCTCTACCCCGACATGACGCCGTTCGAATTTTTGAGATTCGTGGCGAAAGCAAAGAAATTCAAAGGCGACGCCGACGCCGAGGCAAGGCGCGTGGCTGCCCTCTGCGGCGTGACGGACGTGGGCGACCGTCTCATCAAATATCTCTCAAAAGGCTACTGCCAGCGCGTGGGTATCGCCTCGGCGCTGATCGGGGATCCCGAGTACGTCATTCTCGACGAGCCGACGGTCGGTCTCGACCCGAAGCAGATCATCGAGATCAGAAGTCTTATCAACGAACTCGGACGCGAGCACGGCGTCATCCTTTCGAGCCACATCCTTCAGGAGATCACCGCGGTCTGTGATTACATTATAATCATCGCGTGCGGCGAAGTCGTCGCATCCGGCACCGCGAAAGAACTCGAAGGAGATTCCGCGTCCAGGGTGACGGTAGAAGCTCATTGCGGCGCGTCCGCTCTTGAAGAAGCTCTCTCGTCGGTCGAAGGCGCGAATATCGTCTCGTGCGAGGACGACGGAGAATACTCCCGCGCCGTGCTCGAATGTGAGACCGGCTTCGATCCGAGAGAAGATATCTTCCGCGCCGCGTCGGAACGCGGCATCGTTCTTCGCGAGCTGTCGCTCTCCGGTGAATCCCTTGAGGAACTCTTCATCAGGCTTACGGAAGACGCGGCGAACCGCCGCGCCGAAAAAGAAGCGCTTGAAAAAGAAGGCAAAGTCGCCGAAATTCCGGTCGGCGTCACGTCCGTGGAGGACTCGTCGTACTCTCCTCTCTTCGGCGAAGAAGAAGCCGGAGAAGACGAAAGCGAGTCGGACGAAAAAGAGGACTCGCCGTCTGACTCCGCTGAAACAGACGATGAAGAAAAAGAAGACGAAGGAGGGAAAGGCAAATGAGCGCGATCTTCGGAAAAGAATTCAAAAGCTCGATGCGCTCGATGACAGGCCCCATCTTCATCGCCTTCGTGCTTCTGTGGTACGGCATCTACACGACGCTGTACTGCCTCGAAAGGTCGTATTCCGAATTTGAATACGTGATCTCGTCCGCTTCGTTCCTCTCGCTCCTCGCCCTCCCGCTTCTCACGATGCGGACTTTCGCGGAAGAGCGTCACCGCGGCGCGGACAAACTTCTCTACTCGCTTCCGGTCGGCACCGCGTCGACGGTAGTCGCGAAATACCTCTCGGCGCTCGCGGTCTTTGCGATCCCGACGGCGGTAGTCGCGCTTTACCCGCTCGCACTGTCGAAGTTCGGCGAGGTCTATCTCAACACCGCGTACTCTTCTCTGTTCGCGTATTTCCTCGCGGGCGCGGCACTGATTGCGATAGGTATTTTCATCTCATCGCTGACCGACAGCCAGGTGATCGCCGCGATAGTTTCACTCGGCGCGATAATCCTGCTGTTCTTCCTGCCGTCTCTTTCCGAGAGTCTTCCGACGACGTCGTCGTTCTCCCTTCTCTTCCTCGTGATCCTCTCATGTCTTGCCGCCGGCATTTCGTGGGTGATCTCGAAGAGCGCCGCTGTGACCGCGGCGGTCCTCGGAGCCGGCGTTGTCGCCTCCGTTGCCGCGTACGCGATAAACAGGACCGCGCTTGAAGGGCTTGCGGCGAAACTGCTGAACGGGATCAGCATTTTCGAGCGTATGAACGAGTTTTTCTACGGCAGGCTTGACATAGCGGCTATAATATATTATATAAGCATCACCGCCCTCTTCCTTTTCCTCACCGCGCTGTCGGTTGAGAAAAGGCGCTGGAATTAAGGAGGCGCGACGATGAAATTGTTTAAGATCAAAAAGGTAAAGAACTTCAAAGCGGGCGGCGTCGCGGTCATCCTCGCCGCGCTCGTTCTCGCGGCGGTCATCGCGCTGAATCTTCTCGTCGGAGCGATCCCCGAGAGCGCGCGTATCCTCGACACGTCGCGCGATCAGATCTACACCGTCGGCGAGACGACGAAAGCGATTCTCGACAGTCTCGACCGTGACGTGAAGATCTACTTCATCCTTCAGTCCGGCGAAGATTCCGATGAGATCGAAAAGACGCTCGGGCTCATCGAGCAGTACGCGGGCTCATCAAGCCGCGTCAGCTATGAAGTGATCGATCCGGCGGTAAAGCCGAACTTCACAAAGACTTACACCGACGAGACGGTCTACTCAGGCTCCGCGCTCGTGGTCTGCGGCGAGAAATGCCGCGTGATCCCCGCCGACGAGTGGTTCATGTACGAGACGACCGAGGGGCGTATGACGTACTCGGAATACCGTCAGATGTACGAATTCTACTATATGTACTACGGTCAGGGGATAGACGCGACGTATATCTTCACCGGCGAGACGAATCTGACCTCGGCGATAAGTTACGTGACGTCGGACGCAAACGAGAAGATCTACTTCCTCTCCGGACACGGTGAACAGTCGATAACCGGCACGTTCTCGTCGTACATTGACGACGCGAACATCGACACCGACACGCTCTCGCTTCTGACGGGAGACGGCGCGGTTCCCGCCGACTGCTCGCTGATAATCATAAACTACCCGAAGAAGGACATCGACAAATCGGAAGCCGACACGCTTATAAATTATTACAATAACGGCGGCGCTATACTTCTCGTGACCTACGTTGAATACTATCAGAACGGCGCCGAGCCGAATCTTGCTTCCCTTGCCGCCGCGTGCGGTATGAAGTCCGCGGACGGCATGGTGTTCGAGGGTTCGTCGCGCTATTACAGGTCGTATCAGTACAACGTCATCCCGTCGCTCTCCGCTTCGGCTCCCGAGGAGCTTTGGAACGACGACGGTCTGACGTACGCTCTGACATACGCTCACGCGATAGAAGAGGCGGAGGACTTCGACGGCATATTCTATCCGCTCCTTACGACCTCGTCCGAATCCTACTTAAAGAGCGATCTTGACGCTGTCAAGACGCTTGAAAAAGAGGACGGCGACACGGACGGTCCGTTCAACGTCGCCGCGGCGTCGGAAAAAGGAGACGGAAAGTTCGTCTGGTTCCCGACTCCCGCGATCTACGATCAGTCGCTCGACTACGGCGGCAACTCCACGCTCTTCAAAGCGATCCTCAGCTGGACGTGCAGCGGAAGCGCGAACGAGACAGTCTCACCGAAGGTGATCTCTACGTCGAGACTTGAGCTGACCGAGGCGTCCGTCAGCACGTGGCGCGCGATATTCATCGGCGTGATACCGGTCGCCGCGCTCGGCGCGGGCTTTGCCGTATGGTACGTCCGCCGCAGAAAGAGGTGAGGAGCCGTGACAAAAAAAGCGATCATCGCCTGCGTGATAGTGGCGCTCGTCCTCGCGGCTTTCATTTCGGCCTATCTGTTCATGACGTCGAACTCCGGCAAAGAAGAGGATGCATCTTCGTCTGTCGTTCTGAACGATCGCGACAAAGACGAAATGATCTCACTCTCTTTTGAAAAAGGCGACATTTCGCTCTCCTTTCTCAAAGACGCGAACGACATCTGGAATTTTGCAGACGCGCCTACGACGTCCATCTACTACGCTTACGTGAACAACATGGCGTCAGCCGTGACGTCGTTCGAGCCGAAGCAGGAGATCACGGGCGGAAACGAGGACGACTACGGCTTTTCGTCCCCGTCTCTCACCGTGACGTGCGAGTACAAAAACGGTATCGTTTACACGCTGACGTTCGGTGACGAAAACGAGGCGGTCGGCGGCGTTTACGTGAAGGAAGCCGGAAGCGGAAAGATCTATCTCGCCGACAGTTCTATCCTCTCGGCGTTCAACGAGACTCGGGAGACACTGACTGTCCCCGATGAAGAATCGGAAGAATAATTATTATTAATATACGAAAGAAGGATCACAAAATGATTTTCGACAAGATCGCAAACCTTGAATTCTATCTCCCGTTCGACAGCCGTTTCAAGACAGTCGCCGACTATCTCAAGAAGACCGACGTCGACGCGCTCGAGCCGGGCAGCTATCCGCTTCCCGAGGGCATTTTCGCGAACGTCTCCGAGTACGAGCCCTCGAAAGAGGAGTTCGCGTTCGAGGCGCACAGGAAGTACGCAGACCTTCAGTATCTGCACCGCGGCAACGAGAAGATCGAGTGGATGCCGCTCGACGAGCTGACGAACGCTTCCGACTACAGCGATGAATACGATTTTCTCGGCACGATGACGGTCGGCAAAACGAAGCTCTCGCTCGACTTTGACGAGGGCTGCTTCGCTTACTTCGCGCCCTGCGATATCCACCGTCCCGGCATGTTCCGCGACGCCGCAAAGGTCAAGAAGATAGTCTTCAAGATCCCGGTGGAGAAGTGAAAGACTAAAATTGCACAGTTAAAGGGGGACTTTTTCAAAGTCCCCCCTTTTTGATCCCCGTAAAACTTCAAGCGCGAAGTTTTACGGGCAGCGATTTTATATTCATTTCCGATCAGATAAAGATCCTCACGCTTCTCTGACACTTGCTGCAATAAGGAGTCTTAGAATCTCCCAGAACCATATTATTGCAATTAGGATTTGCGCATTTTCTGGGGCGGGATATCTTGGTTGGATCTGTCAATAATCCGCCGGAGGCTTCATTTGTCTGTTCGTCCGTAAGCACTTCTTGTACATTTTTCTTTTCGTTTTCCATTTTTCCTATCCTTTCAGGTTCTCTGAATTTGTTTCGTTTGCTTTCACTTGTTTATACGCGCCGAAATTCATTCTGGCAGCGGATCTTCAAAAATATTTTATCCTTTATTTCAGTATTTCACATTTCAGGCGGAATTTCAAGTGGTAACAGTTGTTTTTTTGAGCGCAGCGCCTTGTTTATCTCTGCGCCGACGAGGAAGATGAGTATACAGAAATAGAGCCAGAGCATGAGGAACACTATCGCGGCGAGGCTTCCGTAAAGGTATGAGAACCTCGGAACAGAGTCGAAATACGCGCTGTACGCGAGCGAGAAGAGGATCCAGCCCGCCGCGGCGACGGCGGCGCCGGGTAATTCGTCTCTGAACCTCGCGCCCTTCACCTTTTCACACTTGAAGAGTCTTCCGGTGAAGACGCCCTTTGAGACGAGGAAATAGACGAGTGAGAAAAGCGCGGTCAGCACGACGAACGAGATCAGCTCCTTATATCTCACGAACGCGGGTATCTCCCCGAGATTCGACTTCATCGCGTCGCCGACGTACTTGCCGAAGACGAGCACGACGAGAGTCGCCGTCATGACTACGACAAAAAGCGCGGTATATACCGCGGCGCGCGCCGCCCTTGTGAAGACCGTGCCTCCGGTCTTTTTTTCATACACCGCCGACACACCGCGGACGACGGATTTCAGTCCTTTTGACGACGCCCATATAAGGCCGAGCGCGGAAAACGAGACGACCGACAGCGCCGGACGCTCCGCGACGTTGTCCACAACTGCGTCGAAGAGCTCCGCGGCTCCCCCGGGGAGCGCCCCTCTTGCGAGCGAGATCACGTCCTCGACGAGCGACGGCGCGACAAGGCGCGAGAGGGAGAGTATCAGTATCACGAACGGTATCGCCGACACGCACAGATAAAACGACGACTGCGCGGCGTAAAGCGTCAGTTTGTCCGCCGACGCTCCCTTTATTGTCTGCGCGATCTTCGACACGAACGGCGACTTCATTATTTTGCTTTTCATTTATTCTCTCCGAAAAGATACTTTTCTATATTATACGTAATTAACGCGAATAATTCGCAGGATTATTGACGGAACCCGTTTTTTTTGATAAAATCAAATCATAAAACAAACGAGGTAAAAATATGTTCTACATAGGCTGTCATCTTTCCGTCTCCGGCGGATATGAGAATATGGCGCGCGAGGCGCTCTCGATCGGCGCAAACACGTTTCAGTATTTCACCCGCAATCCGCGCGGGTTCTCGTCGAAAGAGCCGTCCCCAGAGGACGTCGCCGCTATGGTCGCGCTTCTTTCAGAGCACGGTTTTCACGCGCCGCTCGCGCACGCGCCTTACACGTACAATCCGGCGTCGAAGGACGACCACATAAGGGAATACACCGCCGAGGCGATGGGCAAGGAGCTCCGCTTTCTCGAGGCGATCCCGGACGCGCTCTACAACTTTCACCCCGGCTGTCACGTCGGTCAGGGGGTAGACGTCGGCGTCGGCTTTATCGCCGATATGCTAAACGCGATCATCTCCCCGTCGCAGAACACCGTCGTTCTGCTTGAGACCATGGCGGGCAAGGGTTCCGAGATCGGAAGCCGCTTTGAAGAGCTGCGGGAGATCATCGACAGAGTCGACGAAGATAAAAAATGTAAGCTCGGTGTGTGCCTTGACACCTGCCACGTTTCCGACGCGGGCTACGACATAGCAGGCGATCCGGACGGCGTCTTCACGGAGTTTGACAAGGTGGTCGGACTTTCAAGGCTGAAGGCGATCCACGTCAACGACTCGAAAAACCCGCTCGGCGCTCACAAGGACCGCCACGAGAAGATCGGCGACGGTTTCCTCGGGCTGGAAGCGTTCCGCCGCATAATCAACCACGGCGCGGTAAGACACCTTCCCTTCTACCTTGAAACTCCCTGCGACCTCGAGGGGTACGCCCGCGAGATCGCGCTTCTGAAATCACTCAGAGAGGACTGAGCCGGATGATGTACAGAATAAAAGATATTGACGTCGTCCGTCAGTTCACCGACGACTGGAACGAGAGTGTCGTAAAGACCTGCCTTGCGGGAAGGATCGGCTCCGTTTTCGCAGACGACGAAAGATCCCCTTCGTGCGTACTGCTCACCGCCGGAGAGTTCGTGCTCTTCGCCGGGGCGCCGGGCGAGGAGGCGGTCGCGTACGTTCCCGAGGGCTACAAGACCGACCTTGCGATAATGACCGCGAAAGGCGACGACGACAGGTGGTACCGTCTGATCGAGAAAGTATACGGCGAGAGGGCGGAAAAGATCACGCGCTACGCAATAAAGAAAGACGGCGTCGCGTCGTTCAACAGAGCGAAGCTTACGGCGATGGCATCGTCTCTTCCCGAGGGGTACAGGATTGAAAAAATCGGGCGCTCCCTTTACGATTTCTGCCGCACCGACGGCGATTTTCACGATCTCGTCTCGCAGTACCCGACCTATGAAGAATACGAAAAATACGGGCTCGGATTTATGGCGTTTTACGGCGATGAGGCAGCCTCCGGCTGCTCGTCGTTCTCCGACTACCCGGGCGGGCTTGAGATAGAGATCGCGACAAAGGAGTCCCACCGCAGGCGCGGGCTTGCATCCGCGGTCGCCGCAAAGTTTATACTCGAGTGCATAGAGAGAAATATTTATCCGTCATGGGACGCGGCTAACCTTTCGTCCGTCGCACTCGCCGAAAAGCTCGGCTACCGCCTCGACAGAGCCTACACCGCTTACGAGGTGAAAGAGTACAGAAGAGGAAAGAAATAAGTAATAAAGATAATGCGGGGGAAGCTTTTTGAAAAAAGCTTTCCCCGCACCCCTTTCAAAAACTTAAGGGAAATGTTATTCTTTTTTGTTGGCGATATTCCTCATCCGACGCAACGCGTCGGATATCATCTGACCGCAGGGCAGATATCATACCGGCAGCCCCGCTGCCGGTATATCATATTTCAAAGCGTAAGATTTGAAATATATCATTTTCTGTGCGATAGGTTATTGCAAAACAATACCACTTTCCGAAAACTCCCCCACGTTGTCATCCTGACCTGCGAGCCCCAAAAAGTCTGACGATTTTTGAGGGCCCCGGTGCGAAGCGAGGGATGACCGCAAGGGGACGTTCACTTACAATGATAAAATGCACGGAAACGTATTGACAATTATTGATCGATATGTATAATTAATTACAGTAGCTGTTGCTATTAAACTAATTATTTATTTTAAGGAGAAAACGGTATGAAATTTCCAAACGCTTATTCCGGAGTAAAAAAGATCTTCTCGTCCGAAGTTCTCTCGATCATTGCGGCGGTCTGCCTGCTTCTGGCTTCGTTCTTCGCAGTGATAATGGTCGAAGCGGCCTCTGAAAAATCCGAAACCGGACTTCTTGCGTCTTTCAGCGCGACCGGTATCTTCACGCTCGCGAGCGGCATCGTCGGCATTATTGCGCTGGTACTGCTCATAATCGGCGTTTCCGCGGCGTCCAAAGATGAACCGACGTTCAAAACGGCGTTCACTTTCATCATCGTCAACCTTCTTGCCTCCGCTCTCGCTCTCATTCCTTTCAGCGATGTCATAAAGCAAATCTTCAACCTTGCAAGCAACGTCGCAGGTATCTTCGCCGCTTTCTATATCATTTACGGAATTCAGGCGCTCGCGGTAAAGTGCGGCGACGCAGGCGTTGAAAAGAAGGGCAAGACAGTCATAGCGCTCATCCTCTGCACATATATCATCGCCCTTGTCGCGACCATTCTCGGCAGCTTCGTAGTCACCGGCACCGCCGCAAATGTCGTCTCTCTCGTTGGCGCCATAGTCGATATCGTAAGACTCGTGATCTATGTTGTCTACCTTGCAGCAGCAAAGAAAATGCTCGCAAATACCCCCGCGGAAGTATAATCAGTTAAAATACAAATCAAAGCCCGAAGTCTCCTTCGGGCTTTTTGTTTGAGAATAGAAATGCGAGAAAACTTTCGTGAGTTATCAAATTGCAGTGATTTTATAAACATAAACGCTGCACGCCGACTTCGTTGCTACACCTCAAGGCTCCCTCAGGGAGGGAGCCTTGGTACGGACGCTTTGCAAACCTCCCGGGGTCCGGGGGCTGATCCCCCGGCGTAAAAGGGGTGTGGTCGGAGAGGGGGAACTCGGTCTTCCACCTTTCCGAACGTTTTTTGGATACTTTTTTCGCTAAAAAAGTATCACTTAAGCCCGCCGGCATGAAAATGTCGATGAAGAACGCCGCCGGAACGGCGTGGGGTCTCCTTAGCACAATGTAACTCTATTCCAAGGAGATCCTTCACTCCGCTTCGCTCCGTTCGAGGATGACAGAATTGTTTGTTTACTTACAGTGATTTTATGCACGAAGACTTTAAACTTTTCCAAATAGTTTTTGAAAGGAGCGCGGAGAGGACTTTTTGCAAAACGTCCTCTCCGCTTTCTCTCATTTTCTATTCAGTATATCCGTCAGTCTGCAGAAATCGTAAGGCGAGAGGCGCTCGCCGCGAACGTCCGGGCGTTTCTCCATAGCCTCAAGAGCGGCTAAGATCTTCTCTTTCGAAAACTCACCCGATAGCGCGTTTACAAGCGTCTTTCTGCGCTGAATGAACGCGAGTTCGATCACGCGTTTGACTTTTCCGATGAACGAGACGCACTCTTCCCTGTCCGCCGGAGCGTCGGGATAGAGGTCGTAAATACCGTTTTCGTAAAGCTTTATCTGCACGACGGCGGACGTCACCTTAGGAGCCGGATAAAAGTTCCCCGGCGCGACGGAAAACAGCTTTTCCACCCTGCCGTGCAGCGCGACGGAAGCGGTTACCGAGCCGTACTCGGCGTCGCTTTCGGACGAACAAAGCCTGTCCGCGACTTCGCGTTGGATCATCACCGTTACCGAGTCGATCGGCGCCTTTTCCACCGGGGGAAAGCTCTCAAGTATCTTCATTATGACCGGCGTCGTCACGTAGTACGGCAAATTAGCGCAAACCCTGACTCTCTCGCCGCCGAACTTTTCGAGAAGAAAAGACGGAAGATCGAGCTTAAGAAAATCAGCGTTCACGACCGAAACGTTGCCGCACTCCGAGAGCACCTCTTCGAGAAGAGGTATCAGCCCCGCGTCGATCTCCACGGCGCACACTCTGTCGAAAAGATCTGACAGCTCGGAGGTCATCGACCCCACGCCCGGCCCTATCTCGAGCGCCGAGACACCGGAGGCGCACTCCGCCTCGCCGTATCCGACGTCGCACCCGGCGGCGGCTGACGCCGCTATCCTATACGGTACGTCGCGGTTTATAAGGAAGTTCTGCCCGTAGCCCTTTTTCGGCGCGAGGCCGTAGCGGTCGAGCAGTTCCCTCACCACGCGCGGGTTAGTAAGATCGTATTTTGATGCCACGTCAGATGACCGTCACCTTGTACGAGGTCTCGAAGCTCTCGCCGGGAGCGAGCGTTCTCGCGTACTTTTTGTGCGTGAATTCAGACGTTTCCGCGGCGGAACCGGGAAGTCCGCACCAGGGCTCGAAGCATATGAAAGGAGACTCTTTCTTTATCGGAGTCCATATTCCGAGCGCGTCGAAACGGTCGAATTCAAATCTGATTCCGTGACCGGTCTCGCGGTTGACGAGCTTGAGCTTGCGCACAGGCAGATTTTCGATTATCAGAGCGTCCCAGTCGTAGTCGGAATATTTCAGCGGCAGCTCATTGTTCCTCACAATATCGAGCTTCGGTATCGAATCGAGCATATATCCCGATCCCCATTCGGTTATCGACATTACGGCGTCGCCGTAATCCTCAAAAATGATACTGTAATCCTCAAATTTCTCTCCGTCGTGCATCGGGCAGTTGAACCCGGGATGTCCCCCGATGCAGAAGATCATGTCCTTCGATCCCGTGTTCGTAACCTGATACGTCGTCTCGAATCCGTCACCGAAAAGCTCCTGCGTAACGCGGAGGCAGAACGGATAAGGATAGTGTTCGAGCAGTTCGGGATTCTCGTGGAGCTCGAAGACCGCCTTTGACGGCGTGATCTCGACCGGCGTGAACTCGCAGTGCCTTGCAAATCCGTGCTTGGAAATATCGTACTCAACGCCGTCGATCACGACTTTATCGTCATACGGTCTGCACAGGATGGGAAAAAGGACCGGCGCTCTTCCCGACCAGTGTTCGGGAAGCCCGTACCAGCAGTATTCAGTGCCATCTTTCTCAAACGAGATAAGCTCGGCGCCGAGAGTGGTACATAAGGCGGATGAGTCGTCATTGGATAGAGTGATGTTCATATTATCTCCTGTAATTATTTCCGTCGTTGACGGATGATGTTATTTTCGCGTTTGCGATGATTTCAGAATTTGATCCTCGAGGCGATGTAGTTCTCGAGCTCTTCGATCGGTATTCTTACCTGCTCCATCGAGTCGCGCTCACGGACCGTGACGCAGCCGTCCTCTTCAGAGTCGAAGTCGTAAGTCACGCAGAAAGGCGTGCCGATCTCATCTTCGCGGCGGTAGCGCTTGCCGATAGAACCTGTCTCGTCAAAGTCCACCATGAACGCGCCCTTGATCTTGTTGTATACCTTTTCAAGCGCCGCGTCGGAGAGTTTCTTCGAAAGCGGAAGGACCGCAGCCTTGAACGGAGCGACCGCGGGAGAGAGGTGAAGCACTACTCTCACGTCGTTACTCTCGGCGTCGATAACTTCCTCGTCGTACGCCTCGCAAAGAAGTGCGAGAACCGTTCTGTCAAGACCGTAAGTCGACTCAACGATGAACGGGATGAACTTCTCATTCGTATCGGGATCGAGGTATTCCATCTTCTGACCGCTGTATTCCTGGTGGCGCGTCAGGTCGAAGTTCGTTCTGTTGTGCGTGCCGTTGATCTCGCCCCAGCCAAACGGGAACAGGAACTCTATGTCGCACGCCGCTTTAGCGTAATGCGCGAGCTTCTCGTGATCGTGGAAGCGGAGGTGCTCCGCGGGTATTCCGAGATCCATGAAATACTTTTTGCCGTATTCCTTGAAATAGTCGTAAAGCCCCGTGTCGTCGCCCTCGCGGCAGAACGTCTGGAACTCCATCTGCTCGAACTCGATCGTGCGGAACGTGAAGTTTCCGGGCGTGATCTCGTTTCTGAACGCCTTGCCTATCTGACCGATGCTGAACGGGAGCTTCGCTCTCATAGTTCTCTGAACGTTGAGAAAGTTTACGTATTCGCCCTGCGCGTTCTCGGGGCGCAGATAAATGACGCTCTTCGCGTTGTTCGTGACGCCGCGGAACGTCTGGAACATAAGATTGAACTCACGGATGTCTGTGAAATTGTGCTTGCCGCAGTGCGGGCAGGGGATCGAGTGAGCCTTGATGTAGTCGAACATCTGCTCTTTCGTCATTCCGTCGGCGTGAGCCTCGGGATCGAAATCGTCGATCAGATTGTCCGCTCTGAAACGCATTTTGCACTCTTTGCAGTCGAGAAGCGGATCTGAGAACGAAGCGACGTGACCGCTCGCCTCCCAGACTCTCGGATGCATGAGGATGTCAGCGTCTACCTCATAGCTGTTCTTTATCTCCTGGATGAATCTCTTTCTCCAGGTGTCTTTTACGTTGTTCTTGAGACGCGCGCCGAGAGGGCCGTAGTCCCATGTGTTTGCAAGACCGCCGTAAATGTCGCTTCCTGCGAAGATGAAGCCGCGGTTTTTGCACAGCGCGACTATTTTATCCATTGTCTTCTCTTGGTTTTCCATTAGGTTCTCCTGTATTTTAATTTCAATTTTCTTTTTATCTCAATGTTGAAAGATCCTTCGCTCCACTTCGTTCCGCTCAGGATGACAAACCGAAGTTTGTCACTTTCAACTTTCAATTTTCAACTCACCTGTATCCCGCCAGATTGTCGACCGTTCTCGTCTGATCGAGGTCGAAGTACGGTCTTCCGTCGTTGCCGGACGTTCTGAAAACGCCGACCATCTTGACTGTCTTCGCAAGGTTGTCGCTGTACGACTTGATGAGCTTTGCGTGGTTGTTTATAAATTCAGCGTCGATGTCCGTGAAGGTCAGCCCCGCCTTGATATTCTCCCAGTAGCCGCCGAGCGACTCTTCCGGGAAATTAGTGAGGTTTTTCATAATTCCCTTCATATAGCCCGAGCTTACCGTCAGTTCGTCTTCAATGCCGTTCGTGTAGTCGCTGAAAAGAAGCAGTCCCATCGAAGACGGCCCTATGTAGTCCTCGCACTTCTCGAGGAATCTCCAGTAAGTGTCCTTCGGATCCTTCTTCTCCGCCGCCTTTGACGCCGCCTCGCTGACGTACTCCGTGCCGTTCGTATAGATGTCGCACGGAACCGTGCACCAGACCGCGCCGATCGTGTTGACCAGATACGACATACCATAGCAGTTTATAACGGCGTAACGGTCTATCGTAAGACCGGTGACCGCTTCAAGCTTTGCCTTGAGGTAGTCTATGCCGTAATCCGTATAGACGTCGTAAAGTCTCTCGTACCCGGCGGTAGTATTCACTCTGGTGAGAGGGGAGATCGGCAGGAAAATAAAGCGCCCGGTCTCCTTGCTGCACTTCACGATGCAGATCTTTGCCGCGCCGTACCTCTTCACGCCGTCCTGGAAGATACCGACCTTCGCGTCAGTCGACGAAAGATTGTAGTCGTAGACGTCGGGACGGTAGTCCGTCATCACGGCGAGTATGGTGAAGGATGAACCGTCCACCCTGCTCAGCGCGTTTTCGGTATTCACCTCGCCGTTGTCGTTCGGTTCTTCTTCGCCGCCGTTGTTCAGAATGTCCGAGATATCGTTGTCCGACTTATTGAACGAGCCGGTGAGCACGTCCTCGAGAGATCCCATCAGTATCGCAGCAGCGATGCCGAGAATAATCGACGAAACAAGAAACGCAATGGCGAAATTCTTGATACTCTTTAACATTTATTAGTCCTTTCCGAAGGGTAAACAGATCACTCAGATACCCTCGTGATGCCCAGAATGCGCACCTTGGCGGTCACCCGCTCGGTGTGCAGAGTTAATTCATAGCCGGGAGAAGCGAATACCTTGCCGCCTGCGAGAAAACCGTAGTCGAGCATATATCCCTCCGAGTTAATCGTACCCTTGATGTCGACGAGGTTCGCGTCCGCGCCCTCTGAACCGGAATACGTCAGCACAAGGCGGCCGCTTTCATCTTCCGTATATATCTTAGCGGGAGTGACGCTGACCTGGGAGCTGATCGTGCCGAAGACCGTTCCGTCCTCGGTATACAGCACTTCCCCGTTCGTGATCTCCGAGCCTGCCGTCGCTTTCTGCGACGCGATCTCGAAAGTCAGAGCGTATTCCGCTTTTTCGGGAGCGCCCTCCGGCAGGACTCCGTCGCTGCCGAGTGCAACTCTCACAATAAGCGCCGTGATGCACAGTGCCGCGATCACCAGAACGAAAATGTCCAGCGCATAGGCACGGCGGCGTTCGCGTGCTTCTTTTTGATCCATTTTTCACCTCCGCGGCAGACGCCGCAGGAAATCATTATTTATCTTCTTCAGCTGTTTCTTCAGCTGATTTTTCTACTGTTTCTCCGGTCGTTTCCACGGTCGTTTCCGCGCCGGACGGAGCTTCTGCTTCCTCCGTCGGCTTTGCGTCGCCGGGCAACGGCGTCGCGGACTTTTCGTTTCCGTGGTCGGTCAGTCCGGAGAGGATCCTCGTGCTCGTCTTCTTCATTACGAGATAGTTGATGCCGAAGACGAGGAACGCGGCTCCGAGAACTATCAGCGCCTTCATAAGGCGGAGATTTCCGAACATCCTCTCGGTAAACGTGATCGCCACGAGTCCGAGCATACCGCAGACCGCGTAAAGAAGTCTGACCGCTTCCTTCTGTGAAAAACCGAGGTCGACGAGCTTGTGATGCAGATGCTTTCTGTCGGGAGTGAACGGGCTTTCGCGGTGGATTATGCGCCTTATGAACGCCGTCGCCGTATCGAGCAGCGGAAGCGCGAAGAGCGAGAGCGGAACTATGAACGACAGGACCGCGTGAAGCTTGAACATTCCCTGTATTGAAATTATCGAGAGCGTGTACCCGAGGAACAGCGCCCCCGTATCGCCCATAAATATGCGCGCCGGATTCGTGTTATACGGCAGGAAGCCGAAGCAGGCGCCCGCGAGCACCGCGGTGATAATAGCCGATTCAAAATCACCCTGGATCAGCACCACGCCGAGAAGCGAGAGGGACATGATCCCCGAAACCCCGCAGGCGAGGCCGTCGAGGCCGTCGATGAGATTGATCGCGTTCGTAAGCGCGACGATCCACAGAATGGTTATCGGTATGCTGAACATACCGAAATTGATCGACATTCCGAAGATCGTGATGTAATCGATCTTCAGCCCGAAGCTGACGGCGAGCGCCGCAGCGCCGATCTGAACGAGAAATTTCACCCAAGCGGGAAGTCTCTTTACGTCGTCGATTATACCGAGGACGACGAGGATCGCGCCGCCGGACAGGATCGCCCATAACCCTCTGTTGAATTTGCCGAACACGAGAGCGGCGACGACGAAGCCGGCGAAGATCGCAAGTCCTCCGATGCGCGGCGTCGGCTTTACGTGCATACGTCTTGAGTCCGTAGGAACGTCAACGGCGCCGATGAGGTACGCGAGAACTCTGACGGGAGGCGTCAGCGTGTAGACGAGAAGCGCCGAGCAGAGCGCCGCTGCCAATCCGAAAATAAAATTTGTTATGTCCATCATTTCCTCCGAAGGTGTGATCCCGTCAGCTCCCGCTGCCGACGGAGATGCTGATGCACTCTCCTTCGCAATACAGAGACGGGAACATCAGAACGTATCTTCTTCCCGAGCTGATCTGAACGCCCTCGACGGTGTACCCGTCGTCTCCCGACTCGCAGATCGCGCTGCAGGTGACGTAGAGCGTCTTATATCCGGGAACGTCGCTGACGACCGGCGTGCCGTTTGTATCGGAGCCGGTGTGCTGAGCGGGACGCGTATCGCAAGCCGTCACCTCGCCGATCTTTCGCCCGGTCGCGCCGTCATAGATCGGATCCCCGACGGAGACGTTGTCTGACAGCTCGTCCGGTATCATATCGGTCTGCATTACGAACGTGAGCGAAACGTCGGCGGTTTTATCGGACGCGTTTTTCACGATCTTCACGACCGCAAACACGACCGCCGCGACGATGAGCAGCACCACGATCGCGTCGATGATATTGAATTTATGTTTTCTTTTTTCCATACCGATACCTCACCTGTCGGCGCGGATCTCCGCCTCGGCGCTGTGCCTGGGATCGGAAGCGGCGCGCCACGATGCTTCATTGATACGTATCTCTTCTCTTGCTCCTCTGCTCGCCGCACCGGCAAGACCTGATGCGAGCCAGAACGCAAGGAATATCCTCTCGTCGCTGAAAACGTAGTCCGCAAATCCGTAAAGCGTAAGACCGAACGCCGCAGCATAGGGACCCGCCGCCGCCATTCTGAGCTTCAGGGCGAACGCGGAAGATTCCGACGAACCGTACCCCGAGCCGCGAAGCGCGGGAGAGCTCTTTGCGAGGTCGGCGTTGTCCGCCGTTCTGAAAGTTGACGTGGTCAGGTACCAGAAGAACAGCGCAAAGCACGCGATCCCTATGATGCCGGTCGAGATCCAGAACTGGAGCGGCGTGTTGTAAACGTGATTTGCAGAGACTCCGGGGTTGACTGTCAGCGAGAACGCCTCGTCACCGAAGCCGACGCCCGCGAAAAACGTCTTGGAAAGAACGTCGGGCGTGAAACGCCATGCGGAATATCTGACTTCCACGAAATTGTTGAACCCGGAGGACAGAGCGGATACCGCTTTCTCCGCAGCGGACGGGAACGCGAAGTACGACACAGTCGCCGCCGCCGCAAGTCCGACGGGAAGGAACACGAATTTCGGGGTGTAGATCATAAGAAGCAGAGTCAGCGCTGCGAATATCGCAACGAGCGCCACCGCGGAGCCGGAAACAGCGGGCACCGCGATCATGATGACCGCCGACGCGGCGGCAACGCTGCGGCTTGCGCCCTCCGGAGGAGAGATTATCCTCGACACCGCAAGAGGTATCGCGAGCGTAAGGAGCATATTCAGCCCGGAAATGCTGCCCGAGAGAGACAGTCCGAGAAGCGACGAGCCGAAAAGCTCTGACGCCGAAGCGGACATCCCTCTGAAAAAGAGTCCCGCCACGTAAACCGCTATCACCGCTACAGACGCGGCAGTACAGCCGAATATGAAAGCTCCCGTCGCTCTTCCGAGCCACTCGCGGTTTCTCATCAGCGACGACGCCATATAGTACACCGTCATGAAAAGCGCGAGCCTGAGCGCCATCGTGCGCGCTTCGGGGACGAGAGCCCCGACCGCGGTCGTTAAGATTATGAGCAGGACGCCGAGCGCGGCGACGTCCATGGTTTCAAGAGTCACGTATCTCTTTCCCCTGACGAGTTTCAGAATGAACGATACGAAAGTGATCGCCGTCAGCGCCGTGAGATACCCCGTTCCGATGACCGGAAGAAGCATCGCCGAGATTATAAGCCCGAACTCGGGCGACACGAACGTCAGCCAGACGGCGACGATGCAGACTATCGCGAAGATAAGCCTCAGAGGCGTGAAGAAGAACGTCATCACTCCGAGAGCGAGCCCGACGAGAAAACCGTGGTTCGTCTTCCCTCTCACCTCGTCTGTCTGTATCGTCTCGGAACGGATGCCCGTCACGGACGAGATCACTCTGCCTATCCTCGAGGAGATGAGCGCTGACGAGAGCGTGTCGTCGGAAAACGCAAGCGGTATCGACGAGAGCGCCGCCACGACGCCGACAAGTATATCGGGAATGTATCTGCTCTCCGAAAGGATGAAATTATTGACGAGATGGAACACCGCGGTGTAAAGGCCGAAGCTCATCAGCGCGGTGCCGAACACGCGCAGACGGATCGACAGAAGATATTTCGCGATCTTCGAGAGAACGCGTGAAGTTATAGAGGAAGATATGCTCGACGACACCGCGCGGAAAGCGGGCGTCAGAACTTTCTTGCCGAATCCCGTCGCCATTATCGAGCGCCTCTCGCGGCTGTTGTACGTGGTGAACACCGCGGCGAGAATGCTTGTCTTCAGTTTTGACATAAACCGTTTGTAAAGTGATCTTTTCGTTCCGTCCGCTTTCTTCATCGCGATGTCCTCCTTTCTCTGCCTCCGGTATTATAGACAGAATTATATCGCGCACGTCGCGCGTACACAAAATATTCATTATATTATACTATAAAAAGTTTACAAATTCAAGAGGTTTTGGAAAAAAACTGCGCGGACTCGTCGGAGCCCGCCGTTAATAATCTCGTTCATACCGCCGGCTCCCTCAGTCAGCTCCGCTGACAGCTCCCTCCCGGAGGGAGCCTTGAGGTGTAGCCGCAGCGCGCCACTTCTTCAATAATTTGACGCTTAGCGTCACGCGATATGCGCGGCATACTGCCGCGCGGGAAAAGAGAAAACGGCTGAGTGATAATTCCCAGCCGTTGTTTATTTCTCGCGTGGAGTTTACGACACGCATATCGCGCCGCAAGGCATATCGAACCGGCTCCGCAGGAGACGGTGTATCGGGTTTCGGAACAGAGTTCCGGAACATATCGCGCGCGACGGCAAGCGGAGCGTTAGTCGCGCTCAGTCGATTCCCGCGATTATCTTTCTGAGTTTCAGAACGTCGGATAACGTGACGAAACCGTCTTCGTTGACGTCGGCGCATTTAAGCTGAGAACCCGTCAGTTACGCCACACCCGAAATATATTTTCTGAGCAGCAGTACGTCTGACATTCTGATGTTGCCGTCTCCGGTAACGTCGCCGGGCAGGAACTGTCCGGTATAATCAAAGTAAACGTCCGCTTCTTTGAAGTAATCATTTCCCAGATTGTAGACTTCGACCTTGCTCCACTCCTCTTCCGTGCCTGCATAATAAATATCTGTCAGCGATCTGCAGCCGAGGAACACATCTGCGGAGATAAACGTCAAGCTCTTCGGAATAATGATGTTTTCAAGCGATTTGCAGCTTTCAAACGTTTTTAATTCTATCGTCTTCACACCGTCGGGGATCGTTATGTTCTCAAGAGAAGTGCAGAATTTGAAGGCGCCTTCGCATATTTTCGTCACACTGCCGGGAATGGTTACCGACGTAAGATCGGTACATTCTCCAAACGCATACGCCGATATTGAAGTCACGCTGTCCGGAATGACAACGCTCTTAAGCGAAGTACAACGGCAGAATGCTCTGTCGCCTATTTCGGCAACGCTGCCGGAGATAGTGACCGACGTAAGTCCGGTGCAGTTCTGAAACGCGTCTTTTTCTATCGAAGTCACGCCGTAAGGGATATCAAGCGACTCAAGATATGATTGTCCGTAAAACGCGAATTCTCCTATCGACACCACACTGCCGTCTGAAGGAATGACGCTGCGTTTGCATCCTGCAATAAGCGTTTTGTCCGCAGTTTTTATAAGGCAGTTACCGCTCGAATGATATACGGTGTTTCCTTCGGCGACCGTGATCTTCTCAAGTCCGGCGCAGTAGCCGAACGCCAGTTCTCCGATATCCGTTACGCTCGCAGGGATCTCTATTGAGGTCAGCGAAGAGCACGAATCGAAAGCCACATCCCCGATCGTAACAACTCCCTCTTCGATCGTAACAGATCTCAGCTGCTTGCAGTATCTGAACGCACTAGCGCCGATAGCACCGACGCCTCCCGGTATCGTTATCTCTTCCAGAGACTCGCACTTGTAAAACGCGTCCGCGCCGATTGACGTCAGGCTGTCGGGCAGATCTGCAGACGCCAGCGACGAACACTCATAAAACGCCGATTTACCTATCGCCGTCACGCCCTCGGGTATATCTATATCCGTCAGCGCGTCACACTGACTGAACGCGCCGCCTCCGATCGACGTCACACTTCCGTCGTCAGGGATCACACTGCTGTTGAAGCCTGCGACGAGCGTTTTTGACGCAGTCTCGATGATGCAGTTTCCGTCGGAATGATACACGCTGTTGCCGCTTGCGACGGTGACAGTTTCGACGGATCCGCAGTCTGTAAACACAGCACCTCCGATCGAGGTCACGCTTGCGGGGATAGAGATCGACTTTGCAGAGCTGCAGCCGTAAAACGCGTAATCGCCAATCGATTCCACGCCCTCTTCTACCACTATCGCTTTAATATCCGATGCATATCTTGTCCAAGGAGCGAAGAAGAAATACTTATAATCATTCATTCTCCCCGTGCCGGAGATAGTCAGAGTTCCTTCGCTGTCAAGCTTCCAGTCAACACAGGAATCATACGTTTCAATGCGCGGTTCGCCTTCTTCGGCAACTGAAACTGCAGCTGCAGGGATCGACGAGATAAAAGCAGATGCAGTAATTACTGCGGCGATAAGGATTGAGATCAGTTTTTTCATAATGTACCTCCCTAAAAAAACTCTTACGAACGTGTATGCGGCTTTGCGAATTTTCGCGGAAAGCGCACAAACCAAGCAGCGGCGGCGCATCCGCGGTCTACACCATTCGGATCCAATTTAATTATATCACTAAACTATTAAAAATGCAATCGTTTTTGTATAATATTCACCTTACATTTTGGTCTTAAAGCTGTTAACTCTGTCGGATGAAAATACTCACATCGAGAATATAACGCGGGCTCTGCGATGCTCTCGCTACGCTTGCCGCATCGCGTCGGGATGTTTCAAAGCTGTGCTTTGAAACGCGATATGCGCGGCGTGCTGCCGCGCGAGAGAGGCTGCAATGAGCAAAAATAACGGCCGGGAGATAATTCCCGGCCGTTGTTTATTTCTCGCGTGGAGTTTACGACACGCATATCGCGCCGCAAGGTATATCGAACCGGCTCCGAAAGAGACGGTATATCGAGTTTCGGAACGAAGTTCCGGAACATATCGCGCGCGACGGCAAGCGGAGCGTTAGTCGCGCTCAGTCGATTCCCGCGATTATCTTTCTGATCCTCAGAACGTCGGACATCGTGATATATCCGTCGCCGGTGATGTCGGCTCTCATAAACTGTTCATCGGTCAGATCTATGATGCCCGCGATAAACTTTCTCATCATCAGAACGTCAGACATCGTGATACGTCCGTCACCTGTCACGTCGCCGGGCAGATAGTCCGGTTTCTTCTCGGTGAAGGAGATCTCCTTCACGTAGAACGAAAGGTCTTCGGTGTACGTCAGCGTCATCGTCTCAAATCCGAGATCGATATCTCCCTGATACTTGGAGGAGTCGACCTTAGCGTACCAGTAGAATTCGTGAGATTCGTCCACCGGCAACATATAGTTTTCGGCGTGATACATACTAAGCGTTACGGTTCCGTCCGCGTTCGCGATCGGCGCAAGATCTTCCTCGTCGATAACCATTCCGAACACGTAGTAAACCGCCTCGATGACTGTTTCCGCAGGAACCGTGACAACGTCGTACTCCTCGCCCTCGGTGACCGTTCCGACGTGGTAGTAGTCGACTACCGACTTGACCGCGATCGTCGCGGTGTGGAGGATGTTCGCCGGATCGGCAGCTTCCGAGCGCTCAAATCCCTTGAAATCGGGATTGAACGATTTTTCAGCCGCCGTCGCGTAAACTACGATGCCGTAGACCGTCTGTTTCTTAAGAAATGCGGAATACTCGAGCGTGTTGCTCGTCACGCCGTCCACCGTCAGCGAAACGTCTTCGCCGAATTTCGCGACGCCGGTGCTGTCCATATTGTAATTGATCCTTGCAGGCTCATTGCCCATGCTCGTAATAGCTATATAGTCGACGTATCCGTTGCCGAAGTTCTGCGGGATGAGTCCGTAAACCTCCGCTACGGCAGTCTCTCCGTCCGAGCCTGTTACTTTGACGAACAGATGCGCCTCGCTGTCGTTGTCATACGTCTCGTAGATCTCGATGGATTCGATGCTCTGCGCCTTGGCGTAGCTTATCTCCTCGATCTTTCCGTCTTCGTCAAGGAATACGCAGCTTTCAATATCGGAATCTTCAAGCTTGAAGAAGAGGGTTATTCCTTTCTCATCTGCGATCAGATCGCAGTATTCAAATCTCGGGCACTCTCCCTCGAGTATCTCGACGCGGAGGTTGCCGCATCTCGGATGTTCTTCGTCCTTCGCGTTGAAGCCGTGGCAGCGGTCGATCTCGATGTCGTCGATGCCGAACAGATAATATACCGCTTCCCTTGCGGTCTCGGGTCTTACGACGACGAACGAAGAGCCTTCCGTATAAGCGTCGGCGTAGTTGTAGTCGGCGAGCATATTGACCGCAAGTGTGACAATAGCGTCTCTGTCGTACTTCTCGCGCGTCATGCCGCCGAAGTCGTCATACTGCTCTTTAAGCAGCGTCAGCATACGCGGCAGCTCTCCCTCAAGGATAGTCATGAGGAGCGAGGGAGCTTCGTCGAGCGTGTTGCTTCCGAGAGCGCCGAGGTAGAGCGTGACGTCCTCGTTGAAGACGCGCACTCCGTTTTCGGTCTCGCGGTAAGAGAACGCACCGGAGAAGTCGCCTTTATCCGTCTCGACGACGCCCGCCATCGATCCGTCGTCGATGTCCTCGATGCGGAAGCGGAGCATCTCGTAGGTCTCCTCGCCGTCCTCGGTGACGATCGTTATGCCGAGGTGTCCGTTGTCCATATTGAATATCTCGACGGACTTATAGTAAGCGGGAACGATCTCCACTTCGTACGGCTCCTGATCGAATCCGGTGACGCCGAGGTATACGTAATTGTTTATACCGTTAACAGACCAATGGTATCTCTCCTGCTCATCCCACGACTCGATCGAGAGATGTACGCCGTCTATATCAAGACTTCCGTAGTCGGAGCGGGCGCTCGAACCGTCTTTGAAATGTACCGTGAACTCGGGGTAGTAGTCGTATTTGAAATAGCGCTCTCCGTCTTCTTCGACGAAGCGTCCGTCGACCTCTTCCTGGAGAACTATCGGATCGAATTCGATATAATCGATCGGATTTTCTATGATATGTACCGTGAACTCTTTTTCGATACCGGCGACCCAGAGCGTCGCGGTGTGATCGCCGACGCCCCACCTGTCGTCATTGCCCTGCTCCGATCTTATTTCGACGACGTAATCTCTGTCGCCGTATTCGATGTATTCTCTGTCGGCTTCGATCTTGTTGCCGTTTATCGTCGTGAGCGTGTATCTCGGGCAGAAATAGTAAAACCAGTAATACTGACCGTCATTCCCGGTCGCCCTGTATCCGCTCGTGCCTTCGAAGATAGTGATATCCTCGACCTCGATGGATTCGATCTCCGGTTCGACTATCCAGACCGAGAATTCGCCGTCATGCTTCATGCATTTGAAGGGGATCTTGTTTTCGCCGAAAACGAACGGAGTTCCCGGAGATTGAGTGTCTTCCCACCAGACATAAGCCCCGTACTTGTTAGAGAGTTCTTTGGCGCTCAGATACTCGGTCGTTCCGTCCTTATGTTTCAGTGTGACAAACTCCGGCTCATACCAGTAATGGAACCACGTATCCGGATGATATACACCCTCCTCGACATCGTCATAATATCCGTCGCGCGCTCCGCACGAGTATTCAGGTATGCCGATATCCGAGACTGTCACCGACTCGACCGTCGACTCCGTTATAGTGATCGTGTATTCGCATGTGAAGCCGAGAAGCTCGACCGTCACGGTGTGATCGCCGACGCCCCATTCGTTATCCACAGACTGATCCGAAGTAGTGCTGATGACTGTATGATATCTTTCCTGAATTTCATACGAGCCGAGAGTCTCGGTATGGTCTTTGAAGATAAGCGTGAGCAAATAGCGGTTCATCACGTCGTCAAAATTCTCTCCGTATCCGAAGTCGGTCCTGTATACGTAAGTGTGCCCGAGCACGTCGGGCGTAGGCCCGTCGTGCCATTCTCCGTAGCTGCAGAACGTGCCTTCCATGTAAACGCGGTCCTCGGCGGAAATGCCGACGAGTCCGAGCTCGGTTATCTCAACGGGGAAAGTGCAGGTTGCGCCGCCTGCCATCAGCGTCGCGCTGTAAGTGTTTCCGCCCTTCCACTGATTGTCGATACTCTGATCCGTCATAATTGCGAGCTCGAATCCGAGTTTACCCATCACGGAGTAATAATATCCGGAGAACTCCGTGCCGTCTTTCATCTTCACCGTGACCCTCTCGGGAACGGGATCATAGTAATAATACTCTACGCTCGTATCGGGTCCGGTCCACTCGGTCTGCATGTAACCGTTCGTGTTCTCCATGAAGGAAACACCCTCTGCCGTGACCGACTCGATTTCGCTTTCTTCTACAAAGACGTCGTATGTGCCTGTGAATCCTTCAAAGTCGAACTGCGCCTCGTAATCGCCGACAGGCAGTATATAATCTATGTCCTCGCCTCTAACCAGCCACGTGCTGATATACGTGCCGGTCTCCTCATACACCTCGTACGGGCTGCCGGAGAATTTCGTGCCGTCGCGGTATTCGACCGTGATGTGATCCGGCGTGACGTCGGTCTGGTAGTAGAATCCGTGGCCTTTATCGTTATACCAGGACACTCGACTGATATGTGTGCCCTCCGTGATGAAGAGCGGGTAGACCGTGACCGAGACGATCGGGTTATCCGTTATCTCGTAAATAAAGTCGACGGAGGTGATACCGCGGAGCTCAAGCGTCGCAGTGTGCTCGCCCTCGCCCCACTGGTTTTCGAAACTCTGATCCGTCACTATGCGCGCCGCGAATCCGTAGTCGTAAAGATCTCTCAGTCCGTAGAAATTGAACGTTCTTCCGTCCTCGTATTCAACGGCTACGGTAAATTCCTCGACCCCGGGAGTGTAGTAATAGTAATCACCTATCTCATCTCCCGTTTCGGGATCATATTCCGTAATATAATAGCCGCCCTGGTTGGCTTTTGTCGTAAAGTGATCCGGCTCGATCGAGACCGACTTGACCGTGCAGGGCACGATCTCGTATTCGAAATCGTATTCCGTATCACCGACAGTTATCGGGATATGGTATGTGCCGATCCCCCACTGATTGTCGTAATCCTGATCGGTGCCGAAATCGGTGTCGTAGTCAACGGGGATGCCGAATTCATCCATCGCGTGGACGAACGAGCCGTAATCGTATACTCCCAGCGGGTAAGGCTGATCCCCTACCGTGTAGCTGTCTTTATAGTATACCTTCACCGTGTCGGGTATGCACCTGTAGCGGAACCACTCCGTTTTCTTCCACTCGTCGTCTTCATAATAAGTCGTCGTGTGGAATTCACAGTCGCTGAACTGCTCCACTACCTTCTTTTCAAAGACGACGTTTGAGACAGGGCTCTCGACTATCGAGACGGGGTACTCGATTCTGTTGCCGGAGGCGTACATCACCGAATTGTAGCTATTGCCCACGGTCCACGGGTTATTCGACGCCTGATCTGTGAAGACGAACGGCTCGTGACCGATAATCTCTTCAAGATCTTCATACGCGACTTTATCCCTGCTGCCGTCCTTGTATTCCACCGTCACGTAGCTCGGCTCGGTGAAGTACTCAAAGTATTCGTCAAAATATTCATCATCTATATCTTCATCGTAAGTGACCGTGCGTCCGCGCCCGTGCTCGACGAGATTAAGCGCCTCCGCTGAAATGACGTGCACGTCCGCTTCAACTATCTCGACCTCGCAGTCGCACTTCATCCCGAGGAATTCGAACTCAACGTCGTACTTGCCGAGTCCGAGCCTCGTCTCAAAGGTCTGCTCGAGCGAATTTTCGACCGTGTAGCAGTACATATCGTAGAGCTCGTCGCTGCTGTAAGTACCGATGACCTCACCCTCATCGTCATAGAGCGTGACTTCCGGAGGAGTGAAGTCATAGTTGAACCACGGCTCGGGCGAGGGAATGTAATTGTCCTCGTCGTCATAATGTCCGGCTCTTGTATAGTAGCCGTCCGTGTATTCCGTCACCTTGAAATCCGCGATCGATATCGACGCGATATCGTTCGGAGGATATTCCGATACTGTGAAGTTATATTCTATCCTGTTGCCGGAGACGTACATCACCACGGTATACGTATTCCCCGCGACCCACTGATTGTTGCTGCTCTGATACGTCTCGATATAAGGTTCGTGACCAACGGCGTCGACGGCGTCATCATACGTCATCCGCTCTTCTCTGCCGTCGCTGAATCTCACCGTCAGATACTCGGGCCTCTCGTAGTAATGGAAGTACATGTCTTCATAGTACTCTCCGTCAACGTAATAGCCGTAAGGTATCCATTCGCCGTTCGTATCCTTCTCGACCGTGACGTCGTCGGCTACGATGACGCACGCTTCCGCTTCGACTATCTCGACTTCGTAATGGCACTCATTTCCTAGATATTTCAGGCCGACTCTGTAAACGCCTGTCCCAAGCTGATTAACATAGCTTTGAGTCAGGGTCACCTCAGGTTCTACACCGAACTTATTCCTCAATTCTTCGCGCGTATAAGTGCCGATCTCAAACTGCATGTCGTCGTAAAACGTGAGCGTATCCGGGATGACGTCGTAGTAGAACCACGGATCCGTGGGCGTGAAGCCGGTCTCCGGGTCAAACATACCGGTCTGATAGTTGCCGCGCGTGTATTGCTTTATTGTGATCCGATCGGCCAGGATAGAACCGATCTCTTTGTCGTCTATCGTCGGCGGGTCGATGACGACTTTATAGTCGCAATAATATATTTTGACCCCGCCTTCGCCGTCATCCCCGTATTCGACCGAGGCTGAGACGTCGTTTTCACCGCGCGAAAGCGGCTCCTCTCCGTAATCCTGTATGCTTCTGGCGTACCACTGCGCGCCGGGGAGCAGGCTGTCAAGTTTGTCGAATTCCAATTCGACCTCTTCGTCGTCTGCCATAATGACTGTGATCATGTCAGGCATGACGTCGTAAATAAAGTAACCGAGTTCGTTGTCCATATAACCGTCGACGTACTCCGTTTTGTGAACGTCGGTAATCCGGACTTCCTTGATATGAGGTCTTACCTCTATCTCGAATTCAGCTCCGCTCTTGGTACCGAAGTCGAATCCGGAAAGGTCGAGCCTCACGACGATATCGGAGGTGTAGTCCACGTCAAAACAGATATTGGATCCGTCGAACGCAGCCGGGAGCCATTTTCCGTTTTCGAACGAACTCCCGCCGAAATTGTAGTCCCACGAACCGTCTATCGTGAATTTGAGTTCAAGATCTTTCGCAGGAGCCACGTTCTCGTACGTTATCTCCCAAACGTCCTGAGACGTCTGCGTCATTTTGTTGGACGAGTAGTTCTGCGACCAGTATATACCGTGCAGGAAGTTGCCCTGCCCGTTGCCCGCGACGTAGACCGAGCGATAATTGAACACGGGCTTCGCGTACACTTCGCCCGAAATGGAGATACCGTCGGTGTCGGGGTCGAACGTGATACAGATCTCACCCTCGCCTGTGGTGTCGAATATTATGTTCTTTCCCTGCGGGTCGCCGTACCAGGTCTCGTCGCCCGCTTCGTTGACCATAACGACTTTCATGTTGACGCCGTTCAGTTTTCCGGGAACGTCGAAAAAGAGCCTGTATTTGCCGTCGCCGTACTGTTCAAGAAGGCCGCGCTCGTCGCCGTAGCTCCATCCCCATTCGAACAGGGAGTCGGAGCCGACAACATAATAACCCGGCGTAACGCCTTCTCCGCCATCGTCCGGCACTGCAAATACGCTTGCCGGGACGAGCGACATCATGAAGACCGCCGCGAGTATCACTGCCAAAATCTTTTTGAATTTCATAACGGATACCTCCGAAAAGATATTTATTCATAATAATTATATAATTTTATAATCTTGGTGTCAAGGGTTTTGGGTACAAATTAACAAAATCGTGCGCCGAATATCAAGGCTTTCGCCGCACTGCCTTTATTGCGCGTGAAAACTTATAATATGCTATTGACTATAGGCTTTGATTTTGATATAATGATTTAATAGCGAAGAATTTGCAAAGGAAAATAACAACTATGGAAAACATAAGAAAACCGAGAGGGACCATGGACATCATGGCGCCCGATATATACAAATGGCAGTTCGTCGAAAAGAAACTTAAGTCCGTAGCCGCGCGCTTCGGCTTTTCGGAGATCAGAACGCCCACATTCGAGGAGCTCTCCCTCTTCCAGAGAGGAGTCGGTGAGGGCACCGACGTCGTCCAGAAGGAGATGTACACCCTCGAGGACAAAGAGGGCAAAGTATTCGCCCTCCGTCCGGAAGGCACCGCCTCCGTCGTCCGTGCGCTCATCGAGAACGGACGCTGCGGCGACACATATCCCATAAAACTGAATTATCTCATCAACTGCTTCAGATACGAGAAGCCCCAGGCGGGCAGAAGCCGCGAGTTCTTCCAGTTCGGCACCGAGGTCTTCGGTTCCGCCGACGCGGGAGCGGACTTCACGGTTATCTCGCTCGCACACACCGCGCTCACCGAGCTCGGCGTAAAAGGGATAAAGCTGCACATCAATTCGATCGGCTGTCCCGAGTGCCGTCCGAAGTACCGCGAGGCGCTCGTATCCTATCTGAAAAGCCGTGAGAGCGAGCTTTGCGAGACCTGCCGCACGAGAATGGAGAACAATCCGCTGAGAGTCCTCGACTGCAAAAACGACTCCTGCCGCGCTGTCGCCGCGGAAGCGCCGAAGACGCTCGACTATCTCTGCGACGAGTGCCGCGCACACCAGGACAAGCTCTGCGCGATGCTTGACGCGGCAGGGATCGACTACGTCGCCGACCCGCACATCGTCCGCGGACTCGACTACTACACTAAGACCGTCTTCGAGTTCATCGCCGAGGGCATCGGCGCTCAAAGCACGGTATGCGGCGGCGGCAGATACGACGGACTCGTAAAAGAGCTCGGCGGTCCTTCCCTTCCGGCTTGCGGATTCGGAATGGGCATCACAAGACTTCTGCTTGCGCTCGAGGAGTCGGGCGTCGAGATACCCGCTCCCGAGGCGCCGCGCCTCTACGTCGCCTCACTCGGCGACGCCGCACAGCTTAAGGCTTCATCAATAGTTCTCGACCTGAGACGAAACGGCGTTTACGCTGAGTACGACACCGTCGGACGCAGCCTCAAAGCGCAGATGAAATACGCCGACAAGATCGGCGCCGCGAAAGTTCTCATCCTCGGCGACTCCGAGCTTGAGACCGGACGCGCGGTCCTCCGCACCATGACCGGAAATATGGGCGAAAACACACAGACAGAGATCGATATCGCGAATATCGCGGATCTTATATAAATAAGGCACGAAAGGACGTGAATGAAATGGCAAATCACTTTGAACTTGCAGACCGCCGCACGCACTATTGCGGCGACGTCACCGAAACACTTATCGGAGAGAGAGTCTCCGTCGTAGGCTGGGTACAGAAACAGCGAGACCTCGGGAGCCTTATTTTCATTGATCTTCGCGACAGGAGCGGCATCGTTCAGCTCGCGTTCGACGAAACGACAAACGAGGAGATCTTCAAGACCGCTTTCGCGGTTCGCTCGGAGTTCGTCGTCGCGGCTCGCGGCACAGTCCGCGCAAGAGGCGAGGGCGCAGTGAATCCCAACATGAAAACCGGCAAAGTTGAGATCGCCGTCGACGCCTTCAAAGTACTCTCCGAGGCTAAAACACCTCCGTTTGCAATAGTCGAAAACAGTGACGTCAAGAGCGAACTCAGACTCACCCACCGCTATCTTGACCTCCGCCGTCCCGACATGCAGAAAAACATAATCGCGAGAAGCGAGATCTGCAAGATCGCGAGAAACTATTTCACGGACAACGGATTCATCGAAATAGAGACTCCCGACCTCATCAAGCCCACGCCCGAAGGCGCGCGCGACTATCTCGTTCCGAGCCGCGTCCATCCCGGCAAATTCTACGCTCTGCCGCAGTCCCCTCAGCTCTACAAGCAGCTTCTTATGTGCTCCGGCTTCGACCGCTACATACAGATCGCACGCTGCTTCCGCGACGAGGACCTCAGAGCCGACCGTCAGCCGGAATTCACGCAGATCGATATGGAGCTCTCCTTCGTGACCGAGGAAGACGTTATCGCGGTCAACGAGGGCTTCATCAAAACGGTCTTTGACAAATTCATGAAGCTTCCGCTCGAGATCCCCTTCAAGAGGATGACGTGGAAAGAAGCTATGGAGCGCTACGGCTCCGACAAGCCGGACACGCGCTTCGGTATGGAACTCTGCGACCTGACCGACGTCGTTCGCGACTGCGGCTTCGCGGTATTCTCCGGTGCTGTCGCTGACGGCGGTTCTGTTCGCTGCATCAACGTCAAGGGCGGAGCATCCATGTCCCGCAAGGAGATCGACGCGCTCGTCGAGTTCGTAAAGAGCTATGGCGCAAAAGGTCTCGCGTGGTACAAGTACGGCGCTGACGCTGTATCGTCTTCGTTCGCGAAATTCCTCACCGAGGACGAGTTGAAAGCGATACTCGACAAAGCCGAAGTCAAAGAGGGAGACCTCCTTCTCGTCGTCGCGGCGAAGAACAAGGTCGTCTTCGACTCTCTCGGCGCGCTCAGATGCCACGTCGCAAAGAAACTCGGTCTTGTTGACAAATCGAAATTCAATTTCCTGTGGGTCACCGATTTCCCGCTGCTTGAGTACAGCGAGGAGGACGGAAGATTCTACGCTATGCACCACCCCTTCACGATGCCGATGGACGAGGACATCCCGCTGCTCGACACGGATCCCGGCGCGGTGCGTGCAAAAGCTTACGATATAGTTCTTAACGGCGTTGAACTCGGCGGCGGTTCCGTCCGTATCCACTCGGGAGAACTCCAGTCCAAGATGTTCTCCGTGCTCGGCATCGACGAGGTGTCGGCGCAGAACAAGTTCGGCTTCCTTCTCGAAGCGTTCAAGTACGGAGTTCCTCCGCACGCAGGTCTCGCATACGGTCTTGACAGACTCGTCTGCCTGCTCCTCGGCCTCGAGGACATCCGCGACGTCATCGCCTTCCCGAAGGTGCAGAACGCGTCTGAACTTATGTCGAAGTGTCCCGCTCCGGCTGATCCCGCGTCCCTTGAAGAGCTTTCGATCGCCGTCACAAGACAGGAAGAAGATTAATAGTTAGCAAAGCAAACAATTTACGGTCCCCGCGTCCGTGAAGACGCGGGGAATTTTTCAAAAAGGCTAAGACAAGGTAATATATATGGAACAAAAAATCAAAGAAAGGAAGAAGAGCGGACGTTTCCGGATGATGTGGGACTTCACAAAGGGAAGCCGCGGCGCGTTCACCGTGGTCCTCCTCTCCGTGATGATCCCGGCGCTCGCCGAGATGATCGCCCCGCAGATAATCCGCATAGCGCTCGACAACGTGATCGGCTCCGAGCCTCCCGACTTGCCCGACTGGGTAATGCGGCTCATCGAGTCCGTCGGCGGCTTCGCATACTTAAAAGCGAACCTGTGGATCCTGGCGCTCGCCCTCGTCGCCGTCGCGGCGATCAAGGTCGGTATGCAATACGTCGTCAGAGTTTACACCTCCGTCGCCGCGGAATCCCTCACGAAAACGATGCGCGACCGTCTCTTCTCACACATAGAAAGACTTCCCTTCACCTGGCACATGAAGGTAAAGACCGGCGACATCATTCAAAGATGCACGTCGGACGTGAACATGATAAAATCGTTCTTCTCGGAACAGCTCACGTCGGTCCTCAGAATTCTCGTGCTGATCGTAATGTCGGTCATCTTCATGGCGTCGATGAACCCGTCTCTGACGTTAATCGCCGTCATACCGATGCCGGTCATCATAATCTATTCGCTTATCTTCAGAAAGAAGATGGCAAAGGGCTTCAAAGAGTGCGACGAGAACGAAGGCAAGCTCTCCGCTATGGCGCAGGAGAACCTGACCGGTGCGAGAGTCGTACGCGCATTCGGGCGCGAGCGCTACGAGCGCGACCGCTTCTTCTCACACAACGAGTACTACACGAAGCTCTGGGTAAAACTCGCTAAAACGATGAGCCTCTTCTGGTCGTCCTCCGACGTTCTCTCGGGGCTCCAGGTCATGCTCGTCGTCGTCTTCGGCGCGGTCTTCTGCGTCAGAGGAAACCTCACCTCGGGCGAGCTCGTCGCTTTCATCTCTTATAACACTCTTTTGATATGGCCTATCCGTATGCTCGGAAGGATGATCTCCGAGATGAGCAAAGCCGGAGTCTCCATCAACAGGATCTACGAGATAATGGAAGCCGAAGAGGAGCACGACCGTGACGGCGCGACGGAAGCGGACGTCACCGGCGACATCGTCTTCGAGAACGTCTCCTTCTCATATAATGAGAGCAAAGAGATCCTCAAAGACATCAACCTCACGATAAAATCCGGCACGACGCTCGGCATACTCGGCGGCACCGGAAGCGGCAAATCGACTATGGTCCTCCTTCTCGACAAACTGTACGAGGTCGAGGAGGGCAACGGCCGCATCACCATCGGCGGCGTCGACGTAAAAGACATAAAGACGGATCACCTCCGCCGCAACGTCGGTCTCGTGCTCCAGGAACCGTACCTCTTCTCCCGTTCTCTCGGTGAGAACATAGGCATCAAGGACCCGTCGATAACGCTCGACAAGATCAAAGCCGCGGCGATGGCGGCGCACCTCGACGAGACGGCGAACAGCTTTGCGAAAGGCTACGACACGTTCGTCGGCGAACGCGGAGTCACCCTCTCCGGCGGTCAGAAACAGCGCGCCGCGATAGCGCGCAACTTCACGACCTCCTGCCCGATCATGATCTTCGACGACTCGCTCTCAGCGGTCGACACGGAGACCGACGCGCTGATAAGGCGCGAGATCGAGAGCAGGTTCGGAACGGCGACGGTCATCATAATCTCACACCGCATCACCACGCTTTCCAAAGCGGATAAAATAATCGTGCTCGAAAACGGACGCATCGTCGAAGAGGGCTCTCACGACGAGCTGAAGAACGCCGGAGGAGTATACCAGGAGATCTACGAGATCCAGTCCGGCTCCGTGCACGAAGGAGAGGGGGCGGCGTCATGACGAACGAAGTCAAAAACGAAGTAAAGAAAAAGAAACTCCGCTTCTTCGGTCTCGGGAAAATCGTCCCCTACCTCAAGAAGTACCGTCTGACCGTCTTCGCGATGATCTGCTGCGGTCTCGTCGGAAGCGCTATCGACATTCTGCTCCCGCAGTTCCACCGCTACGCGCTGAACCACTTCGTAGTCGGGAACACGCTCGACACACTCGCGTACTTTATCGTTCTGTACGTTGTGACCGTGCTGACGAGCGCGCTTGTCAACTACATCTGCTTCTCGTTCGCGATAAGAGTCGAGGTCTCGATAAACCGCGACCTCAGGAACGACGCGTTCGAGCATCTTCAGACGCTCTCGTTCTCGTATTTCAACCAGAACAGCGTCGGCTACATCCACGCCCGCATTATGAGCGACACAGAGCGCGTCGGCAACGTCGCCTCGTGGTGCCTGATGGACGGCGTGTGGCACATCTCCTATCTTATAGGCTCTATCATCGCGATGATGGCGATTAACTTCAAGCTCGCGCTGATGATATGCAGCATAGTCCCGCTGATCGCAGTTCTCTTCTCTCTATTTGAAGGGAAACTCGTCAAAGTCAACCGCGAAGTGCGCGAGATCAACTCCCGCATCACCGGCAACTTCAACGAGGGGATCACCGGAGCTAAGACGATAAAATCGCTCGTCATCGAAGAAAAGATGGAGCGCGATTTCACTGACGAAACGCTGAACATGAGAAAGACCGCCGTCAAATCCGCAAGGATACGCGGACTCTTCTCAATGACGATGAACTTCGCCTCATCCCTCGCGCTCGCGATACTTCTCTGGCGCGGCGGCTACATCGCCGCTGAGGAAGTCGGCACGTTCTCCGTCTTCATGTCCTACGCGCAGGGTATGATGGAGCCGGTCAGATGGATAATCGACATAATTTCCGAGCTCGTCACGGCGCAGGTCAACATCGAGCGTCTCACGAACCTCATCGAGACCGAGCCGAACGTCAAAGACTCTGACGAGGTCATCGCGAAATACGGCGACGCGTTCGAGCCGAAGCGCGAAAACTGGGAGGAGATCCGTGGCGACATAGAGTTCCGCGACGTCTCCTTCAAGTATCCCGACGGCGACGAATACGTCCTTGAACATTTCAATCTCGACATCCCGTTCGGAACCAACGTCGCGGTAGTCGGCGAGACCGGCGCGGGAAAATCGACTATAGCTAACCTAATCTGCCGCTTCTTCGAGCCGACGGACGGCGCCGTTATGATCGACGGTTCCGACAGCCGCGAGAGGAGCCAGCTCTGGCTGCACTCTGCGATCGGCTACGTCCTTCAGACTCCTCACCTCTTCTCCGGCACGGTCCGCGAGAACCTGCTTTACGGCAATCCGGACGCGACGGATGAAGATATAGACCGCGCGATCAAACTCGTCTCGGCTGAAGGCGTCATCGAAAAACTTGAGGACGGCATCGACAGCGACGTCGACGAGGGCGGCGACCGCCTCTCCACCGGCGAAAAACAGCTGATCTCCTTTGCGAGAGCGATAATCGCAAATCCGAAGATCCTCATTCTCGACGAGGCGACGGCGTCCGTCGACACTATCACCGAACAGAAGATCCAGTCGGCGATAGAAGAGGTCATAAAGGGCAGAACTTCTGTCGTCATAGCGCACCGTCTCTCGACGGTCAGAAACGCAGACGTGATCCTCGTCGTCAAGGACGGCAAGATCATCGAGCGCGGACGTCACGAAGACCTAATGGCAGAGCGCGGACACTACTACAGACTCTACACAAGACAGTACGAAGACGAAGCAACGACCTCGGTACTTAAGAAATAATTAAACAGGGAACGCTTCCCTGTCCTAAAACTAAAGGAGAAGATCATGCCTCGATTCTGTATGAATTGCGGTACGCCGCTGAATGACGGCGACATGTTCTGCATGAAATGCGGCACGAAAGCCGCGCCGCAGGAAAAAAAGATAACTCCGACAGCGGAAGTTCACATTCCGGAAGAATTTCAGCGTAAGAACGCGGTAAGAAAAGGCGAGGTTCCTTATACGCCGCCTCAACAGCCGCAGTACGTGCCGCCCCAGGCTCCTCAGTTCGGTCAGCCTCAGGTTCCTCAATATCAGCCTCAGCAGCCTCCGTATCAGCAGCAGCAGTACGTGCCGCCTCAGCAGGTGCCTCAGTATCAGCCGCAGTATAACGCTCCGGCGAAAAGCGCTCCTGCGGAAAAGAAAAAGCGCAAGTGGATCGCGCCGGTGTCCATTATCGCGGTGATCCTCGTGATCGCGATCCTCGTTCCGACCGTGATCGTTCCTCTCGTCAAGGGAAACGGAGGAGGCAGCGGTACGACTCATCACGAAGATACCGAATTCGATCCGGGCGAAGTCAAGACTTCGGCGACCGGTTCAGTCGACGCTGAAAACACCGACGTCACGCTCTGCGGAGTCAAGGTCTCCGTCGACGATTCGATGCTCACAGACGGCGCGAAGGACGTCACCGTCGCGAAATACGACGGCGGCAAGGACTACGACGGTTCGAGCTACGACACCTACGAGCTTTCCTTCGGGGGTGAGCACGGCGACTTCTACGTTCCGGTCGAGGTCACGTTCCCGTGCAGCATATCGTCCGACACGGACGTTGTCGTCGAGCACTACAAGGACGGCGAATGGCAGCCTCTCTTCTCTTTCGTCGACGAATCATCCGGCACCGTCACCGCCTACTTCGGCAGCTTCTCCCCCGCAAGGGTGAGCTACCGCCCGGTCGGGCTGAACCCCTCGCTCTACAGCGTAAAGACCGACGAGGATAATCCTTATTATATTACCGTCGGACTTAAGGCGAACTACATGAACGTTCTGAAGCGCACGAACCCGGGCGAGTATTCCGACGAGGTCAACCGCTTCATCGACGACCCGGAAAACTACGCGATCGAAATTCCGGAGCTTGATCCGGGCACGGATCTGAAAGCGGCTTACGAGGGCTTCACAAAGGCGAACACGATGTGGACGTTCATGGATCCTTTCATCAGTTTCGCGACCACGGGACTTCCCACGTGGAGCCAGAACAAGATCGTTAAATTCATCGCCAACCATTCCGACGATATCGGAGGCGCGATGAGCAAGATACCGTTCATTGCAATGACGGCGCAGGTCATATTCGATCTTTACACCTCGGACGGCGACCCGATAGCCACCGCCGGAGCGAACCTCGTCAAAAACCTGATATCCAGCTCCGGCACGATCTATTCTCTCGTGACCGGCTACGGAAGCATCGGCTTCTCGCTCATGTTCCTCGGAGTCTCGATCTTCGGCATGGAGCTTGACTACTTCATAGACCAGGCAAAGGCGGAACAGGTCGAGAACGTCAAAGAGGTTTTCACCGCATACTACGACGAGGTCGAGCCGTTTGACGACAACTACTGGTACAACGTATTTTACAACGCGTACTGGAGCCACGACGGCGATCCCGACGCCGCGATGCAGGACGTTCGCGACGCGGTAGACGCGTATTGCGAAAAATTCTGGAAAGAGATCTACAAAGAGACGAGCGACGACATACTCTTCGCCGCCTCGGCAGCTAAATATAAAAACGTCTTTTTCAACGCTTCGGAAGACTTGAAGCAGTCTCTTACCGCTCAACAGAAGCAGAAGGTCTGGGAGCTGATCGAGACGAAGTCGATGAAGAAGATACAGAGATTCCTCCTCGAGCGCTTCCAGGAGAAGACACGCAAAGAGCTTTCCGCAGTCGCGGAGCCGTACAACAAGGTTCTGACGTTCTCGATCACCGAGGTCGCTTTCCCGGACAAAGGCGAGGTCGCGAAGTACAAGGGCTGTACGGTCACTCTCGGCACAGACGGAGTTCCGATCACCGGATGGCATCAGAACGTTCCGCTAAGCCGCGACTACGACAGCGGCTGGACAGTTGACTTCGAGTGCACCGTCTACGGATATCTCACAGCGGGTATGCCCGATCAGGTGCTGATATACAATACCGAGGAAGACTACAAAAACGGAAAAGATCCGATCCTCAAAAAGTCGTTCACCGCTGTAATGGACGGAAGCCGTCACACAGACATTGACGTCAGCGGCACAGCCGAGCTCGTATGGGTGCGCGACGAGGTCGTTTACTACTCATACTACGACAACACCGAAGAGGTCGAGCAAAGAAACGATGAATACCGCGAATACTGGACTGACGAGCGCATAAAAGAGTATAACGAAACTCACGACCAACCTCACCTCATGGTGTTTGAGACCCCGACGCTGCTCCAGGGCTCGCTCGAAGGAAACGATTTTACTTACAGCATAACCGATCTCACCTACGGCGATACAAAAACCAAAAACTTCACGCTCCCGCCGGCGATCGTCACCGATCCCGTCGAGATCAAGGACGCGCTGATCGACTCGACGAGAGTCCTTGAGATGATAACTTTCTATCTGCCCGACGGCACCGTCGACGTGCTCAACTACACTCTCGGTACCCTTCCGAGCGCCGAGATCCCGCTCGAAGAGCGGATGAAGGATCCGTCGGAAGGCGACGTGATCTACATAACCGCTTTTACCGAACACATCGGTATGCGCTACCGCTGTGTCGGCGCACGCGAAGCCGTCAACACCGTCGCCGAATGGTACGACACCTCTCCCGCCGAGTACGGCAAATCCCTCGACTGGAAGGAATAATAAAAAAGTGAATGCTGCGGGGAAAACTCTTTGCAAAGAGTTTTCCCCGCACCCTTTTCAGAAACTTTCGGAACACAAATTACGGGGTCGGAATTTCCGACCCCGCGTATTATTCAGCTGTTCTAATTTATCACCCGACGCATCGCGTCGGATATCATCTGCCCGCAGGACAGATATCATACCGGCAGTCTCACTGCCGGTATATCATATTTCAAAGCGTCAGCTTTGGAATATATCATTGCGATGCGTCAAGCGCAGCGAGCATCGCTCAGCGCAGCGAGCATCGCTCATCATCCTTGCATCGACCTCAGCCTTGCGACGTTCTGCTCGTGATCCCACTGGTTCGTCGCGAAAAGCGTCTCTCCGTTCGGCAGAGATACGAAATAATAGTAGTAAGTTTCAGCCGGATAGAGCGCGTATTTGAGCGCGTTCATACCGGGGTTCGCTATCGCTCCCGGAGGAAGCCCCGGATTCGTATAAGTGTTGTACGGAGACTCGTACTGCATCATCTCGGAGGTGACGCTCTTCGGGCGCTCGCCGGTGTCGTGCTGGATCGCGTAGACCGCTGTCGCGTCGCTGGCGAGATACGGGAACGTCGCGGAGTTTCTCAGTCTGTTGTGGAAGACCGACGACACGTTTCTGAAGTCGTAGGAGAATCCCGCCTCCCTCTCTATCATCGATGCGAGGATAACGACCTGGTCGGTCGTCATACCGAGTTCCGCCGCCCTCGTTTTAAGCTTATCCGTATAGATCTCGTCGAAGCGCTTGAGCATCTTTCTGACGACCGTATACGCGGACGAAGCGTTGTAGAACTCGTATGTGTCCGGGAACAGATACCCTTCAAGTCTGTAGTATCTGTCCTCGCTGTATCCGTTCTCTTCAAGCTCGTTGACGAACCAGAATTCACTGAAGTCGCCCTTGTTTATGACGTCGACGTAATCCTGCTTCGTGCCTCCGATGTTGTTCTTCAGCATCAGATCTATGATCTCGTCGATCGTATAGCCCTCCGGAATAGTTATCCACGTCGTTCCGGAGACCGGCTTGGGCTTGAACGCGTTGTAAAGGTCCTTATAGTTCATCATCGGAGTTACCGTGTAATCTCCGGCGACGAAATTCTCTTCGATATGCTTGAGCGAGCCGTATATTTTGAACGCCGTCTTGTAGTTGATGACGCCGTTGTCGTAGAGAATGTCCGCGATGTCGCTTCTCGTCGCGCCCTCGGGGATCGTGACTTCGATCGCGTCGTTGGACTTGACGAATGCGAAAACGTCGTTTCCTACGTTGATGATGAAAATAGAGAGGACCACGGCTATGACCGTGACGCTGACGAGATATATCACCGTGCGGAGAAGGCTCGAAACGATGGTACCTCCGTTGTCCGCCTCTTCTCTTTTCTTTCTCTTCTCTTCTTTTTTCGGATCGACCGCTTCCTGTCTTATCGACTTCGACACGTCGGTCACCCTGGTCGCGTCAGCCGGCTTTTCCGTTCTCAGCTTCCTTCCGGAAACGGGACGGACCGGAGCTGCTTCCTTACGCTGAGCGGGTTCCGCCGGCGTTTGAGGCGCCGCCTGCGGCGCGCGGACGGGCTGTCCCTGCGGAGCGTGGAGTGCTTGCTCCTGCGGAGTGTGAGGTGTTTGCCCTTGCTGCGGCGCGGGCTGCGGACGCGCGGGCTGAGCGTGATTCTGCGTCTGCGGAGCGTGAGCTTGCCCCTGCGGTGCGCGAGGTGTTTGCCCTTGCTGCGGCGCGGGCTGCGGACGCGCGGGCTGAATGTGATTCTGCGCCTGCGGAGCAGGTCTTGCCGCCGGATCATTTGCCGTCCGGCGGATCTGACCTTCCGGAGCGGTACGCCTTATCTGAGAGGACGGCGTCGCCTGACGCTCTCCCGGCGCGGCTGATGACGGCCGCGCGGGCGTGCGGCGGGGTGTCTCCTCTGCCACTTTTCTTTTTGCAGACAGAACGGTGTCTATCTCTCTTGTCACGTCGTTCTCTCCGTTTTCCGGAACGGCGCGATTTTCGTTTTCAGACATATTTTTTGCCCTTTCTGAAAAGCTTACAGGTTTAGTATTATCCCCGCCGCGGAAACGGCGAGAAGAAGCAAGAACGCGGGAGAGGTGAGCGCCTCTCTGACGTACGGGAATTTACCTTGTTTTTTCCTCTTCGTATGATCCGACGGAGCTCCGATGCGGGAGAGGTCGGAATACGCGCGGGAGAGCGCTCCGAAGAAGAGGAACGCGAACAGAAGCGCCGCCGCGATACAGATGAACGCGAACATGACGATTCCGCCGCCCTGCCTCATCGCGGCGTTATAAACGTATCTCTCGAAAAACATCGCCAGCACGTTGTTCGCCGCGTGAACTATCATCGCCGCAAACAGCGAGCGGGTGGCATACGTGACCATCGCAAGGACAAGCCCGAGGAAAAAATACACGGGCAGCTTGATAAGGTCGAAATGTATGAGCGAAAAAGTGAGCGAGCTGAGCACTGCGGCGAGCGCCACACCGCTCCTCTCGTATTCGAGCATAATTATCCCGCGGAAAAGAAACTCCTCCGTCACGGCGGGAAGAAGCGCGACGGAAACGACGGCGTAGATACCGGCGCCGACGGTGGAAACTCCCTCCGACATCAGCATGACTCCCGCGGTCTTGAAGAGCCCCGGGGCGATCCTGTAGAGGAAAAAGCTTATCGCCGCTCCGCCGAATATCATAAAGCCGAGCGCGTATATCAAAAGCGGGATATCGACCGCTTTGAATATTCTGAGTCTGAGATGAGCGGTAAAGCTTCTGCCTCTCGCTCTCGCCCAGATCGCGGACGGGATGGCGAAGATCAGCACCTGAAGCACCGCTGACGACATATACGCATTTCCGTCCACGGACAGAAACGATGTGTCGACAAAACTGAATACGATCAGCAGCGCCGAAACAGCCGCGAGCAGAAGCGGCGCGCCGTGCACGTTTTTAATTTTCACCGGTAACGATCACACCTTTATCAGTTAATAATACCTTGACCGTGACGTCAAATCTGCCTCGCGGGACTGCGGGAACGACAAAATCGGAATACACCACGCCTATGGCGTTTCCGCCGTACGACGTCAGATATCTGTCGTAAAATCCTTTTCCGTAGCCGAGGCGGTAGCCGGCGGAGTCGTAAACGAGTCCGGGGACGAAGCATATCGCGCCGTCCGACGACGGATCGAACACCGGAAAAGTCTCGGGCGGTTCTCTCAGCCCGAAATAGCCCTCCTCGAGTTCGTCGGGAGAGAATACGATATGATAATCCATCGTCCGCGTCTCCGGGTGGCATCTCGGAAACGCGATCTTTTTGCCCTTTGAAAGCGCGTCGAGCGCCACGGGCATTATATCTATCTCCTCGTCGGTCGGAGCGTACATGAGGACGTACTCTGCAAACCGGTAGCTTGCAAGAGAGGTCGCCGCGCGGCAGATCGCCGCGTCGCGTCTCGCCTTTTCGGAAGGTTCGATCCCGGCGCGGAGAGCGCGGTAAACCGCCCTCATATCGTCTTTTTCTTTCTTGATAGGAAACATTATGCCCTCACAGACTCGGCAAGTTTTTCGCTCTCCCCGTCGCTCTTAAGCAGCGCAACTATCTGAAGCGCAAAGTCGAGAGCGCTCCCCATACCGTCGGAAGTGACGAAGTTCCCGTCGACGACGACGGAAGCCTCGTAATATTTTGCCCCTTCGAGATAAGTTTCAAACCCAGGGTAACAAGTCGCGTCGCGCCCGGAAAGAAGTCCTCTCTTTCCGAGGATCATCGGAGCGGCGCAGATCGCGCAAAGATATGCGTCGTCAGCGACGGCGCGCTTTATAAACGAGTCGACGAGCGGCGACAAATCGAGGTTTTTCGCCCCGGGCATACCGCCGGGAAGGATTATCGCCTCGAGTTTTTCCTCATCGGAAAGACGCGCCGACGCCTCGTCTGCGGTCATATCCGCCGTAACCTTTATGCGGTGAGATCCCGTGACCTCGCGCCCCGTGACGCCAACCGTCACGACCTCGATCCCCGCGCGGCGGAGCAGATCGACCGGCGTCAGAGCCTCGATCTCCTCGAATCCGTCTGCAAGAAACAAATATACCATAGAATCATTCCCTTTCTGCTCCGGAGATTGACGATCAACTGAAAAAAATCAAAATCCGAGAACGTCAAATAACTTTGTGAATACGTCGTCGATAGAGAGGAGCTTCCCGTCCTCGACGCACATAATTGTTTTCCATCCGCACCGCTCTGCGGCGTAAAGCGCGGCGTCGTAACATCTCGAGAGATACTCCGCGTCTTTTTCGTGGATGTCGAGCTTGACGTTGAAGTTCTGACTTCTCTTCTCCACGTTTTTGTGCGAATAATCCGGCGGCACGAGAAGAAGCACGACGTCGTCCGGCTTCGGGAGTCCGAGCTTGCCGAACTCAAAATCCATCAGCCAGTCGAGAAAATGATCCCACTCTTCGCGGGGCATCTTCGAGAGCTGATGATAAGCGTTCGCCGTGGTGTATCTGTTCGCGACGACGACGGAATCCGTATCCTTCAGAAAGTTCTTCCAGTCCGTGACGTACGAAATGTATCTGTCGCAGGCGAAAAACGCGCTTGCGGCATAAGGATTCGTGTCGTCGGGCGAATCTCCGAGCTCCCCGTCAAGGTACATCTTGACGAGGGTCGAGCCGCGTCCGGCGTAATTCGGAAAATCTATCTTTCTCGCCTTTATGCCGCGCGTCGAAAGATACCTGCAAAGCTTTTCGCTCTGCGTGTTCTTCCCCGCGCCGTCAAGGCCTTCTATCGCTATAAGTCTGCCCATATATCCTCCGTCAGAACGGCTCGTCGCCGCCGGCTTCTCCGGCATTGCTGTCGGACGCGCCCATCTTGATCTCGGAAAGTCTGTCGCGCGTTATTAGCACCTGGCGCGGCTTCTGCCCTTCGGGAGCGCTTACGAAGCCCTTTTCTTCCATACGGTCGATCAGCTTCGCGGCTCTGCCGAAGCCGAGCGAGAGCTTTCTCTGTATAAGCGACGTCGAGATCTTTCCGCTGTCCACGGCGAGCTCCACAGCTCTCCAGAACATCGGATCCTCGTCTCCGTCCGCGCCGGACGACGGATCGTCCCCTCCGGCGAGCGACACGAGGTCGCGTTTCTTTGAGGTGCATCTTACCGCCTCGGTCTCGATCTCGTTCATGACGTCGTTGTTGTAGCCCGAATTCTCGCCGCTGTGTTCCTTGATAAATTCTATTATAGTGTTGATCTCGGCGTCGGTGACGAACGCGCCCTGAACTCTGATCGGCTTCATCGCGCCGACGGGATTGAAGAGCATATCGCCTCTGCCGAGCAGCTTTTCGGCGCCGGGCATATCTATGATCGTTCTCGAGTCGATCTGCGACGCGACGGTGCAGGCGATACGGGACGGGATGTTGTTCTTGATCGTACCGGTGATGACGTCGACCGACGGACGCTGAGTACCGATAACGAGGTGAAGTCCCGCCGCTCTCGCTTTTGCCGCAAGACGCGTGATCGAATTCTCGACGCTGTCCGGAGCCGTCATCATGAGGTCGGCGAGCTCGTCGATGAAAATGACTATCCTCGGCAGCGGCTTCATCTCGCCGTCAAGCGCGGCGAGCTCGTTGTATCCGGCGATGTTTCTGACCTTCGCCTCTTCGAGCAGAGCGTAACGGCGCTCCATCTCGTTCACCGCCCACGACAGCGCGCCGGCGGCTTTTTTCATATCCGAAACGACGGGGACTATCAGATGAGGAAGCCCCTCGTATACGTTGAATTCAACTTTTTTCGGGTCGATGAAGATAAACTGCACCTCGTCCGGCTTCGCTCTGTAGAGCATACTGATTATCATACAGTTGATGCAGACCGATTTACCCATGTTGGTAGCGCCGGCGACGAGAATGTGCGGCATCTTCGCGATGTCGAAGAATATCGGCGCGCCCGCGACGTCCTCGCCGAGAGCGACGGTCAGAAGGCTGTCCGCCTCTCTGAATTTGTCGCTGTCGATCAGCGTGCGCAGACGGACGATCGTCCTCTCGTCGTTCGGGACCTCGATGCCGACCGCGGATTTTCCGGGGATCGGCGCCTCGATGCGTATTCCGCCGGTCGCGAGGCTGAGCGCGATGTCGTCGACCAGATTCACGATGGCGCGTACTCTCGTTCCGGAAGCGGGACGAAGTTCGTATCTCGTGACAGTCGGACCCTTTTGCGGAAGTCCCGCGGATTCGGTGTGGACGTTGAACTTTTCAAGCGTCTGTATGAGTTTAGTCTCTTTTTCTTCAAGCTCGCGCTTGTAATCCTTGTCGCGCTTTGCGGTGTCTTCAACGAGCAGATCGATACCCGGGAAAACGTACTCCGGACGGGGAGGTTCAGTCTCGCCTTCCGTCTCGCCGACGTCCTTTTCCTCGACCGTCAGATTCTCTCCGGAGAGATAGGTCTTCGAGAGCATATCGAGGACCGCGTCGTCGTCGGCGTCGAATATCGACTCGTCGAGCGCCGCATCCGCGGTGTCGGAAGTGCTGTCCGTCGCGACGGGCTTAAGCTCTGTCTTGCCCGATTCCTCCGGCGGGAAATCCTCGTCGAGTATATTCGGATCGAACTCGGTCTTCCTCTCGCCGTAAAATACGCTCTCGTCCACTCCGGGACGTCCGTTCTCCGCCTGATCCGCGTACTCGTTATACTGCTCGCCTTCCGCGGCGATGCGCTCGACGATAAGTCTCTCCTCCTCGGCGATGCGCTCCGCGTCCGTGAGCGTCAGCTGTTCGCCCTCCGGCTTATTCAGCGAGGGGCGTCTCGGTCTTCCCGCGACGTACTGAACCTTCGTGCGTGAGCCTTCTCTTTCCTCGCGGCGGCGCTTCATCGCTCCGGAGAACGAATTGGCAACGTCCTTCGGCGTCTTTTTGAGCACCACCATAACGAGGATCACGACTGCCGCGCCGACTATTATATAAGCGCCGACCTTGCTGAAGCAGACGGCGAGAAGCCCGCCGAGAAGTCCGCCGAGGAAGCCGCCGCCGATCTTGTCGACGCCGAGCTTATAGTGCTCGAACGGATTGAAATTCCTCACCATTTCGTCCGGGGCGAAAATGAGGTGGCACACGATATCTATAAGTATGAAAGCCACGATGCAGCTCCAGACGATCCCCGTTATCTTTCTCTCGGCAGTATCCGTCAGCATGAGTATGCCTATCACAACGAGCAGGACGGGCAGGAAATAGAGCGACACCGAAAAGATGCCGAAGAGCACTTTGTCGCGAAGGAAGTTTCCTACCGCGCCGAAATCGCTGACAAAGAACGAGATCGTGATAATGAGCGCGATTATAAAAAGTATGAAAGGCGTGAACTGTTTAAGAAAGTTCCTTGCCGCGGACTCTTTCGTAAAAGTCTGCTTGCCGGATCTCTGATTTCCCGCGGTTTTTTTAGCCGCCGGTTTCTTTCCGGTCACCTTGTATCTCTTATTGTTGTCTGCCATTTTATATCCTTTCGGAAGCGAAAAAAACACTCCCCATAATTTGCTTTACATTATAATATACCATATTTGATATAAAATTACAAGAGTTTCTTAAATAACTTTTTCGCCGGACGGCAATAATTGAAATATGAAAAAGCTCAAAAACGTGCGCGCCGCGCTGCCCGGCGCCGAAAAAATACCCGCATCGTACGTGCTCTTCGGGATCGCTGCGGGATTCCTGAACGGAGCGTTCGGAGCGCTCGGCGGGCTCGCTCTCGCCTTCGTGCTCGGGGCGGCAAAACGGGGAAACAGCGATGGCTCGAAGGACGCTCTCGCCTCGTCGCTCTGCGTTATGCTCCCGGTCTCGATCTTCACGCTTCTCACCTCGTCGGAGTACGTGTCAGCGGCGGTGGACGCCCTGTCACTCTTCCCCGCGGCGGCGCTCGGGGGACTTTGCGGCGCCTTTTTCTCCGACCGTCTGAAAGGCGGATCGGTCAAATATATCTTCGCCGCGCTTACCGGTATCGCGGGACTTAATATGCTCTTCGGGAGGTGATGCGGTGCTCGACACAATAGTTGCTTTCGCGCTCGGCGCGTTCTCCGGAATGGGCGTCGGCGGGGGCGGACTTTTCGTCATATATCTGACTTTGATCCGCTCGGTCGATCAGAAGACGGCGCAGGGGATGAACCTCGCCTTCTTCATTTTTGCCGCGCTCGGCGCGATACCGTATCACCTCGCAAAACGCAAGATCGACCGCCGCCTCGTCGCAGTGCTCGCGCTGTCCGCGATCGCGGGATGTATACCCGGCTCCGCCGTCTCGTCGTTCCTGCCGTCCGAGATCCTCCGAAAATTCTTCGGCGCGCTGCTCGTTGCGTCGTCAATATGGATATTCGCATCGGTTTTTAAAAAGCCGGAAGCCAAGTAGCCGCAGGCGTTTTCAAACTTATGCAAATGCATAACACCGATATCGGAAATGCGTTTTATGCGGTTGACTAAACGCAAAGCTTCCTTATTTGCTTTTGTAAAAGTCCACAATCACCGCCTCGTTTGACCGCCGCTTTATTGTCGCAAATATAAAATATATAAAAAACCCTTTACAAACAAATATTTTTGTGTTATAATCTTCCTCGGCAATATCGGGTCCTCGGTTTTCGGATATAAGGCTTTATTAAAAGCGTTTCACCCGCCGTTCTCTGTGGTCCCGGATGCGAATATTTTTTATGAGGTGAAAACCATGATTACAAAGGAACAGAAGCAGCAGCTCATCGAACAGTACGCCATCCATGAAGGCGACACAGGTTCTCCCGAAGTTCAGATCGCTATTCTCACACACAGAATAGTTACTCTCAACGAGCATCTGAAGAACAACAAGCTTGACCACCACAGCCGTCGCGGCCTTCTCAAGATGGTCGGTCACAGACGTAACCTTCTCGCTTACCTTCAGAAGAAGGACATCGAGAGATATCGTGCTATCGTAGAAAAGCTCGGTCTCAGAAAGTAATCAAAGGCGGCAAGCCGCAAAACGATGAAATTCAGGTCGGGGCAGGGTTCCCTGTTCCGACCTTGAATTTTGCACCGCATAAGTTTTATTTTGTCAAATATCGGCGACAGGAAGGATTAGCAGTTAAACGAAGCTCCCCCGCGGAAGACGGAGAAGTTTCGTTTAAGTGCTAACCTCCCGCCGAAGAATATAAAAATCAAGGAGGCAAACACAATGTTTGAAAACTACAGGACCTTCAGCTATGAGCTGGCAGGCAGACCTCTCGTCGTTGAGACGGGCAAGGTCGCAGGACTCGCAAACGGCTCCTGCATCGTTCGCTACGGCGACACCGCGATCCTCGCGTGCGCCACGGCATCCGCACGTCCCCGCGACGGCATCGACTTTCTTCCCCTCTCCGTCGACTTTGAGGAAAGACTTTACTCGGTCGGCAGGATCCCCGGCGGTTATCTGAAGCGCGAAGGCCGTCCTTCCGAGAAGGCGATCCTCACGTCCCGCGTCATCGACCGTCCTATCCGTCCCCTTTTCCCGAAGGATCTGCGCAACGACGTCAACATCTCCCTCACAGTTCTCGCGGTAGACTATGACTGCTCTCCCGAGATCGCGGCGATGATCGGCGCTTCCATCGCGCTCTCCATCTCCGACATTCCGTGGAACGGTCCTATCGGCGGCGTATTCATGGGCATGACAGAAGACGGAAAACTCATCGTGAACCCGACTCAGAAACAGCGTGAAGAATCCGTGCTCGAGCTGACAGTCGCGGCTTCCGAAAAGAAAGTCGTCATGATCGAAGCGGGCGCCAAGGAAGTTTCCGACGACGATATGTACAACGCGATCATGCTCGCTCACGCGGTCATCAAACCGCTCGTAGCGTTCATCAACGGCATCGTCGCCGAGATCGGCAAGCCGAAGTTCGAATATCCCTCTTGCGAAGTCGACCACGATCTTTACGAGAAGATCAAGGACGAGTTCATCGAGGACATCAAGGTCGCTCTCGACACAGACGACAAGAACGTCCGCGACGAGAGAATGGCTCCCATCTACGAAAAAGTATACGAAGAGTATGACGAAGGCAACCCGGACACGCACGTCGCCCTCGACGAAATACTCTATAAAGTCCAGAAGTTCGTCGTCCGCCGCTGGCTCCTCGACGAGGGCAAGCGCGTTGACGGACGCCGTATGGACCAGATAAGACCTCTCGCAGCCGAAGTCGGCCTTTTCAACAGAGTCCACGGAAGCGGTCTCTTCACGAGAGGACAGACACAGGTAATGACGATGGCTACCCTCGGCCCGATCAGCGACGCGCAAATGCTCGACGGCATTTCCGAGGAAGAGTCCAAGAGATATATGCACCACTACAATATGCCCGGTTACTCCGTCGGCGAAGCAAAGGCTTCAAGAAGCCCCGGCCGCCGCGAGATCGGCCACGGCGCTCTCGCAGAGCGTTCGCTCGTTCCCGTACTTCCCTCCGTTGAGGAATTCCCGTACGCGATCCGTCTCGTCTCCGAGGTCGTATCGTCCAACGGTTCCACCTCTCAGGGTTCTGTCTGCGGCTCCACCCTCGCTCTTATGGACGCGGGCGTTCCGATAAAGGCTCCCGTCGCCGGTATCTCCTGCGGTCTTATCACCGAGGGCGACAGATGGATGACGATGATCGACATCCAGGGTCTTGAAGACTTCTACGGCGACATGGACTTCAAAGTTGCCGGCACACACAAGGGTATCACGTCCATTCAGATGGACCTCAAGATAGACGGTCTTACCCCCGAGATCATCAAAGAAGCTTTCGCCGTCACCCACAAGGGACGCGATTACATCATCGACGAAGTGCTTCTCAAGGCGATCCCCGCACCTCGCGCTGAGGTCTCCGAGTTCGCTCCCAAGATGCTCTCCATGAAGATACCCGTGGACAAGATCCGCGAGGTCATCGGCACGGGCGGCAAGGTCATCCAGAAGATCTGCGCCGACACCGGCGCCAAGATCGACATCGAGGACGACGGCTCCATCTTCATCTCCGCTGTCGACAAGAACTCCATCGCGGCAGCCAAGAAGATCATCGACGGTATCGTATTCGAGCCGGAAGTCGGCGCGATCTACGAGGGCGTCGTAACGCGCATCATCCCGATCGGCGCGTTCGTCGAGTTCGCTCCCGGCAAAGAGGGCATGGTACACATCTCCAAGCTCGACACCAAGCGCACCGAGAAAGTCGAAGACGTTTGCGAAGTCGGCGACACGATGAAGGTCAAGTATCTCGGCACGGACGAGAAAGGCAGAATGAACCTCTCCCGCCGCGACGCGATGAACGAAGACTGATACAAGAAAACAACTGATTATGACGGGAAGGACGGCTCTGTCCTTCCCGTTCGTAAAATAATAAGGAAAGAAAATGTCAGACAAAAACAACAACGTCACCGGAGTACCTCTGAAATACTCGTCGGGCGATGGCAAGACAAAAAAGCCCGCGCGCAAAGTGACAAAGATGTCGCGGCGCCGCTACCGCAAACAGAACGGAGCGATAATAGCGCTTTGCATACTCTTCGCCGTCGTCATCGGCTTTTCGGTATTCTTCATCATAAAGACGAAGAAAGACGACGAAAGGCTCGCGGCGGAGTCCGAAACAGTCGAGAGCACGGCAGATACCGGGACCGAAAGCGAGAGCGAACCCGAATTTACCACGAACGAGACGGAGAGCGAAGCGCCCGACGTCCCGGCGGTGACAGTTTCAAACGAAGAAATATACGACGGAGACCTGATCCTCGTCAACTTCGAGCACGAGTACGTTTTCCCGACCGATGACGTCCTCGTTCAAATGAAGCCGTACGCCGAGCACTATCTCGTCAGCACGATAGACGTCTCGCTCCAGAAGCGGGCGCTCGACGCTTTCGTCTCGCTGACAGGTGACCTCGTCGCAAACGGAGGAAGCGGCGACGTCCTCGTCGTCTCCTCATTCCGAACAGTAGAGAAACAGCAGGAGATCTATCAGGACAGAGTCGACCGCTACGGCCCGGAATACGCCGCAGCCTACGTCGCCGATCCCGGATACAGCGAGCACCATACGGGGCTTGCGATGGACCTTTCGGTATACACCGGAGGCGGCAGCTACGACATCGACGACTATGAGGGCACGGAGTGGTTCATGGAGAACTACGACCGCTACGGCTATATCCTCCGCTATCCCGAACACAAAGCGGAGATCACGAAGATCAACTTCGAAGGCTGGCATTACAGATACGTCGGTCTTCCCCACTCTCTTATAATGGATTCTCTCGACCTCTGCCTTGAAGAGTATATCGAAGAGTATCTTCCGGAACATACGCTGACGTCTGCCGTCTGCTATAACTCCGCAAGCGGAGAGATCAAGACCGTCAACGCGGCAAGCTACGGGAAAGCGGAAGGCGAATACCTCGTCTACTACGTCCCCGCCGCCGAGGGCGGTTCCACGGAGATCCCCGTCGTCTCGGAGAATTACGAGATCTCCGGCACTAACGTCTCCGGCTTTGTCGTGACAGTGAAATAATACTTCATTATATTTAACCCCGCGCGCGAAAACCGCCCGCGGGGTTTATTTCGTGCACTTTATCTCTGTAATTACACTCCCCCTGAATGTCATCCAGAGGCAACATCATAACCAAGGCTCCCTCCGGGAGGGAGCTGTCAGCGGAGCTGACTGAGGGAGCCGGCGGTATGAACGAGTTTATTTACGGCGGGCTCCTTCCGTCTCGCTGACGCGATCCACCTCCCTCCCGGAGGGAGGCAAATAAGGTACCCCTGGTACGGATCAGGATGACACGTTTGGTGTAATTATGATTATAGTGGTATTGTTTTGCAATAACCTGTCGCTCGGAAAAAATGATATATTTCAAAGCAGACTTTGAAATATGATATACCGGAAGCTGCGCTGCCGGCATGATATCTGCCCTGCGGTCAGATGATATCCGCCGCTTGCGCGCCGGATGAGGAATAACGTCAGCAAAAAAATAACCTTTCAAAAAGTATTTTGAAGGAGCGCGAGGGAACTTTTTTTCAAAAAAGTTCCCTCGCATCACTTTCCATTTTCAATTTTCAATTTTTCATTTTCAACTTTCCACTTTCAACTCATTTTCCATTCGTCTTCAAATAACCGTCACATTGGGGGGATATAATAAAGCCACAAAACGGAAAACATAAACGGAGGTAATTTGAAATGTCAGAATTTTATCCCGAATCTAATAACAATGAAAGCGAAAACAAAGCGGAGCCGTTCGCTCCCGAACAACCTTATGAAGAAACACCGGGAGCCGCTCCCGTAAACGAAGCTGCTCAGGCAAGCGAAGCTGAAAGCGCTCCGGAGGCTCAAACAGGACCCGCGTATACGGAACAGGCTCACGAACCGTCACAACCGACGGCAGAAAGAAGACAGGCATCCGGCGAATATTCGTACTCGTTCAGAAGCACGAACGACCCGAGAGGTCAGGGATACGATCCCTACTCCGGTGCAAGACAGCAGTATCCTCCGAGAGGGTTCTATCCTCCGGAAGGCGGAATGTACCCGCCGAGATCGGAGCAGTACCCCCCGAGATCGGAGCAGTACCCGCCGAGGCAGGAACAGTACCCGCCCCGCGGCTACTACGAAACGAGAGGAAACGAAGGCTACGGCTACGGTTACGGATACCGCGATCCCAACGCGGGTTACGGGTATGCTCCCCACCCCGCCGAAGAACATAAGAAAGCCGTAAAAGAAAAGAAGAAGAAAGAGAAAAAGAGCGGACGCGGTCTCACGACGGCGATCATCGTGATCATCTGCCTCTTCACCGTCGCCGCATCCTGCCTGATGGGTTACGTCGGCGCGTACCTTTACAGAAAGAACGTCGGCGTGTCGAACGACACTTCGATCATCTACAGAAGCGTCGACACGAAAGACGATAGCGAAGCCGGCGACGTCGCGACAGTTGCGGCAACCGTTGCCGACTCAGTCGTCGAGATAACGACAGAGCGCGTCACGACAAGCTACTACTACGGTCAGTACATCACGAAGGGCGCCGGAAGCGGCGTCATCATCTCCGACAACGGATATATCATCACGAACCAGCACGTCGTAGCAGACGACAACGACAACGTTGCGGACAAGATAGTCGTACGTCTCCACTCCGGCGAAGAATACGAAGCGAAGGTCATCGGGCGCGACGAAGACGCGGACATCGCGGTCATCAAGATCGAGGCGACAGGTCTCAGCGCGGCGGTCTGGGGCTCCAGCGACGACCTCGTCGCAGGCGAGCAGATAGTAGTCGTCGGCAACCCGCTCGGCAAGCTCGGCGGTTCGATAGCGACAGGTGTGATCGGCGCGCTCAGCCGTGAGATCACGATCGACGGAATAAAGATGAATCTCATCCAGCTCGACGCGCACATCAACCCCGGCAACTCCGGCGGCGGCGTGTTCAACCTCAAAGGTGAGCTCGTCGGCATCGTAAACGCGAAATCCTCCGGCGAGATGGTCGAAGGCCTCGGCTTTGCCATCCCCGAAAAAGACGCGCTTTCAGCCGCGGAACAGCTCATCCAGTACGGCTACGTCAAGGGTAAACCGTATCTCGGCGTCACGTTCTACACGGCGAACAACAGCAGCTGGTTCTCGACATCGACGTCAACTACCCTCTACGTTTACTCGTGCGACGAGGGACTGAACGACGACGTTCTGAAGTACGGCGACCAGATCGAGACGATCAACGGTCAGAAAGTCACGACAGTCACCGAGGTAAAAGCGGCGATTTCAAAGTGCGCTATCGGCGACAAGGTCTCCTGCACGCTGGTACGTAACGGCAAGACGATGGAAGTCGAGCTTGAGATCTTCGAATACAAGCCGGACACCGACACCGTCAATTTCAGAACGACTTCCAATTGACAAAGCGCAAAAATATGATACAATTAAGAGGGGCATCAAAAATGCCCCTCTAACTGAATGGAGTATTGATTATGTATAAGATACTTGTAGTCGACGATGAGGAAATGATACGGAAGATCGTATCGAAATACGCAGTCTTCGAAGGGCACGAGGTGACGGAGGCGTCGAACGGCATGGAGGCGATAACTCTCTGCCGCGAGTACAAATTCGACGTCGTGATAATAGATATCATGATGCCGGAGCTTGACGGTTTTTCCGCCTGCCGCGAGATCAGAAAATTCTCCGACGTTCCGATCATCATGCTTTCCGCCAGAGGCGAGGAATACGACAAGATCAACGGTTTCGAGCTCGGCATCGACGACTACGTCGTAAAGCCGTTCTCGCCTAAAGAGCTTATGCTCCGCGTCGACGCGATAATGAAACGCGCAAAGAAGAGCGAGGCTCCCGGAAACGAGATCTTCGAGCTCGGAGAACTCAAAGCGGACGTGACGGCGAGGATCGTTTACGTGAACGGCGAGCGCGTCGATATGTCGCCGAAGGAATACGATCTTTTCTTCTACATGCTGAAAAACCGCAATATCGCGCTGACGAGGGAGCGTCTTATCTCCGAGGTCTGGGGATACGACTACTTCGGCGACGACAGGACTCTTGACACTCACGTCAAGCTGCTCCGCCGCTCTCTCGGCGACGCCGCAAAATACATCGTGACGCTGAGAGGAGTTGGATACCGTTTTGACACGAACCAGTAATGATCCCAAGTCGAAAAAGACGCCCGCTCCGCTTTCGGTCAAGATACTGATCGGCTTTTCGGTCTTCGCGGCGTTCATAATCGCGCTTCTCTGGCTTTTCCAGGCGGTGCTCTACTATCCCCTCTACGGCGCGCTGAAGCGAAGCGACATGAAGGACTGCGCGTCCTACGTGACCGAGGAGGCGCTTCGCGGAAACGCGGAAAACGCTTCGGTCGCCGCGGCGAAAAAGTACGACTGCTGTGTGAGCGTTTTCGAGATAGACGGGATGTACGGAGATCTTGTCGCCTCGGCGCACATCCAAACGGCTTGCATGATACACAAGCTTGACGACCCTTCCCTTCTCAACGAGCTTTACGAGGGCGCGAAGGCGGACGGGACTTACGTCAAACGGCTCGTCATAGATTTTGACGGAAGCGAAAAAATAGTGACTCCCGAGACGCGAAACGGCAGCGATCCGTCGACGGTGATACTGTCGCAGGTCGCCACGGACGACGACGGGGTCGAGTATCTCGTTCTCGTTGACAGCGAGATCGCGCCTATCTCGGCGACGACGCGCGTACTGATATATCAGCTCATCGCCGTGACGGCGGTGCTTCTCGTCGCCGCTGTCGCCGCGTCGATAATCATTTCAAAGAAGCTCTCGCGCCCGATCGAAAAGATGACGAAGGAAGCTTCGCTCCTTGCGACGGGCAACTACGACGTCAACTTTGAAGGCGGTTCGTTCCGCGAGGCGAAAGAGCTCGGCGACACTTTGAACTATGCGGCGGGAGAACTTTCCAAGCTCGACAGCATGCAGAAGGAGCTTATTGCGAACATTTCTCACGATCTGCGCACGCCGCTGACGATGATCCGCGGCTACGGAGAGGTGATGCGCGACATTCCGGGCGAGATGAACGCTGAGAACATTCAGGTCATCATTGACGAGACGGCACGTCTGTCATCGCTTGTCACCGATCTGCTCGATTTCTCGAAGCTGACGGAGGAGGGTGCGGCGATCTCGCCGGAGCGTTTTTCGCTGACCGGCGCGGTGGAAGAAGCTTTGTCGCGCTACTCGCATCTGATAGAGAAAGACGGCTACTCGATAGAGTTCGAGTCGGGAGATGAAGAAGTCTTCGTTTACGCCGACAAGACGCGGATAATGCAGGTCGTTTACAATCTTGTGAACAATGCGGTGAACTACACCGGCGAGGACAAAAAAGTCGTCGTTCGTCAGGACGTCCTCGGCGGAAAGGTGAGAATCTCCGTGACCGATACGGGCGAGGGTATTCCCGAAGATCAGCTTCCGAAGATCTGGGAGCGTTACTACAAAGCCGGCGGCTTCCACAACAGAGGAAAGGTCGGCAGCGGGCTCGGGCTCTCGATAGTCAAGAACGTGCTGAAAATGCACAACGCCTCGTTCGGCGTCACTTCCCGCCCCGGCTACGGCTCGACCTTCTGGTTCGAACTCGAAATAGTTGAATAGATGGAAAAAGATTAAGGGGGAGCTTTTGAAAAAGCTCCCCCTTTGACCCCCTTAAAACTTCCCTGAAGGAGTTTTAAGGGCTAAAGTGATTTAGTGCACAGAATAGAGTTTTCTTGCATTATATCTCTGTAAGTTAATAAAAAATAATATGTCATCCTGACCCGTGAAGCTCTACCCTCTTGTCATCCTGATCCGTAACGGGAGACACTGTAAAGTGGCTCACGAGGAGAAGGATCTTCGCATAAACGGTTCATGGGTATGTACTCTCGTGCCGTTAGTCGGTGGATCCTTCGACTCCACTTCGTTTCGCTCAGGATGACACGTTTGGTTGTTCAGTTTTGATTTTTCGTGCACTGTATCTCTGTAAGTACACTATTCCATACTGTCATCCTGACCCGTGAACCCCAAAAATCTGACGATTTTTGAGGACCCCGGTGCGAAGTCGAGGGATCTCCTCTGCATAGTGAAAATATCACTCGCGGCGTCAGCCGCGAATTTCACGTTGCGAAGCAACACATCGCGTTCCGAAGGAACACTTCACATTTCAAAGCCTCGCTTTGAAATATATCACTTCGCGACTTCAAGCGCCCCTGCGCGAGTCGCGATATAAAGGGTGCGGGGAAGCTTTTTTCAAAAAGCTTCCCCGCTTCTCTTTCTTCAATTAATCGTATTCTCAATATTCCCTCTGAGCTTGGAGACGCGCGCTCCGATCTTGGAGTGCTCCGGGAGCGAGAAGCCGGGATCGCGCGTTACGACTTCTCTCGCCGCGGCGACCGCCCTCTCGGTGATCTCCTTGTCGGCGACGGAGTCGGTGATCATCGACGACGCGTCGCCGTGCTGCCTGATCCTTCCCTCCGGGGAGAAGAAATCTCCCGCGCCGCGCATTTTCAGATCGTACTCGGCAATTTCAAACCCGTCGTACGTCGTCTTCATAACGGCGAGGCGTTCTTTCGCCTTTTCGCTCTTGGAATCGGAGACGAGGATGCAGAACGACTTTCTGTCGCTCCTCCCCACTCTTCCGCGGAGCTGGTGGAGCTGAGAAAGTCCGAATCGCTCGGCGTTTTCAACGATCATCAGCGTCGCCTCGGGAACGTTGACTCCGACCTCGATCACGGTCGTTGCGACGAGGACGTCAAGCTCGCCCGAGCAAAACGATTTCATAACGGCGTCTTTCTGCGCGCTCTTCATCTTTCCGTTCACCATACCGACGCGGAGGTCGGGAAGCCTGAGCGCACACTCGCGCGCGAATTCGACCGTCGACTTGAGGTTTTCGGAAACTTCGGCTCTCTCGGTGAGAATGACGTCCGCCATCTCCTCGGGATCGTTCTCCATCTTTTCCGACTCAAACCTCGCCGTCTTCGCCTCGCTCTCCTCGATCATCGGGCAGACGATGTAAGTCCTGTTGCCCGCCCTCGCGTGAGTCCTGATGAATTTGTTTATCCTGTCACGGTATCTCTCGTCGAGCACGTAGGTGTCGACTCTCTGCCTTCCGGGCGGCATCTCGTCAAGCCTCGAGAGAGACAGATCGCCGTAGTAGACGAGCGAGAGCGTTCTCGGTATCGGCGTCGCGCTCATTGCGAGTATGTGGACGCCCTTCGTCTTGTCGGCGAGAGCGGCTCTCTGCATAACCCCGAAGCGGTGCTGTTCGTCGGTGACGACGAGCCCGAGATTGCGGAACTTCACGTCGTCGGTTATAAGCGCGTGAGTTCCTATAACAATATCTATCTTGCCGGTGAGATCCTCTTCCTCCCCCGCTATGACGGCGCGGATGCGCTTTTTCTCGCTCTGCGGGAGCGATCCCGAGAGAAGCGCGACGTTTACGCCGAGCGGCGAAAACATCGCCTTGAAATCGGCAAAATGCTGTTCCGCGAGAATCTCTGTCGGGACCATCACCGCGCACTGGTATCCGCTTTTAACCGCGGCGAATGCGGCTCCCGCGGCGACCGCTGTTTTGCCGCTTCCGACGTCGCCGATCAGTATTCTTCTCATCGGAACGTTTTTCGAGACGTCGGACAGTATCTCGTCGAGCGACCTCTTTTGCGCTCCGGTGAGCTCGTACGGAAGCGATCTTATATACTCCGAAATATCCGTGTTTTTGAATTCCGGCGCGGACTCTCCCGCCCTGCGGCTTCTCTCCGAAGCGAGCGCGGCGGACGTCATGAAAACGTCTTCAAAGCAGAGGCGGCGCTTTGCCTCCTCCATCTCGTCAAGAGACTTCGGCGCGTGGATCTTTTTTATCGCCGACGGCAGAGTGTCGATCCCGTATTTTTTGCAGAATTCCGGTGAAAACACGTCGTCGACGCCGTCCCCAACGCACTCGAGCGCGGTCTGTATGATGCCGGAAAGGAATTTCTGCGTTATGCCCGCGGCGAGCGGGTAGACCGGGACGAGCGGCGCAAGTTCGCACTTCTCGCCGCAGGGCTCATATATGGGCGACGTCATTCTGAAGTGGCGTCCTTCCCTCTCGATCCTGCCCCAAAAGCGGAAAGTCGCGCCGACCTCGAACGTATCTTTCAGATAATTCTGATTGAAATATGTGATATCGACCGTGTCGGTCTCGTCAAAAGCGCGGAACTTCATCACGTTCATTCCGCGGCGGATCAGCCGAGCCACGGGCTGTGTCGCCACCGTGAGCACAGTGGAGACGACGGCGTCGCGGCGGTCGTCCGACAGTATCTCCGATATTTCCGCGAGAGTTTTAGTATCTCCCCTGTTCTGATAAGCGCGCGGAAAGTGGCGGATCAGGTCTTCGACCGTCTCGATGCCGAGGCGGAGAAGCGCCTTTCTCCTCACCTCTCCTACGCCCTTTATCTCACCGACGGGAGACGACAGCGTAAGAACACCCATCACACTTCGCTCCTTTTCATCGGCGCGACTCCTCCCGGGGTGACGATGGGCGGCTGTCCTGCCGCGGAGGTTATCTCGGCGATGAGCAGCGAGGTGCGCGACATGAGGTTAGTGAGTATCTGCGGGCAATTCTTCTTGAATTCTCCCGCTATATCGACGTCGCGCCACTCTATCTCGTCGGCGTAGACCGGGTTAAACCTCATCATGACGCCGAACGTCACGGAGAGGAAGAAAAGTCTTTCCGGCTCGAACGAGAGCGCTCTGTTAAACGTTATTTTTATCCCCGTTTTTTCGCTGAGCTGCGCGACGATGGTGTCTTTGCAGTTGAGCTTAACGCCGGGTTCCGCGACGCCGGCTTTGACCGTCTCATAATTGACGTTGTCGAGGAATATCTGGTGATCGTGAAGGAAATATCTGTTGAAATCTATCATTATCCGTACCTCACGCGGAGATTAATATCGTTTATACTATTCTAACACAACGGCGCGCCGTTTTCAAGACGCATATTATATTTTATATTGCAAAGAGAGCGCGGATATGGTACAATAAAGAAAAGAAAAACTTTGGAGGCATAAATGCAGGATATCACGGTGCTCGCCACGGTAAACGGCGAGCCTATAACGGAACACGACGTTGAAGAGACCCTCAAGGCGATGGGTCAGAAGCGTCAGGCATACGACAACGAGCGCGGCAGAGCCGCGATACTCGAACAGCTTATCGACCGCAAGCTCCTTCTGCTCGACGCGAAGCGCAATCTTCTCGAGCGCGACGAGGAGTTCAAGGCCGAGCTCGCGAAGTTCAAGGACGAGCTTCTCTCGAGCTACGCGGCGGACAAGGCGGTGCGCGACGCGAAAGTGACTGACGACGAGGTAAAGGCGTTTTACGACGAGCATCAGATGGAGTTCGTCTCCCGCGAGAGGATAAACGTCTCGCACATTCTCGTCGACGACGAGACGCTCTGTCAGAAGATAAAAGAGGACGTTGAGCGCGGCGACATCACGTTCGAAGAGGCGGCGAGAAGATACAGCTCCTGCCCGTCTAAAAACTCCGGCGGCGCTCTCGGCGACGCGACGCGCGGTCAGTTCGTACCCGAATTTGAGGACGCGATCTTCGGCGCCGACGTCGGAAGTCTCATCGGTCCGGTAAAGACTCAGTTCGGATACCACGCGATAAAGATAAACGGACGCAAGCCCCAGGGCACGCTTCCATTCGACGAGGTGAAGGACAGGATCCGCGAGAGGCTTCTCGGCGAGAAGCAGCAGAAGGCGTACCAGAGCAAGATAAACCAGCTTAAGATACTCTATCCGGTAGATCAGTATTAATTTAATATAATAATTCGGAGGGCGAAAAATGGGCTTCACAAGGATCATCAAAGAGATTCCGTCTGTCGACGGAGCGCACACCCTTAAAGCGAGAGTATTCGTACCCGACGGCGAACCGAAAGGCATTTTCCACGTGGTTCACGGCATGACCGAGCACATTGACCGCGAGGGTTACGTCACTTTTATGTCGCGCCTTGCCGGGGAGGGCTATCTCGTCTTCGGCTACAACCATCTCGGTCACGGCGACACCGCGAAGGATGACTCCGAGCTCGGGTACATTGCCGACAAGGACGGCTGGCGCTGGCTCGTCTCCGACGTTGCAAGCTCCGAGCGCGCGATAAAGGCGGAGTACGGCGATATGCCGCTCTTCCTTCTCGGGCACAGCATGGGCTCGTTTATCGTCCGTCTTGCCGCCGCCGAGGCGAAGCCGGATAAGCTGATCGTCATGGGCACGGGCGGTCCCAATCCCGCCGCGGGAGCGGGGATCGCGCTCGCGGGTATGATCAAGGCGTTCTGCGGGAGCCGCCACCTCTCTCCGTTCATCGAAAAGATGGCGTTCGGCAAGTACAACGAGAGATTCGACAAGACGAGAAAGTACGACTGGCTGTCAAAGGATCAGCACGTTCAGGACGTCTACGCCGCGGATAAATTCTGCACGTTCCACTTCACGATCAGCGCGCTCCGCGATCTCGTCATCATGAACAAGGCGTGCAACGAAAAAGAGTGGTTCGCGTCGTTCGACAAGGCGCTGCCCACCCTTCTCGTGTCCGGCGCGGAGGACCCCGTCGGCGATTACGGCAAGGGTGTGACCGCGGTTTACGACGCGCTTAAGTCCGAGGGCTGCAGCGTGGAGATGAAACTCTACGAAAACTGCCGCCACGAAATACTCAACGAGACCTGCCGCGAAGAAACAACGGAAGATATAATTGAATTTATTAAAAAATGAATAAAGAGCGCGGGGAGAACTTTTTTCAAAAAGTTCTCCCCGCGACCCCTTTCAAAAACCTTTGAGAAGGGATATATTCTTTTTGTAATATTACTCGCAAGGCGCAAGCCTTGCATATCGCGTGACGCGAAGCGGCACATATCGGGCTTTATGTATATCTCGCCTTTGGCGAGGATGCATAAAGCATATCGCATTTCAAAGCGTCAGCTTTGAAATATCTCGCTGCGCTGCGAAGAAGCGACAGCGCGCCGCGCTTTAAGTATAATACTTCAACTCAGTTATTTTGAGTTCTCCCGACGAGTCGTCGAGAACTATATAGAGCGTTCTCGCGGCGTCGCTGTATACGTCGCGTCTGAACGTTCCGTCGTTGTGAAAGAACTTATACGAGACGTTATAAGTATACGACGACGTACCGCCGAAATAGTCTACCGACACGCGCTCGACCGTTCTGTCGTACGTCATCTGCGGCGTGAACTCGGGCGTTTTTCCGTGCTCCGCTATATACGCGTCCGAGAAGAGCGCGTCGTACGCTGACGCGTCTCCCGCTTCGAGAGCCGCGAAGTATTTTTTGAAAAACAGAGTGTCTTCGTCGAACTGTTGCTCGTTATCGTCCGAGATGCCCCTCGTCACGTTGCCATCTTTGAAATAGAGGAATCTGTTGAGGTCGAGATAGTCCTCGTAGTCTTCCCTCTCTTCGAGCGGCACCCATTTCGCGTCGTAAAACCAGTCGTAAAGATTATTGTATTCCGCCTCGTTCGCGCTGCCGGAATTATTATCCGCCGTCCGCGGCAGGATAATGCCTACGAACACCGCCGCCGCGGCGACGACGGCAAACACCGCCGCCCATATCGCGAAAACCTTTTTCCCGTTTTTCATCTTCGCGCCTCCTTGCTTTCTGACCTCTATAATTTTAACCCATTTGTAAGAATAATGCAATACGGGAGACAAAAAAACGGCTGTTTTATACTATTTAACATTTATTCATAAAAGGCTTGACAAGAGACTGCAATACATCTATAATATTAATGTTAAAAATCAAAAAAATATTAACCGTATATGGAGGAATAAATGATGTTTGAAAAGGTAAAAGATTTGCTCGTAGAAGAACTTTCCGTCGAAGCTGATGAAGTAACTCCTTCCGCTGAACTCGTAAACGACCTCGGTATCAATTCTCTTGAACTCGCCGACCTCGTTATGCTCTGCGAAGAGAGATTCGGCGTGACTATAGAAGATGAAGACGCTCAGAATTTCGTCACGGTCGGTGACGTCGCTGACTATCTCGAAAACAAAGTTGGCTGAGAAATAAAACAATGAAAACGACCTCTGCTTTGACGGAGGTTTTTTCTTCAATAAAATTGATTAATATTTGAATTATGGAAAAGATAAACATACGCGGCATCCCTTTCGACAACGTGACAAAGGACGAGGCGTTGTCGCTCATATCGCGCCGTATTGAAGAGGCGCCGCGCACCGTCGTCGTTACTCCGAACGCGGAGATCGTCGAGGCGTGCATTGAGGACGTTTCCCTGCTCCCTCTTATCACGACGGCCGACGTTATCCTTCCCGACGGCGTCGGCGTCATAAAGGCTTCAAATATCCTCGGCACACCCCTCAAGGAGAGAGTGCCCGGAGTTGAGGTCGGAGAGGCGCTTTTCGGAGAGCTTAAGGACTCTCACTCGTTCTTCATCCTCGGCGGCAAGGAAGGCGTCGCCGACGACGCCGCGAAGAAAATGGCGGAAAAGTACGGCACAAAGTTCGCCGGGACGCATCACGGCTATTTCATCAAGGAAGACGGCTCGTCGGACAAAGTGATTGACGAGATCAACTCGTCCGGCGCCGATATCCTCTACGTCTGCCTCGGCTTTCCGTTCCAGGAGAGGTGGCTCTCGGATAATATGGACAAACTCCCGGACGTCGCGCTCGCGATGGCGCTCGGCGGCTCTGCCGACGTCTGGGCGGGAAACGTCCGCCGCGCCCCGAAGCTTTTCAGAAAACTCGGGCTCGAGTGGTTCTGGCGTCTCATCCGTCAGCCCTCGCGCTTAGGACGCACGATGAAGCTCCCGAAATTCTACCTCGGGATGAAGAAGTATAAAAAGCAGATGGATAAAAAACAGCACTGATATATATAATTAAAAGCACTTTCGGATTTTCGTTTCCGGAAGTGCTTTTGTATTTACAGGCGATATTTTGCCCTGTCTGGCAAAGCGATATGTTCCGCGCTGCGAAACGCGATATACGCTCACTTCGTTCGGAGAACGAATATCGCTGCGTCGCTTTGCGACGCACTTACAGCTTCAGAACAGCAACTATCTCGTCGCCGTCCATCTCGCCGTTTTCCCTAAAGCCGAGAGAGTGGTACAGCTTTGCGGCTACCTCGTTTTCCGGCTCGTATGAGAGAGAACAGTACTCCGCTTTTCCGCACGGCCATGTCTTGATGAACTCCAGCGCTAGCTTTATCGCTTCCCTGCCGTAGCCTCTGTTCTGGTATCTCTTGTCGATCATCAGGCGCCATATACTGTAATTGTTTTTCAGCACCTCCGGCGCATCACATTCGTCGTAAAAATCGTATAGCACCGCTTCGTTGTAGCCGATCATCAGAAAGCCGACAGCCTTTTTGCCGTCGTAAATCGCGAACGGGAACGCGGTACAGCCGGTCCCCTCTGCAACGTAAGCCTGAATGATACTGCATTCGTTCGACGCGACGAAACTCTTTTGATCGCGTCTGACTTTGAGATCGAGAACGTCCCAGACGTTTTTCGCGTCGATCTTTTCGAGTCGTATCATAATTATTATCCTCCAAAGTGTTTTTTGAAAGGGCGCGGGGAAACTTTTTTCAAAAAAAGATTCCCCGCATCAACCTTTCACCCTATTCTCTCAATCAAGATATCCGAGCGCCTTCGCGTACTCGTATATCAGCTTTGCGGCGCCGTCAACGCCGATCTTGCTCGTCGAGACGATAAGATTGTAATTGTCCGGCTTGCCCCATTTACCGCCGGTGTAGTAGTTGTAATAGTTCGCGCGCTTTTTGTCTTTCTTCGCGATGCGGTCCTTCGCCTCCGACTCGGGGATCCCCGCGCGCTCCATTATCCTCGCGATGCGCTCGGGCATATCGCCCTGAACGAATACCTTTACGAGCTTTTCGTGATCCTTCAGAATATAGTCCGCGCATCTTCCGACGATGACGCAGTTTTCGGTCTCCGAGAGCTCGCGGATTATCTCGCTCTGCGCGATAAAGAGCGCGTCGTTAATCGGCACCGCCATCGGCGTCGTATTCGTGTAGATCATAGAAGCGCCCATCGCGAGCGTGTAAAGAAGACTGCTCGATGCCTGTTCGTCGGCGCGCGCAAGCGCTTCCTCGCTGATCCCGCTCTTCTTTGCCGCCATGACGATAAGGTCCTGGTCGTAGCATTTAGAGCCGATCATTTCCGCGACTTTATGACCGACGTCGCGGCCGCCGCTTCCGTATTGTCTTCCGATCGTAATAACCAGTTTCTCAGACATATTTTCACCTTGCCGCGCGTCGACCGCGCGTCCTTTCTTTATTCAAATACCAATACGTTTGCTCATTTACCCGATGCGTCGGGCTTCGTGATGACGATAGCGTCGCCGACCTTCGTCGCCTGCCAGATTATCTTTCTCGGGCACTTCGATACGCACGTGTCGCACGCCGTACACTTCGAGTAGTCGATCTTCGCGACGTGGTTTTCGACCGTGATCGCGCCCTCGGGACAGTTCTTCGCACAGATCCCGCATCCGATACATCCCGTGTCGCACACCTTTCTCGTCATAGCGCCTTCTGCGACAGACTTGCAGCCGACCCAGTGACGGCTGTCGAACGGGATCAGCTCGATTATTCCCTTCGGGCAGGACGCGGCGCACACGCCGCACCCGCGGCATCTCGCGTAGTCAACGACTGCAACGCCGTCGACGACTGAGATCGCGTCAAACGGGCACGCCGCAACGCAGGTGCCGAGTCCTATGCACCCGTTCGGGCACATCTTGTCGCCGCCGCCGAGAGCCGCCGCGGCGCGGCAGTCCTGAACACCGGCGTAATTGACTTTTTTGTGAGAGCAGGCGCTCGTGCCGGAGCACATCACCTGCGCCCTCATACGCACCGCGGACTCAGCCGCAACGCCCATGATCTCCGATACTTTTACGGCAACCTCGTTTCCTCCGACGGTGCAGGAGTTGCACTTTGCCTCGCCCTTTACCACCGCCTCGGCGAGAGCCGTGCAGCCGGCGAATCCGCAGCCTCCGCAGTTAGCGCCCGGAAGCACTTCCGATATCTTGTCTATCCTCTCGTCGCGCTCAACGCGGAACACCTTTGACGCGAGTGCAAGCAGCAGGCCTATCGCTACTCCGAGAGCGAGGAACACCAGAAACGCTGTTAAAATTCCCATATCTGACGCTCACCTCCTCAGAAGCTGAATCCGGAGAATCCGGAAAAAGCCATCGCGAGAAGTCCCGCGGCTACAAGCACGAGCGGCATCCCCTTGAACGCCCTCGGCGGATTTGCGTATTTCATCTTTTCTCTTGCGCCGGCGAAGATCAGTATTGCCATCGTGAAACCGATCGCGGCGGAAAAGCCGAACGTGACGCTCTCGATGAATGTGTATTCCTTCTGGATGTTAGTCAGCGCCGCGCCGAGCACCGCGCAGTTCGTGGTGATCAGCGGCAGGTAGATCCCGAGCGCCGAGTAGAGCGACGGAACGAACTTGCGAAGGAACATCTCGATAAACTGAACGAGCGCCGCTATAACGAGTATGAACGCGACTGTCTTCAGATATTCAAGTTCCAGCGGAACGAGGACGTAATAGTATACGAGATACGTCGCCGCTGAGGAAAGCGTCATAACGAACGTGACGGACATGCCCATTCCGAGCGCCGTCGCCGGTTTGTCCGAAACTCCGAGGAACGGACAGATGCCGTAGAAGCGGGAGAAAATGAAGTTCTCGGTGATGATCGCCGCGAACATGATAAGAAGGATCTTAGCCATTGTTATCTTCCTCCTTACCCTCGAATTCGTCTTTATCCTCGTCGACGTAAGGCACCGATTCCTCGGGGACGCTCTCGCCCTTTGCCGCCTCGGCGTGGATGGTCTCCACTCTCGCCGTCTCTTTCTTGTCTTCGAGGCGATTTCTTATCGCCTTATATCCCGCGACGATGAACGCGAGCGTTAAGAACGCGCCTGCGGGAGCTATGAAGATGATCGCCGGCGAATAGCCTGAGCCGAACACCGAGATCCCTCCGGTGCCGTCGGACGCCGTAAATATCTTTCCCGTGCCGATCAGCTCTCTGACGAATCCGATCACCGTCAGCGCGCATGTGAATCCGGCGCCCATCGCAAGTCCGTCGACGACGGAGGCGAGAGGCGGGTTTTTAGAGGCGAACGCCTCGGCGCGCGCGAGGATGATACAGTTGACGACGATCAGAGGTATGAAAAGTCCGAGGGACGACGAGATCGCCGGGAAATACGCTTTGAGAAGAAGGTCGACCGCGGTAACGAATCCCGAGATCACGACGATGTACGCGGCAATTCTTACCTGCTGGGGAATTATCTTTCTCAGAAGAGATATAAACAGATTTGAAAACGTGAGAACGGCGATGACGGCGACGCCCATTCCGAGCGCGTTCACAACCGACGTCGTGACCGCAAGCGTCGGGCACATACCGATAAGCTGAACGAGCGTCGGGTTGTTGTCGAGAAGGCCGTCTTTCAGGATCTTTTTATACGAGATCTTTTTCATAAAACATCCGTCCTCCTCTCTCAAACGTTGCCGGCGGACGCATCGGCGGTATCCGTCGTCTCGTGTTCTACGTAATACGAAGCGTCGCGGTCGGCGACCGTTTTCTCGTCGCTCGGGCGGTACTCGTAGACCGCATCCGAAGCGCCCACAAGAGCCTCGGCGATATGAGTGTCCTCCGAATATACGGCGTTCTGCGTCTCCGCTTCCGTTTCCGTTTCGGTGTCTGTCTCCGTCTCGCTCTCGGTCTCTGTCTGCTCGGTATCCTTGACGTCCTTCGCGTACTCCGCCGCGTTGAATTTGACCGAAAGCGCCTCGTTGACGCCGGAGGTCACCGCCTTCGAGCTTATCGACGCGCCGGATATTGCGTCGACGTTTTCACCTATAGTCAGCGTTCCCGTCATTCCTTTGAACTGAGGCAAGAAGTTCGGGTCGCTCTTGACTTTGCTTCCGACGCCGGGCGTCTCCGACATCGAGATTATCTCGATACCGACGACCGATCCTCCCGGCTCGATGCCGACGAGCATCTCTATCTCTCCGCCGTAGCCCTGCGGCTTGACGGTGACGGTGTAGCCGAGAACTCCGTCCCTGTATTTCACGAGATATACCTCGTGGTCTTCGACGGTGAACGCTTCCGCGTCGTCGACGTCGCCGAAAATACGGCTTATGGCTTCTATCTTTTCTTTTTCGGTGTTGGCGGCTATCGTGTCCTTGGTCAGCATATTTACTACCGCGAGCAGGAGCGCTATAACCGAGCATATCAGCGTCAGCACTCCGGCGATACGGATGAAATACGCCGCGCCGCCGTTCTTTTTCACTTCGTCATTTTTTGGCATTTGTCTTACCTCCGAAAGGCTTCGGCAGAGTCAGCTTGTCGATGTACCATACGAGAAGGTTCATTATCAGTATCGAGAATGAAGCTCCCTCGCTGTACCCTCCGAAATACCTTATCAGGACCGTGATGACTCCGCACCCCGCGCCGAAGATCACTTTGCCCCACGGCGCGACGGGAGTCGTCGCATAGTCGGTTGCCATAAAGAGCGCGCAGAATATAAGTCCGCCCGAGAGGACTTCCGTCAGGACCGAACGGAGCGGATCTCCGTCTATCCTCGGGAATATCAGCGCCGCCAGCGCCACGACGCCGACGTACGCGACCGGCGTCTGCCACGAGATCACGCGGCGGGCGAGAAGATATATGCCGCCGATGATGAGGAAGAGCGCCGACACCTCGCCGATACATCCGTCGACGTTGCCGACGAACAGATCGAAAATGCTGTTTGCGGGGGTTTTGCCCGCGTGAAGCGAAGTGAGAGGAGTTGCGGACGCGGATATATCGGCGTCCGTGATCGCGCTGAACGCGCCGATCCTCGTTCCCGCAGGCGTAAATATCTTCATTTCATTCGGCCACGCGAGGAACAGGAATACTCTCGCCGCAAGCGCGGGATTGACTATATTCTTGCCGATGCCGCCGAAGAGCCCCTTCACGACCACGATCGCGAAGAACGCGCCGACGACGGGTATCCAGTACGGCGTGCCGACGGTGAGGTTCATCGCCAGTATCATACCGGTGACTACCGCCGAGAGATCGCCGACCGTATTCGGCCGCTTCATTATTTTCTGGAAGAGGAATTCAAAGAGCACGCACGACGCAACGGAAATACATCCGAGCAGCGCTGCTCTCGATCCGAACACGACAATGCCCCAGATGAACGCGGGGCAAAGCGCTATCACAACGTCGAGCATGACTGACGTCGTGCTTATGCCGGACCTTATATGCGGACCCGCCGTGACACGCAATAGCTTCGGAAAAGCGAACTTCTTTTCAGCTGCCGCGGGGGACTCGCCGTCTTTATTGATATCGACCGTGTTGTTCAATCTGTCCGTCTCCTTTCGGATAATTCATCTATCGTCACTTTTTCTTTTTCTTCTTGTTGATCTCGCTCTTCGCGAGCTTGAAATACTGCACGAGCGGGATCCCCGCGGGACACCCGAACGAGCAGGAGCCGCACTCCACGCAGTTCATCACGTTGAAGCGCTCCGCCTCGTCGTAAAGTCCCGCTTTGATGCTCGCCACCATGAAGCACGGAGCAAGCCCGGACGGACACGCCTTTATGCACCTTCCGCATCTGATGCAGTTCGTCTCCGCTCTCTCTTTCGACGCTTCGGCGCTGAAGAGGAGAAGTCCCGACGTCGTCTTTGTCACCGGAAGGTCGGGAGACCAGACCGCGTTGCCCATCATGGGACCGCCGTTGATTATCTTGTCCGGCTCCGCCTTAAGTCCGCCGCAGAACTCCACGACGTCGCGGACGGAAGTGCCGATCGGAACGAGGACGTTCGACGGCTCGGCGACGGCGTCTCCGTCTACCGTTACCGTGCGGTACACCGACGGCGCGCCCTTCGCCATAGCGTTGTAGATCGCCGAGAGCGTCTCAGCGTTGAAGATCACGCAGCCGAGATCGGCGGGCAGCTTTCCGCGCGGAAGCTCTTTTCCGGTCAGCGCGTAAATGAGCCTTCTCTCGTCGCCCTGCGGGTACTTCGTCTTGAGGGAGACGACGTTGAACCTCGCGTCCTTTTCGACGAGTTCGGTCATCTTCTTTATCGCGAGCGGTTTGTTGTCTTCTATCGCGATATATACGCGCTCCGTGCCGAGCGCCTTCAGAATGATCTTCGCGCCGCCCGTTATCTCCTCGGGGCGCTCCATCATAAGTCTGTAGTTGCAGGTCAGATACGGTTCGCACTCCACGCAGTTGACGATCAGCGTGGTCGCCTTCCCTATCGCGGAGGAAATTTTAGCGTGAGCCGGGAAGCCCGCGCCGCCCATACCGACGATGCCCGCCTCCTTTACCGCGGCGACGATCTCTTCCGTCGTCGCTTCGGAGAGCTTCTTCGGGAAAGGAACGACGTCCGGCGACTGTTCGTTCAGATGATCGTTCGCTATCACGACGTGCTTGACGTTGTTGCCGCGGAGGTCGGCGATGACCTCGATCTTCTCGACGGTCCCGGAAACGGAGCTGTGCACCGGAGCGCCGAGCGCGCCTTCGGGAACCGCGCCGATCTTCTGACCGACGAGAACGCGGTCGCCCTTTTTGACGAGGCACTCACACGGCGCGCCTATATGCTGAGAGAGCGGGATCGACACCTTTTCCGGATCGGCGAAGAGTTTGATATTACACTTTGCCGTATTCTTATGTCCGCCGGGATGTATACCGCCCTTGAACGTGTATTTCATTGACTGACCTCTCCATAGATTTTATAAGCTTAAATAATTATAATTATTATACAATATATTGCGATAAAAAACAATAGCTTTTACACAATTTGTTGTTTCAAAAACAAAAATCCGCCGCGTCAGTTTTAACGCGGCGGTATTCTGCCGTATCATTTCGTAAGGAGCAAGAGTTCGTTGTATATACTGCTCATCGGTATTATCTCGGCGCCGGAAGGAACAAGCTTTGAATTGAAGCCGCGCTTCGGAAGCGCGATCTTCGTGAAGCCGAGACGGTACGCCTCTCTCGCGCGCTCCGCGGCGTAGCTCACGGCGCGGAATTCGCCGGAAAGTCCGATCTCGCCCATGACGATGAGGTCCTTCGGAACGGCGACGTCCTTCATGCTCGACATTATCGCCATCGCGACCGCGGCGTCGACCGCCGGCTCGTCGATTCGAAGCCCTCCGACGACGTTCAGATACACGTCGCAGGTCGAGAGTTTCATCCCGAGGCGCTTTTCAAGCACCGCGAGGAGCAGGCACATACGGTTGTAGTCGAGCCCGTCGGCGGTCCTTCTCGGGGACGGATATGACGTCGGCACGACGAGCGCCTGTATCTCGGCGACGATCGGGCGCGTTCCCTCAAGAACGCAGACCGCACAGCTCCCGGAGACTCCGTCCGGTCTTCCGGCGAGGAGCATTTCGGAAGGATTCGCGATCTCGACAAGGCCGCCGTCCGTCATCTCGAACACGCCGATCTCGTTCGTCGAACCGTATCTGTTCTTGACCGCTCTTATAATTCTGTGGCTCTGGGTGCGGACACCTTCGAAGTACAGCACGGCGTCGACCATGTGCTCGAGCACCTTCGGGCCGGCGATGCCGCCCTCTTTGTTGACGTGACCGACGAGGATAACCGAAACGCCCGCGGTCTTCGCCTTCGCCATTATCTCCGACGCGCACTCCCTGACCTGCGCGATGCTTCCCGCCGCGGAGGGAGACATGTCCGTCGTCATAGTCTGTATCGAATCGATTATAAGAACGTCCGGCAGGACTTTTTCGTACTCCGCGATCACGCCCCCGACCGACGTCTCGGTCATCACGAACGTGTCCTCCGGAGCGACGCCGAGCCTGTCCGCTCTTATCTTCAGCTGGCTCTTCGATTCCTCACCGGAGACGTACATTATTTTCGAGTCTGCCATCTTTCCGCAGAGCTGCATAAGAAGCGTAGATTTGCCGATGCCGGGTTCACCCGCGAGAAGAACCACGGAGCCCTTCACAAGTCCTCCGCCGAGCACGCGGTCAAGCTCTCCGATATTTGTAGAGAGTCTTTCGTTCTCCGTTTTTTTCATCTCGCTGAATCTGACGGCGCTCTCCCTTGCCGCTGTCGCGCCGGACGGCGACGCGGGCGAGGACGGCGCAAACGTCTCCTCGGTAAAAGTGTTCCAGTTTCCGCATTCCGGACATCTTCCGAGCCATTTCGGCGACTGGTAGTCGCACTCGGAGCAAACGTATACTTTTTTCGGCGCTTTCATACTTCCTCCGGCAAAGTCATGATCTACCGAGATTATACCACGCGCCGACGGAAAAATCAATATCCCGAGGCACCCGTTTCGTACTTTGCGGCGCCGGAAAAAATCGCCGAGGCAAGAGACGCCCTGTAAGACGGATCGCAAAGCGCCTCAAGATCCTCCGGATTCGAGAGAAATCCGCACTCGACGAGTACGGCGGGAATTTTCAGTCTGTCGAGGACGAATATCGCCGAGGTCGCCTTTTTGCTCTTTCTGCCGTTCCACGGAGAGATCTTTCCGTTCACCTCGTCCGCGACCGCGTCCGCGAGCGCGACGCTCCCCGGATCGTTCGGCGAATAGTACACCTGGAGCCCCCTGTACTTTGCGTCCGGAAATTTGTTCATGTGGATGCCGAGATATACTCCGCCCTCCTCCGTCGCAAAGCGCACTCTGTTCTTGAGGTCGTAAATCTTCTTTTTGCCGGAGTAGTCATCAAGATCGCCGTAAAGATCGTACAGCGCGGTATCGCTCTCCCTCGTCAGTTTCACCGGAAGACCTGTCAGATCGCAAATATCGCGGAGCGCGAGCGCAAGCTCAAGGTTGAGGTCCTTTTCAAGCGTCTCACCGGACGACGAACCGCCGTCTTCCCCGCCGTGCCCCGGGTCGACTATCAGCACCGGGAGCATTCCGTCCGACGACACGGGGATCGGGGGCTCTTCACCCTGGAGCTTTGCCGACCAGTTGGTCATCACCACGGAAATGAAATACGCCGCGGCGGCGAAAAGAAACGCAAAAAGAAAGAGTCCCAGCATGAATACGAACACTCTTCTTCCGTTTTTCCCGTTTCTCATCGCGATCTCCGACATAATCAACGCTCCCGTTTTTCAATTCTGTTAGAATATATGACGAGGGAGACTTCCAATATGCAAAAGCGCGGGAGCTGATTGCAGCTCCCGCGCTCAATTTCATTTCGCTTTGTTCTTTTTCTTCTGTCTGACAACGAGTACCGCCATCACGACGACAAACACGAGCACGGCGCCCGCGGCGACGGAGAGTATCACAGTCACCGTCATGTCGTCAGGCACGGGCTTCGTCGCGGCTGCGACCTGCTCCGGCGTGAGGTCGTACTTTCCGGCGTGCTTGTTCTCGTAATACGTCGCCGTATCTATCTTGACCGCCTTTTCTCCGAGTCTGTCCTGCGCCTTCTTCAGATAGACCTGCTCGCGGAATTTCGCCTCGGTCCCGAAGCTCTCCGCAACGATGAGGCGGCAGGTGTCGACGTCTGTTATCTCATATTCGGCACAGTACGCCACAAGTTCTTTTTCATACTCGGAATCGGTGAGAACGAGATTTTCACACCTTGCTATAAAGTAGAGGATCATCTCGTTTTTGACTATCTCACGCGCATATCCCTCGACGTAGTTGTCGTAAAAATCGTTTCTGTCGGCATATCCGATCGACACCGCGTATTCGTCCATCGTCATCCCCTTTGCTTCCGCAAGAGAAAGATACGATGCGACGATGTCGTCTCTCGCCTGCGCGAGCTCTTTTCCGGGATATTTGTATATCACCGCGTTGTCGTAGATATAACTCCACGCCGTCTCGACCTCATACCCCTCGTATCCGAGAGCGGCGTCGTGCACGAGCTGCTCCGCGATCTCGGCGTCGTATTCGTCGGTCGTGGAAAAGCCGTAATACTGTTCGACGAAGCTGTCCGTATACTCGGCGAATTCCTGGCGTCTCACTTTATCTATCTTTATCGTGAACTCGCCTGACATTCCGGACGACGGAACGTCCTGCAAAAACGGCTCGGGAAGCGTGAACTCTATCGTCTTCTCCTCGCCCGGCATCATCCCGATTATCGCGTCGTCGATCTCCTTGACGCCGAAATTGCCGACGCCGACCATAAACGAGCGCATCGACGAGAGCATAGACGAATCAAACAGCGTGTATCTCTTACCCTCGAGCGTCGCGGAAAAATCCGCGTCGACAAGGTCGTACTTCCGGCAGGGTTCGTCGACCGATTTCTCCGGCGCGAAATACGCGAGCTTGAGCATACGTCTGTCAGCGATCTCCTCTTCGCTCGGAGTGTACGTTATATCCGGTATCTCGATCGCGCTGTAATCGGGGATCGCGATGTATTCCGTAAGGTCGAGATCGTATCTCTCCCCCGCTCTGTCGTATGAATCGTATTTTCCTTTGAGCCCGCTGTCGCACGACGCAAAAGACGACGCGGCAACGAGGATCACGATAAACAGCGAAACGGTTTTGATAAGTGCTTTTTTCATTTTCTTTCCTCTCCGGGATCTTTATGTAACGGCGGCGTCACAGATTTTCTTCCGCTTCGCTCTTTGTTCAGTAAAGCCGATAAAAGCTTGCAGAACGCGAGGGAGGCTCCGAACTGGACAACTCCATATTTCAGCAGTATAAACAGGAAATCTCCCGCGATCGCGGCGATCTCCGAGGACGTCGCGTCATCGTATGCGGCGAAAAAGCTAACGGTGACGTAGACCTGATACGCGCTCTGGAGCGCGAACAGAGCCACCGAGAACGCAAGCGCGCCTTTGACGGCAAACGAAAGCTCCGACGCACTGTCAGCGCGGCGGCGCATTGCGCGGCACACCGCGGCGGTGATGAAAAACGCGGCGACGAACGAGGCGCAGTCCGACGACACTCTGATATACGCTTCCGCGCCGTATGACGGCGTGAAAGTCTTTACCTTCGTCGCTATATTATAAATCACGTAGAACGTTCTGTCAAGAACGATCACGGCAGAAAATAACGACGCGGCAAAAAACGGCGACGTCTTCCCGCCGGCAAACGAAAAATATATCAGCGCGCCTCCGCAGAACGCAGCGGACAGTACGGAAAGCACCGTTCCCGAAATATTCAGCGCTTCGGGGATCGAGGCGCTCACCATGACGTCCGCGCCGAGAGATGCGGAAAGCAGGTCCGCCGCCCTCACTGCGGCGACGCAAAGCGCGAATATCAGCGCGGAAATAACGATCTGCCGCTTGGAACCGCGCGGCGATAGCGTTTCTCTGTTCATAAATACTCCGTCGTTCTTTATAAAAATAATAATACCACGCGCCGCACCGCATTTGTTGTTGTTTTTGTAAATAATGAGCGCCGCGCGTCATATAATTCAAAAAAGGAGGATAACTATGGTTCAATGCAGAGAAACGGCGCCTGAAATTCCGACCGGTCCGCAGAGCGTGACGGAGCATCTTTCGTTTCTGTCCGGAAAATACCCAAAAGAGATCAGATTTTTCTATATCGGGCAAACGCTTATGGGAAAGGCGATACCCGCCGCGTCGTTCGGAAACGGCGAAGAGGTATATCTTTACGTCGGGGCGCATCACGGAATGGAGCACATCACGTCGTCCGTTCTTCTCGCGTTCGCCGGGGATCTTTGTCTTTCGCTTCGCGAAGGAAAAGCCGAATACGGGGAGTCCGTCTGCGAACTGCTGCGGGGAAAGAGGCTGACCGTCGTCCCGATGCTGAACTGCGACGGTGTCGATCTTCAGATCCGCGCCGCCGAAAACGACGGTCCTCTGCGGGAAAGACAGATCCGTATGAACGGCGGCAAAAATTTCACGCGCTGGCAGGCAAACGCGAGGGGCGTCGATCTGAACCACAACTACGACGCCGGTTTCTGCGAATACAAAGAGATCGAAAGATCTCTCGGAATCGAGGGCGGCGCGCCGACAAAGTATTCTGGACTGTACCCGGAGAGCGAGCCGGAGGTGTCCTCGCTTTGCAATTACATAAGGTTTCACACCGTAAAAGGCATACTCACCCTCCACACCCAGGGAGAGGTGATATACCCGGGCGCGGGCTCGGAAAAAGCCGCCCGGTACGCCGCGGAAGCGACGGGTTATGAAGTGTCGTCGCCGGACGGCACGGCACTCTACGGAGGGCTCACCGACTGGGCTTCGTCAAAGCTCGGGATCGTATCGCTCACCGTCGAGTGCGGAAAGGGGAAAAATCCTCTTCCGGATGCAATTTTTCCTTCATTATATAATAAACTCAGAAAACTCCTCTTCACTTTCCCGAAAAAGGCAGAATAAACGCCGCATCAGCCGCCCCGACAGGCGGCAATTTTTTTGTGACGAATCACGATTTTTGCTTAATTTTTTTGTAAAAAGCGACGGAATTTACAAATTATTTACATTTAAACTTTTCGAAAATGTTTTTTGAATCTTTTGTAAATTAGATCGATAATATGCTCCTCCAAATACTTTATTTCAAAGAAACTATTGACATTGCAGCCGCGTTAGTGTATGATAATAAACTGCCTATCAATGCTTTATAAATAAAATTTATTTCAAAATAACGCGGAAATTATACGTCTGCGCGGGTGAGACGCGCGTGTATAATTGCCACACTTTTGAACGGAATGGAGTGTAAACAGAATGGTTAAACCCGTGATCCTCGGCAAGAACAAAAGAATGAGTTTCTCCAAGATCAACGAGCCTATCGACATGCCGAACCTCCTCGAGATCCAGAAGGATTCTTACGAATGGTTCGTCAAGAAAGGCCTCGCGGAGGTCCTCGAGGACGTCTCCCCGATCGTCGACTATTCCGGCAAGCTGTCTATCGAATTCATCGGATACTCAATAGACAAGACGCCGAAATACCCGGTTGAAGAATGCAAGGAAAGAGACGTCAACTACGCGGCGCCTCTCAGAGTCGAAGTCCGTCTGACGAACAAAGAGACCGGAGAGGTCAAGCAGTCTGAGATCTTTATGGGCGATTTCCCCATAATGACCGAGACCGGCACGTTCGTCATCAACGGCGCAGAGAGAGTCATCGTCTCTCAGATCGTCCGTTCCCCCGGCATCTATTTCGATTCCACGATCGACAAGACGGCGAAGCACATTTTCACGTCGACAGTCATTCCCTACCGCGGAGCATGGCTCGAGTACGAGACAGACACGCAGGACGTCTTCAGCGTTCGCATAGACAAGAACCACAAGCTCCCCGTGACAATGCTCATACGCGCTATGGGCGTCGAGTCCGAGGACGAGATCGCAAGGGTGTTCGGCAACGAGCCGATGCTCACGGCGACGCTTGAAAAAGACAAATGCGAAGCGCAGGCGATAGAAAACAACACGTCAATCCGCGACGAAGCGCTTAAAGAAATATACAAGAAACTCCGTCCGGGCGAACCGGCGATAGTCGAGAGCGCGGAGATCCTTCTCCACAACCTCTTCTTCGACGCAAAGCGTTACGACCTCGCCCCCGTCGGCAGATTCAAATACGACAAGAAACTCGCCCTCGGATACAGGATCCGCGGATTCGCTCTCGCGCGTCCCGCGGTCAACCCGATAACCGGCGAAGTCCTCGACATCGAGTGCGGAAAGCCGCTCACGAAGGAAGACTGCCGCGAGATCGAGCGTAACTGCGTCAACGAAGTATACGTCCTCGACCAGAACGGCACGGAAGTGAAAGTCTTCTCCAATGACGCCGTATTCGCCGAAGACGTTCTCGGCTACGACATTTCCGACACCGAAGCGAGCGAAAAGGTACAGCTCCCCGTCCTTCTCGAGATCATCGAGGAGGCAAAGGGCGACAAGGATGAAGTCAAACGTCTTTGCCGCGCCCGTATGGCCGAGCTCTGCCCGAAACATATCATCCGCTCCGATATCCTCTCGTCCATCAACTATCTCCTCTGTCTCACCCACGAGATAGGCAACATAGACGACATCGACCACCTCGGAAACCGCAGACTCCGCTGCGTCGGAGAACTGCTCCAGAACCAGGTCAGGATCGGCTTCTCGCGTATGGACAAGATCGTCAAGGAAAGAATGACGACTACCGACAGCGAGAACCTCACACCTCAGAATCTTATAAACATCCGTCCCGTAGTGACGGCGATCAGAGAGTTCTTCGGCTCCTCACCGCTCTCGCAGTTCATGGACCAGAACAACCCTCTCGCCGAGCTGACACACAAGAGACGTCTCTCCGCTCTCGGCCCCGGCGGTCTGTCCCGTGACAGAGCGTCGTTCGAAGTGCGTGACGTTCACTACACACACTACGGCAGAATGTGCCCGATCGAGACTCCCGAAGGTCCGAACATCGGTCTTATCTCCTATCTGTCGACTTACGCCAAGATCTCCAAGTACGGATTCATCGAAGCGCCCTACAGAAAAGTTGACAAAGAGACCGGCGTCGTCACCAACGAGATCGAATATATGACGGCTGACGTCGAGGACAACTACATCATCGCTCAGGCGAACGAGCCCCTCGACGAGAACAACCGTTTCGTCAACAAGAAGGTCACCGCAAGAGACAAATCCGAGATCATCGAGATCGACAACTCTCTCGTAGATTACATGGACGTCTCCCCGAAGATGGTGGTTTCCGTCGCGACGGCAAGCATCCCCTTCCTTGAAAACGACGACAACTCCCGTGCTCTGATGGGCTCCAACATGCAGAAGCAGGCAGTCCCGCTCATGATCACGGATTCCCCGATCGTCGGTACCGGTATGGAATACAAAGCGGCTGTCGACTCCGGCGTCTGCGTGGTCTCCGATCACAGCGGCTACGTCGAAGCGGTCACCGCCGACGACATCACGGTCCGCACGGACGAGGGCGAGAAGATCGTATATCACCTCATAAAGTTCAAACGCTCCAACCAGGGCACCTGCGTCAACCAGAAGCCTATCGTCAACTTCGGCGAAAGAGTCGAAAAGGGACAGGTCCTCGCCGACGGTCCCGCGACCTGCGGCGGTGAGATCTCGCTCGGTAAGAACGCGCTCATCGGCTTCATGACGTGGGAAGGCTACAACTACGAGGACGCCGTTCTCCTCAACGAGCGTCTCGTACGCAACGACACTTATACTTCCATCCACATAGAAGAGCACTCGCACGAAGCGAGAGACACGAAGCTCGGACCGGAAGAGATCACCCGCGACATTCCGAACGCCGGTGAAGACGCGCTGAAGAACCTCGATGCCGAGGGCATCGTCCGCATCGGTACGGAAGTACGTTCGGGCGACATCCTCGTCGGTAAAGTCACGCCGAAGGGCGAGACCGAGCTGACCGCAGAGGAAAGACTTCTCCGCGCTATCTTCGGTGAAAAGGCGCGCGAAGTCCGCGACACGTCGATGAGAGTTCCTCACGGAGAAAGCGGCGTCGTAGTCGACGTAAAGGTCTTCTCACGCGACAAAGGAGACGAGCTCTCCCCCGGCGTGAACAAGGTCATCAGAGTTTATATCGCGCAAAAGAGAAAGATCTCCGTCGGAGACAAGATGGCGGGACGTCACGGAAACAAAGGCGTCGTCTCCCGCATCCTTCCTCCCGAAGATATGCCCTTCCTTCCCGACGGCACTCCGCTTGACATCGTGCTGAACCCGCTGGGCGTTCCTTCCCGAATGAACATCGGTCAGGTGCTTGAAGTGCACCTCGGCATCGCGGCGAAACGCCTCGGCTGGAAGATCATGACTCCCGTATTCGACGGCGCGAATGAGAAGGACATCTCCGAGTGTCTGCGTATGGCGGGCATCGGGCGTGACATCCTCCCGCTCGAGAACGTCGACGGCAAGATGCTTTGCGAGGAGATCGTGGACGAGGAGAACCATAAGGTCGAACTCCGCGAGCTCACCGCAGAGGAAAGAGAAAACAAAGAATATATCCAGAGCCTTAAAGACTCCAAGAAACTGAAGGTCGTCGACGGTAAGACGATCCTCTACGACGGAAGAACGGGCGAACCCTTCGACAACCCGGTCACCGTCGGCATCATGTACTACCTCAAACTCCACCACCTGGTAGACGATAAGATCCACGCGCGTTCAACAGGTCCCTACTCTCTCGTCACACAGCAGCCTCTCGGCGGTAAAGCCCAGTTCGGCGGCCAGCGTTTCGGCGAGATGGAAGTCTGGGCTCTCGAAGCGTACGGCGCGGCTTACACTCTCCAGGAGATACTCACCGTCAAGAGCGACGACGTGACCGGACGTGTCAAAACGTACGAAGCCATCGTCAAAGGACAGAACATCCCGACTCCGGGCGTTCCCGAATCCTTCAAGGTCCTCGTGAAAGAGCTTCAGTCTCTCGCGCTGGACGTTCGCGTTCTCGACCGTGACGGCAACGAGATAGAGCTCTCGAAGCTCGGCGACGACGAGGATCATCCTCCGTTCCGCCGTCAGACGAGAGACTTCTCCGCCGAAGACGTCGGAGAGACAGTCGAGACAGACGATCTCTACGATTCTTTCACGGACGAGCATCCCGAGGATGAGACCACGGACATTTTCGATCTCGGTCTCGGTTCCGAGGAATACGGCGAAGACTACGACGAAGATTTTGACGAGTGATCCGGGGCTCACGCTCCACCTAAAATTTTGATAAAGAGGTTTAATGCCGATGGAACGTAACACGTTTGATTCTATAAAAATCGGTCTTGCGTCTCCCGAAATGATCAGAAGCTGGTCATACGGCGAGGTCACAAAGCCCGAAACGATCAACTACCGCACGCTCAAAGCGGAACGCGACGGCCTTTTCTGCGAGCGCATCTTCGGTCCGACCAAGGACTGGGAGTGCCTTTGCGGCAAATACAAGAGGATCCGTCACAAGAACAAGATCTGCGAAAAGTGCGGAGTTGAGGTAACTCAGAAAAAGGTCCGCCGCGAGAGAATGGGACACATCGAACTTGCCGCTCCCGTATCTCATATCTGGTATTTCCGTGCCGTACCTTCGAGAATAGGCACACTTCTCGACATCTCTCCGAAGAGCCTCGAGAGCGTACTTTACTTCTCAAGCTACATCGTAACGGATCCCGGCACCACTCCCCTTCTGAAGGGTCAGCTCCTCAGCGATACCGAATACAGATCGTACCGCGAGCGCTATGACCAGGACTTCAAAGCGGACATGGGCGCCGAGGCTATAAAAGTTCTTCTTCAGGATATAGATATCGAAGCGCTCTCCAAAGAGTTGAAAGAAGAACTCGACAAATCCTCCGGTCAGAAGAAGATGAAGGTGATCAAGAGGCTCGAAGTCGTCGAGGCGTTCCGAAAGTCCGGAAACCGCCCCGAATGGATGATCCTCGACGTCATCCCCGTCATCCCTCCGGAGATCAGACCGATGGTACAGCTCGACGGCGGCAGATTCGCCTGCTCCGACCTCAACGACCTTTACCGCCGCGTCATCAACAGAAACAACAGACTTAAGAAACTCATCGAACTCCACGCTCCCGAGATAATCATCAGAAACGAAAAGCGTATGCTCCAGGAAGCGGTCGACGCCCTCATCGACAACGGCCGCCGCGGAAAAGCGGTCACCGGACCTAACAACAGACCGCTGAAATCCCTCTCCGAGATGCTTCGCGGTAAGCAGGGACGTTTCCGTCAGAACCTTCTCGGCAAACGTGTCGACTACTCCGGCCGTTCCGTTATCGTCGTCGGTCCTTCGCTCAAGATCTACCAGTGCGGTCTTCCGAAGGAAATGGCTCTCGAGCTCTTCAAGCCCTTCGTAATGAAGAGACTTGTCGAAACTCAGAAGGCGATCAACATCAAAAACGCGAAGTCGAAAGTCGAGCACGTCGATCCCGAGGTCTGGGACGCGCTCGAGAACGTGATCAAAGAGCATCCTGTCCTCCTGAACCGCGCTCCTACCCTTCACCGTCTGTCCATTCAGGCGTTCGAGCCCATCCTCGTCGAGGGCAGAGCGATAAAGCTCCATCCGCTCGTATGTAAAGCGTTCAACGCGGACTTCGACGGCGACCAGATGCCTATCCACGTACCGCTTTCCGCAGAGGCTCAGGCTGAGGCGAGATTCCTCATGCTCTCCGCCAACAACCTTCTGAAGCCTGTCGACGGACGCGCTATCGCCGTTCCGTCTCAGGATATGGTCCTCGGCTCCTTCTACCTCACTCTCGACCGCGCGGGCGAACCCGGCGAGGGCAAGATCTTCCGCGACTTCAACGAAGCCATGATGGCTTACGAGAACAAGGTCATCGGACTCCACGCTCCCATCAAAGTCAGAGTTGAGAAAGAGATCGACGGCGAGATCCGTTCAAAGATGATCGACGCCACGATGGGACTTCTCATATTCAACAGACACATCCCGCAGGACCTCGGTTACGTCGACCGTACCGATCCCGACAAGATGTTCGACCTCGAGATCACCAAGGTCACGACCTCCAAGGACCTCGGCAACATCATCGACCGCTGCATCAAGAAGCACGGCTTCGAAGTCACGGCGAAGATGCTCGACGAGATCAAGGCGATGGGCTATATGTACTCGACAAAAGCGGCTATCTCCATTTCCGTCGCGGATATGACGATCCCGCCGAAGAAGTACGAACTCATCAAGGAAGCCGAAAAGAAAGTCGACACGATCATGAAGCACTACCAGCGCGGCGAACTGACCAACGACGAGCGTTACCGCAGCGTCATCTCCACATGGGAAAAGACAACGAACGACGTCGTCGCCGCTCTCCAGGAAAACTTCAACAGATACAACCCGATCAAGATGATGTCGGACTCCGGTGCCCGCGGTAACATCACACAGATGAGACAGCTCGCCGGAATGAGAGGTCTTATGTTCGCGACCGGCGGCCGCGTCATGGAGATTCCGATCAAATCCAACTTCCGTGAAGGTCTGAATATACTCGAATACTTCGTCGCGGCGCGCGGCGCGCGTAAATCCCTTTCCGACACAGCTCTTAAGACGGCTGACTCCGGATACCTCACGAGACGTCTCGTCGACGTTTCTCAGGACGTCATCATCCGCGAGACCGACTGCGGAAGCGACAAGGGTATGATCGTATCCGACGTCAAGGACGGCAACGAGGTCATCGAACCTCTGAAGGACCGTATCCTCGGCAGATACACGATCGGAGAAGTCGTCGATCCCGCGACCGGCGAGGTCATCATCGGCAATAACTGCATGATCACCGAAGATATCGCGACGAGAATAGTCAAGTCCGGTATCAAGGAAGTCAATATCAGAACAGTCCTCCAGTGCAACTGCGACCACGGCGTATGCGCTCACTGCTACGGCGCCGACCTCGCGAGAAGCGCCGCGGAGGTCAACATCGGCGAATCCGTCGGTATCATCGCGGCTCAGTCCATCGGTGAACCCGGTACACAGCTCACGATGAGAACGTTCCACACCGGCGGCGTTGCCGGAGCGGACATCACGCAAGGTCTTCCGAGAGTCGAGGAGCTCTTCGAGGCAAGGCGCCCGAAGAAGAGTTCCATCGTCGCGGAATTCCCCGGAAAAGTCACGATCCAGGAGATCGGCAAGAAGCAGAGGAATATCCTTCTTACCACCGACGTTCCCGGCACGGACGGCAAGCCGCTTGAAGTAGTATACTCCGTTCCCTACGGAACGAGGATCACCGTTGAAGACGGCGCGTACGTCGGAGCGGGCGACGAGCTGACGGAAGGTTACAAGAACCCTGCCGACATCCTCCGCATCAACGGCATCGACGCGGTATACGATTATATCACCCGCGAAGTCCAGAGAGTTTACCGTTCTCAGTCCATCAACATCAACGACAAGCACATCGAAGTCATCACGAGACAGATGACGCGCCGCGTAAGGATCACCGATTCCGGCGACACGTCCCTTCTCGCGGGAACGGTCGTTGACAAGTCCGAGCTCAACGAAGAGAACGCAGAGATCGACCGCCGTATCGCGGCCGGCGACGTGACTCTCCGCCACGCCGAAAGCGAACCCGTCCTGCTCGGTATCACGAAGGCGTCTCTCCAGACAGAATCCTTCCTCTCCGCCGCATCGTTCCAGGAGACCACGAAGGTCCTCACCGAAGCCGCTATCAAGGGCAAGGTAGACCACCTCATGGGGCTCAAGGAGAACGTCATCATCGGTAAGCTCATCCCCGCCGGAACCGGCATGGAGTGCTACCGCAACGTCGAAGTCGAAAAGACCTACGACGACGAAACAGACGAACTTGCGAAATATATCAGCACCGTCAAGGCGGCTAAAGAAGCTCAGATCTTCGAAGAAGACGCAGACGAGGCTGACGACGCGGATCTCAGCGACGAAGACTTTGTCGATGAAGACGAAGAACTCGACGAAGACGAAATGTTCGGCGAAGAGTCGGACGAAGACTTCGACGAAGAGCTCGACGAGGAGAAATAAAAAGCATCCTCAAAACAAAAAAGCGAACAGGCTGAAGCTCATTCAGCCTGTTTTCGTTTTGTGAAAAGGCGGAGGAACAAATCAAGACGCGCTGCGCGCTGATGAAGAACACGTCCGGCTTTTCTTTAATTAAAAATAATTATCGCAAAACAATTCATTTTTATTTCCAATAAATGATTTTTTCGTATAATATATCAAAAAATCGCAAAGAATATTGTAAGAATGTCCTAATCTTGTGCAAAACGGAAAAGTTTGAGTTTACGCTTGACATTTATAATATAAAATGTTATAATACATCTGTTGACTTATGGGATAGTTATGCCATTTTCAACCGATTTTGTTACTTACCCGTTCTCTCTCGGGTCTGTAAATAAACATTTATTACTGAAGAAAAGGAGGAAAGAAATGCCAACCTTTAACCAGCTCGTTAAGCAAGGCAGAACTGCGAAGACCTACAAGTCCAAGGCTCTCGTACTTCAGCAGACGGTCAACACGCTGAAAAAGCGCCCCGTCGCTCAGCACGCGCCCCAGAAACGCGGCGTTTGCACGAAAGTCACGACGACCACGCCGAAGAAGCCTAACTCCGCGCTCCGTAAGATTGCCAGAGTCAGACTTACGAACGGTATGGAAGCTACGTGCTATATCCCCGGTATCGGTCACAATCTTCAGGAACACTCTGTTGTACTGATCCGCGGCGGAAGAGTACGTGACCTCCCCGGCGTACGTTACCACATCATTCGCGGTACTCTCGACGCTCAGGCTGTTGCAAACCGCAACCAGGCCCGTTCGAAGTACGGCGCAAAACGCGCAAAGAAGAAATAATCCTTTTTGCGACGCGGTGTGAAAGCCGCAAAACCTCGTTGTTATTCAAAATTATGTGCCCTGCTTTTCTGCAGTAATAAATGTTTATTTGCAGCTCTGCGGCACTGACGGGATGAATAATATTTCGAGTACCTATGATATCATATTTTTAATGAAGGAGGGAAGCAAAGTGTCAAGAAGAGGTCAGATATCCAAGAGAGATGTTTTACCCGATCCGCTTTACAATTCCAAGCTCGTCACAAAGCTCATCAACAATATAATGCTTGACGGCAAAAAGGGCGTAGCACAGAAAATAGTTTACGACGCTTTCGCGATCGTCGAAGCAAAGACGAACGAGAACGCTCTGGACGTATTCAATGCGGCTCTTGAGAATGTAATGCCCGTTCTTGAGGTCAAAGCTCGCCGTATCGGCGGTTCCAACTATCAGGTTCCTATGGAAGTCAGAGAAGAGAGACGTCTGACTCTGGGTCTGCGTTGGCTTACGACCTACTCGCGCAGCAGAAGCGAGAGAACGATGGCTGAAAAACTCGCGGCTGAACTTATGGACGCGAAGAACAGCGCCGGCGGCGCTTTCAAGAAGAAAGAAGAAACACACCGTATGGCAGAAGCCAACAAGGCTTTCGCACATTACAGATATTGATCACAGCAGCGTTCAACGCACTGCTGACGGAAAGGAAACGTTTACTGATTTATGCCAAGAGAGTATCCCCTTGAACGAACGAGAAATATCGGTATCATGGCTCACATCGATGCCGGTAAAACAACCACAACCGAGCGAATTCTGTTCTATACCGGCAGAACGCACAAGATGGGCGAGACCCACGAAGGCGCCGCCGTTATGGACTGGATGGAGCAGGAGCAGGAACGCGGTATAACGATCACGTCCGCCGCCACCACCTGTTACTGGAAGAACAACAGAATAAACATCATCGACACGCCCGGTCACGTCGATTTCACCGTTGAAGTCGAGCGTTCGCTCAGAGTCCTTGACGGATCGGTCACGGTCCTTTGCGCAAAGGGCGGCGTCGAGCCGCAGTCCGAGACGGTATGGAGACAGGCGG
>JAFSUU010000137.1 GCA_017445115.1 Clostridia bacterium | reverse complement strand
CCGTGTTTATCCTTAAGAAGTTCATATTTGCCGTTCACGTTGATCATCGGATACTCGTGCCCGGCGCTCGCCGAGGTGAGCTTTCCGGTGCTGATCTCGAGAATACCGAGCCACACGGTAACGAACATATCGGCTTCGTTATTGGCGCAGACCAGCTTGTTGACTCTCTCGAGTATCTCTGCCGGCGTGCCTCCCATCGTGGCGTGGTCGTTAATATAGATCTTAGAGGACATCATGAACAGCGCAGCCGGGACGCCCTTGCCGGAAACGTCCGCTATGACGAGCGCGAGATGATCCTCATCTATCATAAAGAAGTCGTAGAAATCTCCGCCGACTTCTTTTGCGGGGTCCATGGAGGCGTGAATATCGAATTCCGTACGGTCGGGAAACGCCGGGAATACCGAAGGGAGCATGCTTGTTTGTATCTGTGTTGCCATATTCAGCTCCGTTTCGGTCGCCGCCAGCTTATTGCTCTTAAAATTGAATATGACGCAGTACATAATGACGAGCGACATCAAAACTATACCGTACTGGCTGGCTTCGCCGAAGCTGCCGCCGTTTATCCCGTATTCGATGAGCGGTAAGAATATGAACGTCAGGACCGCCACTTTCTGATTGAAAGGGTTGTGAGACATAAATACCAGTATGGTCGTAAGGATCGACGTCGCTGCAAGAAATACCTCTTCTGCCAAATATAACGCCGCATTCTGATACACGCCCTCCGGGGTGACCTCAAACGTGACAGGACAGATGATATTTGACAGCAATACGAGCGTTTGAAGCACGAGCAGCACGGGAAGGAGCTTTTCCACAAATTTTGCAAACCTACCCTCAAAGCCAAGCGTTTCTCTAACGTACAGATAAAAGAGAAAGATCATGGCAAGGTCGATCAGCTTGCTTAACATGCAGAAAATGAAGAAGACTGTCCTATGATCCGGTAAGGATGACGTAAAGACCATTACCTCGTTTACCGTAAAGCAGGCGCATACCAGTAATATCAGTATCCTGAACGTCCTCGAGCCTTCGCCCTTCTGTTTGAAACAGCCGTAGTACAGCGCGGCGCAGACAAGCGCGCCGAGCGAATCTATGCCTACGTTGTACTGAAAAGGCAAGAGCCGTTCCTCGGTGAAGAACAGAGAACTCAGCCCCATGTTGAAAAGCGCCAGCACGATGGTATAGATCATGCCGTATGTTTTAATATCTTTAAGTTTTTTTTGCATGGTATTTCTCCGTAATAATGATAAGTCCGTTTTTGCAGGCTGCTCCTATTTATTCGGTAAGTATTGTATTTTTTAACATTTTTATTCTAAATGATTTCAGATGATTTTTCAAGGGATTGTTTCAAAATGGGACACAGAAATTGTTTCAAAATGGAACACAGCAATCATATAACTTTCATAAATTACATGAAAATCATTGCTTTTTTTTGAGGATATGATTTATAATATCAACATAAAACGGTATGGATATTATGAAGTGCACCGCCGCCGCGAGTCTCTGCGTTTATCTTTTCTTCCTTTTTTCAACCTGTGATCAAAGAAGCGCTGAAAGAGGGCACAAAATGTCGAAAGAACACGAATCGAAAGACGTCGACGCTGTCAGACAAGACGACGCTTCTCCGACGAGCGCCGAAAAAGGCAAAAAAAGCATCCTGACTCCCAAACGGCTCGAAACGATCGTCGCTGTCCTTCTCGGTGTCACCACGCTGCTCTCGGCGTGGGCGGCGTGGATCGCGCACCTGCACGGCGGGCCCCAGTCCATCAACTTTACCGAGAGCAACAATATGTCGTCGCAGGGGAGCGCGGAGTATAACCTCGGGATGCAGACGTATCTCGCCGATTATATGGCGTGGAACACCGTGAAGGATTACTACTACGAGCTTGAAGCGGCAAAAGCGGAAGGCGACCGGACGAAGATTGACCTGATCGAACAAAAGAAAAAATCGTTCGAGGAGCAGAACGCGAGCGAGCTTCTCGCCGAGGGCGTCAAGTGGATGGAAGAGAACGGAAAAGATAATCCGTTCGATATGCCAGGGCTCACTGAAAAATACTTTAAGTCGGCAAGCGAAACGCTCGATCAGTCGAGAGAGCATCTTGAAGAAGGGAAAAGCGACAACACGAAGGGCGATTCCTATATGCTTGTTACCGTGATCTACTCGCTGACGCTGTTTCTGCTCGGCATCGTCGGAACGTTCAAGAATATGTCGAACCGCAAAGCAGTGCTCGCGATAGCCGTCGCGTTCCTCGCTTTCGGCGTGATCTATATGTTGACGATACCGCTTCCGACGGGATTCGGGAATATGAATTTCTTTAGTTTTAACAAATAGACAAATGGAATAAGTTCTGACGCTGAAATAACAATTTGAAAACAACGGAGCTCAAAATGAAAGGCTTTTGCGAAAAGAAATTCAGTTCGATGCTGATATCCGGCACGTTCACCAAAGCGGTTATGTACCTGATGCTGCTCAGCGACAGCATAATCGCCGGATTCTTTATAGGCGAGGCGGGCGTCGCCGGGATCAACGCTATAACGCCCGTCACCGCCGTCGTCACGTTCTTCGGAGATCTCGTCTCAACGGGCGTCGGGATCGTTTTCACCCGCGAGGTGGGCGCGATGAGAAAGCGCCGCGCCGACGAGATATACGGACAGGGACTCATTATCAGTATCGGGATCGGACTGATTTCGGCGCTCTTGATCTTCGTAATCCAGGGCACCTATTTCAGCGTGAGCGGCGTCACGGGCGAAACGCTGGAAAGAGCGCTCGAGTACTACCGTTTTGTCCCGATAAACGCGTTTCTTACCATCGTTATCTTCTATCTTGAACAGATGGTTTACAGCGACGGGGACGAGCTTATCAACAATATCTGCTACGCTTTTCAGATCGGCGGAAACATCGTCTGCTCCGTCATATTGACAAAGTATCTCGGAATGACCGGCATTATTTTGGGTTCCGTTATAGGCAATTCGCTCGGGATTTTCACCTGCATCGTTCACTTCTTCCGCAAGAAAAACACGCTGCACTTTGTGTGGCATCTGTCCTTTAAGGACTTTCTCCTGACGTCGAAATACAGCATCGTGGATTCGTCCGTTTACATATGCTGGGGACTTATGGACTTTGTGATGATCGGTTTTATTTCCCGCGCCTACGGCGATACGGGCTTGATCGCACTCGCCGTGGTCGTCAGTCTGATCGAATTCGG
>JAFSUU010000136.1 GCA_017445115.1 Clostridia bacterium | reverse complement strand
TCTCAGTCTGTAATCGTTCAGTTCCATTGCTATCCCTGCGAGTGTGAGGATGAAATATTCTTCATCCGTTATCTTATCTGCGGTGAACTCTTTGTGCCCTTCACCGACGAGATAATACTTACCGCCGTACACAAGCATATTCGTCTGAAATATCGGCTCACTCTCGCTTTTCAATACCCCTGTTGCAAATACATGATTTGCCGTTTTGATATTTCCGTATCCGTGATCGATACCGATTATCTTTGTTCCTTTGAAGTCTTTCAATTCTTTTCCTCCTTTCATTGTTTTTTGAAATCCTTCGGTTCATAATTTGCTACGTCATTTTCTTGTCCTCCTTTTGCTTTTTTTCAAAAACAGATACTGCGCCCACCTTTCAGATTTAGTTCTGCATCAAAAAAGGTGGGCGCAGTATTCATAAATGAAAAGTATATTGATTTTCGTGTGTTTTTATGATATAATCCCGTTTGAAACGAGGTGAGTATCACGAAAACGCAGTACCGTATCTATGAGTTGTCCGCTATCGCTCTTATGAGAAACGCCAAAAAGGACGAGAGTGGGAAAATCAAATACTATCTGAAAGAAGCAGCGACGAGAAAGTGTATCTCCCGCTATGCTCCGGAGACGCAGGATGACTGCGCTCTGTTCTATCAGACGATGTGCGTTCTTCATAACGGAGATTTTACGGCGTCCGGAGTAGTGGAGGATCTGAAGGATATTATCATATATGTAGACTTCTCCAACGTCTTCAACCGGGAAAACGACTTGATAAAATACCGTGAACGAATCAGTAAAGCGGAAGTAATGTTCCGCCCGGAGGGTATTTCCCTTGATCTCGGAAACGGTAATTACAGATATATTGCTTTTGAGCGTTCCGCAAGTATGAGCAGACAGTCGCGTCTGTCGTTTATCCGCGAGGACTTTTACGAGCCTGTAAAAGAACGTATCACTCTCGGTATGAAGATCGGTATGTGCCAGCTGTCCAAATTGTACGCATACAACGGACTTATGCTTACCGACGGATTCCGTGTCGAGGATATGGCGATATGGGACGAGGGGAAGATCATTGTCATAGACAATCCCCTCACGACCGTTCACGACGCTCACTACGTCACCGTCGAAGACGACGGAACGGACAAAGACATGCGGAGATATACCCGCGTGGAAAAGACAGGAGATCTTGAAGTAATGGAGTTTGACGGTGAGGGATTGATCTCTCCCGGGTATGCGGACTTCATCGACCGCCTTTTCTGCGGGAACCATGTACATTCATCTTTTCAGATACGTATGCCGTACATCAAGGGCGTCTTGCATGACGTCGACTTTGCCTCGTTCCTTTCTGAATTCGGTATTTCCGAGATAACGGATATATGGGGACGCACACATAAGGCGTCCGATATAGCGATAATACTCACAAAAAGTATGTTCAAGGGCTTCGACTGGATGACGGAGAACAAATTAAGGTGGGAGCAGTATCTAAAAAGATGCAAAGACTTCAAACACGCGCTGTATATATCGGAAGTCGGACAGATCGACACCGAAGCGTACACCCATATGAACTATCAGTTCTTAACCACTGCGGCGATACGCAAAGAAGAGTTTCGTCCCGCCGATCTGCCGCTCGGTTGGAAGTACAGTCCCGAGAAGGACGAGCGTGAATGGATAACGAAGCCGAGCGAGGTGCAGTATTACCGCTTTGCCGTGGACAGTGAATACCGTTTGAAGTATTTTATCAACAACGGCAAAAGAGAAAACGCGGGCAGCAAAGACAAGTTATGGGCAGCAGTTCTTCAAAAGAACCCGAAGTTTTTGAACGAGAAGGCGTTCACCAAAGAACTTGACGATATTGCGGAAAGCATAGTTAAAGACTATGCGCTCGGTTCTCTCATTTCAGCCGGAGATAACAGATATCTGTCCGGCGATCTAATGCGTTTTCTTCGTTATCTCGGCGGTGAAACGCTTGACGGTCCCGCGGGAGTGGAGATAGCCCGGGAATATCTCGGCGAGGGTGAGTTTTACGCGCCGGGCGCCGCTTACAGGACGTCGGATTTCTATACGCTACTCCGCAATCCGCATATCGCCCGCAACGAGGAAGCCGTAGCGAGACCGATCGAAGAGGGAAAATACCGCAAAAAGTATCTGTCGCACCTGAATTACGTCGTTATGGTCGCGTCGGACACGCTGATCCCCGAAAGGCTCGGCGGCGCAGACTTCGACGGTGATATGATCAAAACGATAGCCGATCCGCTTATGAACAAGTGCGTAGCGCGCAATTATTCCGGCATCGAGTTCGACTATATGGCGTCGCAGATCCCCGTTCTTCATATTCCTGCGGCGTCGCCGAAGATAAGAGACGCCGCAGACTGGAAGGCGCGATATGAAACGGTGCGCTCCACTTTTGATACGCGTGTCGGTCAGATATGCAACGCGGCGTTCAACAGAAGTATCATTGCATACAATGAAAACTCCGATTCCGAAGAACGGGAAAAGATGGAGCAGGAGACGGAAACTCTTGAGATACTGACCGGGCTTGAGATCGACTCCGCCAAAAGCGGTATCAAACCGAACATAGAGGAATATTTCGGTTTCTTCGTATCGCTCGTCCCGCGCAGTCCGTTTCTGAAATACAAGAGTATTGTAAAGAGCAAAGACGGGCGCGAATGGTATGAGCCGACGGTCAAGGAAAAGCTCGACGAGTTTTTCGAGTCGATCATCTGGGATGACGTCAGCTCCAACGTTGAAAAACTGCCGTATTACGCCCGGATGCTCGAAAAATGCACTCCGAAGCCCAAAATCAAGCCTGCAAAGGACGCTGAACTGTTCACTTTTGCCCGAAAAAAAGGATGGGAGGAAAAACTCGATCCGAAAGATATTGAGCTAATGCGCGGTATCATCGCCGATTACGACGAGGCGCTCAGGCGCATTCGTATCAGCAGGATCAAGATAAAGCAGATGACTCGACGCAGCGACGTTGACCGTATCCTTTTCTCACGCGCACAGGAGGAAGAGTATACTGCGGACGAATTGTACGGCGTGTTCCGGGACTGCACTGCAGATCAGATACACACGATGCGCGAGGAGGCGGAAAAACAGAAGTGGCATCTAATGACCGAAGACGAGCGTGAAGAGTTTTTACTGATGTGTCTTCCTTATGACAGACATGAATATCTTGATCTCTTTGTGGATTTCCGAAGTTTTGGCTTTCGAATCCTTATCGACGTCATATCCGATCTTGACGATATGTATATCGCCGAGGAGAGAAAGAAAAACGCCGTCCGCACCGATACGGACAGCGAATTGATAAACGATATCATGAGGCATTATCTTAAAGGCAGAAGCAAGGATTACCGCGATCTCGCGGCAAGCCGCGCCAGACTTTATCTGAACGACCGTATCGACGCAGATACGGCGTTGAAGTGTTCGATCGCTCTCAAAAAACGGGAATTTGCAATGGACGTGCTTCTCGACCGGATCGAAGCGAACGCTGTGAAGGGACGGTGATACCATGCTTAACGAAATAGAAGAATTCAAGGCGTACACGACTTTCCCGGACTATGCGATCGAAAACAAACGAGACACCGGTTATCTCGGCAGGTTTACCTATACTATGTTCAAGAAATTTACAGGCTTCAGTCGGGTATTAACGATAATCGCCCGCGGGTACATGTGGGAGAACGACGAACCTGACGTTGACCGTGCGTACCGCGCTCTCTGCGCGTGGTGCAGTTTGCCGGAGAACATACGACCGAAGAGCAGGAAGGCGGGGCAGGACAAGACGTGCTTTGCCGAACTGAAT
>JAFSUU010000135.1 GCA_017445115.1 Clostridia bacterium | reverse complement strand
TTATAATAAACTAACAATAATAAACGATAATACACGCAAAGAATGGCTAAACGAATAATGCTTTATTTGAACGAGTAATAAAACGAATCGTAAGAAGTTGTGTTACAAGCGTCGCGAGAGTCAAAGTGATATAGATTTCTATATCATTTTACTCCACGGCGTTTTTTTTATTTGTGAAAAAGGTGCTTAGTAAACAATCTGTAAATTGTAGTGATTTTTGTGGCTCACTGTGTCGATTTTTTGGCCAATAGATAAGTGAGAAATAAAACATCGGCTAAACATTTCCACCGGACGATTTAATACCGCAAGTTACACAACGGGAAACGATTGTAAACACTCTTTAAACTAACTCAACAACGACTTAAAAATGGGTGTTCAAAACGCCTCGAATATGTATATAAGTGAGGAGAAATTCAAAAGGAAACCTCCAAAGAGGGTTAAAAATACCTCTAAAAAATGTATATAAGTGAGGGGGCAAGAGAGGAGAGGTGAAAAAAACAGAAACAAAAATAGAGCAAATGCCCTAAAAAAGTGCCCGAAAAAAAGCATATAAGTGAGGGGGTATATCAAGCCCGGCAGAAAGAGCTGAAATGATCCCCCAGTTGAAAACCGGTATTGGACAACAAAATACCGGAAGGTACAGGAAGGGAAAACAATTGTAAATACTTCGTAAACAATCTCCGGAAACCTTCAAAAACACCTGTCAAAACGCCCGAAAAATGTATATAAGTGAGGGCACAAATAAAACCAGCTGAGAAAAACAGCTGATTATTTGCTCATTGACAACTGAATATTCAAATTATCATGCACGTTACTTGTGCCGATCGAAAGATCAAGCCGAGATCGTAGACGCGCCACGACCCGATTCAAAACGGCGAGCGATAGAGTCTATACGACAGAATTCGGGCAGCTCCCGGAGGTGGCAATAACAGGTACAAGGAATAATGATACTTCCGTAATTCGCGGCCGGGCCATAAAGAAGGCGCGGGGGTGAAAGTCCCATGGAGTTGAGTACGCTTCTCAACCGCGTGATAATCTCCCAAGCCTTGGGACGTCGAGGACAAATAGAGGCGCAAAAAAGATAGTTCACAGGGGAGACTATGAAGAAATTAATGGGAGTTTTTTCTTCTCAGCAGTTATTAATAATTTGTAAATTGTTGAAAAATAGGGTTAAAAAATCGCGTTTTAGTTAGGTATTTATATGAGAGCGTTTATAAATTATTTTGTTAATTATTCGTTATACAACCGATATTTTCACTTTTTCATTGGAAAACATATGAGGAATGTTTTACCCCTCTGACGGTATTCAAATGAAAACTAATTGTTAATCTTACTCTTGACTACCCCATATTTTCGCGTTTTAGTTGGGAAACATATGAAGGCTGTTTTGTCTTCAGCCGATATTAAAAGAAAATCATTTGTTAATTTTAATCGCATATTACCTGAAAAATCGCGTTTTAGTTAGAAAACATATGAGGGGTGTATTTTGGCGTTTTAGTTAGGTATTTATATGAGGGCATATTCTTCTTCAGCCGGTTATCAGTTGAAAACAATTTGTAAATTTGAAAAATTGAGGGTTGTATTTTCGGCTTTTAGTTAGGAAACAAGTGAGGGGCAAATTATGCGACGATGAAAATGACGCCATTACCTCTCTGCGTCTTTTCTCGTTATTTGAATACTGCGCCCACCTTTACCCACAAAAACGGCTGCCAAAAGTAACCCCCACTGTGAGAAAGGAGGAGATAATTGACCCCAATAGTGACCCCAAAGTGACAGGAGTGACAGCGGTGACGGATATACCGGTATATACCGCAAAGCAGTCACGACCGTCACCTGAACGTCCGGGACATACATACGAAATCTAATGAAAGGAGAAAACAAATCGTATGAAAACAAGAGAGTTTAGAGAACTCTGCAACGCAAAAATCACCCAAATCCCGGACAAGATCCCCTGGATGAGGGGCAAAGAAACCGACGCTGTCGGTATGAGAGGGGGTAATGAAACTTGAATCTTGCATACGGAATCGACTCAATTGACGCTGACACTTTGATGAACACTCCGTACCCTCCCGCGCGTTTTATCGTGGACGGACTACTGCCTTACGGAGTGAATCTGATCTGCGGCGCAGGAAAGATCGGCAAAAGCTGGCTCATGCTCGACCTCGCTCTGAAGGTCGCGACAGGAGAGCCTCTGTGGGGGATGAAGACTGAAAAATGCGACGTTTTGTATCTCTGTCTTGAGGATACACGCAGCAGAATACAGGACAGACTTCAGCAGCTCGTCGACGAGGCACCCTCGAATCTCCGCTTCTCCGTTATGGCGAGAACGCTCTCTGGAGGACTCGACAGAGACATCTGCGACTACCTGTATATGTACCCCGAAACGAGGCTGATCATCATCGATACTCTTCAAAAAATACGGGCTGAAAAGGATAAGAGTTCCGGTAGTATGTACGCGAACGATTATGACGACATCTCGATCTTGAAGAATATCGCAGCCGACAGAAACGTTTCCATCCTTCTCGTTCACCATCTGAGAAAGATGCCGGACAACTCCGATCCGTTCAACGAGATCTCGGGAACGACCGGTATCTCCGGAGCGGTAGACTCGGCGTTTTTGCTCAAGAAGGGTAAAAGAGCGGACGATACGGCGACTCTATACGCGACCGGACGCGATATCGAGTACCAGGAGATACACCTCATTTTTAAGAAAATGAGATGGATACTTCTCGAAATTCAAACCGTAGATCAGATCAAAAAGATGGAAACTCCGAACTATATTTATCAGATCGTACCGTTTATGAGCACCCGCAGCGAATGGAGCGGAAGCGCGTCTGATCTGTTGAAGGAACTCGGAGAATCGACCTGCTATTCGACGATGGTATCCAAGATGATCGTGAAGTATTACTACGAAATACTTCGTCCCGAGGGAATTACTTTTGATACGAAACGCACGAACAAATCGAGACTTTTGATCTTGAGAAAGCGCGACGTCTGTGACGGAGGTGAGTGTGAAAATGGTATATCTTAAGTTTCCCGTCACTCCTGTCACTGCTGTCACCGAATACGGTGTCGTCGTATTAGCAAGCACTGGCTCTGTGGACACAGACCCGCTTGTCAGGGAGTGCCCTGAGACCCCGGGAGGTGACGCTGTTGACCCGTGAGAAGCGAAACGTCACGTTCAAGATGAGGATGACTCCGTCCGAATTTGAGACGCTGAAGGAGCAGTCGGAACGCACCGGACTTTCTATGAGCGACGTCATTCGGAGCGCATGGAAAAGGTTAAAGATCGCGGAGCTTCCGTCCGAGGGACTGACCGAAACCGCGCTTCAGCTGAGGCGCATCGGAAACGAACTCGCCGGACTTTCAAGATCGAAAGCGTGCGGCGAAGATCTGAGGCGCCAGCTCAAAAGCGCTGTCGATGAGATAGCGTCTCTCGACAGAAGGATCGGGGCGATTCTTTCGGGAGGTGATTCATAATGGCGGTGACGGCAATATGGGGAGTCAAGGACAGATCGGATCATCTGATTAATTATGCGATAAATCCCGATAAGACCACGGCGACCAAGGCGCTGATCGATTATGCCGCCGACGGGGGCAAAACTGAGGACTGCGTTTATGTGACGGGCGTCAACTGCCTGCCGGAGAACGCATCCGAGACTTTTGTCAGTACTCAGAAGCGCTGGCGCAAAACGACGGGCAACGTTGCGTATCACATGTATCAATCGTTCGCCGAGGGAGAGGTTGATCCCGATACCGCGCACGAGATAGGCGTGAAGCTCGCGAAGGAACTGTTCGGCGACCGTTTCGAGGCGATCGTTGCGACTCATCTGAACACGGACAACATCCACAATCATATCGCGGTAAACGCGGTATCGTTCGTCGACGGAAAGAAGTACAACGACTGCAAGGAGAGTTACTACAGAATACGCGAGGCGTCGGACAGGCTGTGCCGGGAGTACGGGCTCTCCGTCATTGAACAGCCGGAGGATCTCGGACAGGACTACTCGGAATGGCAAGCCGAAGGCAGCGACGTTCCGACTCTGCGCGGAAGCATCAGAGGAGCGATCGATTTCGTAGTAAAGCGCTCGACGTCAAAGCGGCAGTTTCTCGAAGGAATGGACGCTCTCGGATTCATCATCGACGAGTCCGGCAAACACCCGAAGATAAAGCACGTCGGGACGGAGAGGTTCGTGCGCTTCAGGTCGCTAGGAGAAGGATATTCGCTTGAGGATATCGTTGAGCGCGTGTCGAAGAACGATCACGTCGCGCCGTCGCACATCCCGCGTCAGGACGATCCCCGGAAGATCTTTGAGGGCGAAGACGAGCCTGTAGAGATCATGAGCTTCATTCCTCTCTTCAGGACGTATATCAGAGCGATAAAGAGCGCGTCGGAAAAGCCCCTATACAACGTCAGAATGTATTATCTCATAAGGCAGGATACAAGTATTATACGGCTTTACGAGGATTCGCTCGATCTTGTGACCGAGCACAACCTCAAAACAGGACAGGACGTTATCAATTACAAGGCAGAAGCAATTAAAAGGATCGACGAGTTAACGGATCAGCGCCGCGAGATGCGCAATACTCTTAAACGTCTTGAACGTGCGGGAGATACTGTCGAAGCGGACAAGGCAAGGTACAACATCGGAGTATATTCAATGAGACTGTCCAAATTGAGGCGCGAGGTGACCACCTGCGACGAGGTGCTCGAGCGAAGCGCTCACGTGAGGGACAATCTGAAAAGGATCGAAGACAATAACTTCAGAGGGGAGCATGTCCCTCACAAAAATAATAAAAAAAGAGAGGTAATAGACAGATGAGTAAAGCCAAAAAGATAGATCTCGGTATGACGGCTTACGATGAGCTGTTCATGAACGACGAGGAACGGGCTGAAAACAAGCTCCCCAGGATACACGATATCCCGCTGTCGGAGATCGACGATTTTCCGGATCACCCGTACAGGGTTCTCGATGATGAAGATATGGAATCTCTTATGGAAAGCATCAAGGAGCGCGGCGTCATCACGCCGGCGATGGTACGCAAGAAGGAAGACGGCAGGTATGAGATGATCTCCGGGCACAGACGCAAACACGCCTGCGAACGGCTCGGGCTTGAGACGATTAGGTGCGAGGTGGTCGAGGTCAGCCGCGACGAGGCGATAATCCTGATGGTGGACAGCAACAGTCAGCGCTCCGTGATCGCTCCATGCGATAAAGGTAGGGCG
>JAFSUU010000134.1 GCA_017445115.1 Clostridia bacterium | reverse complement strand
TTTCTCCGGCTTTGCGTTTTATTACTTTCCCTTTATCAGTCCTAAGCGTCAATACAAAAGCGTTGAATATCTCAAAATCCTGTTCACGCCAGGATGATACAGACGGCTTTCCCGGAGTAGCGCTTCTACGTACTCTTCTGTATTGAACACGAACAACCTCACCCGACCATGACCGATCTATTATTTTGAGAGGTACTCCGCAGATATAGCAAATGAACAAAAACGCAGCGGAAAGCGTAAGGGCTTTATTAATACTATAGAGCGGATCTTCTCATCGAGGTCGTCCATATGATCCGCGACCTCTTCTTCGATCATATCTTCAATTTTAGATTCACCAATTTTATCGATCATCTCTTCCATATTCTCAATTATCTTCAATTTCGAGTTGAAAACGAAAAACGCACCAACGTATGGCGTCGATCCGAAAAGATCTACGCCGCGTTTTTTTATAGACAATAAAATTCAAATAAGACCATACTTTTTCGCTATCGTCATGGCGCGGCTTTCACATTTAAGAATAACGGACGTTCATTTCTATTCTTTCGTAATCCAGCATACTTGCATTGACAGGAAGATGAGTCACAGCCACGCAAACAACTCCGCGCTTAGAAAGACTATTTAAGATTGAAGTTAAAGCTTTAGCTCCTTCCTCATAAGATGTAGTTTGAAATATTTCATTGAGAAAAACTGCTGAGCCTCCCGAAACTGTATTCATGATATCGGAAAGATCTCGTACTTCTTCTTCGAACGCTCCGAAGCCGTCTCGGCTAATCGAACATGACATTATTGAATTAATCCCTGTAAAAACCGGCAATTTCGCTGAAATAGCCGGAACAGGCAACCCGGATTGATTAAGTAACGCCGCAGTCAGGACCGAACGCCAAAGAACGGTTTTTCCGGAGCCGTTCGGCCCCGTAATAAGCGCTCCGTGTTTACCGTTCAGTTTAAAGTCATTCGGCACGACGGTTCCTTTCTTTGCAACCAGTAATAAATCGTACAGACCGGAAAACTCAACAGAACCGTCATATTCTGAAAAACAGTACGGGATCTTATGTTCTTTTAAAAAAGCATAATAATCAAGAGCAGCGGAATAGAAATCCAGATCGCGTAACAGGTGTTTTATCTCGTTTCCGATACCGTATACCAAACTGTCAAGCGATCGCTCCAGATTGTCGCAAGCTGATGCAGTCAGTTCCGAAACGTTCACAACACGCACAGGAGCGTCCGTTTTCCTTGGGAAGAAGAAAGATCTTCCTTTTTTCTGCGGATCCTTATCTTTCAGGGAATAGTCAGAAATATCAAACGACGCATATTCTATTCTGCCGTAATCTGAAATCCGAAAACACAACGCGGGCGGATCGTTATCAATAAATGATAATAAATGTGAAGACACGGCATCTGTCTGCCTGCTGATTTCAGATAACCTTTTTCTCAGATCCTTATGTAAAGGCAATCCCGACGCGCGCTTTACAGCTCCGAAAAGAGCAAGCGCTGAAACGCATAAATCTTCGATGCGGGTCAACGGTTCGATCCCGGATCGTTTTTTTGCCGTTTCATAATCATTTCGCGCTCTACCCGCGTCTTCTATCCAAGATGCGTATTCGCTTAACAGCGCCGACTGCTCTTCAAAAGAGGAAATTATCTGTCGTCGTTTATCTATCTCTTCCTTGCAGGACAGCGGATGGAGAAAACTATTAAGCAGGGCGCGCTGTTTTTTCAGATTCGGCGTGAAATAACCTACAAGACTGTCCAGATCTGCCGTTTTGTCAGTCATCATCGGCTCTCTCCTCTCCAAGCGATTCCGGATCGAGCCGATACTTTTTCAGAACGTCGTTTGCATACGACGATATCGCCTCGTCAGCCGGGACGACCTTAAACGTTCTTTCACCGTCTGCCGTGACTTTAACGGCAAGTTTGGTGACAAGATCGGTTTCAGCATTTAAAAAGTGGGTGACGAAAAGAGCAAAAGCGCCTTTGCTTTTCAGCTTATGCGTCAATTCGCAAAGCTCGATCTCTGCGCGGGGCTCGGTCGTCCCGGAAAAAACTTCGTTGAAAAAAGCAAACGTATGATCATCCGCTTCATCGACAAAGCGATTGATTCTCTTCTTTTCTTCATCGAAACGTCCCGTATCAAATGAATGTTCTTCTTTCGGATAGAATAACCGGACAAATCTGAACGGGTATATCTCAGCTTTTAACGCAAAAACAGGACAGCCGCCTAAAAATAACAACAGATTACTTGCGAGCGCGCGAAGAATAGACGTTTTACCTCCCCCGTTAGCGCCCATTACATACGCGATCGGCGAGTATCCGTCAAACAACGCGTTATTTGATACTATGTTTTCGACCCGATTAATGAGGTATGGATCAATTATGGATTCTGCCTGATACTTCGGAACGTGTGATTCTTCCGGAAAACAAAACGGAAGCGCTTTTTCGCGCGCTGAATGAAAGACGTCGGCAATAGAAAGATAGAAATCAAGATCTCCGCGGATCATAAGGATATCGCGGTCAACTGCGTCTGTAGTTTCGTTTTGAAAGAGATATATTTCGTGAAACAATTCGGGAAAACTATTGATGACAGTATCAGAAAACTCGGAAGTTACACGCACGATTCTTTTGTTATCCGAGCTGACGTCGTATCCGAGAGCAGAACAAACGTTTTTTATTAATAAGCAAAAATCGCCCTCGGGATCGGAACTTATCGCGTTTGAGTGACGCAAGGTTAAGGAAACGATCTTTTTTAGCTTCAATTCGATTCTTTGAACCGATTCATAAATAAATTCCGAGCGGGACGAAAAAGCATCGACGCTTTCCTTTAAAGCAACTGTCAACTTTGCGTCGAAAAGCCCGTTGATCGACTCGATCACTTTATAAAAACTCTTAACGCTCTCAATGTATGCGAAAGCTCTCTCAAGCTCAGACTTGGAATCATCGAGAATTGTACAGGAACGAGAATAATCCGTGACGGCTTCTTTGAGAGCGATAAACACTTTATAACTATTCTCGCAGAGAATGATTGCCTTCATTATCTCGCGTCTTGCATGCGCGGTTTTTAAATCGGGAATTACAGCGAGCTGTGAAACCGCCGACTCGCAGAACAGATGCTTTAAATCAAGGAATCTTATCTCCTCATCGTCGACCATACCGACTGCTTGAGTTGAGTCAATATCCAACAAAGAATACCGTTTTTTCATATCGTCACCGTTTGAAAAGCAAGCGCTTGAATCCGTCGCCGTTGTACAGTATTCCTTCTCCGGTACTGTCGCCGTTACCGATCTCCCTTGTTTCGCTGCCAATAACTCGCGAAACTATACCCGGCTCAGGACAAAGCAGAATTACGTTCTCCTGATGTTTGAAATAATCCTTCTCGGTAAATCCGTGTCTGAATTGAAAGGTTTCCTTGCTTTTAGTTTCATATGTTATCGCGCGTGCGCTTGAAGAAAGCTGAAATCTTAGGTTTCGAACGGCATAATGCGTCTCGTCCGAAAAACGTAAGTGTACTCTGGGGGAAACCGGTCCGCAAAGTTTTACGGTATAAAATGCGTTACCCGTTTCGACTCTGAAACTACATCTACCGCTTTTAATGCTTGAAAAAACGCATGCCCCGAGTCTTTGATATTTGTAACCGTTCCTTTTGCATCCGCGTTTTATTGATAGGATAAGCAATAATCTTTTTATCGCCGTCAAAACATAAGGAAATGAAATAATTAGCGTTAATGCTATTATTGCAGCGATCATATATTAACCTCATTTATTCGTATGATTATCTTTAATCGGTTTGCTAACTGTTAAACTTCTTGAATCTGATTCTTTGCACAGCGTAAAACGCGAACACATAAAATGCCGCAAAAAGTATCGTAGCGATCAGCTGCCCGACGATCTGAGACGTTTTGGAAGTCCCTGCAACATATTCCGCAATGGCGCTGGTCCCGTATAACGGATTGTACAACGCCTGGAGCCACAGTTTACCGCTTTGGGCGACCGCGCTGAATATCAGATATACGACGCTTATTATTGAATAAACGATGAATGTAGGACGGTCGTTTTCAGCCAGATATCCCGTCGCCTCACGCAAAGTCAGAGGTCTTTCCTTCATTTTGCCGCGCGAGATCTCGTCGTCGAGACGACCGCCGACAATATGCAGCATAAATACAGCCGCAAAGGCCGCAAATAATTGAGCCGCCACCCTCCACAACGATTTGACTGTTGCTATCAGCGCGTATGAATTGTCTTTGTTGTTTATCCCCTCGACAAAAAAATCAAGCGGTCCAATAACAAGATAGGTTATCGCAGAAGCCGCAAGCAGCTTGACGAAAGTAAGAGCGATCCTTTTTGCCATTTTATTATCTCCTCTCCTCAATCTGTTGACGCAGACAACTCCTTTCCCCCCGTTTAACGGCGTGGAAAGGAGCTGTCGGGTATTTATTCTTCCTCGCGCTTTCTTCTTTCGTACGACGCGCGGTTTTCTTCTACCACGACTCGGCTTGTTTTGCGGTACTCTTCGATATCCTGCGTACCCGCCGCGTCCGCAAAGATCACAGCCCCGTCTTCGTCGGCAAGATAGGTAAGCTCAAGCGAAGCGTGGAAACCGTCCTTCAGGTCCGCGGGCTTGTACCTGCGGAAGAACCCGTCGCCGAACGGGAAGTAACCGTCCCCGATCCCGATGTAATCGGTCAACTGCCAGTAACAATCAAAAGAGTTGTTGAGCAGATGGAAATACTGCACGATCCCCACTCCCGGCGCGAACCAATAATCCATCCAACCTGCACGATAGGCGTACGGGAAATAATCTCCCGGAACGTCACGAAGATCGAACTGTATGTGACGGCAGTTCTCGAACGTCCCGGCGGGAGTCGTGACCGTCTCTCCGTCTCGGACAAAGTGGAACCGCAGTTCGCAGTTTTTGAAGCCGTAAACGTCGCGGAACACGCTCTTATCGTATCCGGGTTCCCACTCATGCGACCAGACCGCTCCGGCGGCGTCGCGAAGAATTTCAAGAAAATGCGAGTACCAAAGCTTCTGTCCCTCTATGCAGCGGAGGAACGGGCTATACTCAAATCTGTATTCCGACTTATCGGAAAGAATTACGTCGCCGTTTTCGGATTTGTTTACCGTCCACGCGTCAAACCAGTTCCACACGCCGTGTTCTTTGCAATCTTTATTCGACCTGGGATCTGTTTCTTTAACTCTCCGTTTGACCTTATCCATAATGGCAAGGTAAATGCTCTGACGCTTGGTCAGATCTCTTGACAAAGCTCGTCTTAAAGCGGAATCGTTATAGATCAACGTCAAACTTTCCGGATCGAACCTAAAGGAGTTTTTTCTGTAATCGGACATATCGCCTTTCCACGAATCTTCGTATCCGAGACTGCGTTGAAAGAACTTATATCCTACTACGTAATTTCCGTTCTCAGCGGAGATCACCTTTGTTTCGTCGTAAGCGTCGATATTCTCATTATCATTAGTAGAAAAGACGTATTTCCAGCGGTTTCCGACCTCTAACGGTATCAATCCTTCCCCGGTGACTTCGTAATCCTGCAGCAAATACTCCTCGTGCTTACCGTCCATATCTACCATATGCTTTACAATCCCGATCCCAGGGCAAATATAAGCCCGGTTGGTCAAGACCGCGTTTATGTAATGGATCTTTGACACGTTACTGGCGTAAACGTTGCGAGTGTATTGAAGCAAAACACAGTTATCAAATCTGCCCGAGGGAGTTTCCACGGTCTCGTCTGTCGAAACAAGCTCGATATCGCTTCTGTACGCGTATTCTGCTTTGTCGCCGACCTGACGCAGCATTTCAAAAGGATATTTATCGGTTTGCATGAGAGCGAGCGTCGGATCCGGGAACGCAGAGAAGATATATCTGTTGTCAAAGTATCTGAAGCTCTCAGCGTCCTCGTCCCATACGCAGAGATTTCCGTCTATCGAGCGTAAATCTATCGCCCCGGTAACAAAGGAAATGTCCTTATCTTTTGCCAAGTCCCAGCCGGATTCTTTTAATACATTATACTGTTTTAAAGCCATATCAACAGCGGAGTAGCGGATGGATGCGGGATCGAGCCATTTTATAGATCTTTCAAGCGTTTCCAGTCTTGTACTAACGTCGTTGTCCAGTATATCTTCAAGCAAAGAGCGAATGATGTTTCCGACCGCGGTTTTAAAGCCCTTCTCTTTGAGATACGGTATCTCTACGTTTTCAATAAACTCCCTGATCTTGACTATCCCCTCGGCTATAGCCTGACTTTGCCAGGTAAAGAGATCAAACCCGGTCCCGAATGAGAATCCCCAGATCGTACCCTCATAGAATTCGCCGATCTCGATCTCGATGATCTCGGTCATAACTTCTTCATTATGACTTTTTTCAGCGAGAGCTTTTATCTTGTTCCGTATGCATCTTTTACGCTCGCCGTCTATCCACCAATAGCCCATCATGAGAACGTCGGCTAAGGCGTGATCCTTCTTTTGCGAATCGTCGAGAGCTTCGACGCTTTTGAGAACAGCGCGGTATTCCTCCTCGAACCCGGACTTATCGCTTTTGAGCTTCCATAATTTAAGCCGTTCGACCTCGCGCATGACGCGGTCGACAAGTGCCTCTTTGTCGTTGTATTCCTTTTCCATTGTTCCGTAACCCTTTCGCAGTTGACGTCTTCCTTCGGAGAGCCGCCACTTGACCGTCCCTTCCGAAAGGGAGAGTTTACGGGCGATCTCCTCTATCGAATAACCCTCAAAATAATGCAACTCAACTGTTTCGCGGATCTTCTCGGACAGCTTAGACACGGCTTCGCGGACGTCGGACGTGCGTTCGATCTCGCTCCAGGCGTCGTCGGGGATATCCGAGTTTATCAGCTCGGTGTCCAGACTGATGCAGGGGAAGGACGCGCGGTAGCTTTCCATCAGTTCATAAGCCGAGTTCTTTGCGATAGCGCAGATCCACGGTTTGAACTTGCCGTGATCGGCGAGAGAGTCGAGATGTAGCCACGCCGCGACGAACGCGTCCTGCGACGCGTCTTCCGCGGAGAAGGAGTTGCCGGTGACCTTGTACGCCGTCCCCTTGACCGCCTTCTCATGGCGGACGACCAGCTCTTCATACGCCTCGTCGTTGCCGAGAAGAGTCAGTTCTACCAGTGTCTCGTCGGTTTTGTCGCTGTAGTTGTTCATTTTGAGGTCCCTTTCAACGCGTTTTCGGGCTTTCA
>JAFSUU010000133.1 GCA_017445115.1 Clostridia bacterium | reverse complement strand
GCGTGTCGGTATAACTGTCGCCGCAGACCGAGCATGTATGCGTCGTATATCCCGCCGAGGTGCAGGTCGGAGGCGTGACAGCGTCAACATAATCGTGTCCCGAAGCGGCTATGGCTCTCGTCTCTGTCTCGCCGCACCTCGAACAGTGTCTGGTCTCTTCCCCGGCTTCCGTGCATGTCGCCGGTGTTGTTACCGTCCATTCTCCAAAGTCGTGTCCGAGGGCTTCCACCGGCGTGTCGGTGTAGCTGTCGCCGCAGACCGAACATGTGTGCGTAGTATATCCCGCCGATGTGCAGGTCGGAGGCGTGACAACGTCAACATAATCGTGTCCCGTAGCGGCTATGACTCTCGTCTCCGTAGCATCGCATCTCGAACAGTATCTGGTCTCCTCACCGGCCTCTGTACATGTCGCCGGAGTTGTTACCGTCCATTCTCCAAAGTCGTGTCCGAGGGCTTCCACCGGCGTGTCGGTATAACTGTCGCCGCAGACCGAGCATGTATGCGTCGTATATCCCGCCTCGGTACAGGTCGGCGGCGTGACAACGTCAACATAATCGTGTCCCGAAGCGGCTATGACTTTCGTCTCTGTCTCGCCGCACCTCGAACAGTGTCTGGTCTCTTCCCCGGCTTCTGTGCATGTCGCCGGAGTTGTTACCGTCCATTCTCCAAAGTCGTGTCCGAGGGCAGGAATGTCGGCATCGGTTCTTGTCTGAGCAGTAAATATCGAGCCGGTAAATGTCGCGGTATAGGTCGTTTCGCCGGCCGAATTACATGTAGCCGGCAGTGACTCCAGCGAAGTTGCGCTGACCGTCTCAGTTACCGTGAAAGCCGCCTCATCCTGGCAAACCGCTGTTGCGGTCACGCTGTATGTCTGTCCGGTCTTTACCCATTCGTATACCGGCGTCTGATAGGTGTGCGGGATTTCATCGAAAACCGCGGTATATTCGACATCTCCTGTCACAACGGATACTGCGGGCGTCCACCCGGAAAACACATATCTGTACTGGGAATCGGAAGCTTTTTGCGGAGTATTTCCTTCATATGAAGGCATTGCCCCATCTTCAACTTCTTCATCGACTTCAAGAACGTTCCCGTCCCAGTTCTTCCATGTCACCGTATACGTGCTGATATCATGGCCGTGAACAGTATTGTACCATGCGTCGCAAACCGAGCAGTAATTAAATGTCGTCCCGGCAGAAGATCCTGCTGTCGTTGTATATTCATCTACGGCGTAATCTCCCGCAGTCGGGCGATTCAAGCCGTTGTGAAGTTTTGCCGCGGTTGCGGAAATCGAAGTATACTTAATACTCGATCCGTCCTGAATCGCCTGGTAAAACGTGGTTGAGGAGGCCGGAGCGGTGACGAATGTCACCTTTCCCTTTCCGTTGGTACTGACGATGTCCGCACCTCCGGAAGAAGTGTACATACTTCCCTGGACAGATATCTCTCCGCCGACGTCGATCCTCGAATCGAATATGCTGTTTGCCTGGGTCCGTGTATATGCAAGAGCGCCTGTGGCAATCCGCTTAACTGGATTGATCTTATTTCCCGGATAGAAGAAAGACATGTTCCATTCGCTGCTGTCGAACAGGTAGAACTTCACCCCGCTTGAGACCTTCAATTTCGCGCCTTCAGCAATATTGATCACGGTTCCGGGAAGCATCTCGGTATCATAATTGAGTGAAGTTGTCCCGCTGTTGATATTGACAACGAAATTACTTGACAAGGGAAGAACGTATTTACTCGAGTCTACGGTAACATATATTTCCATCGTGACCTTGTTAAGAGAAACGTTCCCATCGATGTCAATCTGCAGCTGATCAGTCTCTTTCAGATACCTCTTTGTAATACTGGCTCCCGAGCCCAGAGTAAACATGCTTGTCGAATCTCCGGAAATCAGCGTCGGTCTGGCTGAAAGATCCCCCTGAATATACAAAGCCGTATAGACTATTTCTTTCGCGCCGTAATGAATTGTAAGCGGGACCTCGATATTCTGAACGTAATACTGAGAGATCGGAAACACCTTTTGGGAGTTGCCGTTGATACTGGAAAATGCTGTCCCTCCGCGCTGATCGGAAAACTGAAAATCTTCGTAAACGATCGCTCCGCTGTTAGCTTCAACGGCTCCGGATCCGAAAATATACCCCCAGCAGTAAAGCTTGCCGTTGACAACGATGCGGCTGCCGTCTTCAGCTTTGATCCTGCCGACCGGACCACTGGGAGATCCGGCGCCGGATGTCCCGCCGCTGGGCCCGAATATTCCTCCGCCTATGCTTATCGCTCCGTCAACGGTTACGGTAACGTTTTCCGGAATCGTCAGCGTCCTGAAAACGGTGGGAGCAACATAAACGTTGCTGGTGCTGCGCGGCGAAGTCGTATAGACCGTCGCAGCGTCGTCACACGGAATAAGAAGCGTTCTTCCGGAAGGTACGGAAAAAGAACTTTGCGCTGTGCTTCCCGCAAGGGTTCCGTCTTTATATACTACCAGGACCCCGTTGTTTCCGGTCGCCGCGATACCAAGATCGAAGCAGTCATAAAATGTTCCGAAAGCGCCTTTAACATAATAAACCGCGCTGCCTGCGTGCATAAAGACTGCTCTGATTGTGTGATCTTCCAGGCCCTGATAGCTGAATGAAGCGCTGCTGCTCAATTCGCTGTTGGTTTCATCGTACCATCCAAGAAACTCGTATCCCGCCGAGGGGGAGGCAACCAACTGATAATTGGAACTGGAAGGCCTCTGATAGACGGTATCGTAGGTCAGCGATTCTCCGGCGTAGAAAATCGTGTAGCTTCCGTTGACAGGGGTTGAAAAGACCGTATCCGGATTTTTCACAGTTACGACAACATTGCTCAGAGTCACAGTAGCGCGCCCCTGTGTCGAACCGTCGGATTTGATCGAAAGGACTATCGTCTGCCCCTTTGCCATGGAAACGGTAGTAGATGAACCGCTGGAAAGAGATGAGCCCTTAACAGTACAACTAAAGGTGCCTCCGGACGTCTTTGTCGCCGAAACGGTAAGGCTGTCAAAATCCGTGGTCGCTGTCAGAGTCAGCGTCGTGGTGTAATCGGTATCTCCACATGATCCATGTTCATAAGTTGCAGTGATTGTATACGTACCGCCGCTTGCCGAAGCTGTACCCCTGCCTGCGGTTCCAATGGTAGCGGAAACATCGAAATAATCAGCGTATGTGAAATTACCGGTTGGTTCATAAGCTTCAGCGGCCCGCGAAGGCAGAGTCACTGAAGGTATTATCTGTATAATCAAAAGCGCTGTCAACACAAGAGCTGTAAAACGTTTTGTTATTCCTTTGATCATTTTTCTAACTGACCTCGTTTTTTTGATTGATGTCTAATTTCGAAATAGAAAGCTGCACCGGCGCAAACCGCGATAACAGCCCAGAAATGTGCCATATGAAAAACGGACTTTGCAGACGATTCTCTGAATCCTTCAACAAAGAATCTAAACAAACCGTAGGATAACAAATATATAGGATATATTTCTCCGTTTGATCTATTCCGACTGATACGGATAATGATCAGTGAAAGGAAAACAGCGTAGAATAGAAGTTCTGCCTCCCTTGTAGGCCATCTAACGGTCCCGTCCCGGACAAAAGGAATAATCATACCTTTGCAGCAACCGGTCAAAAGGCAGTTGACTCTGGCGCAAGCAAGTGTGAAAACCAGCGGAACGGTAAATAGATCGAATACCTGTCGGGTATCCCGTTTAAAAATCTTTGAGCCGGCATAATAGAGACAGGGCATAAAAAACACTGCTCCGAACAGGCTCATCGAGCTAACGAATCTTTCGCTGGGAGACTCAAGAAAAGCAAACAGCTTAACCGACAAGACACCGAAAAAAATATGAAGAACCGACATGAGAAGTACGGAAAGACATCCGGCTCGTATCCGTTTTCGGAAAGCCAAGAGCCAGCAGAAGGTTCCTATTCCTCCGGCAAAAAGCAGAAAATAAAGCGAATTATCATTCAAAAAAGCAAAAAAATTCTCCATTATTTCATATCATTCGTTCAGCTGTCATATCCTGACGTAGTATATCTGTCAGGAATCGGCTGATTTGTGGATCCGTCGGCGTGGGAAATAAAACTTTTGTATTCTGAGATCATCTTATCTCGTATATTTGAAATACGAATCTCACGCACAGCTTCAGAACAGCCGAACGCTGCCCAGGGACATTTTTTCAGATTGACACAGCGCGGATAGAGCGGACAGTCACAGCATCCGTGAAAATCCGTTTTCTCTTTCCAAGCGCTGACTGATGCAGGATCATTTACACCGGAAAAGACATCGCCTATGACGTCTTCCTCACAGTAATGTTCGCATTTGGAAAGCCTGCCGTCGGGAAAGATCACCAGACTTTCGTCATTGTCGGCCATACATCTTGTCGCGCTGTAGGCACGAGGCAATTTTTCAATTCTTCCTATCCCGTGAGAAGACAATTTTTCCTTGAGTGCGCGATATGCGTTAATCTCGTCCCCGGGATTTGTGAATTCACCAACTTCCCCTGCAAACGCCCGGAGCGGAACCGGATATGCACAAAACAGTCTGTTGCCTCCAAACAGTACTCCAAGTTCGTCCGCGAGTTGCATCAGATTGTCAAAGTTGGCGCGGTTCATATTCAGCCTGGCAAATACTCTGATGCCGGAGTCGGTAAGCATTCCTATATTTCGAATAACCGTTAGGTATGGGCTTTCATGCTTTCCGATGTAGGCCTTTATTCGATTGTAAACTTCTTCTGTACCGTCAATTGTGATCTGAACTCTGTTCATTCTCCAGAGCGATACCGCTTCCTTTATCGTCTCTTCGTCAAAAAGCAATCCGTTGCTCGTCATGTGAGACGAAAAAGCCGTTCCCGCCTTCTCAAGTTTGTTTGAAATGAGCGAAATCGCCTTTTTGTTGAAGAGGGGTTCGCCGCCAAACCAGCTCAGTCCGATCTTTTTCCCTCCCGCGGAGGATAGAATGAAATCAGCTGTGGCCTCCGCAGTTTCAGCGGACATGGAATAACGTCGTATCCCTTTTTCGTAGCAGTAGAAGCATCTTGCGTTGCAATCCGTCGTGGTCAGAATTGTAAAATCAGTAACATCTGTCATCCCGGATCTCATGATGCCAGCGACTGTTCTAACATGGTCCGCAATTCTGTTCTCGTCACAGTCACAATCAATCAAAAAGTGCTTTTCGGTCAATAGTTTGCAGGTGACCGGTGTATTCCGCTCTTTTTCATCAATAAAAAATAGTTCTCCGGTCAGTGTATGGTAGAGCAGAATTCCTCCTTCACACTCAACGGTTACGCAGTGCTTTGTCATCCGCTTCGAAGCCCCCGGCTTCCGCGTATTCTCTATCAGAACGTTGACAAATCCAACAGGTTCGATTATTACTTTCATCAAAACTCCTGTTCATACAGGCAACAAGAACAAACCATGGCTCATAAACGAGTTGCGGGTCTTCACGAATCATCGTGGTATGTCAATTCTCAAAACGGCGGGGGTGATAAAAAAGGCAAACTTTTTTAGCACCCCCGCGAAAAATCATCAAAGAACGTCCTCTTCAGTCTCGTTGGCACATCCGCCGCAGCCACTGGCCGTAATCACGTCCTCGGCTTTGAAAGTGATCACTTCCAGCTCGAGCTCTTCGTATGATTCCTTCATGACCTGTGAATCCTCCTTTAGTCTGTTATTAATGTTAATTGTTCGGCAGTGCGGCGTTTGCCGCTGCGTAATAGAGATAAAGCGCTTTTGCAAGCATAGCCGTGTTTTCATCTGCGGAAGACTGTTTCGAGTATGCCCAGCTGAGCGGCGAGTAATGAACCGTTCTTACGACCTCGTCGCCGTTTTTGACAGTAACGTCAATAGCTTTGTCAAGATTCTTTGCGGCAATACCTGAAACCTTAAAGACAATGACGCCGTTTTCAATTGTCGTAGTTGTCTCAACGTCTTCTGCGGTTGTAGAGACGGCAAACGCACTCGCGTCATATCCCGTATCAGGCGTAAACCTGAACATGAGTTCCGTCCTGTACTCGAGGCTCAGAGACACCGACGTCTTCTTGATTCCGGTTCCCGTGCCTCCCAGTGCGTATTTGTATTCTTCCCCGATCGTTGCGGAAGCAATATCGCCGCTGTAGTTCGAGTTGACAAGGTCGTCGGCGTTGTAATCGAAATAGATCTGGGAACGTGCTCCGTAATCAAGTGTGGCAAGGCAGAGGTCTTTTGTTTTTTGAGAAACATTTTCGGCCTCAGGGTCGAGTTTGTTCTCGCAATACTTCCTGATCGAGTAATCGATCGCAAAATCCTCTTCTTCGCCGTACTTTACGCTGATATGGATTATTTCGCCCATTTCCTTAGCAGCGCATTTCGCAGCAGTGAAAGTGTTTTTGTTGAGGGAAGTAACACCGTCGGTGATCGTTGTCTTTTCGCCTTTGAAAGTGAACTCGACGGTGAATTTGCTGAGATCGGCTTCGCTGTTGATGTCTTTGATGTGGAAATATACGGCTATCTCGTCTTCAAGCGAAAGAGAAGCAGTATATGTCGCGAGTTTAAGAGGATAAAGTTCGATATCAATCGATTCGTCTTCATCTACGGCTCCGGCAATATTGTCAATAAGCTTTACCGCACTCAGCAGCATCTGATTGACATTTCCGCCGTTCTTAAGGCCGGCAAGCAGTCCGTTCGTCAGGAGAGCCTCTACTTTCTCACCCATCGTGATCTCTATCACGTAGTCTCCGTTGAGAGTCGCGACGCTGCTTCCGACAGCAAGAGCTGTCCCCGCTTTGAGCAGTATGGTAAGTTTGTCGCCCTGGTCCTCGATTGTGTCAAGATACAGAGCCGCTCTCACCGCTTCATCAAGAGCCGCCGGATCAGACAGACCATCTATCTTCAGGTTTCCGGAATAGTTGTCCTCAAAGCGCAGATACTCGGTCCCGACCTTTATCCAGGACCCGTTGGCAAGCACGATATAACTGTCGTCTGCCGCCTGTGTGGATGTGGTCACGTGGCTTGCAAGTGCCTGCCACGCGGCTCTCGCTGCGGCTTCGTTAGTCGTGCCTGTGATTACATTGTCAGTTCTGGCAAGGGCATAGGCAAACGAGTTCGTCTTGTCCACCTTCACGTTGACAGTCGCGCCGCCGAAATTGTAAAGATTTGCAAAATAAGTCGCGGGATTGACGGTGCCGGTAAGTCCGGTATTGACCGTGATCGAATGCTCTCTTCTGCCGTTCACGCCGAGGCTGGCAACATTCTTGAGTATCGCTGTCAGCGTAACGGCCGCCTTGTCAACTGCTCCGGCGGGAAGCTCGGCTTTGAAGTCGTAGTCTCCGTATACCGTTACCGATCCGCTGTTGCCGTTTGACTCAACTATGAATTTCGCCTTGAAATCCTCTTCTTCGGGCTCTTCGTAGGGATAAAGCGCAATGTCGATCGTTCCGTCAGTGTCGACGGCTCCGGCAATATTGTCAATAAGCTTTACCGCACTCAGCAGCATCTGATTGACATTGCCGCCGTCCTTGATGCCGGCAAGCAGTCCGTCGGTCAGGAGTCCCTTCACGTTGGTGCCCATCGTGATCTCTATCACGTAGTCTCCGTTGAGAGTCGCGACGCTGCTTCCGACAGCAAGAGCTGTCCCCGCTTTGAGCAGTATGGTAAGTTTGTCGCCCTGGTCCTCGATTGTGTCAAGATACAAAGCCGCTCTCACCGCTTCATCGAGAGCCGAAAGATCGGACAGACCGTCTATCTTCAGATTCCCTTCATAGTTGTCCTCAAAGCGCAGATACTCGGTCCCGACCTTTATCCAGGATCCGTTTGCCAGAACGATGTAGCTGTCGTCTGCCGCCTGTGTGGATGTGGTCACGTGGCTTGCAAGTGCCTGCCACGCGGCTCTCGCTGCGGCTTCGTTAGTCGTGCCTGTGATTACATTGTCAGTTCTGGCAAGGGCATAGGCAAGCGAGTTCGTCTTGTCCACCTTCACGTTGACAGTCGCGCCGTCAAAATTGTAAAGATGTGTAAAGTAACTCGCGGGATTGACAGTGCCGGTAAGTCCGGTATTGACCGTGATCGAATGCTCTCTTCTGCCTGCGATGCCAAGGCTCGCGACGTTTTCGAGCATCGCGGTGATCGTAACCGTTGCCTTGTCGACATCTCCGCCGGGAAGCTCGGCTTTGACGCTATAGTCGTCGTAAACTGTTACAATACCGCTGTTGCCGTTGGATGCGACCGTCAGCTGTGCTTTTGCTTGCGGAACAGTTCGGGTTCCCGTGTCATCTGCCGGATCCGCAAATACGGACAACGGCAGCATAGACAGCACAAGAACAATCGACAGAACCGCTAAGACTGTTTTTTTAATTGTCATAGTTTTTCCCTTTCATTACTCTATGTTCTATTATAATAACTTCTTATACCAAAATTATTCTTCGAAATTCAAAAAGCTGACCAAAACTTGAATTGTATTTTGGCAAAGGTATAGTTCAAAGCGCATACTCGAATTAAATTAAATCATGTAAGCGGGTATCCTCGCGTTACAACAACAATGAAAAGCGAGCCGGTATCTTAGCGCTAATAATGTGGAAATAGATAGATTGGATCCCTCCCGGCAACATAAAATCTGCCGACAGTGATACATGATACAATTAATAGTATACCATATCCACAAAAAAATATCAATAGTCTCTTGCAAAAAAGTTCATTTTTCTTATAATGGGTAATTAATCTTCGCTTTTTAGGCAGGGAATGAGCAATGTCCGAACTATCTCAGATTATCGGAAAGAGGCTTCGGGCTGCCCGTCTGGCGGCACACCTAAGTCAGGAAACACTTGCTGAACGGTGCGGCCTCCATCCGTCATACATCGGTCAGCTGGAGCGTGGCGAAAAGAACGCTACCATCGAGAGTATCCAAAAGATCGCGGGCGGACTCGGGATCACTATCTCTTCTATTTTTGAACAGACAGAAACGCATGAGACCGCGGACTGCACACGGATCGCGCGGGAGGCATTTGAGCTGTTCGCGACCCTTCCTCCGGAAAAGCAGGAGAAACTGATGGAACTTGTAAAAGCCGCCCTTTCTTTGTGACCTCCTGAGCCTGTCACGGGCATACAGATATGCGGAATATGAAAAACTGTTCGCGCCTGCCGCGCTGCTGACAGACCCGTCATCCAAAAAAGCAATCGGGTAGGAGGTCACCCATTAGTTGAGTGACCGACCTCCCACACCACCGTGCGTACCGTTCGGTACACGGCGGTTCAATCAACAATGCAAGGACTCGTACTTGTCGAGGATATCAAAGTATCCTGCCTGTGCGAGTCTTTTGTCCGTTATAGTTTGTTGCAGGGTTCCACTCCTTGCAACCGCCCAATAACCTTACCTTGTGTTGCCGTTTCGGTATGCCTTCCACGGCTCCATTCCAAGTCTAATAAGGTTTTGTACTCTGGTTTTCGGCTTCTTCCACTGCTTCCAGATATACATCCGGAGCCGTCTCCGAAGCCATCCGTTCCACTCTGCTACTGTGCTCTTCATATTTGCAATTCCGAAGTAAGCAAGCCATCCGGTCGTATAGGTCTTGAGATTCCCCATAACCTTTCGGACGTTTCTGCCCTGACTGCGGGAAGTCAGCTCTTTGAGCTTCTGCTTCGCTTTCTTCAGGGATTTCGCATGGACTCGAATGTAATATCCGTTCTTGTCCCTTCCCAACGCGAATCCCAGAAACTTAAAATTTCGGATTGCTACTACAGATACAGTTTTGCTCTTCTCCCTGTTCACCGTGAGTTTAAGTTTACTCTCAAGGTATCTGGTACTTGTTTCGAGCAACCGTTCCGTAGCCCTCTGGCTCCTTGCCAACAG
>JAFSUU010000132.1 GCA_017445115.1 Clostridia bacterium | reverse complement strand
GCCGACAATACTTGGCGGGCGACTGCCCGGGAAGATAGGTAGATGCGGACATAAAAAAGAGAGAGATACGGCAAAGTTCGTTTCATTAACGTGCAGGGTCCACCTGTTCCCATCCCGAACACAGAAGTTAAGCTGCATAGTGCCGACAATACTTGGCGGGCGACTGCCCGGGAAGATAGGTATAAGCGGACACTTTACGTATCTCTCTTCTTTAATATTCCTCCTTAGCTCAGTCGGTAGAGCAGCGGACTGTTAATCCGCGTGTCACTGGTTCAAGTCCAGTAGGGGGAGCCAGAAAAACGCGGGAAACCGCAAAAGCCCGTCAGCATTGAAACTTCAGTGCTGACGGGCTTTTTTCGTTGAAATAAGAGCGGATAAGAAACGATAAGAAACGATAAAAGTGTAACAAAAGTGTAACAGTTGTGTAACACCACTAATATTATATTTTATTTATGGCATCGATTAACTGCTGAATCTCAAGATGCGTATATACGCGCTCGGTCAGATCCATTTTTCCTTTGTGGCCGAGAATGAACTTTATCGTAGTTTTGTCGACGCCTGCTGCATGAAGCATCGAGGAGCAGGTATGCCGAGTTTCGTATGGGATGTGCTCCATGCCGAGCACCTTCATCAAGGGGTCCCAGTATCGCCGCTTGAAATTGTCGTACCTCAGCGCGTCGCCGTCCGGAGTGCATATCACCTTATCGCATTTTGATTTTTTGTAGAATTCTTCCCAGTATGGATAGACTTTTTCTGCAATCGGTACGATACGCTTTCCGGCCTTTGTTTTCGATTTGATCACCTCAAAATAACGCTCCTCGAGATGAACGTTTTCTTTATTAAGGTTTAGGAGCTCGTTTGTCCGGACGCCGCAATAGCAGTAAATCAATACGAGCTTGATGTAGTCGTTCTGATCTACATTATTCCACAGTGTTTTTATTTCTTCCGATGAAAAACGGTCACGCTCTTTTTCGACGTTCTCCTGGTGAATGATCAGGCCCTCAGCGTAATTCCGAGTCACAATATCATAACGCATCGCCCATCGGTATATCTGCCCGACCATCCCGCGCATTCGTCCGGCGGTACAATATCCCGCGGGACAGGCGTCAAGCGCATCCTGAATATCGGCAGTACGGATATCTACCATTTTCATATTGTAGAGTGGAGTAAAATGCTTATATGCCGATGTGTAATTCTTTAACGTGCTGCGATTTGTCACGTTGGCGAAGGTGTCTTTGAACCATTTCTCGTACACTTCTGCAAAGGTAGGTTTTCCCTGTGTGAGATCGTAGGGGTTCCCGTTATACGCTGCGAGCATATCGAGCGCGTCGGATCGCGTTCTGGCGTAGCCGATGACCTTCATTTTTCTTTTCCCGTTTGAGTCGTACTCATTTATTCTTTTACGTACCATCCAGGGATTTCGGCGCTTCCCCTTTAATTTGGTGACGCAGCCGTAGTTGTTAGGTAGACGCATAAAAATATCACCTTTCTTGACATTTGACGTAAAAGGTGATATGATATAAATATACCATACACCTTTATAGACGGGGGTGGCATGGTTGCCTCTACACCGTTCCGAGGACCAGTCGGGGCGGTGTTTTTTTTATTTATCGATCCGTATATGGAATGTTTTTAGTGATTTCTACATAGCTGTCATATCCGAGATAATAATAGTAAACGGTGTTATTCTTGAACGTTATAAAAAACAGCTCCGGACTGTCGCCGTTAAAAATTTTTCTGAGCTCGGATTCTGAAGCTTCATCGAATGAGGATCCTATATGGATGTTTTCGGCGTTTTCGTACTTGTCAAACATGCTGTTCGCGAGTGATTTTGCTAATTCAAAATCATCAAGTTCGTTGCCGATAGAGAAGGATACGGTGTCGCTGATGGTAGAATCCCAGTAGACGCCGACGGTAAACTTCGCGCTCTGATTGAACAGAACTACGTCCTTTGAATATACGTGATCATCATCGTTATAATAATCGGGGTTTTCAACTATGTCCCAGCTCGAAAAGTATTCCGGATCATCGTTGATATACGACATATCTATTGAATTGTAATCAGCTATAAATTCTGACGGATCATTGAGAAAGTCATTATAATCCGCTCTTTTGTATTTGCTTTCAAATTCTTCGAGTGTCAAACTGGCGTTTTCTTTTTCGGCGTTGGCGTCGGTGACGGAATTGTCTCTCTTTCCTCCGCAGCTTGAGAGAGCGATCGATATGCACATCAATATGGCGAGGAAAAGTGCTATTGATTTTAGTTTCATAAGAACCTCCCTTTTATTATCTTATTCGGCTCTGGAACGCGACGGCCCGGCCGAGTATGTGAATCTGATTGAGCTCTTCGCCCTGGTATACCATCGGACGGAATGCAGGATTCTCCGGATTGAGTATGAGTTTTCCGTTTTCAAGATAGACCCGCTTAAGTGTAGCCTCGTCCTCGATGATCACGACAGCGATTTCCCCGTTATCGACGGAGCTCTGCCTGACGCAGAATACGATATCCCCGTCATAGATCCGCGCCCCTATCATGCTGTCGCCGACGCAGCGCAGGCAAAAATCGACATTTAACTCGGCGTCGACGTCAACATACTCTCCGAATTGCTCTTCGGCAAAGATGGGTTCGCCGCACGCTATATCCCCCAGGAGGGGGATCTTTTTTGTTTTATAGGGAAAAACATTGTTTGGTCCCGGAGCGCTTCTCGCCATCCAGGCGTTATACGCTTTTCTGACGTTCCCGTTGAAGTGATCGAGTATGCTCTCCGGTATTTCGGCGATGAGATCATCATCGTCATAGTTGGTAGGATCATCTGTGCGACACAGAAGGTAATCCACAGAAACGTTGAAATAGGACGCGATCTGAGACAGAATTTCGAGGGAGGGCATAGTGCCCGTTTCATATTTGCCGACAGAGGAACGCTCTACGCCGATTGCTTTTGCGAGTTGCTCTTGTGTTATTCCTTCTTGATTTCGAAGCTTTTTTAATCTCGTAGAAAAATCCATAATGTTCACCTACTTTCAACGCTATTATAGTGAATAAAATTCACGAAGTCAATATTTTCTGAATAAATTTCACAAAAACTATTGACAAACGCTTTTTCAGGTGTTAAAATGTGAATACAATTCAGAAAACAAGCAACAAAGGAGCGAGAAAAGTGATACATATTCAGCAAAGAAGAGGTGAGATGACGCAGGAGCAGCTTGCAGAAAAGCTCGGAGTCGATAGATCCACGATAGCAAAATGGGAAACCGGAAAGGCGACGCCGAGACTTAACATGCTCTGTAAACTTGCAAAAATACTTAACTGTTCTATAAGCGATCTGGTCGAAGACGATCAGACGATGAATGAGGAGACGTGATAATGAAATATCGTATTTGCATAATTTCGCTGGAGGACCAGACGATAAACGCTCTTACCGTTTTCGCCCCGATACTTCCCGGCACAATCATCGAATGGGGGACGGACAGCGAATTTAATACCGCGAAGCATAAGGTATTAACTTGTACTGCTGTGCCGGCTTATTTTTAAGAAGCTCAAATTGGAGGCACGCCGATGAGCACAAAAATTAAAAAGATCACTCCCGCCGATGTCGCAAAGGACCTCGGCATCAGTGCGGATCTGGTGCGGCTGCTCCTCAGAGAAGGAAAGCTCCCATTCGGAACCGCGGTAAAAGTTGAAGAACGATATTCATACGTGATTTTTCCGATACCCTATGAAAGATACATAAGAGGAGACGCAGACTATGTATAAACTCGAAAAGCGGATCTGGGATGAATTTGGCGAATATATCAGCGGCATACACTGCGAGGATGACGGCGTTAATTTCGGAAAGAGATACGGCACGCGCAGTTGGTGGGTGGAATTAAAGCCGGGATTTATAACCGTCAGCGGTGAATTTACCGTAGTTCATGAATCGACCCTCGCGGACTGTTATAGAGAGCTTAAATGCGGAATTCGACCGGAAACATACTACGTAGAGTACGCAGACATATCAGATTCAGGCAAACTATGCCGCCGCCGTGAATATGCAGAGTCACTGCAAAAAGCTGAAAAGATATACGAAGAGAAATGTAAAAAGCATAATCTCGTTCGTATCGCATACCCGACGGATCACGGGCCTTGCACCGTACGCAAGAGTTGGTAATAGCTAATAAAGAGGAGGCAATTATGAAAACGCTTAAATTTTGGGCGCTTGTAGTTCTTTCATCCGCACTGGTTTTCTTCACGTTCTATGGCATGATCGCTATGATCGATGAAAACCTTAAAGCCCGATATCCCGAAACGACGGAAGAGGTCGTAGAGAAGACGATACCGGAACAGACCGAAACTGAGACAGAGCTCGAAGAGAGAGAGCCGGAGATAATCTTTACGCCGATAGAAACAGAGGGGGAGACAGATGAAGATGTTGATTGTAAGGTATCGGAAATTCCGGTATTGGAGAGCAGCAAAGAAACTCAACCGAGTTTATTGGAAGTACCAACGGGAGGTTATAAAACTGTCGAGTATGGGCTTGTTCTAAACGAGTCAAATAGCAGTCAAGTTAGCGAAGTCATGCTCTTGGCGAAGATCATTATGAACGAGGCGGGGATGGACTTCGCGACCGACGAGCACCAGAGAGCAGTCGCGTCGGTGGTAGTCAACCGCGTCAATGATCCGAGATTTCCGAACACGATATACGACGTTCTTATGGCAGGATGGTATGACGACGGACCGATACAGTATGGTTTCGGTAGTCCCGAAAGGTTCTTTTCTCTTGAACCGTCACAGCGAGCGATCGACAACGCCATGTACGTCCTCACGTACGGATCTACGGTCGGAGATGCCGTCTGGCAGGCCGAATTTATCCAGGGTGAGATCGTGGCATATTTCGATTATAACATGCCGGGATTACTTCCGACCTACATCTGCAGGTGACGTCATGAGCACATACTACCATACCTACCCGACATGCGGCGCGAACCTCGATCCCGGAGAACAGTGCGACGACTGCAATAAACCAGAACAACCAAAAATTTTTATAAAACAGGAGGCAAACCATGTTAGAAGTGAAAGTCACGATCGTAGCGGAAGATCTTACCGCGGCGATCAACAATCTCGCGAACGCTCTGAATTCATCGGAGCGCAGCAGCACCCCGACACGCTCGAGGAAAGCAAAGAAGGAACAGCCGGTAGCGGAGCAGCCCGATGAGTGCGTTTCGCAGTCAAACCCTACAAACGCGGGGAGCGACGTAGAAGTTGCGCCGGTTGCCCCGCAGCAATCTACAACACAGGATGCTTTGAAATCGCAGACTGTCCCTTCCGAGAAAACTATGACGGAGTCTAAACTCGAACCGGTGATCAATGCAGCACCGGTTGAAGTGAACGCTCCGGCACCCGCGGCAGAAAAGGAATACTCTCTCGACGAGATCTCCAGAGCAGGCGCGGCCCTCATCGACCAGGGAAAGATGCCCGATCTTCTTGCCCTGCTTAAGAATTACGGAGTGCAGGCAGTAACGCAGCTCGACAAGAGCCAGTATCCCGCGTTCGTCGAGGATCTGAGGGCGCTCGGTGCGCGAATATGAGTAGGGAGGTACGAATATGCCCTCCCCTGAAAAACACGCATTTCTGAGCGCGTCAAGCGCTCACAGATGGCTCGTCTGTACGGCGTCGCCGCACTTCGAGTCACAGTTCCCGGACGGGACAAGCGTCTATGCGGAAGAAGGGACGTTAGCGCACGCGATTTGCGAGCTCTACGCCCGGAAGAAATTCACCGTAATGACGAATAAGAAGTTCACCGGTGAGTTGAAGAAGCTCCAGGAAAACCCGCTTTATCAGGAAGAGATGTTAAAGACGGCGGAAGCGTACGTCGAGTATTTGACCGAAAAGGCGATGAGCTTTACGCATAAGCCGCATTTCGCCTTTGAGGTCGAGGTAGATCTTTCCGCTTACATACCCGAGGGCTTCGGGACCTGCGACTGCGTAATGATAGGCGACGACACTCTGCACATTACCGACTATAAGCACGGTAAGGGCGTGGCCGTCTCCGCGAAAGAAAACCCTCAGATGAGGCTTTACGCGCTTGGAGCGCTGCATCTGTACCGTGCGATTTACGGCGATCAGATTCAGCGCGTATCAATGGGTATTTGTCAGCCGCGACTGTCGGATACGGCCAGCGAGGATGCTTTGACAGTCGATGAGCTCTTCGCCTGGGGCGACAGCATAAAGCCGGCGGCCGTTGCAGCTTTTGACGGTCCTGGTGAATTCGTTCCTGGAGAGCACTGCCGCTTCTGTAAAGGAAAAGCACAATGCGCCGCAAGAGCCGCGCACTTCATGGGCTTTTCAGAGTACGAAGACGCGGTGATTGCCGGCAGAATGACTGAAGCCGATGTCGTAGCGCAGGATTTGAAAGTAATGGTCGGCGAAGATCAGACACGCGTCCTGTCAGATGAAGACGTCGGCGAACTCCTCGTAAAGGCAGAAGGACTCGTCGCTTGGTACAAGGATCTGCAGGACTACGCTACACAGACGCTGCTTTCCGGAGGAGAGATCCCCGGGTGGAAGATCGTCGAAGGACGCAGCAACAGATCGTTCTCCGATACCGACGAAGCGTTTGATGCGCTCGTTGCCGCCGGATACGACGAAGCGATGCTGTATGAGCGCAAGGCGAAGACACTTTCAGAGATCGAGAAGATGCTCGGCAAAAAGACCTTCGGGGAGTTAATGACTCCCTACGTCGTTCGTCCGAAGGGAAAGCCGTCGCTCGTACCTGAATCCGATAAGCGCGAGGCGTACGTGCCCGGCGCGGCGGAATTTGAGGGTGTCGAGAATGGATGACGTAACGGTATACTTTCAATACGATACGGCGCGTTTTTCGTTGAATTATCCGTACGCGCTTATAAATATGACCGTCGTCAATTTGAAAAAGCTCTTCAAGTATATGCTGACGGGAAACCAGGATGCAAACAAAAAAGCCGTTTATACCACTTATACCACAGAGGAAGCGTTGGAGTGTATTGTAACGCTAACAAATGCCGCACGACACGTAGCCTCAGGCTATAAAGCGGTTAAAACTGCGGACTCGCAATACGTTCGAGCCGTAAGACTCCGGACGTACTTCAAAGAAACCAAAGCAAAATATTTTGATTGAATAATAAACAGGAGGCAAGCATGTTCGATTTCAATACCCCCCCCCTCGCCCAAACGGGATAAAGAGAAAATAGGCGCGGCACTCGATCTGGTCATGGATTTACTGATACATGATCCTACGTGCCCGGAGCACAAACGGATGCCGCTCTTGGTAGCGCGTGAGTGTAAAAGGCTCTGCGACAAAATCAACGGCTTTCTGCCGTTCATTAGCAGCGAAGAAGAGGCCGAAGCGCGGTACCAGTACTATGAAGAATTATACGAATATCTGCAACTCGTCGGAACGGGCATCGATTCGTATATTGAAACACATCCCGTTCCGAACCTAAACAATAATAATTTGAATAAGGAGAACAAGAATAATGTATCAGAATGATCCTAAAAGAGTAATGACCCCTGAATGCCGCCTGTCCTATGCGAATCTCGTAACGCCTAAGGCACCGGTGAACAACCCTAACGCTGAACCGAAATACAGCGTGACGCTGCTCATCCCGAAGAGCACAAACATAAAGGCGGAACTCGATGCGGCTATTGCCGCTGCGGCACAGGAAGCCGTCGCGTCGAAATGGGGAGGTATCCGCCCTCAGCGCATCGATTCCGTCGTTCACGACGGTGACGGAGTTCGTCCGTCCGGCGAGCCGTTCGGCCCCGAGTGTCACGGCTGCTGGGTCCTGACAGCGAGCGGTAAGAATAAGCCGTACGTATGCGGCTCAGACAACGTCCAGTGCGAACTGGCGCCTACGGAGATTTATAGCGGGATGTATGCTCGCGTCAGTATCAACTTTTTCGGATACTATAGCGCGGGGAAGCGTGGCGTCGGCTGCGGCCTGCGCGGCGTAATGAAGACGCGCGACGGCGAACCCCTCAGCGGATCGGTCGTGACCGCGTCCGAGTTCGCAGATGTCGGTAATCAGCCGACAGGCGCCCCCGTTATCGATCCCATTACCGGACGGCGCATTTAAGATGATGTAATCGTGGGAGGGCTGGCTACACATTGACGGCCCTCCCGTAACAAAGGAGGCAACGATGCACCATTTAAGCATAGATCTTGAGACGTACTCGAGCATTCCGATCAAAACCGCCGGAGCGAATGCGTATGTGCGGAGCCCGGATTTTGAAATTCTACTGTTCGCGTACAGTCTCGACGGCGGTCCCGTTCAGGTGATAGATCTCGCCCAGGGTGAAGAGATACCGCCGTGGCTTGAGTCCGCGCTCGCGGATCCGATTTACATAAAGCACGCATATAACGCCTCGTTCGAATGGCTCTGTTTCAACAGATATTATTCTGAACGTGGATTCGGATATATACTTCCTCCAGAGCAGTGGAGAGACACGATGCTGCACGGGCTGTATTGTGGCTATACGGCGGGCCTGGACGCTACAGGAAAGGCGTTAGGACTCCCGGAGGATAAACAGAAGCTCAATACAGGTAAAGCGCTTATACGCCATTTCTGTCAGCCCTGCAAGCCTACAAAGCGAAACGGCGGCAGGACCAGGAATTACCCGAGACATGATCCCGAGAAATGGCAACTTTTCAAAGAATATAACGCTCAGGACGTTGAGGCGGAGATGACGATAGAGCAGTATCTCTCTGCGTTTCCGGTTCCCGACAGCGTACAAAAGCAATGGGAAACGGATCTGATGATCAACTATCGCGGCGTCGCGGTAGATATGGATCTCGTTTCCGGAGCGCTCTATTTAGGAGACGCCATCAAAAACAGTTTAACAAATGAGGCTGTAAGGATCTCCGAACTCCGTAATCCGAACAGCGTCAAGCAGTTGACCGAATGGCTGAAGGAACAAACGGAGGAAGAGATAGGCAATCTCCGCAAAGATACGGTCGCGGATCTACTCGGACGCGACGGAAATACTCCCGAGGTTAATAGGATGCTCGAGATCAGACAAGAGCTCGGGAAAACATCTACAAAGAAATACGACGCGATCCAAAACGCGATATGCGCGGATGGCAGGGTGCGTGGACTCCTACAGTTCTACGGCGCGAACCGAACGGGGCGCTGGGCCGGAAGACTGGTCCAGGTGCAGAATTTACCGCGTACATATACCGAGCCCCTCGAGTTAGCGCGCGAGTTGGTGAAGGATCATAAGCTTGACGTCCTGCGCGTCATTTACGGGGCCCCGAATGATACGCTGTCACAGTTGATCCGTACGGCATTCATTGCGGCTCCCGGTCACGTACTTATCGACGCCGACTTTTCCGCGATCGAAGCCCGCGTGATCTCGTGGCTCGCCGGAGAAGAATGGCGGCTTGAGGTATTCCGGACGCACGGAAAGATATACGAAGCATCCGCATCTCAGATGTTCGGCGTGCCTCTTGAGCGAATTAAGAAGGGCAATCCGGAATACGCGCTCAGACAGCGCGGCAAGGTAGCTGAACTCGCGCTCGGATACCAGGGTGGTGTCGGCGCGATGCGGAATATGGATACCGGAGGCCTGCTCGCAGATCTATCGGACGACGAGGTGCAAGAGATCGTCAATCGGTGGCGCGCTACGAACCCGAAGATCCGAGAATTGTGGTATGCGTTTGACGCAGCAGCGAGCGAGGTCATCAGAAATGGCGGATATAAAGTGGTACCGGTTAGAGGTACGGGTTTGACCGGACATGAACAGATAGGCGTTGTGTTTGCGCGAGAGTTTAATACAGCGACGCAGACTGCGTATATGACGATCCGGCTTCCTTCGGGGCGAAAGTTGTACTACGTGGATCCCGCGGTCGGAGAAAACCGATGGGGCGGTAGCTCGCTGTCGTACATGGGCATGGATCAGACTACAAAGAAATGGAAACGTGTTGAAACGTACGGCGGAAAGCTTGTAGAGAACTGCGTCCAGGCGATAGCGCGCGACTGTCTCGCGGAGGCTATCGAGCGTCTCGAAAACGCGGGATTTCCGGTGGTCTTTCACGTTCATGACGAGGTAGTTATCGACATTGTACCGACGTCATCCAATGAGGAGATGCTCGGTAAGGTTATAGAGTTGATGGCTGAGCCTACATGGTGGACCCGCGGACTTCCCCTGAATGCCGACGGCTGGGTAGGAGAATTCTTCAGAAAGGATTAAAGCAGAATGAAAACATACGAACTAATGGCGGGCTTGGGTGAGATCCCGGCTGCAGATGAGGTTATAGTTTCCACATGTGTTTCACTCGAAGAAATCATAAAATGCGGCGATGAAATTGATCCCGGCGTATACTCACTGTCTTTTAGAGTAGACAGCGTAGACGCCGAATGTGCGATTATCTCGGCAGCTATAACGAAATAGGAGGATTCGATGATTACTGTAACAAGAATCGTTTTAATAGTGATATGCGCGTTGTTTTCGCTCGGCTGTTTAGGCGCGAACCAGGAACGCCGCGGCTATCTGGACCTGATCGGAGCGATAACAACAGCAATTCTGTTGCTGCTATCCTTCAGAATCATCTGAACGGGGGGGGTGACCGACAGTGCCAAAAAAGCAATACAAAGAAATCAATTTCCGTTCGGACAGTCTCAAACTGATTGACACCATAAACGACGTTATCGAAGAATACACAACTCAGGGCTATGACCTCACGTTACGACAAGTTTATTACCAACTTGTAGCGAGAGATTACATACCAAACAACGAACGGAGCTACAAAAATGTAGGCAATCTCATTAATGACGCGAGAATGGCAGGCCTTATTGACTGGCTGGCTATTCAAGATCGTACCCGGAATTTGCGGCGCAATTCTCATTGGGATTCCCCCGCGGACATTATGGGATCGGTCTTATACTCTTACGCTATTGATAAGCGCAGGGATCAGCCTAACTACATCGAAGTATGGGTGGAAAAAGACGCTCTTATTGGAATAGTCCAGCAAGTAGCTTCGAGTTTGGACGTTCCGTGCTTCTCTTGTCGTGGATATGTAAGCGCATCAGAAATGTGGGCTGCGGCTCAGCGATTTATCCAGCAGGACCACCGTGAGCGTCGAATCATTATTCATTTAGGTGACCACGACCCCTCAGGAAAAGATATGACCCGTGACATAGCAGAGCGGTTGGAAATTTTCGGTGCTGACGTTGAGGTACAGAGAATTGCTTTGAATTGGGATCAGATCGACGAATACAACCCGCCCCCTAATCCCGCTAAGCTCTCTGATAGCCGCGCTCAAGCCTATATTCGGAAATTTGGGTATCAAAGCTGGGAGCTTGATGCTCTTGAGCCAAAAATCCTTTCACGCCTTATTCGTAACAGCGTGTATGACCTGACAGATCCAGCACTTCTTGAAAAAATGTCAAATCGGGAAGATATGGACAAGGACGAATTAACGCTTGTCAAGGAAAACTGGCACGAAGCGGTTGATTTGCTGAAAACGGGAGGCTATTAAAGGATGGAGAGTTACACTGTAAGCAAAGACTGGATCAGAAATAGCAGGTCAACTCTCGCCGTTTTGGGCGCACGTAACTACGCTCAGAACGAGCGTGAAACCCACGACTACTACGCAACGGAGCCGAAGGCCGCGCAACTGCTCATGGAGGTAGAAACATTCTCGCCCATGATTTGGGAATGTGCCTGCGGTGAAGGTCACCTCGCGCGGGAATTTGAGAAGGCTGGGTATCATGTCTACGCCACAGATCTGATTGATCGCGGCTACGGATACCAGCAGGACTTCCTAAAGTGTGCCGCCCCCCCCCGTTGCGGGATTTGATATTATCACAAACCCGCCCTACTCAAAGGCTCAGGATTTCGTAGAACACGCACTCGACATTTCCTCTGATGGCTGCAAGGTTGCAATGTTCCTGAAAATCCAATTCCTTGAGGGAAAGGCCCGCAGGGCGCTCTTTGAGAAGTACCCGCCGAAAACCGTCTACGTCAGTTCAAGCCGCCTGCATTGTGCTATGAACGGTGACTTTGAGAGGTACGCAAAATCTAATGCCGTGTGCTATGCGTGGTATGTGTGGGTGAAAGGTTATATCGGCGAAACGGTAATCAAGTGGATCAATTAGGAGGAATAATCAAAATGGAAAGCATCAATACCGAAAAACAGACAAAGAAATACAGATTTTATCCCCGTAAGCTCGCCCGCAGCGTCGCAAAGGCGAACATGAGGAGAGCGGGTATGAGAAAGATCAACAGACGCTTTCAGAAGTACTGGAAAGAGTTCGTGATCGTAAAAGACAACAGAAGAAGAAGTACGAAGAGGGCGTAACGATGGGATCGAAAATATACATAGCCGGTAAGATTTCCGGAGACGAGAACTACAAAGCGAAATTTGCAGAAGCCGAAGAATTCTACAAAAAAAACGGGTACACCGTTATCACGCCGACAGTATTACCTGCGGGAATGCGCCCTGCGGATTACATGCGGATCTGTTTTGCAATGATCGATACCGCCGACGCCGTTTCATTTCTCCCGGATTATATTCGTAGTGAGGGCGCGTTGGTGGAACATGCGTATTGTTGCTACACCGACAAGATGATTCGACATTACGAGGAAGATAACAACGGTGAAAAGATGGACTGGCTCGCTATCGGAAAGGCCGCATCAGATGGCATTTATGCCGGGTTGCGAGATATCGAAAGAACCGCTCCCGAAGTAGAGGAGGAACAATAAATGTTTATGCCGAAGCCTGAACATGAACCGGAAATGTATATAGATAAGACGGCATTTTTCGATCGACTTTTAGAAGTCGATGCTAAAGTCGCATCACAATTAGAAGCAGACCGCCGCGCCTTTGACAACACTGTTGATCACGGCAAACTTGATGAATTGAGAGGGGTACTGCGCGGGTTAGCCAGAGCCAGAGCAGAATTGTTTGATTTTCCTTTATCCGACGTCGAAAAGGTGCGACACGGTGCGTGGATCATCGAAGATGCCGGAGACGGTTGGAAACGTGCGATATGTCCGCATTGCCGTACAATATTCCTTTACGCAAAGGGGCATTATCAGATAGGCGTCGCTCCGCGCTGTCCGGAATGCGGTGCGAAAATGGATCTTCGAGTGGATTGATACAGCAAAAAGAAGAATAAACCGGAGGTATAGAAAATGGCTAAAAGCATAAAGTGCAGAGATTGCCCGCATCTTGATTCACTTGCACCCAGAAACGGCGGAATAAGATTACGCTTTATCTGTACGCATCCAAACGAAAGGTATATCTATGAATACTGTAGGGACCATAGACTCACGAAAATGCCGGGCTTTGTGTGTTTTGGCGGAGGTTTATACGGTAATGAGCCGACAATAAAAACCGCGCCAGCTTTTTGTCCTTTGAGAAAGAGGCAAAATGAAACATGAATGAACTATTCGTTGACAACTTCGCCGGCGGAGGCGGCGCTTCAACCGGTATAGAAATGGCGATCGGGAGAAGCGTGGATATAGCGATAAACCACGATCCCGATGCGATCACCATGCACAAAGCAAATCACCCTAATACAAAGCACTACTGCGAGGACGTATGGCAGGTAGATCCGGTGGAGGCCTGTGCCGGAAGACCGGTAGCCCTGGCGTGGTTCTCTCCGGACTGTAAACACTTTTCTCGAGCAAAAGGAGGAAAGCCCGTCGATAAGAATATCAGAGGTCTGGCATGGGTAGCGGTCAAATGGGGATATTGTGTAAAGCCGAGATGTATGATGCTCGAGAACGTTCCGGAGATCCAGACGTGGGGGCCTCTCGGGAATAACGATAAGCCCATAAAAGAGCGAGCCGGCGAGACTTTCGAGGGCTTCATCCTTGCGCTTACGACCGGATTACCGAAAACGCATCCGGCATTTAAGGAAATGTGCGCAGCTCTTGAAGTGGATCCGGGATCGATAATTGCAAACGATCTCTCGCGAGGTCTGGGATACCGCGTAGAATACAAAACCCTTAAATCGTGCGATTACGGAGCTCCCACTACGAGAACACGCTTCTATCTGATAGCTCGCTGCGACGGACGTCCGATCGTTTGGCCGGAGGCTACACATGCACCGAAGAACAGCGATGCCGTCAGATCCGGAGACAAACTTCCGTATCACACTGCCGCGGAATGTATCGACTGGAGTATTCCGGCACAGAGCATTTTTGAAAGGGACAAGCCTCTCGCAGAAAACACTTTGAAGAGGATCGCGAGAGGAATACAGAAATTCGTTATCGAGAATCCGGAGCCGTTTATAGTGTCTGTTAATCACGGCGGCGATGGATTCAGAGGGCAAAGCATTCACGATCCGCTTCATACGGTCACTTCAAAGCATGGATACGGTGTGGTGGCGCCTACGATAATGTGCAATAACGCGAATAATAAAGGAGCACGCGTGGATTCTCCGCTCCCTACCGTTACGACGGGCAACCGTAATTATCTGGTGGCTCCGTCCATCGTTCCGATAGGGTATGGCGAGCGGGAAGGGCAGCAACCGAGGGTGAATAGCGTTGATGAACCTCTCGGTACTGTTGTTACAAGCGGAAAGCATTATCTGGTAGCGCCGTCTCTGATCCAGTATCACAGCGAGACCGGAAAAGAGGACGTCAGAGGACAGGAGATAGACGAGCCGTTGATGACACAGGACACGTCGAACAGATACGCGCTCTCTTGCGCTCACATAATGAAGAACTACGCGGGCGGATATAAAGGCGCCGGAAGTAAAGTAGATGATCCGCTCGGGACCGTCACGGCGGTAGACCATAACAGCCTCGTTACGGCCCATATTATGACGATGCGGAATCATGCAGACGGTCAGCCCGTCGATGAACCGTTAGGGACGATATGCGCGAGCACGACGCATCACGCGGAGGTCCAGGCATTCCTGCTTAAGTATTATGGCACCTCTTACGCTCAAAGCGTAAAAGAGCCGCTGGATACGATAACAGCGAAGGACCGTTTCGCAATCGTGACCATTCACGGGGAAGAGTACATCATCACAGATATTCGGATGCGAATGCTTCAGCCGAGGGAGCTCTTCAATGCTCAGGGCTTCCCCGCGGATTATGTGATTGATACCGACGCCGAGGGGAAGAGTTATCCGAAAGCAAAGCAGGTAGCCCGCTGCGGGAACGCTGTCACGCCTCCGGTCCCGGCGGCACTCGTCAGAGCGAATCTACCGCAGTACTGCATAGCAGGATAGGAGAAAATGATGGTCTATGCGCATCAAATAACACAATTCTTTTACACAGAGGAGAGAAAGAGCATGAGCGAAAAGCAGGAACACCGCAGAAGATTCTATCAGAAAGTTCAGTATGTTGCGGAATTTGAAAACTGGCTGCGCGAGGAGCCGCCGTTCTTCCGGTTTATCAAGTGGCATAGATGGAAAAAGCGCCGCCCGACAATGTGGAGGGCTTAACTGTGGCGAGACACATCGATGCAGAATTGATAGAGTACGAACGTCACGAAAAACTCGGTCTTGGTATAGATTACGGCATAAACGAACCGAGTTATCATGAAATAGCGTATAAAGATAAAATCGACGCGATTCCGACAGCCGATGTTGAAAAAGTGGTGCGGTGCAAAAACTGTAAACACTGCATAAAAATAGACGATCAAGAATTATGGTGTCACGGTAGAGGCTCCCCCGCTGTACTTACAACACCCGAAGACTATTGCAGTAAAGGTGAAACGATAGGAGGAAACAATGACACTGAAAGAATTACTCTTAGCTGTTGAAAAAGTGAAACCTAAAAAGCCGATAGGCGATCTTCATAGCGTGCCGCACTACCGATGCCCGACGTGTAAAAACGCCGTAGTGGTTTTCGAGAACGACCGAAAAACGCCGTGCTGTTATTGGTGTGGACAAGCGCTTGACTGGGCAGGGAAAGAAGAGGAAGAACGATATGTCGAGATATGTTGATATAGAACCGTACGATAATTGTAAAATCGTTTTACACGGTGAGGATAACGGCATTCCCTGTAGAGCGCTTCCGACGGTCGACGTAGAGAAAGTAAAGCACGGCGTATGGCGACCCGCGAAGGACGATCCCCATCGCAGGCGTTATTGTTCGGTGTGCGGCATGTATTCAAAACCGTATTACGCGTACTGTCCGCATTGTGGAGCAGAAATGCAGGGAGGATATGTGATTTATGGCGAAAGTATTATGCGCAAACATTCAGTGTAAACACCGCGACGAAAATACGAACGTGTGCCGCGCCAAAGTAGTGGTCCTTAGATCCTCGTCTGTTCATACTCTGCATCAGGGATTTAGAGACTTTGAAGAGTGTCAAACTTTCGAGGAATCAGAGGATTCAAAAGAAATGAGAAATAGATTCAAGGTTTTAACCGGAATCGAATTACCGGGACCGCACCGCGGAGAATAAGGAGAAAACGAAATGAAAGAAGAACGAAAGGATTGCCCTATGAGGCATACGCCGTCTGGAAACTGCTTGCCGGTCGGTGGATTTTGTACCACAGTTAACGACGAAATCTGCGACGCCCTTCATCAAGCGCACGAGATGGGAAAGATAGACGGATTTGAAGAAATTTTTAATACATTAAAGGTAAACGAAGAATGAAAGACTTAAAAATTTTCGCAAAAACAATAGAGCCCCAGGCTCAGGCGCAGATCGATCTGCTTTTAGAGCAGGAGGCGTTTAAGGATTGTAAGGTCCGCATCATGCCGGACGTTCACGCCGGCATCGGCTGTGTAATCGGCTTCACCGCGAACCTCGGCGATAAAGTTATACCGAACATCGTAGGCGTCGATATAGGCTGCGGGATGGTAACGGTATCGCTCGGAAAGATCGATATTGACTACGAAAAGCTCGATAACGTAATACGTGCTTACGTTCCGTCGGGTATGGAGGTACGTGCTGACTACGGGCACGAGCCGATTATAGATTCTTTGCGCTGCCGCGATCAACTGCGAAACGTTGAGAGGCTACACGCCTCGATGGGAACGCTCGGCGGCGGTAATCACTTTATCGAAATCGACCAGGACGATGAAGGAAATAAATATTTGATAGTACATACCGGGAGCCGGAACTTAGGAAAGCAGGTAGCGGAGATCTATCAGGACATCGCGATCAAGAATCTGTCTGTGAATAAGGAAGAGCGTCAAGAGCTCATAGCCAGATTAAAAAGCGAAGGACGAGAGCGGGAGATAGCGGACGAGCTCGCGAAGCTCAAAGAAAAAGGAACTATTCCGAAAGAGCTCCGATACCTCGAAGGGTTCGAAAGAGATCAGTACTTATATGACATGCGAAAGTGTCAAACGTTCGCGGGTCGTAATCGTAGAACGATAGCGCTCACGATCTGTCAGTACATGGGATTCATGCCGCAGGAGTTATGGCATACCGTTCATAACTACATAGATCCGTTTGGGATGGTAAGAAAAGGTGCGATCTCCGCGGAAGCAGGGAAGACAGTTCTCATTCCGATGAACATGAGGGACGGCTGCATAATTGCCCGCGGCCTCGGCAACGAGGACTGGAACTGTTCGGCACCGCACGGAGCCGGAAGACTTATGAGTCGGGCTAAGGCAAAAGAGACGATCCCGCTTTCTGAATATCGTAAAACGATGGACGGCGTCTTCACGACGTCGGTCTCGAGTGCTACACTTGACGAGGCGCCGATGGCGTATAAGCCGATGGACGAGATCCTCGACTGCATCGCTCCCACGGTCCAGGTGCTCAAGATAATCAAGCCGGTATATAACTTCAAGGCGGGTGATTGAGAGGAACGGCACGATGGAAAAAGCATTAGAAGATCTCATAAATCTCGTTAGAGAAAACCCCGAACTACCTGTTATTTGCATGGTGGATAGCGATGTAATATGCGATGATTCTTATAGTAGATGGCTTGCCGATTTGGGCAGTTGTCACGTAGGAGAATATGCGCTTTATAATGAACGATTTTATGATGACCGTGAAGAATTCAAGGAAGACTATTACTGCAACAACGATGAAATACTGGATAGATATTTTGATTACAGTCCTATCGTAGCGTATTCAGCAATGCCGGATAAATATAACTCTATGGACCGCGAAACAAACAAGGCAATAGCAGCACGCTTAGAAGAGTATCTCGATAAAATTGCTGACGAAGCGTTTAAGCGCGCAATTATTGTGAACGTGAATACGCCAAGTAACGTGGATGAGTTCATGGATAAAGAGGAAATATGAAAGCCCCGGACATCAATCAGATCAAGAAGCAGGAGAGATTTCCCGCCGAGAACGCCGAGAAATGCGTCGTGTGCAATTCCGTAATACCGGAAGGGCGGCAGGTGCGCAAGATCTGCGAGGACAGCGCAGGGAAAAACGTTATGAGTAGAAAAGTAAACGAGGTTCGATTCGTCAACTCCGACGGCTCGCCGATAAGAACGCCGTGGATCTGTTTTTCGGAGGACATTGAACCTATT
>JAFSUU010000131.1 GCA_017445115.1 Clostridia bacterium | reverse complement strand
CGGCGCCGCTTTCTTTTTGGAAAAGTATTTATGCTTCAATCGGTTTTCAATCTTTACCGGTATAATTACAGTCAGAAAGAAAAAAATCACTGTCGGATCTTATCCGGGAAAGGAAGCGGGTGATTCTTATGAAAAAGCATCTCTTTGCGATATGTTTCACAGTGGCGCTTGCCGCCTTTACGCTGTATGCCGCGCTGGATACGTTTGTTATCAGTTCCGTATACAAGGAAAATGCTACCGAAATGAATATGTCTTTGTTTTCGGATCTGACAAATGAAAGTGAAAGCACAGAAACCGTACGATCCGAAGATGAAATTGATTCCGGTGAAAAAACGGATGAGACCTATTCGGATAACGAAACATATACCGATGAAAACATAACGATCAAACTGACGGAATACGAGCGGTACGGTACTAAAATCTACGTTGCGGACGTTACGCTGAGCTCGGCGTCTTATCTTAAAACCGCCTTTGCGAAAGATACTTACGGCAAGAACGTTACCGCAACGACGTCGTCTATTGCGACGGCAAACGGAGCGATCCTTGCCGTCAACGGAGACTATTACGGAGCGCAGGAAAAGGGATACGTGATCAGAAACGGCATCGTATACCGAAGCAGTGCAAGAGGATCGGACGTGCTCTGCATATTTGCAGACGGTACCGTTAAGGTCGTAAGCGACTGGGATTATACCGCCGCAGAACTTGTAAATATGGGCGTATGGCAGGCATTCACCTTCGGGCCGGCTTTGATCGAGGACAGTACCGTCGCAGTAGATGAAAACGACGAGGTCGGCAAAGCAAAGGCGAGCAATCCTCGCACCGCGATCGGGCTGATCGATGCAAATCATTTCGTATTCGTGGTGTCAGACGGAAGGACGGACGAAAGCGAAGGGCTCAGCCTGTATGAACTTGCGACCTTTATGGAGAGCCTTGGAGTTAAAGCCGCGTATAATCTTGACGGCGGCGGATCGTCAACAATGTATTTCAACGGTAAAGTGATCAACAATCCTACCACCAACGGTAAAATCAAGGAGAGAGAGGTGAGCGACATTGTTTACATCGGAGCATGATTTAAAAAAGCATCTGCTTTGGAACATAGCGGGAACGGTTTTTCTTGCATTGTTCGGCGCGATCTATGAATCGTTCAGCCATGAAGTGTATTCCTATTATATGATCTACGCTTTCGCGATTCCTCTGATACTCGGCGTACTGCCTTTTACCCTCCTGCTGTTTGGAAAGCGGTATCCGTGCAAAGCAGCTCTCAATCTGTGGAACGCCGGAACAGCGGCTTTTTCAACCGGCAGTGTATTCAAAGGAGTGCTGGATATCTACGGAACGACCAATTCGCTCTGCACCGTATATCCCATCGTCGGTTTTCTTCTATTATGTGCCGGTATTACGGTATGGTTGGTAAGATCGAATCAAAAAGAAAATCATTCTGAAAAAGGTTGAAATCTTCAATTGTTCTTCAATCTTCGCGAGTAAAATGATAATCAGAAAGAAAGAAGGCAACTCTTCCGAAAAAGATGAAAGGCGGGTGGTTCCCATGAATGTCATAACTCCCACGCACACATTGACAGCTCCATCTGCGGGCCGATAGAAAAAACAGAAAACTTAAAGGAGGAACAGAAAATGAAACACACACGCAAAATATTTGCTTTAATGATCAGTCTGGTCATGATCATATCTCTTATG
>JAFSUU010000130.1 GCA_017445115.1 Clostridia bacterium | reverse complement strand
GGCGCTGAAATGCGCTATTGCGCTCAAAAAACGCGATTTTGCGATGGACGTGCTTCTCGACCGCATAGCGGACAACGCGGTAAAGGGGTGACGGTATATGCTGAATGAAATAGAAGAATTCAAAGCGTACACGACTTTTCCGGAATACGTGATCAAAAGCAAGCGCGATACCGGTTATCTCGGGCGTTTCACCTACGATATGCTCAAAGAATTCGACGCGCTGACGCGGGTCTTCACAATCCTTGCGAGAGGATATATGTGGGAAACCGACGCGCCGGATCCGGAACGCGCCGGGCGCGCGCTCAAGGCGTGGTGCAGTCTGCCGGACGGCAGCAAGCCGAAGAAAGACGAGCCGTGGAAGGACAAAACGTGTTTTCCTGAATTACACGCAGAATTTCCGGAGCTTGTGAACGAAGACGGCGAAGGCTGGTTTTACACGCACGTCCATAACGTCATCGAAGTCGTGCTCGACCATACCGACGGCGTTTATCCGACGTCCGTCGGCAGCGCGATCGTTCTCACCAGAGGTTTTGACGATGCGTGGCGGGAGAAAGTGATACAGTATCAGGCGTCGCTCTATTCCGTCAACACGAAGGGCTGGGTGCGGCGATTCGCGGATATCCTCGCAGAAGCTAAAGAAGAAGGACCGCTGAAAAACAAAGACTTTGAGTTGCCCGCCGAAACGGTACAGAAGTTGAAGGACGCGCTGAACGACAAAAAGCGGGAAAACGTGATCATAGAGCTTGCAAAATATTACCTTGCCAACAAACAGGAAGATACCGACTGGGTGATCCTGCCTGTCGACAGTTTCAACGCCTATTTCGGCACGACCTGCTTTGACCGCAAATGGCTGCCGGAGTTCCCCGAGGAGATCATCGTCAGAGAAGACTACGCCGGGTTGTGCAGGTATAAAATGATCATATAATTTTTTCACCGAAAAAAATGCTACGCAAATCACATTATCATGTTTTTTCAATCCATTTTCAATTTTTGTACGGATAATATGATCAAAATGGAGGTGCTGTGTAATGAAAATACTGCTTGCTGAAGATGAAAAAAGGATGAATCGGGCACTGACCGAGCTTATGCGGCAGGAGGGATATGAAGTGACCTCCGTCGAAAACGGTGAGGACGCCCTTTATGAAATAGAAGGCGGTCTGTACGATCTGATCGTTCTTGACGTTATGATGCCGTATATGAACGGCTTTGAAGTTGCGAAAAAGGCGCGTTCGGCCGGCATCAAAACCCCGATCCTCATGCTTACCGCAAAAGGCGAACTTGACGATAAGGTCGAAGGGCTTGACAGTGGCGCTGACGATTATCTGACAAAACCGTTTATGACGAAGGAACTTCTCGCCCGTTTGCGTGCGCTCGGACGGCGCAACGTACCGACGAATGACGGATCGCTGAAATATGAGGATCTTGCGCTCGACGTCAAAAACGCGGTCTTGAAATGCGACAACGGTCAGAGCGTGCGGCTCGGTGAAAAAGAACTGCGTATTCTGGAGTATCTTATCGCAAATCAGGGACGCGTGCTCACGCGCGAACAAATCGCTCTGAAAATCTGGGGTTATGAAAGCGATTCCGAATACAACAACGTCGAGGTATATATGTCGTTTGCCCGCAAAAAGCTCGCATTCGTCGAATCAAAATGCGAGATAAAAGCCTTGCGCGGAATCGGATACGAATTGAGGTGTAAGGATGTTTAATAAAACAAAAAGAAATATCGTTTTTACCGTCGTATTCTCCCTTATGGCGTTAATGGTCGTAACACTCGGCACTATCTACGTTTCCAACCGTGTTTCGATGCAACGTGAGAACGAAGAAATGCTCGGAATGTATGTTGACAGGTATGATCTTGATGAGCAGCCGCCTGTTCAGAACGGCGAAAAACCGAGCGAAAGACCGGGCGAAAAAACAAATGATCAAGGGAAGCCGGACGATCAGGCGGGAAAGCCCGGTCCTCGCGATAATGAACCGGGGAAAAATGAACCGCAGTTTCAGCTTTCAACGTTTTATGCTGTCGCCTATTCGGACAGCGGCGACGTCCTTTCTATAAACAACGGTAACAACGCTCTTCAAAGTGAAGAAACTCTGCTTGAGATAACGTCGTCAATATTGAAAAACGGCAAAACGAAAGGCAAAAGCGGCAATATGACCTACATCGTCGAGCGGCGCGACGGCTATACGCTTGTCGCAATGATTGACGGCACGATAAACGACAACACTCAGTCTGTTCTGTTCAAGCAAATGCTTATCATCGGTTCGATCGCTCTTGCCGTCCTTATCGTAATATCTGTTTTCCTTGCAAAGCGAATCGTCAAGCCTCTTGAAGAAAACGATAAACGGCAGAAGAGATTCGTTTCCGACGCCGGACACGAACTGAAAACGCCGATTGCAGTCATTTCGGCGAACAGTGAACTGCTGCGCCGTGAAGTCGGGGACCACGAGTGGCTTGACAATATCGATTATGAAAACGAGCGGATGTCTGATCTTGTAAAGCAGTTGCTTGCCTTGTCCAAGGCCGAAAACGGCGAACTGCCGAAAGAATCGCTTGACTTCTCAAAGCTCGTATCGGGCGAGGTGCTTCCGTTCGAAACGCTTGCTTTCGAAAAAGGAAAACAAATAAAGTCGGACGTTGAATCCGGCATTACAGTCAAAGGAAATACGAATCAGCTTCGCCAGCTCGTCTCTATTCTGCTTGACAATGCGCTTTCCCACGGTATAGGTGATACAGTCGAACTTACACTTAAACGCGAGCGTCACAACGCAGTGCTGACGGTTAAAAACGACGCGAATGAAATGAGCGCCGATCAGCTTTCACATCTGTTCGACCGCTTTTACAGAACAGATGAATCCAGAAACGAAAGCGGCTCGCACTACGGTTTAGGGCTTTCGATAGCAAAAGCCGTCGCAGAGGCGCACGGCGGCAACATACACACCGATTATAAAGACGGTAAAGCGGTTTTTTCAGTTGTCATTTCTGTGGCAAACAGCTAACATCAGAAAGGAATACGGTAGTATGAATAAGCACTTCTTTTTACCAGAGGTTTTGTTTTAACGGATGAGGGCGGTAGCCCGGAGTATTTCGGAGGAATTATCGTTACTTTATAATATTCAATCTTCTTTCAATCTTCGCTTGTATAATCATATTCAGAAAGGCAGACGGTTATTGCCTCTGTATTGAGGAGGATTGTTTATGAAAAAATCCGTATCCGTAATTCTTGTTATTCTGCTTGTTTTGTCTCTTGCCGCGTGCGGGAATACGACAGAAACGGTTTCTTCAGACACGCAACAATCAGCAATAACAGAAAGTACAGAGAATCTCTCGAGCGGCGACGCCGGAGAAAAGCAAACCGGTACGGAGCAGGATCCGTCTGAATCAACAGACGCGATTACAACTGAATCCGGGAGTTTGCGGCCTGAATATGATACGTCATCACAATACGGCGCATACGTTTTGCAAAACGGAGACGCAATCATTGGCGGAACTTATGCGGCAACCGAAAAAGATGAAAGCGTGATTGAAGCATCCGGAAGCGTAAAAGCTTCCGTAACAGGATCGGTACTGAAAAAAGCGTCCGGCTACGCTTCGAGCGCGGATGATTCCAGTTTCAAAGGGGTCAACGCCGGAGTTCGCGTATACGGCAGCGCGGAAGTGACGCTAAAGGATTGCACGATTGAAGCTGACGCCAAAAACGCCACGGGCGTGTTTGCTTACGATAAAGGCGTGATCTATATTTCCGACAGTACCGTAACGGTGACAGGCGGAGGCGCAGGAGGCGTGCAGGTCGCGGGAGGCGGAACGCTTTACGGAACCAACCTGACAGTGACCACTGCAAGTAAAGCGGCGATCCGCTCCGACAGGGGCGGCGGAACAATGGTGATCGACGGCGGTACGTATACCTCTACCGGGTCGGACGGTTGTCCCGTGATTTATTCGACCGCCGATATAACAGTAAAAAACGCGACCGGCATTTCAACAAACTCCCGCGCCGTGATCATAGAAGGTAAGAATAGCGTAACTCTTGAAAACACGACGCTTACCGGAAACGATCAGTCGAGCAAAAGCGGAAGCGTACGCGCAAATGTTCTGTTATACCAAAGCGCTTCGGGCGACGCGGCGGAGGGAACGAGCGTATTCACTATGAACGGCGGAAAGCTTATCTCTCAAAGCGGAGCGATGTTTTACTGCACCAACACTTCAAGCGTTATAAATCTGAAGAGCGCCGATCTCATTCTTTCAAGCGACGGATCGCTTCTGATCGTATCGGCGGGACGTTGGGGCAAGGATGGAAAGAACGGCGGAAAATGCACTTTCAACGCCGATGAACAAACGCTTGAAGGAACAATTACCGTTGACAGCATCTCTGCTCTGTCGCTCAATCTGACAAACAGTACTTTTACCGGATCGATTATCAATGAAGGAGCGACCGCAGTCACAATGAATTCGGGAAGTAAATGGATCCTGACCGGCGACAGTTCGGTCTCCTCACTTTCCGGGGATACTTCCGGGATCGATCTGAACGGGTTTACACTTCTCGTTAACGGCGCGGCGTACGACGGAAAATAATTAAGAATTTCACAAATTCGCTAAATAGGAGAAAACGGAATGAATTTTGACGATCAAATATTAAAATGGGTTTATTCACTTCACGGTTACGGAATTATTTTTTACGTTCTGTTGACCGCTGCGCTTTCCGCCGTGCTTTCGTTCGCGGTGGCAATGGAAAGGCAGCTGCGCGGCAAAAGCATCAGCATAAAGACGCACGTCCTGCTTTCGGTCGGGTGTTCGCTTCTCATGACCATATCGATCTGGGCGATCCGTATAGCCGACGGTTCTATCGATATTATGTCGGGACCCGCGAGCATCAGCCGCGAATTGTCCTATGACACATCGAGG
>JAFSUU010000129.1 GCA_017445115.1 Clostridia bacterium | reverse complement strand
GAACAATTTCAGAAAAATCTCTTCTTTGGTCTGAAAGTAATTGTAGATCGACGGACGTGAAAACGACGTCTCGGCTCCTATTTCCTTAATAGTGATCTCTTTGAAATTCATTCTCTCGTATAACTTTTCACAGGCGTTCAGAATTTCTTCTTCACGCACTTGCGGTGATTCTCTTGTCGACATGATTCCCTCCGAATGTATCATAAATAACTGACACAGTGTCAGCATATGCATTATAGCATATTACTGACACTGTGTCAATAGGTGTTTTAAAGGAATTTGTGAATTTCCTGTGAAATATTATATTTTAGTGATCGGTTTGTCGTATCTCATTTCGCTTTATATCGCTCCGACAATTTGATGCGGGAGATACGGCTCTTCCAGACGCTTGATCTCTTCTTCGGTCAGTACGATGTCGAGCGCGTTTACCGCGTCGTCGTAATGGTGCGGCTTCGTCGAGCCGACGATGGGGTTTGCGCCCTTGGCAAGCAGCCACGCAAGTGCGATCTGACTCATCGAAACTCCCCGCTCGTCTGCGATCTCTTTGACTGCCGCGACGATCTGCATATCGTTCTCCTTCGCGTGGTCGTATTTGTTTCTGCTGACGTTGTCGGTCTGTCCGCGAAGCGAATCGGACTCCCACGTCGCTCTCGAAAGGTGTCCGCCTGCAAGCGGCGAATACGGTATGCGTGTCACGCCGTACTGCTCACATACCGGGATCAGCTCTCGCTCGTCCTCGCGGTAGAGCAGATTGTAGTGATCCTGCATCGTCGAGAATTTTGTCCATCCGTTTTGCTCGGCGATGACCTGCATATTGTGGAACTGATAGCCGTACATCGCCGACGCGCCGATTGCTCTGACTTTGCCGGACTTGACGAGCTTATCGAGCGCTTCCATCGTCTCCTCCATCGGGTGATCGTAGTCGAAGCGGTGGATCTGATAAAGGTCGAGATAATCCGTCCCGAGCCGTTTCAGCGTGCCGTCGATCTCTCTTGCGATTGCTTCCTTTGACAGCTTGCCGTCGTTGAAGAATACCTTTGAGGCGAGCACGACGTCCTCGCGCTTCACGCCGAGATCCTTTATCGCGCGTCCGAGATATTCCTCGCTCGTGCCCTCCGAATAAACGTTGGCGGTATCAAAGAAGTTGATCCCGAGCGACAGCGCGTGAGCGATCATTTCTTTTGATTCGTCGTAGTGAAGCGTCCATTTGTGGAAACGCCCCTCCGAATCGCCGAAGGACATACATCCCACGCAGATGCGTGATACTTTTATATCTGTGTTTCCGAGTTTTGTGAATTTCATTTTTATCTCCTTTAACCTTCCATTGACGGACACACGACAAGATCGGAGACCGCGACGTTGTCCGGCTGAGATATGGCGTAAAGCACCGCGTTTGCGATGACGTCAGGTGTGAGTCCGACGTTCTCGTAGAACTGTGAAACCATATTTTTCGTTTCCGATTCGGCGACGCCGTTCAGAAGCTCGGTCTTGATCGCGCCGGGATAGATCGTCGTGGTGCGGATATTCGTCCCCTCCATGATCGATTCGCTTCTGAAGGAATCGAGCATCGCGCGGACAAAATGCTTTGTGCCGCAGTAGACCGCGTTTCCGGGAACCGATTTCGTCCCTGCTCTTGAAGACGTGACGATGATATGCCCGTATTTCTGGGCAATAAATTCAGGCAGCACAGCCGCCATAACGTTGAGAACGCCTTTGATATTGATATCGATCATTCTGTTCCAGTCGTCCGTTTTCAGTTCGGACATATTTCCTGCAGGCATGATGCCGGCGTTTGCGAATACCGCGTCCACCTTGCCGAATTTCTCTTTTGCAAGTGCGACGAGCGCTTTCATTTCTTCGGGATTCACAACGTCCGATTTGAGATAAGCGGCGTTGGCGCCGATCTCGTCGGCAAGCTTTTTCAGTCTGTCCTCGCGCCTTGCGGACAGTACGACCTTCGCGCCGTTTGCTGCAAGAACTCTTGCCGTTTCTTCTCCGATCCCGGACGACGCTCCGGTGATGATTATGACTTTGTTTTCTACGTTTTTCATTTCATAACACTCCTTATTTCATATTTCTTTCCCAGAAAGCGACGGCGTTGTTTATCCAACCCTCCGCAACCGTTCCCGTACCGAGCCCGAAGCCGTGAGGCAAGCCGTTGAATACTTCGATCATCGTATCTGTTCCGTTTGCTTTGATCGCGTTGATGCGGTTTTGCATCGTGCGATAAGAAGCGATACCGTCGCTCGTTCCGACGCAGTTGTAGGTCGGCGGTTCGTTTCCGGTCACTTCCGTAAGACCCGTATACTGCATAATGACCGCAGCAGGACGCGGATACGCTTTTTCGCCGTAGCTCTCCGTACCGTGGGAACCGAGCCACGCCGCCATTCTCGCGCCTGCCGAACCGCCCCACAGGGAGTAATCGGACATATCTATCTCAAGCTCCGCCGCGTGGTCGTGAAGATACGCGATCGCTCTCGCGAGATCCTCGACCGAGGTGTCGTATCCCGGACGGTAGATCAAAGCAAAAGCGTTATATCCCATTTTGGAAAGCTCCAGCGCGTGCGGGAAACTGTCGTGCATCGCGCCGACGAACACCATTCCGCCGCCCGCGTTGCATATCGCGACTTTTGCGTTTTTATTTCCTTTGAAGAAGAACAGCCCCGTATCGCGTTTCGACGGATCAGCCGCCTTTTCAGCGTCGGTATAAATGTCATAGAATATTTTATCGCCTGATTCGGCGTGTGACTTCATATAGTTTGCAATCTCCACGGTCTTGTCCGCGTCTATGTTGCTGTACCATGTCAGATCAAGATCGCCGAGAGTCGTTCCGCTGTAATAACTCTTGTTTACCGGAAAGATCAACCGTCCGTAGCCGCCGAACGCGGGATCGTTTTTCACGTCGTCGATCTTTGTGTTCATCGTGAACGGCTCGCTTGCTTTTGCTGTGCTTTTAGTATTCCCGAAAAACAGCGGCAGAGCGTTATACAGATATTCCTGCACAGCATTAAAGTCGTGATAACCGCCGTCCTTTTGGTAAAAGACGTAGTGATCAGGCGTAAATATATCGCGCGATAGCATTTCTTTTGACATATCGATCGACTGGCTCTTAACAGCATCGCTTGTTCCGACCGCGTGATAGATGAAATATCCTCGCTCGTCGAGGTTATTGTCTTTTACAAGCTGTTCGATGAAATCGACGTTCTGTTTGAAGCGGAAATCGCCGTAGGTGCCGTAGTACCAGCACGAGCCGCTCATCGGAAGAAAATAGTGGATATAGTCGTAATCGTAACAGAATT
>JAFSUU010000128.1 GCA_017445115.1 Clostridia bacterium | reverse complement strand
GCTCGGTAATATCGCCGTAAACTTCTGGGATCTGACGTGGAACGACGAAAAAAGATATCTGCCCTACGAGATCCGTCTGCTCCTGTCCCTTACGAACGCCGTAGGCGTGGGCAGGATACGCCAGGCAACGAGGGAGCTCGTCAAAGCGTATATCCACGGGCTTGACAGCGCGGCGCTTGACGATGTGTTCGAGCTGCTCGCCTGGAATCAGGGCATCGGATATTTCAGCTCCGAGATCGGACCGTCCACGCTTTTCGCGGCGTATAAGACGATAAAAACAATGGAAAAGCAAGGTAAAGCACGGGGCGAGATCTGCGAGGCGCTCAAAGAAAAATTCGGGGAGAAAAACCCGGACGTGAAGGTGTAGGATATGGAAATCACAAAAGAAACAAAGCTCGCGGATCTGCTCGCGCGGTATCCGTGGCTGAAAGAGGATGCCGAAAAGATCTCACCTAAATTCAAAATGCTGAACACGCCGATGGGCAAGATCATGATGGGAAAAGCGACCGTCGCTGAGATGAGCAAGCGCTCCGGAATTGATCCGGACGTCATCATCGCAAAGCTGAATGAATTGATCGGCGAGCGTCAATAAGGCGGTGATATGATGAAAGAAAAGATCGGAGAGGTATTCTCCATAGCGAGGGACAATGCTCCGGTTCCGGGCTGCACGATATCCAAAGAGGTTCACGGCGGTTTGAACTATATTGCCTATTTTTCGCTTGCGCGTAACACGGACATCAGCGCGGAGATATACCCGTATCACAAACTGCTGATCGTCGCCGACGGCAGCATGGAGGTCTACGGTGCAGACGGTTTCTCAAAGAAACTGAAAACCGGAGACAGTATCATCACATATACGGACGCGCCGACGGGGATGAGAAGCCCGGAAGGCACCGTCTATACTGAGATTTCAATAAGGAGGAACGATATTATGAACGAAACGATCAAAGCAGGCGAAGTATTCAAACTGGCGGAGCTTGTCCCCTATGCGAACGGCAAGATAGTCAATATGGACGTGGTGCATAACGACAAGATGAAATTCGTCGTTATGGCATTCGACGAGGGCACAGGGCTTTCAGAGCACGCCGCGCCCGGTGAAGCGCTTATCTTCGCGTTGGACGGCGAGGGCGTGATCGGCTACGAGGGAAAAGATCATCCCATAAAGGCGGGCGAGAATTTCCACTTTGCAAAAGCCGGTCTTCACTCTGTCAAAGCGACAAAGAAATTCAAAATGGCGCTGCTTTTAACGCTGGAATAACAAATCTAAAAAGGAAAGAGAGGATGATCTTATGAAATATCTCGTTAATGAAAACTGTATTGGATGCGGACTCTGCGCCGCGACCTGCCCGGAGGTGTTCTCTATGAGCGACGACGGCGTCGCAGTGGCGATCGAAGCCGAGGTTCCGGAAGGCGCTCTTGACACCGCCGCAGAAGCGAAAAACGGCTGCCCCGTCGAAGCGATCGAAGAGGCGTGACCGCACTCTGAAGAATCGAAAATCATATTTTTAAGTTGTTGTGCTTTTATTCATAGTCAGATAATTGCGGGAAAGCACACGCTGCTGCCTCCATTTTTTCAAAAGTGGGGGCAGTTATTTACAATTGGATATTG
>JAFSUU010000127.1 GCA_017445115.1 Clostridia bacterium | reverse complement strand
TTTAAAGTTTTTCAAAGTTTTTTTGAGCATTTTTTTCATCATTCAACATCTGCCCCGAAATCACTCGTTTTCAACTAAATATGCCGCCTTACAAAAATCGTAGGGCGGCATGTTTCCGATACTGTTTCTATATAATTAATGAAGGTTTTGTTCTCTGATCATCATTTACGGTCCGATTTATTAACGACAGTTATGTAATTGTACGGGATCTCAATGTTATTCTCGATCAAAGCTTTTCTGACTCTTGTGTTAATATCGTTGATGACCACTTCCGTCGGAAAACACTTTTCATAATATACGGTGACTGCCAAAATCAAAGCGCTGTCCGAAAACTTTAAGAAGTAAACGGGAGAGTAATCCGGCTCAGCTCCCTTTTTCTTGGAAACCGGCATAGAATACTCGCTTTCTTTGATCGCATCGAAAGTCACGCGCTTTGCGAGTTCAACGTCGGTGTCGTAGCTGACGGAGAATCTGAAATGAACAGATCTGTCGAAAGCTCCGACGCTCATATTCGTGATCTTCATTGTATTCAATTTGCTGTTCGGAACAACGATCCTTAACGTATCAATTTGAATCAGAACGACATGTCTCATAGTAATGTCTTCTACTATGCCGAACGAAGAATCGTCAAGTTCTATTCTGTCGCCGATCTCAAAAGGTTTATAAAGGCTGATCATCAAACCGGCGAGAATATCCCTCAGTACGTCCTGCGCCGCGAAGGCGAGCACCGCACTTAAGATAGCAGTTCCCCCGAGTACCGTGTTCCAGATCGAGTTCGCTCCGAATACGACTGAAACGATCAAAACCAAGCCGGCTATGATGATAATTATTGTATTGAGCTTTTCAAAGAAAACCAGGTGGATCTGATTTTTATTCTTCTTAAACCGTTTAAAAACTCTTTTGTTGATCTTAACAACCACGAAACAAATCAGAAGTATGACAGCTGCGGTCGCTATCATCGCAACATAATTCCACGGGCTTTCAAGTTTATTGAACAGTTCCCTCATTTTGACTATCTCCAAGTATTAATATTTCATATAATTATTTTACCATATTTGACAAAATATTGCAAGTACAAATTCGGATTCATTTGAAAAGCAGAAGCGGGCGCCGCAGCGCCCGCTTCCGGTTTACGCCTCAGATCATTCTTCGGCATAAACTTTGGATATTCGGAAAATCATTTCAGGGATCGTTTATTATCTACCCTGGATATCGTTCTCGTACTTTTCGATCATCTTCTTAACCATCTGACCGCCGACGGAACCTGCCTGGCGGGATGTGAGCTCGCCGTTATAGCCGTTAGTAAGGTTTACGCCTACTTCGCTTGCAGCTTCCATCTTAAACTGTTCGAGCGCTGTTTTTGCGCCGGGCACGAGTTTCTTTTTGCTTGACATCTTTTTCTCCCTTCATAAATTGCCGCTTTCGCGGCTATCTATAATTAATTGAGAACTTTCGTTCTCTGCAGTTATTATCGACAGCGAAGCGTAATTTATGATTGGAAAATAAAAGTTTATAAATCTGTTTTAAGTTATCTCCACGTCAGGAATTTTCCGTTTTCGCAATTTATCAGTTCTCCGTTCCGCGCACGGATCACGCCGCCAACGATGACGCAGCTGATGCCTGCGTTCGGGAGAAACGGATCTTCGTACGTTGCCCGGTCAATGACAGTTTCGGGATCGAAAACCGTAATATCGGCAACGTAACCTTCGCGGATATATCCGCGTCCGCCAAGGCGATATCGGTCAGCCGCCTGCCCGGTGATCCGGCGAATACCCTCGGCGAGCGGCAAAATTTTCTTTTCGCGAATGAATCTTCCGAGATAGCGAGGGAAAGTCGCGAATGCCCGCGGGTGAGCAAGAGCAGCGCCTCCGGTGTAAAGCCCGTCGGATCCGACAAGGCAGAGCGAATGGCGGTAGATCTTCTCAATATTCTCTTCAAGCATATTGAATCTGACGTCGGTCATATCGCAGCGGTTGCGGTGGAAAAGATCAGCAAACGCTTCGATCTCGTCAAGTCCTTTCATCGCCGCGTATTCCGAAACGCGCTTCCCTATTGCTTCAGTCGTGACCGATGCGTCAGTTATGATAAAATTCCCGGCGCCTATATTTTTAATCGGATTCTCCCAGACCTCGGTCTGATTTGTGACCGCTTTCCGAAGAGCCGCGACTCCTTCTTTCGTTCCGAGAAAATCGGAGACGGCGGTGATCCCTTTTGCGAGAAAACTCGGCGGAAGCGCGGACGTCGCGGGGGAAGACGTTGCGTCGTAGGGGTATGCGTCGAACGTGACGTCCTGACCTTTTGCGACGGCATTGTCTATCATTTCAAGCATCACGTCGACTTTATGATAATTCTGCGGAAACATTGCTTTGAGATGTGAAATATTGACGGGTACTCCCGCGGCGTTTCCGATCCTGAGCGCTTCTTCAAGCGCTTCAACTACCGTATCCGCCTCTCCGCGAATGTGGGTAGTGTACATTCCTCCGTACTTTGCAACGACGCGGAGGAGCTCAACGAGTTCCTCTTCCGGCGCATAGCAGCTCGGAGCATAAACGAGTCCGGTCGACATTCCGGGAGCTCCGGACTCCATGCACTCCGCGAGAAGTCCTTTCATACGGTCGAGCTCACGCGACGTTGCGGGACGGTTCTCCATTCCGAGGACGGAAGCGCGGATGCTTCTGTGTCCAACGAACGAGAGAATATTCGTGCCGTACTCTCTCGACTCCATGTCTTTTCTGTATTCGGCATACGACGGATACGTCGGCTCGAGCGCTATGCGAAGGCGTGTCTCTTCGCTGTCAAACGGCGCGTCGGGAAGATACGGAGCGCGCGAAAAGCTGCACTGTCCCGCGACCTCGGTCGTGTTTCCCTGAAGAAGCTTGCTCGCTCTCGAAGGTTCTCCGTATATCTGTTCGTCTGCGTGCGTGTGCGCGTCGATAAATCCGGGAGTTACGGCAAAGCCTTTCGCATCTATGACTTCTTTTGATTCAACTTCCGCGCCGGAGTCGGGAAAGACTATCTTTCCGTCTTTGACGCCGACGTCACGGCAAATCCCCGGTTTCCCGCTGCCGTCATAAACGGTTCCGCTTTTTATAAGTATATCGAGCATAATTACTCCCATATCAATATGTTTCCTTAGTATTATATCACAAGCAAATGCAAAATTCCATATAAATCATAATTCGTTTTGACTTGATTGACAGAAAATGATAGTGTATAATATATTCAGTAATATCACAAAAGCGGAGGTGACGCGAATGAGAGATCTCAAGGTCAAAGACGAACCGTTTGCCGTTGGTTTTCTGACTTCCGGCAGCGAGAGCATATACGTTTCGACAGGCGCGGGTTATCTTTCGCTTGCGCGCTCCGTCGGAATATCTTTTGATCCTGAAACGGGATTTCCGTCTTTTGATCTCGGCAGCATAGCCAGCGGTTCGACTTTTTCATCAGGACAGACGCCGAACATCCGGCTTCTTGAAAAGAAAGCGGAAGATCATCCCGAACTTGCCGACGACTACCGCTTTATCGCCGAACAGATGAAAAAATACGACGTGGGCGCTCACATCTGGAGTTCGTTCACGAAGAACGAGATCGACGTCACCTGTTCCGACACGGGATGGGGCGGTACGTGGGGAGGTCACGCGGTTCCGTCTCTTATCGATTTTGCATCTATCGGAACTGTCGGCATAAGAAACAAGATCAAGAAATACAGAGCGGAAAACCCGGATTCCTCCGATCTTTACGACGGGCTTGAGTTGACGCTCGACGCGCTCGATATTCTAGGAGAAAGAATTCACGACGCTGCCCTGACCGAGTACGAACGCACCGGAAGCCGAAAACTTCTGAGGACAATATCCGCCTTCAAACACTCGCCGCGTCTTTCCGCAAGAACGTTTGCCGAAGCGGTAACCGTATACGCTGCGGTCTTCGCCCTCGACGGGATAGATTCACCCGGCCATTTTGATCAGTATATGCGAGATTTTTGGGACTCCTCCGATCATGAAGAATCGAGAGAGGCGCTCGAAGATCTTTGGGTATTTTTCCACAAAACGAGGACGTGGAATTTGTGCATTTCGGGTTCCGATAAAGACGGAAACGATCTGACAAACAGCCTTTCGTATGAGATATTAAGGGTCGCACGAAAGTATGGGTATGAGACTCCAAATCTGACAATGAGGTGTCACAAAAACACGCCCGAGACGTTGTGGGACGAGGCTATAGAAACGATCGTGAGCGGCATTGGAATGCCCGCTCTTTACAACGATGAAGCGGTTTGTCCGGCGCTCGAAAGGCTCGGAATACCCCCGGAAGATTCTCACCGTTACGTTATGAACGGATGCAATCAGATCGACATACAAGGCAAATCTCACATGGGGCTTGAGGACGGCGAACTAAATCTCGGCATCGTCCTCGGTTACGCGCTCACCGGCGGACGAAACACCGTTTCGGGAAAACAGGTCGGCTGTGAAACTCCGCGTGCAGAAGATCTCGAAAGTTACGACAAATTCATCGAAGCATTTAGGTCTCAGTATATACACGCCGCAGACGCGGTCTGCAGTATGGCAAACAAAGCCCAGGCGATATATGCGAAATACAGCGCGAACCCGATCCGCACCATGACGGTCGAGGGCTGCATTGAAAAAGGTCTCGATTATAAGAATCGCGGTCCGCTCTACGGTCACGGACAAATACTCTTTGAAGGCGTTCCGGACTGTATAGATTCGATCGCGAACATTAAAAAGTTCGTGTACGAAGACAAAAAATACACACTCGCCGGAATACGCGATGCGATAGAAGCAGATTTTGAGGGATACGGCGAAATGCTCGGCGACCTCAAGAATTCAGGATTGAATTTCGGAAACGACAACGCTTACGTAGACGGTATCGCGTCAGAGCTCATCGACTTTTGCTGCAGGTATCTGCACACGAAAAAGACCTGGCGAGGAGGATATTATTCCGGAGGATGCTCGCCTTTTGACAGAGCTGCAAAGAACGGCGGCGCGTCCGGTGCGCTGCCTAACGGAAAGCGCCGCGGCGAGAGTCTTTACGGCGATTCGATCGGCGCGACGCCCGGAAAAGACGTCTGCGGACCGACCGCGCTTCTCTCTTCATGTCTCGCTTACGATCACACTCTGCCCGGCAGCGGATTTATTTTGAATCTTAAATTCGACAAAGCTATGTTCGAAGGTACCGAGGGTAAAAATGCTCTGAAATCTCTCGCCAAGAGCTATTTCAAAAATCTCGGCCAGCAGCTTTCGATCACGGTCGTCAGCCGTGACGAGCTTATCGACGCTCTCGACCATCCGGAAGATCATAAGAATCTGATCGTCCGCGTGGGTGGGTTCAGCGCGTATTTTGTAGACCTTGACCGCGACCTGCAGGAGAATATAATCGCGCGCACAAATTACAGATAATTTCAAGCTTATACGCAAAATGCCCGCTGTTTTGAGCACTCAAAACAGCGGGCATTGATCTCTCATATCAGTCGGTGTTGGTGTAGTAATGAAGAAATATCTCGTCAAGATCGGGATCGGTTATCGTGAAATCGTCAAATTCAAGATGGGACAAAACCTCAAGGAGCTCCGCCGGTGAGCCTTTATACAAGAATTTCACGCCGTGCTTACCGAACTTGACGTCACGCGCATTCTTGATCTTCGGCAGCGACGACACGCTGCGTAAGAACACACGCTTTACGCCGGTGTTCACGAGACGCTCGACGCTGTCAGACGCGAGAACGTTTCCTTCTCTTATGATCGCCGCATTTCTGCAGTATTTTCCCGCTTCCGGCATCAGGTGCGACGACATAAAGACGGTCGCGCCGTTTTTGTTTTTCTCCTTCATTATAGAATAGAATTCGCCCCTGGCGCTATTATCAAGAGCGCTTGTCGGTTCGTCAAGAACGTAGATCTTCGGATCGTGCTGAAGCGCGCAGACGATGGCAACTTTCTTTCTGTTGCTGTCGGACAGTTCGTCGACCTTTTTCGTCATATCGAGTCCAAGCCTCTCGCAAAGGCGGCGCGCCTCCTCTTTGCAATCTTTTTTTCTCATTCTCGCACAATAGTCAAGAATGTTTTTAACCATGATCCCGCCGTGAAGCATGGATTCCGGAGGCAGATATCCCACGTCCTCGAGAGCAGACGCTCTGTCATAAAAAGCTTCCTTACCGCGGATCGACGCTCTGCCGGAAGAAGCGAAAAGCAATCCGAGCAATATCTTGATCGTCGTGCTCTTTCCGGATCCCGCAGGTCCGAACAATCCGAAAAAGTCTCCCTCGTCAACAGTAAGGCAGACGTCCTCTATTCCTTTGATATTGCCGTAATATTTCGTAAGGTGATCTAACTCAATAACTCTCATATACAGCACCCCGAATAATATCTGTATTATAATTTTATTTGAGAGATATGGACTGTTTATTAATTCCAAGAAGTCATACTGTTAAAAAAATATAATAATTTCCTAAATTAAGAAAAATCGCGCATTCTGCCGGCGATTTCACTCCAAAATCTTTTTAATACTTCATTATATTCGATAGTAAAAGACAAAAACCTGCCGCACGGTCGCGCGGCAGGCTTTTACTATGCGGATTATTCACTAAAGTCAGCACTAAAAAAATATTAAGGTCAGATCTTCTTCAGTTTCACCATTCCGCTGCCGAAATTCAGCAAGCCTTCTTCGTCAAATGTGAGTTCATCGACCGAGGACTGTTCTTCGCCCGCGATCTCGCGGTACTCTTCGGTGTCGTAGAAGAATTTGCCATCCTCTTCAAACCACTCTTTCTGCTCTGCAAGCATATAGCCGTTATCGACTGCCGCTATCTCGCCGGCTTCGACTGCCTCCCTGATCTCTTCTTCGGACACGTCTTCGGGGAGCTTCATCCAGGTATTGATCTTTCCGTCGGTAGTGAATTCGTAGAGAGCGTCGAAGATACCGAGGTATTCCGATGCCTCTTCCCTCTCCATATCGCCTGAAGCGATCTTCGCTTCCAAATCTGCCTCAACTTCCTCGCGAGTGAAGAGAGCAACGTCGTCTCCGATCGCAAAGAAAGTCTTTGCAACAGCATATTTACCTATGAGTTCAGCCATTTTCAGTTACCGCCTTTCTGATTTTGTTTTTTTATTCTTATCGTAGTTTTTTCAATAACTTTGTCAAACAGGATGATGAGCTGCGGAAGCACCGTCATTACTAGAATTACCGATATCAGCGCGCCGCGTCCTACGGCAAATCCGATATGCCCGACGTATACGTCGCTGACTCTGAACGCGATGAGCAGCGCGGCGACACACATGATAAGTCCGGAAGTGATGACGGTCGGAAAGCTGTCTCTGACCGCAAGCGCTATCGCCTCTTTCTTGTCATATGATTTTCTGTGCGCGAGGTAGCGGTTCATCATAACTATCGCGTAGTCGATAGTCGCGCCCATCTGAATCGCCGTCACTATCATCTGAGTGACGAACGACGCTCTCATTCCGAGGAAGTACGGTATCGAGAAGTTTATCCATATACTGCCCTGGATCACGAGTACGAGAAGCGCTGCGGCAACGGGACTTTTGAACGTTGCCATCAGTATAAGGAACACGAAAGCTATCGTCAGGATCGCTATAAGGACCGAATCGCTTTTGTACGAATTGCGAAGATCTCTCGCGCTCGTGACGTCGCCGATCACGAGAGCGCCTTCACCGAATTCTTCGACCGCCCTGCTTTTGATTTTGTCAACAAACGCGAGCGCGCCCTCATCTTCGGGAGCAAAAGATGACGTGAGGATCATGCGATCAAATTTTTCGCCTTTGAGCTGATCCGTCCCGTATTCAAGCTGTGAGCGCAGAGGCCCGAGAAGATTGCTCTGCTCTTCGGTCAAAACAACTGCGCCGTCGTCGATCTTGTCGAACAGATAGAGCGCGAGGTCAACGAGCGGGATTCTTAAATTTGACACATCGCTGCCGAATGCCGACAGGTCCTCAAGTTTTTCAAATGCGTACGCTTTGAAAAGAAGTTCTATTTTATCGCGTTCGATACCGAGATAGTTCACGACATCGTCGACGGAGAACGTATCGGTCAGATAGTGTTCGCCGTCATATTTAATATTTGCGATTCCCGTTGCGCTCTTAACTCCTTCATACCCCGAAATCTCGGTCAAAAGCTCTCTTTCCTTTTCGTAATCAACGGACGGGACGATAAGCGCAATAGACGTATTCGACGCGAAAGTATCTTTAATTTTATGCATCGCTTCCCGGCTTTCGGACCTTATGATCTCGGTTATGCTGCCGTCGGAAAAAGCGTATTCAGTCTTTGACGAGAAGACAGCAGCCGCAGGAACGAGTAAAGCAAATACTATGACAAATACAAACGAGCGCTTTGCGAGAAATCTTCCCCATTTTGAAATATCGGGAACAAAGCTCCGGTGCGAGGTCTTTTTCAGTACGCGCGGGAAAAACGAAATTATACCGGGCATCAGAAGAAGAACTGTCAGCATACTGCAAACGATACCTTTTGCGAGAACGATACCGAGGTCGTAACCGAGCTTGAACTGCATCAGAGTCAGCGCGATGAGCCCGGAGATCGTCGTCAGGCTCGACGAGGAGACCTCGACGATCGAACGCGACAGAGCTCTTGCAAGCGCCGCCTTACCCGGTTCTCTTTCCGTTTCAGCCTGGTATCTGTGAGCGAAAATGATCGCGTAATCTATCGCCAGAGCGAGCTGAAGGATAATAGCGACTGAATTTGTGATCGACGATATTTCACCGAACCAGAAGTTAGTACCCATATTCAGCAGCGCAGAAACGGAGAACACGACTGCGTAGATCAAAACTTCAAAATAGCTTTTTGAAGTAAAAAGGAGCACCGCGAATATAACTATCGCCGCGATCAGTATTACACCGCCCATTTCTTCGGCGAGCTGCTTCTGATAATCATTTCCGACCGTGGTTGAAATATACGTTTCATACCCCGATACGGTCTCTTTCACCTTATCCATTGCGGCAACGACTTTTTCATCTTCCGAATCGCCGCCGAAAGAGACGGAAAAGAGCGCCGAACCGTCTTTATAGTGATAATCGGTGTCGTCAAACGATACTGAGACAACGCCGTCGACAGCGGAGAGTTTTTCAGATACCGCCAACTCTTCGCTGTAATCGACGCCGGACACCATCACGCTTGCCGAGGCGAACGTCTTGAACTCCTCATTCATCACGGCGATGCCGCGTCTTGTTTCGGTCTCGTCCGGGAGGAATGACGTGAGATCCGTGTTGATCTTGACTTTTCCGAGAGTAAGCGCCGACAGAATACACGCAGCGGCAAACAGGATGATGATTATGATCCTGCCCTTGACGATCAACGACGCGGCGCGATCTATCAAACTATTCTTTTTTTCTTTTTTGACTTCAATGTCGTTGTTTGTCAAATCTACCTCCGCCGTTTACATTTTATAACTAAATTTTAACACGGCAAAAGATTATTTTCAATAGCGGCGCGGTATTTTATTTGGTTATTGAAATATTTTCACGTTTGTGTTATCATTGATTTGTTGATAAAGGAGGTCTTTATGGCTGATTATAAATCTCTCGCAAAGCAAATCGAATCGATAGCTGAAGCGGAGCGCGATTACGTGCCGCTTCTGTCTAACGCTTCCGCGTTGATATACGACGCGCTCGACAGGCTGAACTGGGCAGGCTTTTATCTTATGGATTCGGGAAGTCTTCTGCTCGGTCCGTTTCAGGGCAAAGTCGCCTGTATAAGGATATCGATAGGCAAAGGCGTCTGCGGTACGGCGGTCAAAGAAGGCAAGACTATTAGAGTTGATGACGTCCACACCTTTCCCGGACATATCGCCTGCGATTCAGCTTCAAATTCAGAGATCGTGATACCGATCTGTTCAAACGGAAGGATCGTCGGGGTACTTGACGTTGACAGTCCGGTGTTCTCACGGTTTACAGAAGAGGACGAAGATGGACTTACCGCGATCGTAAAGATAATTGAAGAATATGCCGATTTTTCAAGACTCAGAATATAAAGAAATTGCCCGGGCGAATGCCCGGGCAAAATAATTATTCAAGTTCGTTTTTCTTCTTTTTGGCGTTCTCGTAGATATAGAACAGAGCACCGAGAACTATCCATACTATAAGCAGGATATAGGACTCAGTACCAAAGCTGACTCCGGAAAGTCCGGGGATCGGAATGAGCTGAAGCACGATGAACACAATCGACAGGAAAGCACCGGCTGCAGCAAGTATCTTCAGACCAATTTTTCCGTCACCGAATTTCTTCATAGTTATGAGAGTAGCAAGGCAAGTAAACATATACCCGATCGATGCGCCTATCGCCGACATATCGACGAACCAGCCCAGAGCGTTCCTACCGAGAATCGGTCCTGCAAGAGAAACGGCGATGCAAAAGATCATTGCATTCTTGGGAGTGCCGTACTTCGGATCGACTTTGGAGAATACTTTCGGAAGGTATCCGTCGCGCGCCATAGCAAACATAAGTCTGCTGGACGCGAGATAAAATCCCATGATACCCGAAAGGACCGCGCAAGAAACCCCTATCGCTATAAGGACAGTACCGAAATTTCCGAGCAAATGCTTTGCTGCAATCAAAAGGACCCAGTCGTTTTTAAGAACGTCTTCCGGCCAGTTAGCATACACAGCTGCCGCAACTGTATTGTTGGAAATATAAACGAACGCGCCGAAAGCTATCGCGATCACGAGGATCTTCATAACTTTCTTATATGAGAACTTAAATTCTTCCGCCGCCTGAGGGATCGTGTCAAAACCGACGAATGCCCACGGAGCTATCGCGAAAGTCGCGAGGATTGCTGCGATCTTTCCTTGTGAAGTAGTTCCGTTCGCATAATCGGCAAAATTGACTCCTGCAATGTTTGTGAGTTCTTTTCCCCCTGCCGCTTCGAGAGCTGCGTTTTTGTCAAAGCCCCAAGCAAGCTCCCAGTTGATGCCCTGCTTGTCAGCAGATATGATGCACGCTATGCACAGAGTAAATGCGCAAATAGCAAGGAGAGAAGCGAGGACGATCTGAACAAATCCTGCTTTTTTAACACCGACAATGTTCAGAATTCCGAACAGTATCAGTATCGCACCTGCAAACAGTATCTCGCCGAGGTGAACGGGAAAACCTGCTATTTCATAGCTGAATCCCCATTTAAGAATATTCGCATCGCCGTCAACTCCGTCAACTATCATACCGATAGCTGTAGAGTTCATCGGAACGTTTGTCAGATAGCCCGCGACGAGGAACCAACCGCAGATAAACGCGGGGATCTTGCCGAAACAGTTTTTGGTGAACGTGAATTCTCCGCCCGACTGCGGGTATTTCGGGACCATGTATGCATAGCTCGCCGCAATTATGACCATTACGAGAGCGCCGAGTACCATAGCTATCGCAGTACCTGCGACACCGGAATTGGGGAGAAACTTTTTACCGGGGTTGATAAAGCTGCCCCATCCGATGATGCATCCAAAGGCGATCGCACACACGTGCATCGGATTCAGCTGTCGCTTAAGCGTTACCTGTTCTCCGCCGTTTGCGATTTCTTTCTTCATTTCAGTAATCCTTTTCTTAATTATTCTGTGTTTTTGTTCAAAACCAGGATTATTATATGACATATTGAACTGAATGTCAACTATTTTTTACATTATTTAATAATTTGCGTTCAATTTTCGTTTGGCCCTGCAGTAAAAAAAGCAAGCCGCAAGCGGCTTGCTTAGTTTATAATGTCGAATCGATATCAAAGCTCTGCCATCCAAAGCCCGTGCAGATTGCAGTACGCATAGACCGCAAGCGGTTTCTCATCCGCGAGGGCAAACGTTACGCGAGGCTCTTCACCGGGGTGCAGTATCTTTCTCTGACCGCCTTTGTCCGTCTTCAGATAGACCCATTTGATGCTGTGCTCCTCGACCATCGGATGAAGAACGGAGCCCACCTCAACGATCACCTTTCCATCCTCGATTTTTGCCGAAGGAACGTGCTTTTCAAGACTTGCCTCAACAGTACCTGCTTCAAGTTTTGTCATTTTCTGTCCGCAGCAAACGACGGGAACGCCGCTGTCATTGATCATTCCGATAATGTTCCCGCAGTGCTCGCAAATGTAAAATCTGTTTTCGCTCATTTTATTCCTCCTTTTTCCGTGACACGTCACGTATTTATTCTGCTTTTATTCTATCATACAATTCGTGTTATTTCAATAAAAAAGGAAAATAAAATAATTTGTCCGGATTTTTCACGATTTATAGAATATTCAATCAAAGTTCAATTTTTTGTGGTATAATCTAATCAGCATACAGATAAAGCAGGGGGGATTTAATTGAACGGTTCAAATATTCTGGTCGCCGTTTCCGACAGAGATCTTTTGTCCGGGCTTTCGGATTATTTAGAAATCACCGGAAACAGCGTAAGTCAGGCGTTCGACGGCATACAGGCAATAAGCCGTATGGCGGAATCAAAATTCGATGCGGCAATAATCGACTGTGACCTTCCGAGAATAAAGCTCAAAGATATTTTGAATGCGCTGAAAGACTCCGGCACACCGTCGATAGTTTTGACGAAAGCGCCGGTCAGTCCGAAGCTGCTGGCAAAAGAACCTGTGCCCGCGTCATATCTTTCCTATCCTTTTCTGCCTGAAGAACTGACGGCAAAAACGGAGGATGTAATACGCACGGCCTCCGAAGGAAAACCTTTTGACGTCTGCGGCGTCACTGTCGACCCCTCTGAATTTCTTCTTTCGGGTAGAGTTAAGCTGACTCTTGAAGAACTGAATACGTTCTCGTCCGTTTCGTGCGGAACCCCGCCTGACGAAAGGCGAACGGATATTCTCGTGGACTCGTTAAACAAAAAACTGTCCTCGGTAGCCGCTCCTTTTCACATCGAATATACGATCAGCAAAGGATATAATTTGGTGACGGAAGATGAATAAAGTTAGAAAAAAATTCGTTATATACGCTATGATCGCGGTATTTGTTTTGCTCACGGTTTTAGTGTCGATCATAAACGGGATCAATTTTACGATGGTCGCAAACGACGCTGACCGCGTGACCGAAATGATCGCCGGAGAAAGGGGCTCTTTCAAGGATTTTCTTGTCTTTGACGATCACATGGATTTCAAGCCGTCGGGAAAAGGCAATTTCGACAGGATGGGTCCTGATTCCCCGGAACTTCCGTACACTGCGAGATATTTTACATTTAAATTCGATCCCGACGGAAAAGCCGAAATGGTAGCTTTCAACATTTCGTCGTTTACGGAAGATGAAGCGCTGAAAATAGCGCAGAGTTTGACAAAAGAACGTGTTGGATGGGTCGAAACTTATTACAGATACCGTGTATATAAAGACGCCGATTTCTTATACGTAACGGTGGTCGACCAGGGGCGCGAACTTCTGCCGTCTTTCCGCATACTGATCATCTCGATTGTCGGTGAAGCCATAGGGCTCGCTATATGCCTTGCATTCCTCATTTTCATGAGTAAAGCGATATTCAAACCGATCGAAGAAGCGGACAGAAAACAGAAGAAGTTCCTTGCCGAAGCTGAAAACGAGTTCAAGATCCCTCTCACGGTTATCAATGCAAATACAGAGGTGATCGAGAGGACAAGCGGACAGAGCGAACAAACGCTTTCGATAAACCGTCAGGTAAAAAAGATGATCTCTCTCACAAAAAAGCTCGGCACGCTCTCCGTTCTCGAAAGAGGGACGACGGAATCCGAACTATGCGACCTTTCACTTATCGCCGCAGCTGCGACGGACTCCGCTCTCCCGAAGTTTACGGAGCGCGGCATAACGTTTGAACGCGAGGTCGACAGCGGCATCAAAGTAAGCGGCGATCCGGATATTCTGAGAAAAGCCGTAAAAGAAATAATAGAGAATTCACTTAAGTTTTCAAATGCCACCGCGTCATTCTCTCTGAAAAATGAAAACGGAAGAATTTCTCTTATTTCATCAAATGATACCACTCTCTCCGACGGTCCTGCGGATCAGGTGTTCGACAGATTCACAAGACTCCCCAACGCTGAAGGCATCGACGGCAACGGGCTCGGGCTTTCGTTCGTCAAAGAGACTGTCAAAAGCCTGAACGGAAGGCTTTCCGCTTCGGTCTCAAACGGTGTGTTCACATTGAAGATCGCTTTTTGACATGGCGGAGGTTAATAAAATGACAGAAGTTCAAAATCCCGTTGTCGTGATGAAACGGTATGAACTGAAGTATGTCATTTCACCGGAACAGGAAGAGTTTTTCAAGAAGCGGCTTATCGGGCACATGGAAGTCGACCGGTTCGGACTCACGTCCATCGCGTCACTTTACTACGATACCCCGGACTACCGGCTTATAAACGCTTCGATAGAAAAGCCTCCTTTCAAGGAAAAAATGAGACTTCGTTCTTACGGTCTCGCAACGGATACGTCTCCCGTATTTCTCGAACTAAAGAGAAAAGCGTACGGGATCGTATATAAAAGGCGCGTTCAATCAACGATACCGCTGGTCAAACGATTTTTCGACGGCGAAGGCGATATATGCGCCGGAGGTCAGATCAACCGGGAACTGACTTATTTCAGAGATTTTTATAAGGATCTCGCACCCGCCTGCCTTATAATTTACGACCGGACTGCGTACTTTGAACCGGACGGAGATCTGAGGCTGACAATAGACAATAATCCGAGATACCGCACCGATGATCTCGATCTTCGGATATCGATGGACGGGATATCGCTTTTACCCGAAGGCTACTCGATACTCGAAATCAAAGTGCAGGAAGCAATGCCGCTCTGGCTCACAAAGATCCTCGACGACGGCAAGATATTCAAAAACAGTTTCTCAAAATACGGGGAAGCTTACAAATTACAAGCTAAAAAAACGTTCAACGGAGGGATATACAATGTTTGATTCAATTTACTCCTCATCTGTCACAACATCCGAATTCTTTACTATGGCAGCTGTAGCGATAGTATCCGGATTGATATACGCGTTCTTAATGTCATTCAGGGTCCGTTCTACAAAAAGATTCTTTATCGTAGTGTCGCTTATACCGTTCATCGTTGCGGCCGTGATCACCTTCGTAAACGGCAATATCGGAGCCGGCGTCGCAATAGGAGGTGCGTTCAGTCTTATTAGATTCCGTTCCGCGCAAGGAACATCAGACGAAATAGCGTCAATACTCATCGCAATGGGTTCAGGTATCGCTTTCGGAATGGGTTACGTCGGATACGGAGTGCTGATACTGATCTGCCTCTCCGTCATATTCTTCCTCTTCTCCATGATACCGATCTTCGATCACAAAAAAATGGCTCCCGAGAAACTGCTCCGTATCACGATACCGGAATCTATCGAATATCACGACATATTTGACGACACTTTCGCTCACTATCTCAAATCTTATGAAAGCGTCGGAGTAAAAACGACGGGTATGGGTTCCATGTTCCGTCTGTCGTTCAAAATAGTGATGAAAGATCCCGCGGAGGAAAAAGCACTGATCGACGAGCTCCGCACAAAAAACGGAAATCTTGAGATAGCTATAACCCCGTACACAGACGTGCAGAACCAGCTTTGATCCATCGACTGCAAAACCGATAAAAAGTCCAAAAGCGGCGCGCCGTATGCCGACTGTTCTAAAGGACAGTCGGCAGCGATATTTGCCCTTTGGGCAAGCGATATACACCTTCGGTGTTCGATATGTGCCTTCGGCACGCGATATGTTCGCTTCGCGAACGAGGGCAAATATCATATCGCATTCGCTT